>JAFAYQ010000038.1 GCA_019240215.1 Actinomycetota bacterium | reverse complement strand
TCGTACTCAACGCCTACCTCCCTGCATCATCTGCATCATCATCCGATTTCGGTTCGTGGCTGCGTCCACCTCGGCGTCCCGGATCGTCGTGCCGGTATAGGACATGAAGACGTCATCGAGCGTCGGACGGGAGACGCTGACGCCCTGAATCGGGACGCCCAGCTCGGCGAACAGCCGGGGCACGAACTGCTCCCCCGACTCGACCGAGAACGTGACCAGCCCTTCGTGCACCGCGGCCTCCAGGCCGAACCGCTGCGCCAGCTCGGCGATGGCGGCCTCGTCGTCGCTGGTGCTGATCTGCACCCGGTCCTTGCCCACGCTGGCCTTGAGCGCCTCGGGGGTGTCGATGGCGACGATCTGCCCGTGGTCGATGATCGCGATCCGGTCGCAGTGCTCGGCTTCGTCCATGTAGTGGGTGGTGAGGAAGATCGTGATGTCCTCACGGTGCTTGAGGTCGTTGATGTACTGCCAGATCGAGGACCGGGTCTGCGGGTCGAGGCCCACGGTCGGCTCGTCCAGGAACAGCACGTGCGGGGCGTGCAGCAGGCCGCGGGCGATCTCCAGGCGTCGCTGCATGCCACCGGAGTAGGTGCGGACCAGGCTCTCACGCCGGTCCCAGAGCCCGACCATCTCCAGCACCTGCTTCATCCGGGGGGCGACGGCGGCCCGGGGCACCCCGTACAGGTCGGCGTGGAAGCGCAGGTTCTGCTCGGCGGTCAGGTAGGTGTCGAGCGTGGTGTCCTGGAACACCAGGCCGATGTTGCGGCGCACGGTGTCGCGCTCGCGCACCACGTCGTGGCCGGCCACCAGCGCGTGGCCGGAGGTGGGCCTGACCAGCGTGCAGAGCATGCTGATGGTGGTCGACTTGCCGGCCCCGTTGGGGCCCAGGAAGCCGAACGTCTCCCCCGCCGCGACCTCGAAATCGATGCCGCGGACCGCCTCGATCTCCCCGTACTTCTTGGTCAGCTCGCTGACGGTGATCGCCGTGCCCCGACTACCGGATACGTCGGGGGCAGCGGCTCCGTCCCCGGTCTGTACGGCCACTTCAGTGCCTCCCGTTAGCGGACTCAAGCTGAGCCTAACGTCGCGGCGGCCCGCACTCGTACGGGTACGGGCCGCAGCGGCGATAAACCGTCACTCCGCGGACTGCTCGGCGGCGGTCTCTTCCTCGTCGTCGTCGGCGGCGAGGATCTTGTACAGCGAGCGCCGGGTGTCGTTCAGCACCTTGCCCGCCTGCTTGACCTGAGTGGCCGAGCCGGCCTGGCTGACCTGCGACACGGCCACCATGACCTGCCGGATCAGCTGGCGCAGCTGCACCTCGGCGTCGTCGACGCTGCCGGTCACCGCGTCCCAGGACGCGGCCAGCTCGTCGGCGTGCGACTCGGTGTAGGTCCGGCCCTCGTCGGTCAGGGCGAACGCCTTGCGGCCGCTGTCGGCGGTCTCGGGCGCGATCAGGCCCTCATCCTCGAGCTGCTGGAGCGCGGGGTAGACCGAGCCCGGGCTGGGCCGCCACACCCCGTCGGTGCGCTCGCTGATCTCCTGGATGATCTGGTAGCCGTTGCGGGGACCCTCGGTCAGCAGCGACAGCGCCGCCGCCCGGACGTCACCCCGGCGCACCCGCGGCCCGCGGCTGAACCGCGGCCCCATCGGGCCGCCGAACGGGCCCGGTCCCCCGGGTCCGCCCCAGCCACCGCGGCCGCCCCGGCGACCGCGCGGGCCACCGGGCCCGCCCGGGCCCGCTTCGAAAAACTCCGGCGGCGGGCCATCCCAGCCGCCCTTCGGGCCACGGCCGTGGCCCCGATGACCGCCTCGGCGGCCCCACTCTTCCTGCGACATTTTCTTTCTCCTTCGCGTTGTCTGTATGCGGGCCAGACAGGAGGACATCGCCCCCGTTGAGCGATCTTCTAGATATCCTCGGTACTGTCTAGCTAGCTCGACGATATATCGGCGAACTTCTTTTGGCAACTTTTTGGGCGAAAAATCTTTAGCCGGGCCGGGCCCGGTGCGGCAGGATCGGCGCCATGACGGAGTTCACGGACGTGGCCAGCGCCTTTGCCTACGGCGATTCGCTGCTGACCGGCGAGCGGGTGCGGTTGCGCGGCGTGCGCGAGGACGAGGTGGCCACGCTGGCCCGCTGGGAGATGGACGCGGGGCGGTCGGTCACGCTGTCGGACCGGGTGGCTCCGCCGTCGGAGGCGGCCGCCAAGGAGCTCATCGCCAAGTGGAGCGTCAACGACGGCGACACCGTGGGCTTCGCGATCGAGACGCTGGACGAGCCGCCGGTGCTGGTCGGGCACGTGTTCATGTTCGGCATCCGGGCCAAGGACCGGAACGCCGCGCTGGGCATCGCCCTCGGGCGGGAGCATCTGGGCCGCGGCTACGGCACCGACGCGATGCGCGTCATCGTCGGCTACGGGTTCCGCGAGTTGGGGCTGCACCGCATCTCCCTCAGCGTGTCCCCGTTCAACCAGGCGGGGATCCGGGCCTACGAGAAGGCCGGGTTCACCGAAGAGGGCCGGCGCCGGGAGAAGGTGCTGCACGACGGGCGCTGGTACGACGAGGTGCTGATGTCGGTGCTCGAGCAGGAGTGGGCAGGAGCGGGAGCATGACCGAACTCACCGATGTGCCGAGCGCGTTCGCCTACGGCGATTCGCTGCTGACCGGCGACCGGGTGCGGCTGCGGGCGCTGATCGAGGACGATCTGCCGGCGCTGGCGCGGTGGGAGATGGACCCCGGGCGCCAGGTCACGCTGACCGACCGGGTGGCCCCGCCGTCGGAGGCCAGGGCCAGGGAACGTTTCGCCCGGATGTGCGCGAACGACGGCGACGCGGTGGGCTTCTCCGTCGTGGCCCTGGACGATCCGCAGCCGCTGGTCGGCAGCGTGAGCATGTTCGGTATCAGTGCCAAGGACCGGTCGGCGACGATCGGGATCGCGCTCGCCCGTGAGTACATGGGACGCGGCTACGGTACTGACGCGATGCGCGTCATCGTCGCCTACGGGTTCCGCGAACTGGGGCTGCACCGGATCGCGCTGACGGTGGCGCCGTTCAACGCGGCCGGGGTCCGCGCCTACGAAAAGGCCGGGTTCACCGAGGAGGGCCGCCACCGGGAGGCGGTGTGGCACGACGGGCGCTGGTACGACGAGGTGCTGATGTCGGTGCTCGAGCAGGAGTGGGCCGGCCGCCGGGCGGGGGGCTAGCGCCGGGCCGGGACCTCGATCGGGAGGTCATAGACGCGGCGGATGCTCGAGCCCAGTCGGGCCAGGTCGGCGCCGTAGACGTGCATGGAGACGGCGATGCCGTCACCGGAGTTGCGGACCCGGTGGATGTCGCCGGGCGGGGCGAAGCCCGCGACGGTGCCGGGCTGGTTCTCCCGCCGGGTCACCGGCACCAGGGTGCCGCCGTCGGCGCTGAGCGCGAAGATCTCCTCGTACTCGGCGCCCTGCAGGACGCCGGTCACGCACCAGGAGACGTGGTCGTGGATCGGGGTGAGCTGGCCGGGCAGCCAGACCATGACCGCGATCGAGAACGAGCCGTCCGGCTCCACGTGCACCGGGTGGGTCTGGTAGCAGGCGGGATCGCCCGCGAGCTGGGCGGGGGTGAGCAGCTGATCCGGCCGGGGCAGCTGGCGGGCGAGCGCCGCCGCGACCCGGTCGGCGACCTCGGGCGCCGGGCCACCCGGGTGGACGGCGGCGCGTACGGCCGACGCGAGGGCGGCGGGGCAGGTCGGGCGGACGGTGGTGGTGGGCACGAAGGTCACCTCCGGGCTTCGGCAGCTACCTGACACCACCTGGATACCCGGGTCCAACCCATAGCACTAATGCCAAGATCGTCAGTGACCAATAGAACGCGTCGATGCATCGTGGGCGTCGGCGGGTGAGCGGGCCGTCCTCGTCAGTCGGCGACGGCGGTGTAGGCGACGACGCCGCGGCGGATGGCGTCGATCGCGGCCCGGGCCGTCTCGGCCACGGCCGGGCTGCTGGGCCCGGAGCGGGGAGCGGCCGCGATCTGGTCGAGCAGGTCGATGAGCTGCTTGACCGCGCGGACGAAGTCGCCCGGGGTCAGGTCGGAGTCGGCCAGCACGTCCTCGAGCCGGGCGCCGCCCGCCCACTCGTACGCCACCGCCGCGAAACCGAGGTCGGGTTCGCGCAGGAACGACACGTGGTTGGCCTTCTCCAGCTCGTCCAGCTGGCCCCAGGTGCGGACCATGCGGTTGAGCACCTCGCGCACCTTGGACGACGGCAGCCGGGGGCGGGCCGCGTCCTCGGCCTGGCGGGACTCGAACGACAGGGCCGACACGCAGGCGGTCAGCTCCTGGGTGTCGAGGCCGTCCCAGTAGCCGCGGCGCAGGCACTCGGCCGCCAGCAGGTCCAGCTCGCTGTACAGGCCGCCCAGCATCCGGCCCTCGGGGGTCACGGTGTCGCCGGTCAGGTAGCCGAGCTCCTCCAGCACCGCGCAGACCCGGTCGAAGGTACGGGCGATCACGTGCGAGCGGCTGGCCACCTTGCGCTCGAGCGCCTCGGTCTCCCGCTTGAGGCGCTGGTAACGCTCGGCGTAACGGGCGTGCTCCTCGCGGTCCGGGCAGCCGTGGCTCGGGTGCTGCCGCAGCCGGCGGCGCAGCGACGCGATCTCCTGCTGGTTCTGGGACTGGCCGGCGGCCGGGCCCTGGTCACCGGCGTCCCAGTCGGCGGCCCGGCGGGGACCGGCGATCTCCCGGCCGGCCAGCCGGTTGCGCATGGTGGCGGCCAGGTCGCGGCGGTGCTGAGGGGAGCGGACGCTGAACGACCCGGGGATCTTGATCCGGTCGACCGCCTCCACCGGGACCGGGAAGTCGGCCAGGGACAGCCGTTTGACCTGGCGGTTGGCGGTGAGGACGAGCGGCCCCTGGCCGGCCATGGCCGCCATCCGGGCCCGGTCGGCGCCGAAGCCGCCGCCCCCCGGGGCCAGGTTCGGGCCCTGGCCGGCGGCGCCGTGCTGGCCGCGGGGGCCGGGCTCGAGCACCACCGCCATGCCCGCCCGGCGGCCGCCCGGCACCCGGATGATGTCGCCGCGCCGCAGCGTCTCCAGCGACCGGGCCGCCTCGACCCGGCGGGTGGCCGCCTTGCGGCGGGACACGTCGGTCTCCAGGTCCGACAGCTGCCGCCGGAGGTCGGCGTACTGGGCGAAGTCGCCCTGGTCGCAGGCCATCTTCTCGATCAGCTCGGCCATCTGGTCGGTATTGCGGCGGACCTGGCGGGCCAGCCCGACCACGCCCCGGTCGGCCTGGAACTGGGCGAACGACGACTCCAGGAGGGTGGCGGCCTTGGCCCGGCCGACCCGGCCGGTCAGGTTCACGGCCATGTTGTACGACGGCCGGAAGCTGGAGTTCAGCGGGTAGGTGCGGGTGCCGGCCAGGCCGGCCACCGCGTCGGGGTCGATGCCGGGCTGCCAGAGCACCACCGCGTGACCCTCGACGTCGATGCCGCGCCGCCCGGCCCGGCCGGTGAGCTGGGTGTACTCCCCCGGCGTGAGCTCGGCGTGGGTCTCGCCGTTCCACTTGTCGAGCTTTTCGATGACCACCGTCCGGGCCGGCATGTTGATGCCCAGGGCCAGCGTCTCGGTGGCGAACACCACCCGCACCAGCCCGGCCGAGAACAGCTCCTCGACGATCTCCTTGAACGTGGGCAGCATGCCGGCGTGATGGGCGGCGATGCCGCGCTGCAGTCCGGTCAGGAACTCGCCGTACCCGAGCACGGCCAGGTCCTCGGCCGGGATGTCGGCCGCCCGCCGCTCGACGAACTCGGTGATCGTCCTGATCTCGTCGGGCTGGGTCAGCCGCAGCCCGGCCGCCAGGCACTGCTGGACGGCGGCGTCGCAGCCGGCCCGGCTGAAGATGAACTCGATCGCGGGCAGCAGCCCGGACGAGTCGAGCCGGGCCACCACGTCCGGCCGGTACGGTGGCCGGGCCCGGACCATCCGCGGGCCGCTGCGGCTGACCGCGTCGTTCGCGGCCGGGTTGCGGCGGCCGGGATGACCGCGACGGCCACCGCGGCCGGGACGGCTGCTGCCGGTGGCCGCGGTCTGCGAGCGGGCCCAGCGGTCGCGCTGGGCCAGACGCACCAGTTCGGGATTCACGCGGGTGCCGGCCGGGTCGGTGAACAGGTCGTACATCCGGGTGCCGACCATCATGTGCTGCCACAGCGGCACCGGCCGGTGCTCATCGACGATGACCGTGACGCCGCCGCGGACGCTGTCCAGCCAGTCGCCGAACTCCTCGGCGTTGCTGACGGTGGCCGACAGCGCGACCAGCGCCACCGACTCCGGCAGGTGGATGATGACCTCTTCCCAGACCGCGCCGCGGGACCGGTCGGCCAGGTAGTGCACCTCGTCCAGCACCACGAAACCGAGCCCGGACAGCGTCGGCGACCCGGCGTAGAGCATGTTGCGCAGCACCTCGGTGGTCATGACCACGATCGGCGCCTCGCCGTTGACGCTGTTGTCGCCGGTCAGCAGGCCGACCGACTTGCTGTCGTAGCGGCGCACGAGGTCGGCGTACTTCTGGTTCGACAGCGCCTTGATCGGCGTGGTGTAGAAGCACTTGAGCCCGCGTTCGAGGGCCAAGTGCACGGCGAACTCGCCGACCACGGTCTTGCCGGAGCCGGTGGGGGCGGCGACGAGGACCCCGTTGCCGTCGTTCAGGGCGACGCAGGCCTGGCGCTGGAAGTCGTCGAACTCGAAGTCGTAGAGCGCGCGGAAGCTGGCCAGCTCCGGGTGGGCCTGGCGGTCACGGAAGGCCGCGTACCGCTGAGCAGGGGTCCGTGCGGAGAATTCCGGAGAGTCATCGTCTCCCCGGTCGAGCGCAGGGGCCATACCCCCAGAGTAGTTAATTCAGATGACTGGTGTCGGACGGCCCCGTGTCGCTCATCTCCAGCGGCGACACCTCGTCGTCGGACAGCCCCGCGTACGGGTCGGGGATCGCGGCCCGGCGGCGGTCGTTGAAGTAGATGATGATCTCGGCGATCTCGACCAGGATCACGCAGGGAACGGCCAGCAGCAGCATGCTGATCGGGTCCGGGCTCGGGTTGGCGATGCCCGCGAACAGGAACGCTCCGAACAGCATCAGCCGGCGCCACTTACGGAACCGCGCGTGGGTCAGGATGTGCGCCATGTTCAGCATGACCATGGCCAGCGGGAGCTCGAAGGCGATGCCGAAGCCGAGGATCATGCCCTGGAAGTAGCCCAGGTAGGTGTCGATGCTGGGCAGCACCAGCACCTGGCCGGGCGCCATGCCGAGCAGATAGCGCAGGCCCCGGCTCATCACGAAGTAGGCGAGGATGGCACCGGCCGCGAACAGCGGCGCCGCCACCGCCACGAACAGGTAGGCCCAGCGCTTCTCGCGCCGGTACAGGCCGGGGGCGATGAACGCCCAGATCTGGTAGAGCCAGACCGGCGAGGCCACGATCAGGCCGAAGAAGAACGCGACCCGGACGTGCAGCATGAACGGGTCGAACACCCCGCTCGCCACCAGCTGGTCACCGACGACGTGGCAGCCGGTGTGACCGTTGATGTCGGCCGAGCAGAACGGGTGGCTGATGAAGTTCCAGATCGGATGGAAGAAGATGAACCCGAACACCATGGCCACGATCAGGGCCAATGCCGCCTTGACCAGCCGGTTCCGCAGCTCGCGGAGGTGGTCCATCAGCGGCATGCGACCTTCGTCGTTGCCGTTTTTGGACGCGGCGATCAGGCGCGAGCCCGCGATGCGCGCGCCATTGACCGTGCTGCCGAGTTTGGCCATGGTCGGGTCCGGTAACTAACGGGGTCAGCGCGGCTGCTGGTCCGCCGGAACCGCCGCCTTCTTGTCGGCCGAGTCCTTGAGGTCGCGCAGCTGCTGCTCCAGGCTGTCGATCCGGGCCTGGTGGGTCGCGTCGCCCACCACTTCGTCGACGGTCCGCTGGGGGGCCACCGGCGCGGGCGCGGCCAGCTGGGCGGGAGCCGCCGCCACCGGCTGGGCGCTGGCCTCGTCCTCGTCGTCGTGCATGCTCGACACCTCGGACTTGAGGATGCGCATGGAACGGCCCAGGGACCTGGCCGCCGCCGGCAGCTTCGCAGAACCGAAGAGCACGATGATCACGATGGCGACGATCAGGATCTTCCACGGGCTGTCGAACAGGTCGCCTATCATTTCCGTCCTCTTTCGCGGGGATGATGCCCCCCCGCGGTCGGGGCATTTCTTTTGGCGAGTGTACACGTCAGACCGCTCCCATCGGGAGATGCCGGCGAGCGCGCGGTGCTTGCGGAACGGTGAACTTTCGGCCTCTTTTGCCGCTTTGAGCGCGGCTGGACGGGGAAGGAAAGCGACGCAGGCACGGTGACGCCGGCAGCCAGCCGGGCGCTGTATGGGGATGATCGGTCATTTGTCCCCTTCAGCGCGGGAGGAATGTTGTCACCAGGCCGAGACCGGCCGCCGGTGCCACCGCTGGACGCGGAACGGCGGCGGCAGTCCCAGTACCTACGCCGGCTTGGCCGGGTGCTCACCGCCACCGCAGGCGCCAGCCTGTCCTGCGACCTGCGCTGGCAGGAGCGGCGGCCCTTTCTCCCCTACCTGATGGTGGACGGCGTCCCGGTGTGGGTGGTGTCCACCTCGGCCGGCTGGCGGTTCCTGTGGCAGCGTTACCGTTCGCACGCGGTCGACGACGCGGCCGGGGCGGCCAAGGCGGTGCTGGCCGACCTGGACCGCAATCAGCTCGCGTAGGCGGTCAGGGCGGCGGTGGCGTCGTCGCGAACCTGGGTCCGCAGCTCGTCGGGAGCGACGATCCGGCCGTCCTCCCCCAGCCGCAGCGCCAGCCGCCGCACCCACCGGGTGTCGGGCGTGCGCAGCTGGACCCGCAGGCGGCCCTCGCCGAGCTCGGTCACCGACTCGGTCGGGTAGTCCTCGGCCACCCAGCGGCCGTTGGCCGAGACCTCCAGCACCACGTGCACGTCGTCGTCGGACGGCCGGAACAGGCCCTGATCGACGTCGACCGGCTGCGCGTCGGCCGGCACCTCGGCCGGGGTGTCCAGCACCTGGACGCCGAGCACCCGGTCCAGCCGGAACAGCCGCACGCCGTCGGCGCGGCGGCACCAGCCCTCCAGGTAGGTGCGGCCCTCCACCACCAGCAGCCGCATCGGGTCCACGTCACGCTCGGTCGCCTCGTCCCGGCCGGGCACGTAGTACCGCAGGTGCAGCCGCCGCTGGCGGGCCAGCGCGTCCCTGATCTGGGCGAGCGCCTCGTCCCCGGCCGGCCGTTCGACCTGGACGGCGACCTGGGCGCTGGGGGCGGCGGCCTCGCCGGCCGCCGCTTCGAGCTTGGCGATCACCCGGCTGAGGGCCGAGCGGTCCTCCAGGCCGGGCACGTCGGCCAGCATCCGCAGCGCGATCAGCAGCGCGCTGGCCTCGTCGACGGCCAGCCGCAGGGGCCGCCCGATCGACTCGGCCTGGCTGACCACGATCTCGCCGCCCTCGTAGGACAGGTCGATCGGGCAGTACGGGTCGGGGTTGCGCAGCTCCACGCACCACAGCAGGTTGAGGTCGTCGACCAGCTCGCGCTCGGTCAGCCCGAACGCGTCGGCGGTGTCGGCCAGCCCGACCGCCTTGCGGCTGACCACGTAGGGGACCAGGGCCAGCAGCCGCTGCAGCCGCTCGGCCGAGGTCGGCGCAGTGTTTCCGGCCCGCTTACGGGGTGTTGCGTCGCTCATGCCAGTGCTCCCTTGAGCCGCCGGATGACCGCGTCCCGGAGGTCGGGTGGCTCCAGCACCACGGCGGCGGCGCCGAAGGAGGCGACCTGGTCGGCGAACCACGAGGTCCCGGAGTACTGCACGCTGATCGTGTCCCAGCCGTCCGCGGCCGGGGTGCCCGTGGCCGCGGCGTCGGGGCCGGTGACGAGGGTGGCGTAGCGGCGCAGGCCGAACGCCGCGCCCGGCCGGACCCGCAGCAGCGCGGTGTGCTCGCGGGGTGGCGAGGAGTCCATCGTCCGCACCACCTCGCGCACGTCGGTCCCGGGCGGCATGGTGACGCTGCCGGGTGGCCCGGAGAACTTGACCGGGCCGGCGATGCGGCCGAGCCGGAACACCCGGGGGGCGTCCCGGTCACGGTCCCGGCCGGCCACGTACCAGCGCCCGCGCCGGTTCACCACCCCCCACGGCTCCAGCTCGCGCGTCTGCGGCTCGCTGCGGCCTGCCGCCCGGTAGGCGAACGTCACCGGCCGCCGGTCCCGGACCGCCTCCCACAGCGGGCCGAAGGCGGGCTCGGTGGTGTGCACGCGCGGCTCGATGCCCTGCCGGGTGTCGGGGCCCGCGTCGTCGGTGTCGATGCCGGCCGCCCGCAGCTTGAGCAGCGCGCCGGCCGCCGCGCCGGCCAGCTCGGCGTTGCGCCAGACCCGGGCGGCCAGCCCGAGCACGGCCGCCTCGTCCGCCTCCAGCACCAGTTCGGGCAGTTCGTAGGCCTGGCGCTGGACCCGGTAACCGGTGTCCTCGCCGTCCAGCGGGCTGATCGGGCCGGTCTCCAGCGGGATACCGAGCTCGCGCAGCTCTTCCTTGTCCCGCTCGAACATGCGCTTGAACGCTTCCGGCTGCTCCGGATAGCCGGCCACCGCCTGCCGGATCTGCTCGGCGGTGAGGTAGCGCCGGGTGGACAGCAGGCAGACCACCAGGCTCAGCAGCCGCTCGGTCTTCCGCCGTGACATCGGCACCCACCTCCCCGTTCCACCTGACATTCTCGCCTACCGAGGCGAGTGGGAGTGCATTATTTCGGCCCGTGGCGCCCGCTACTGTGCCGCTACTCTGCCGGGGTGATCACTTGGCGGAACGGCACGGTGGCCCGGGTGCGCCGGGAATGGGCCGGGGCGGCCGAACTCGAGGTGACGGTGGCGGGGGTCGAGCGCCCGGTGCGGGCGCTGGCCTACCCGGCCCTGACCGGCCGGCCCGAGCCCGGCGACCGGGTGCTGCTCAACACCACCGCGCTCGACCTGGCCCTCGGCACCGGCGGTTACGCGCTGGTGGTGGCGGTGCCGGACCGGTTGCCGCCGGACCGCCGCGGGCCCGGTCATCTGGTCAAAGCGCGCTACACCCCGCTGCAGGCGGTGGTGCTGGGGGCCGACGAACAGGACTCGCCGCACCACGACGTGCTGCGCGACGCCGATGATCTCGGGGCCATGCCGGTGGTGGTGGCCGACCTGCACTCGGCGCTGGCGCCGGTCCTGGCCGGACTGTACGCCAGCACCGGGCCGGTGCGGGTGGCGTACGTGATGACCGACGGCGGGGCGCTGCCGGCCTGGTTCTCGCGGACGTGCGCCACCCTGCGGGAGGCCGGGTGGCTGGCGGGGACGGTGACCGTGGGCCAGGCGTTCGGCGGCGACCTGGAGACCGTCACCTTGCACACCGGGCTGCTGGCGGCCCGGCACGTGCTGGGAGCCGACGTCGCGGTGGTGGCGCAGGGCCCCGGCAACCTGGGCACCGGCACCCGCTGGGGATTTTCCGGGGTGGCGGCCGGTGAGGCGGTCAACGCGGTCGCCGCCCTGCGCGGGCGGCCGGTGGCGGCGCTGCGGATCAGCGACGCCGATCCCCGGGAACGGCACCGCGGCATCTCCCACCACAGCCTGACCGCCTACGGGCGGGTGGCGCTGGCCCGGGCCGACGTGGTGGTGCCGGACCTGCCGGGCGAGTTCGGCGCCCAGGTGGCCCGGGCGGCCGAGCCCCTGGCGGACCGGCACACCCTGGTCACGGTGGGGATCGAGGGCCTCGACGAGGCGCTGCGGGCCAGCCCGGCGCCGCTGTCGACGATGGGCCGGGGGCTGGCGGAGGACCACGCCTACTTCCTGGCCTGCGCGGCGGCCGGCCGCCATGTGGCAGCTTTGCTACGCAGTGCAACAATCGGGTCATGAGACTTCCGACAAAATGGCGGCACGTGCCGCAGCGGGTGGCGGCGGGCGCGTTCATCCTCAACTCCGGGATCGGCAAGTGGTCGGCCGATGAGGAGACGGCCAAGCAGCTGCACGGGTTCGCGACCGGCACCTATCCGTTCCTGGCCAAGCTCAAGCCCGAGGACTTCGTCAAGCTGCTGGCCGGGACCGAGATCGCGCTGGGTACCGCGCTGCTGCTGCCGTTCGTGCCCACGGTGGTGGCCGGGGCGGGCCTGACCGCGTTCTCGGGCGGGCTGCTGGGCCTCTACGCGCGGACACCCGGCATGCGCAAGGAGGGCACGCCGCTCCCGACCCAGCAGGGCATCCCGCTGGCCAAGGACGTGTGGATGGCCGGGATCGGATTGGGCCTGGTCATCGACGAACTCACAGATAGCGACTGAATCGACACTAAGAGTTAGATACGCTGTCCGGCGTCCTTGAGCCGGCAGCGGGCCGGCCCCTGGGACAACTCCTGGGGGGAGGCCACCGTCGATGTCGCTCGCATCGGCCACCGCCGGCCAGACGACGCGGCCGGATCCGCAGCCCGGCTGGCGCTCAGCCGCCAACCGGGTCTGGGTACCGGGACTGATCGCGGCCGTGCTGGCGGCCACCGAGATCATCGTCCGGGTCGTGGTCAAGCTGCACGGCCAGATCTCCGGGCTGGCACTGGTCGGGGACGTCTACGGTCACCCCGGCCACCTGCCGGCCGGAACCGAGGTGTTCGGCTACCCCGGCTACGACGGGCAGTTCTACTACCGGATGGCGCTCGCCCCGGCCAGCCTGCAGCGGACCATGTACGGCATCAGCATCGACAGCACCTACCGGTTCGTGCGGATCGGCTACTCGGCGCTGGCCTGGCTGACCTCGGCCGGTCAGCACGCGGCGGTGCCGTGGGCCCTGGCCGTGATCAACGTGCTGTCGCTGGCGGCGATCGCGGCCCTCGGCGGCCGGTTCG
Organism: Actinomycetota bacterium; assembly: GCA_019240215.1. GTDB lineage: Bacteria > Actinomycetota > Actinomycetes > Streptosporangiales > Streptosporangiaceae > Bog-532. The sequence continues at coordinate 145,678 of JAFAYQ010000038.1, read as the reverse complement.
CCCAGGAGGCGGGCCACCACACGCTGTGGGGCCTGCTGCTGGCCGGCTACTTCGGCTTCGCCACCAGCGTGGCCCGCGACCTGACCGAGCCGCTGGCGGCCGCCTGCCTGCTGGCGGGCCTGCTTGCCTACCGGCACCAGCGACGGCCGCTGGCGGCCGGCCTGTTCACCTTCGCCGCCCTGACCCGGGAGACGGCGCTGATCGCCCCGGCCGCGCTGGCCGTCACCCGGCTGGTAGCGATGGCGCGCCGCCGCGCCCGGCCCGGCCGTGACGATCTGGTCTGGCTGATCCCGGCGGCCGCGTTCGTGGCCTGGGAACTGGTACTCAAGCTGGGCACCGGCGAGTTCCCGATCGTCCAGGACAGCGGCAAGAACGCGGGCGCCCCGTTCGTGGCCGCCGTCATGGCCATCGGCCACAACGTCAGCCACCTGGCCACCTCGGTGCACGGGGCGCCCGGCGCGGTCATCATCTGGGACCTGGAACTGCTGGTCCTGATCGGGTTCGCGGTGGCGGCGCTGTGCGCGCTGCGGGCCACCACCGTCCCGGTCTACGAACGGGTCGCGCTGATCTTCTACATCCTGGAGATCTTCAGCCTGTCCCCCACCAACTGGGACGGCTACGCCGACCTGCGCTCGTTCGTCGAGGTCTACCTGCTGGCCACCCTCATCCTGTTCGCGGCCCCCCGCAAACTGTGGTGGTTCGCGGCCGCGGCCGGTCCGATGTTCCTCACGATTGCCGTGTACCGGACGCTGGTTCTGTAACGGCGTCTTTGTAACAGGGTCGCCCAATACGCACGGCCACCCCGCCCATCGGGAATGATGGGGCCGGAGGGGAGGCCGTCAAACGATGCAAGCGGCACCAACCGCAGCCACCGAAACAAACGTCACCAGAGCGCGGCCTGCTCTTCGGACCCGGCTGAACCGCCCGGTCGCGGCCGGGATCGTCGCGGTCGTGGCGATGACGGCCGAGGTGGTCGCCCGGGTCCTGGTCCGGCTGAACGGCAACGTGTCCGGGCTGGCGCTGATCGGCGACGTCTACGCCTACCGCTGGGAGCTGCCGCGCGGGGTCGAGGTCCAGGGCTACCTCGGGTACGACGGCCAGTTCTACTACCGGATGGCCCGCAACCCGGCCAACCTGGCCTGGTCGGCCTACGGCATCGGCCTCGACGCCTGGTACCGGTTCGTGCGGATCGGCTACTCGGCGCTGGCCTGGCTGGGCTCGGCCGGGCAGGTCCCGGCGCTGCCGTGGGCGCTGGTGGTGATCAACGTGCTCGCGGTCGGCGCGGTCGCGGTCCTGGGCGGCCGGCTGGCCCAGGAGGCCGGCCGCCACGCGCTGTGGGGCCTGCTCCTGGCCGGCTACTTCGGCCTGGCCACCAGCGTGGCCCGGGACCTGACCGAGCCGCTGGCGGCCGCCTGCCTGCTGGGCGCGATCCTGGCCTACCGGCACCGGCAGTGGCTGGCGGCGGCCGGGCTGTTCGCGGTGGCCGGGCTGACCCGGGAGACCGCCCTGGTCGCGCCGTTCGCGCTGGCCATCGTGCGGCTGGTGGCGATGGCCCGCCGCCGCGCCCGGCCCGGCCGCGAGGATCTGGTGTGGCTGATCCCGGCGCTGCTGTTCGTGGCCTGGGAGGTGGTGCTCCGGTTCGCGACCGGGGTGATCCCGATCTTCCAGGACAGCGGCAAGAACGCGGGCGCCCCGTTCCTGGCCGCCGTCATGGCCATCGGCCACAACGTCGGCCACCTGACCGCCTCGGTCTCCGGCGCTCCCGGCGCGATCATCATCTGGGACCTGGAACTGCTGGTGCTGACCGGGTTCGCGGTGGCGGCGCTGTGCGCGCTGCGATCGACCACCGTCCCGGTCTACGAGCGGCTGGCGCTGGTGCTCTACATCCTGGAGATCTTCTGCCTGTCCCCCACCAACTGGGACGGCTACGCCGACCTGCGCTCGTTCGTCGAGGTCTACCTGCTGGCCACCCTCATCCTGTTCGCGGCCCCCCGCAAACTGTGGTGGTTCGCGGCCGCCGCCGGCCCGATGTTCGTGACCGTCCTGGTCTACCGGACGATGGTGCTCTAGCTGAGGTCCTCTAGCTGGCCCGCTGTTCCCACTGGTGCAGGGCGAGCAGCAGGTTCTGGTGCCAGACGAGGATCGTGTAGGGGCCGGTGCGGTAGGTGGCGGCGGGGGCGCCGAACACGTGCTTGACGTTGGCGCCGTAGTTCCAGTTGCTGAAGTAACCGGGCTGGTTCTGCAGCACGACGAAGTTGGCGTACTGGGTGCGCCCGTCGAACCAGGACGGCTTGGTCTCCCAGTCATAGGGGACGACCCCGCTGAAGTGGTTGGTGATCGCGCGGACGGTGATGCGGTCCGCGCTGTCCACGGTGACGCTGCTGGCCTGCCAGTAGCCACTGAGGCCGTGGGTCAGATGGTGGGCTGACAGCCAGGTGGCCAGCTGGGCGTTCGCGGCCGGGACCGAGGGCTTGGTCAGCTGGTAACCGAGGCAGGCAGCGTAGCCGGCCAGGACCAGCGCCAGGACGGACGCCAGTGCGCGCCGGGGCCAGAGTGACCAGGGTGTTTTCTGGGGCTGGAGGGGCTCTTGGGGTTGGAGGGGCTCTTGGGGTTGGAGGACTCGGCGGGGGCGGGCCAGCCAGGGGGCAAGGGTCCGGCCCGCCAGTGCCGCTGAGGCCGGGAGCACGACGCCGATCTCGCGGCCGTTGAGGATGCCGCTGGAGAAGTTGCTGCCCAGGTAGAGGAGCACGGCGGCCACGATCGCGACCGCCAGCACCTGGTCGACCAGGCCGCGGCCGGAGAACCGGCCGACGGTCACCACCACCGCGAGGGCGGCGACCGCCACCCCGACCAGGTGCAAGGCCGCGAACGCGACCGCGGGCTGGCCGTTAACGCCCTGGAAGTTGGCGCCGAACAGGGCGAGCAGGCCCAGGCCGGCCGTGCGCGCGTGGGTGCCGAGGGAGGACCAGGCGATCACCTGGAACGGCACCTGGTGGACCGAGTACCCGCCCAGCGAACTGAGGACCGGCGGCGCCCCGGCCCAGATGCCGGCCGCCGCCCCGGCCGCCGCCGCCAGCGCCAGGTGGTAGCCGACCGGCCGCCAGCCCCGGCGGGTGATCAGGGCGGTGGCCGCCTGGACGAGGGCCACCAGCGCCAGCGGGGCGACCCCGACCAGCAGCACCAGCGCGTCGGCGATGGCCCCCCAGGCCAGCAGCAGCCCGGCCAGCACCGGCACGTACCAGCGGGGCCGGAGCCGGTCCAGCAGCAGCCAGGTCACCAGCAGCGGCACCGAGGTGCCGAAGTGGCCGACGGTCAGCAGCAGCATGAACACGCCGACGCCGAGCTGGGGCGCCAGCATGATGCCGCCGGCCAGCAGCGCCCGGGCCACCCCCTCGCGGCCGCCGGCCGGGCCCGGCTCGCGAGCCGCCCGCGTGCCCCTGGCCAGCAGGACCGCCAGCAGCAGCGCCAGCGTGTAGGTCATCGCCGCGGCCAGGTGGAAGGTGGCCGGGTTGAGCCCGTTGATCGCCTCCAGCAGCACGTACTGGGGCAGCTCGGTGGTCCAGAACGTCACGTCGGACAGCACCCAGCCGTGCAGCACCAGGTTGCCGTGCAGCATGTCCCAGGCCTGCAGGCCCAGGTTGGCCTGGTCGGAGTCCTCCGCGTAGGTGTTGCTCAGCCGCAGGTAAGCGAGGAACAGGACGGCAGCGGCGACCGCCAGCCCGGCCGGCCAGGCGAACCGCCGGACCAGCCGGGTCATTCACCGCGCCCGGGTCAGCTGGTGGCGTTGGGGCTGACTGCACCCACGATGTCGACCACGAACACCAGCGTGTCGGTGCCCTTGATGCCGGCCTGCGACTGGCCCGCGCTGCCGTAACCGTCCGACGGCGGGATGATCAGCAGCACCCGGCTGCCCACGGTCTGGCCGACCAGGCCCTTGTCCCAGCCGGGGATGACCTGGCTGGGGGAAGCGCCGACCTTGAAGCTGTAGGGCAGGCTGCGCGACCACGACGAGTCGAACACGGTGCCGGTCCGCCAGTTGACCCCGGTGTACTGGGCCACCACGTCCTCGCCCTTGGTCACGGTGGCACCGGTCCCCTTGATCAGGGTCTTGGCCGTCAGCGTCTTGGGCGGGGTGACGTTCTTGGGGATCGTGATCTTGGGCGCGCTGCCCTTGGCGTCGCTGACCGTGGGCAGGCTGCCGCCGCCGCTGTAGGTCTGGGACCCGGTCGCGCCGACCGTGCCCGAGGAGTAGCTCTGGATCAGGTCCATCACGAAGACCAGCGTGTCGGAGCCGGTCACCCCCAGCTCGGAGTTGCCGCTGGAGCCGTAGCCGTCCTTGGGCGGGATGACCGCCAGCACCCGGCTGCCGACCTTGGCGCCGGTCACCGCGCTCTGGATACCGGGCAGCAGCGAGGCCGGGAGCACCTGCGGAGAGCTGGAATAGGTGGAGTCGAGCAGCTTGTTGGTGGTGCCGCTCCACACGTAGATCGTGAAGTTGGACAGGAACAGGTCCGACTTCTTGATCGTCGCGCCCTTGCCCTGCACCAGCGTCTTGACCGCCAGCGTGGTACCAGCCTTTTCCTTCGGGATCGTCACCTTGGGCGACGTGCCGAACGAGCCCTTGGCGGTCACTGACGCGTTCGGCGACGGCGGTTTGGACGAACCGCAACCCACCAGCGCCAGAGCGGCGATCAGCGGTAGTACGAAAAGCGCAACTATGCGACGCATGGTGTAATTGACCTCGCTATGGGCGGTTAGAGCCACGCCAGCCTACTGGGGCCGTCGCCCTACCGAATGGCGGCTAGCAGATTCCGATGCCAAACCAAGACGGTGTAGCCGTCGGGGTGCAAGGTCCGGGCTGGCCGCCCGAACGTGCGCACCGCGCTCCACCACTCCGCCGTCCAGGCCCCGGGCTTGGCGTCGTCTACCACGATAAAGGTGGCCCGGTAGTGGTCGGGGTCGTACCAGTCGCTGCGGTTGCCCCAGGTGGTCGGCGGCTCCAGCCGCCAGTTGCGGTCGATCGAGACCTGACGCACGGTGACCCGGCCGCCCGCGTCCAGCGTGGTGCTGTTGGCCACCCAGTAGTCGGTGGCCAGCCCGGCCGTCAGCCGGTGGGTGACCAGCCAGTTCGCCAGCGCCTGGTGGTCGGCCGGGCGGGCGGGCTGGGCCGCGTGGTAGCCGAGGGCGGCCAGGTTCGCCGCCAGCACCGCGGCCAGGGCCGCCCACAACGCCGGGCGGACCCGGACCCGCAGCAGCGGTCCGGCCAGCTGGCGGCCGGCCAGCACCGCCCCGAACGGCAGCACGGCCGCCATCTCGCGGGCACTGAGCAGGTTCTGCGCGTACGGGGTGATCACGAACGCGGCCACGTTGACGACGATCGCGACCGCCAGCCCGGGCACCACCAGGTCGTTGCTGCGGCCAAGGCGGGTCAGCGCGAGCAGGACAGCGATCGCGACCGCGACCAGGCCGGGCAGGTGTGCCAGCGCGAACACCAGCTCCGAGCGGGTGTGAGCGGCGGTCGGCGGCACCCCGAACAGGGTGGTCAGACCCTCGACGGTCAGCTTGGCCACGTGCGGCAGCTCGTCCGGCCGGGTGATCCGGGTGGCGACCGGCTGCAGCCCGTAGCCGCCGCTGACCCGGATCAGGACCTCGGCGCCGCGGGCGAGCCCGGCCGAGGCGGCCGCCGCGGTGGCCAGGCTCACCTCCAGCCACGGGAGCGGCCCGGCCGGGCTGGTCCGGCGCCGGACGATGGCCCGGATCCCGGTGGTCACCGCCAGCGGTACCGCCCCGGTCAGCAGGACCAGGTCGTCGGCGACCTGACCCCAGGCCAGCAGCAGCAGGACCAGCACCGGCAGCAGCCACCGGAGCGCGGGGCGGCCGCCCGTCAGCGGCGCCAGCCGGTCGACCGCCAGCCAGGCCAGCAGCACCGGGACCGCGCTCCCGAGATGGTCGGGGGTCAGCAGCAGGGTGGGGCTGGCGGCGGCGGCCGGGGCGACCATGACCACCGCCACGATCAGCACCCGGACCAGCGCCTGTGGCCGGCTGGTGTCGCCGGTCCGGCCGCGCGCCAGGCCGGCGGCCAGGACCAGCAGCAGCGTGTAGGTCATGGCCCCGCCCAGATGGACGACCCCGGGGCCGAGCCCGTGGACCGCCTCCAGCAGCGCGTACTGCACCAGCTCGGTGCACCAGAACGACACGTCGGACATGTGCCAGTGCCGCAGCAGCAGGTTGCCGTGCAGCATGTCCCAGGCCTGGAGGGCGACCGAGCCGCCGTCGGAGCGGACCACGACCGTGCGGGACTGCCGGTAGTAGCAGCCGAACAACACCAGCGCGCCGAGCCCGGACAGCAGCACCAGGCCCCAGCGGGTACGCGAAGCACGCGACTGGATACTGAGAGTAGCGACAGTAGACCGCGTGTCGTCTGGTGCGGTCACGGCGGACACGACGGAAGGCCCGCGTCCGGCCGGCGACACCTGGTCGTAGGCGCTCAAGACGTGATGACGATAGCGGTCCGTACCAGCTCTTTGTCGCTTATTGCATTTTTTAAATCACAGAAAGTGTTCACCCGGGACCGGGCTGTGGGCCGGGCTGCGGGCCCGCCAGCCGGGTCAGCAGGTTGAACCGCCATACCAGCACCGTGTAGCCGGCCGGGTGCAGGGTCTCGGCCGGCGGCCCGAACGTGTGGGTGGCGGCGGCCAGGTAGGCGGCCGCGTTGGGACGGTTCAGGCCGACGGCGACGAAGCGCGGGTCGTTGTGGTCCGGGTCGTACCAGCTGGACTTGAGCTCACGCGGTTCCGGGAAGTACAGGGTGGTCCCGCTCTGGGCCACCTGCCGGACGGTGACCCGGCCGCCGCTGTCGACGGTGGTGGCGTTGGCCATCCAGTAGTCGGGGGCCAGGCCGGCCGTCAGCTGGTGGGCGACCAGCCAGTTGGCCAGCGACTGGTTCTGCCCGGGCTGGCTGGGCTGGGCGGCCTGGTAGCCGAGTTCGGCCGCGCAGACCAGGACACCAGCGGCCAGCGCGGCCAGCGCGACCCGGGAGGCCCGTGGGGTTTTCGAGACGAAGACGCGGGCCGCGAGGATGGCGCCGAACGGGAGCACGGCGGCGATCTCGCGGCTGCTCGGCAGGTCCTGGACGAACAGGCTGGGCACGTAGGTGAGCAGGTTGAGCACGATCGCGACGGCCAGGCCGGGGACGAGCAGGTCACTCCCCCGGCCGAGCTTGACCAGGGCCAGCACCAGGGCCACCGCCACGAGGATGACCCCGATCAGGTGCAGGGCCGCGAACGCCTGGTCGGGGGCGGTCTGGGGGCTGAAGAAGTCGGCCCCGAACAGCGTGAGCAGGCCCTGCCCGGTCAGCACGAGGTGGTGGGGCAGCGCCCCCAGCCCGGAGAACGCGGTGCCGACCGGTTGTTCGCCGTAGCCGCCGCTGTGCTTGATGACGGTGGTGACCACCCGGGCCAGACCGGTCGAGATGATCGCGGCCGCCACCAGCCAGGTTTCGGCGGCGCCGCCGTCCCGGCGCCAGAACCGGACCCCGGCCCGGGTGCCGGCCGCCACCACGATCGGGGCGACGCCGGTGACCAGGATCAGGCTGTCGGAGGCCTGGCCCCAGGCCAGCAGCAGGGCGACCAGGACCGGCCGGTACCACCGGGCCGGCAGCCGGTCGATGGCCAGCCAGGCCAGCAGCACCGGCACCGTGCTGCCGTAGTGGTCCGGGCTCATCAGCAGCGTGTAGTCGGCCCCGGCGGCCGGGGCCAGCATGACCAACGCCACCACCAGCAGCCGGGCGAGGGTCGCGCGGCCGGAAGCGCCGGCGGCGGCGAGCCCGGCGGCCAGCAGCAGGACCAGGGTGTAGGTGATCGCCCCGGCCACGTGCACGACGTCGGGGCTGAGGCCGCGGACCGCCTCGACCACGGCGTACTGGGGCAGCTCGGTCAGGTAGAAGGACACGTCGGAGACGGTCCAGCCGTGCAGCAGCAGGTTGCCGTGCAGCAGGTCCCAGCCCTGCAGCGCGATCGACGCCCCGTCCGAGCCGGCCGCGACCTGACGCGACTGGTACAGGTAAGCCAGGAACAGCAGCACGGCCGCCGCGGCCCCTGCCGCTCCCCACACCGCCGTCCGGCGCCAGCGGAAACTCATCGAGCGGATTCTGCCACCACCTGGCTCAGCTGCAAGCGGGCGAGGGCCGGACCGGGCGAACCGGGCGTGTCCAGGCCGAACCGGACCCCGGTGCCCAGCTGCCGCGCGGTGCAGATGAACTGGCTGGTCATCATGAACTCCCAGGACGGCTGCTGGACACAGGCGGGGACGTGGGCCCGCTCGGCCTGGACCAGCAGGGCGGTGGTGTCGGGCCAGGCCGCGCGGTCGTTGAGGGACAGCACGACCTCGCGGCCGCCGCTGCGGGCGGCCAGCGCCGCCACCGCGCCGGGGACGCCCGGGTCGTTGTCGTGGGTGCTGGTGCGGGTGCCGGGCGCGACCGCGAACGCGACCAGCCCGGCCACCGCCCCGGCCGTGGCCAGCCCGGTCCCCAGCCAGCGCCCGAGCGCCTGGGCGGTCCCGACCGCGATGACCAGCAGCAGCAGGAACGGCGCGGCCCAGTAGAAGTAGGCGATGTAGTACCCGGCCAGGCTGTCGATACCGACGGTCGCGTAGACGCCGACCGCCACCGACGCGACCAGGTCCACGACGATGATCATGGCCAGGAACCGGCGCAGCGGGCTACGGGCGAGCACCGTCGTCACCGCCACGGCGGCCGCCGCCAGCAGCACCGGCGCCAGCCAGGCGTGGGCGCGCGGCCACCAGAACCACAGGGCGTACCGGGTGATCTGGGCGGCGGTGTGACCGCCGGCCTCGCTGGACTTCCCGTAGGTGAAGTACTTGACGAACTCACCGGGCCAGTGCAGGACCAGGTTGACCACGATCGGCAGCAGGAACACGGCGCTGATGGCCAGCACCGGCACCCAGACCCCGGGACGGCCGCCCAGCCGCCGCAGCGCCGCCCACGGCCGGTGCCGGTGCAGCACCAGCTGGGCGATTACCGCCGCGGCGACGACCAGCGGCACGATGAACAGGAAACAGGCGTGCCCGTGGATGAGGAACCAGCCGGTCAGGGCCAGGATCCAGCCGTCCCGGACACCCCCGGCGGCGACCGAGGCGGCCGCCAGGCAGAAGACCGCGAACATGGGCACGTACAGGAACGGCATCCAGCCGGAGTTGACCGCGGCTGGCTGCACGGCCGCGAGCGCGGCGACGACGGCCAGGGCGGCGGCCGCCCCCCGCAGCGACCGGGTCCAGCCGTAGACGACCAGCACCGCCAGCCCGGCCAGCGCGCTGTTGAGCACGAACACGGCCAGCAGCTGGGCGTTCCAGGCGGTCGGGACCACGTGCAGCCCGTAGTAGAACAGCCACTGGCCGAACGCCTGGACGTACAGGTAGGCGGGCCCGGGGTGGTTGAAGTGCTCCCGCGAGTAGTTGCCCACCAGCAGGGTGAAGTGCATGGCCCGCTGGATGAGGATCGAGTTGGCGCCCGAGTCGCCGCCCTCGTACAGCTTCCGGGACAACAGGAAGCTGTTCCGCACCAGCAGGATCGTCAGCAGGGCGGCGAACGGCGCCGCCCAGATTAGATAGTGCCGGCGTCGATCGCGTCCCTGATCCACGGGATGACCTCGTCCAGCATCTGGTCCAGGGTCGTGGTCGCCTCGAAGCCGAGCATGCGCTTGGCCTTGCCCACGTCCGGGACCCGGCGCTGCACGTCGTAGGTGAACGGCTCGTCGTGCTCGAGCCGCAGCGGCACGCCCTCGCCCTTGACCTTGCGCCAGATGACCTCGGCCAGCTCGCGGACCGTGGTGCTGTCCGGGGTGGACAGGTTGAAGTCCTCGTTGGTGGCGTCCGGGTGCTCCATCGCGGTCACCACCCCGGCCGCCAGGTCGCCGCCGTAGGTGTAGTGCCGGACCTGGTCACCCGAACCGAGCACGTGCAGGGGGTCCTGGCCTTTGAGCACCTTCTGCACCAGGTCGGGCACGACGTGGCTCATGGCCAGCTTGACGTTGCCGGACAGGATCTCCTCGTCACCCAGCGCGCGGCTCTCGCCGATCCCCACGCAGTTGAACGGGCGGGCAAGCGTGAACGGCAGCTGGTACTGGTCCCAGGCGGCCCGGGCGAAGTACTCGACGGCCAGCTTCTGGAAGCCGTAGGAGGACAGCGGCGGCGGGATCTCGCGCTGCTGGCCCTCGTACGACGGCCAGTCGGTGGCGCTCTCGAACACCATCGAGGACGACATGTAGGTGACCTTGCGCAGCCGGCCGTCGCGGTGGGCCGCGATCGCGGCGTCGCAGGACGAGGCGATGATCCGCTCGTTGGCGGCCAGCAGGTCGTAGGGGTAGGTGTGGAAGTAGGAGATCCCGCCGATCAGGGCCGCGCCCGCGATGAAGTGGTCGCAGTCCGACAGCAGGCCGGTCATCAGCTCGACGTCGCGGGCGTCGCCCTCGACCAGCTGGTAACGCGGGTGGTCGTCGTAGGACTTCTTCACCTTGCCGTACTTGGAGAAGTTGTCCACGCCGACCACGGCGTAGCCTCGCCGCAGCAGCTCTTCAACCACGTATCCGCCGATGAAGCCGGCCGATCCGCTGACCAGAACTTTTTCCATCACTTCCCTCGGGTTTCTGCTGGTGACGGGGGCCCGGTCGTCCGGGCGCGAAGCTCGTCCGCGGTCAGCTTCGACCCGAACGCGAACCGGTACCAGCGCAGGTAGCTGGGGATCCACTGGGCGACCTTGAAGTTCGACACCCCGGCCTGCCGGTCCAGCCAGATCGTGGGGATCTCGGCCACCGGCCGGCCGAGCCGCTTGGCCTTGGCGGTCAGCTCGATGCCGATCTCGAAGCCGTCCCGGGAGTCGATGCCGACCTCGCGCACGAAGGCGGTGTCGTAGGCCTTGAACGAGTTGGTGGCGTCCCGGGTCCCGACGTGGGCCAGCAGCCGCAGCGACCGGCCCGCCATCCGCGACATCGTGCCCTTGAGCACCGGCCCGCCCACCTGCTGGCCGCCGGCCATGTAGCGGGAGGCGGCCGCCACCGCCACCCCGCGCTCGACCAGCCGGGCCAGCTCGTCGATCTGGCGGGCGTCGTCGCAGCCGTCAGCCATCGTCACCACCGCCACCGGGGCGGCGGCCGCGTCGATGCCGAACCGGATCGCGTTGGCCGGGCCGGTCCCGTAGGTGTTGATCAGGCAGCGCAGCCGGGGCTCCTTGGCCGCGTACTCCTCGACGACCGGAATGGTGGTGTCGGTGGCGGTGTCCACCACCACCAGCACCTCGCACGACAGCCGGACCGACTCGAACAGCCGGTCCAGGATGGGGACGATCGTCTCGTCCTCGTTGTAGGCGGGGATGACGACCGACACCCGGGGCCGTTCGCCGCTCATATACGGACGCCCTGGCCGAGGATGTTCCAGATGTCGGCGACCGGCTTGCTGGTCTTGAGGGCCCGGTAGTCCGGGTGCGGGGTGGCGATGACCAGGAGGTCGGACCGCTCGATGACCTCGGCCAGCGGGAGCAGGGCGGTATCGGTGGTGACGTACGGGTCGGTGCACAGCACCGCGCCCGCCTTGAACGCCAGGATCCGCTTGAGCTTGTAGGACAGGCTGGACCGGGTGTCGTCGGAGCCGCCCTTGAACGCCATGCCGAGGACGCCGACGGTCATCGAGGCCAGGTCGTAATGCTTCTCCAGCCGGTCGACCAGATACAGCGGCATGCCCTCGTTGATGGCCATCGCGGTGTGGCCGAGGGCGAAGTTGTTGTTGTTGAACGCCGCCAGCTGCATGGTGTCCTTGAACAGGCACGGCCCGGCCGCGAAGCCGGCCGCGGGCATGTCGGCCGCCCGCGGGTAGTCGGTGGCCAGCCCCTGCCGGATCCGCTCGAAGTCCAGGCCCCGGTCGTTGGCCATCATGTACAGCTGGTTGGCGGTGGCGAACTTGATGTACCGCCATACGTTGGTGAACAGCTTGGCGAGCTCGGCTTCTTCGGGCGTCATGATGACCAGCTGGCTGGTCAGCCGCCGGAACAGGGCGCTGGCCCGGTCGGCGCCGGGCGCGGTGCGGGCCGAGATGATCTGCGGCAGCTCGAACAGCTCGGTCATCGCCTTGCCCTCGGCGATGCGCTCGGGGCAGAACGCCACGTCGATGTCGACGCCGAGCCCGGCGATGGTCTTCTCCACCAGGGCGGTGACCCCGGGGTAGACGGTGCTGCGGAGGACGAGCAGCTGGCCGTCCCGCAGGTAGCCGGCGCAGCCGCCGAGCGCGTTGGGGATCGCGGCCTGGTCGGGGTTGAGGTGCTCGTCGACCGGGGTGCCGATGACCACGATCACGTGCTCGGCGGTGGCCACGATGGCGGGGTCGGCCGACGCCCGCAGCGTGCCCGCCGCCACCGCCTCGGCCAGCGGCCCGGCCGCCCCCGGCTCGGCGAACGGCAGCTGGCCGGCGTTGACCGTGTCCACCGCCGCCTGGCTGACGTCGTAGATCCCGACCTGCGCCCCCCGGCTGGCCAGCGCGATCGCCAGCGGCAGGCCGACGTGACCGCAGCCGCCGATGATGACCGCGTCAAGCTCGAATACGCCCTTGGGCACCGGTGCTTCCTTCCGTCCAGGCCCCGCTGAATATACCGGCAGCGTATTTTCCGGCCGCGCCCCCGCGTGGGCATACGGCCATTCTGTTATGACCACGCGGGGCCGGGCACGTACGCCCGGCTGCTACATCCCGGCGATGAGCTTTTCGACCCGCTCGTCGACCGACCGGAACGGGTCCTTGCACAGCACCGTGCGCTGGGCCTGGTCGTTGAGCTTGAGGTGGACCCAGTCGACGGTGAAGTCCCGCCGCCGCTCCTGCGCCCGGCGGATGAACTCGCCCCGCAGCCGGGCCCGGGTGGTCTGCGGCGGGACCGACTTGGCCTCGAAGATGTCCAGGTCGCGGGTGGCCCGGTCGACCGCGCCGTTGCGCTGCAGCAGGTAGTACAGGCCGCGGCCGCGGTGCACGTCGTGGTAGGCGAGGTCGAGCTGGGCGACCCGGGGCGAGGACAGCGGCAGGTCGTGCTTGGCCCGGTAGCGCTCGATCAGCTGGTACTTGGTCACCCAGTCGATCTCCCGGGCGACCTTGTCCAGGTTGCCGCTCTCGATCGAGTCCAGCGCCCGCTCCCACATGGCCAGCACCCGCTCGGCGGTGGCGTCGGCACCGTTGCGGCCGGTGAACTCCAGCGCCTTGTTGAGGTACTCGCGCTGGATCTCCAGCGCGCTCATCTCCCGGCCGTTGGCCAGCCGCACCCGGCTGCGCCCGGTCATGTCGTGGCTGACCTCGCGGATGGCCCGGATCGGGTTGTCCAGGGTCAGGTCGCGCATGACCGTGCCGGCCTCGATCATCCGCAGCACCAGGTCGGTCGCGCCCACCTTGAGCAGCATGGTGGTCTCGCTCATGTTCGAGTCGCCCACGATGACGTGCAGGCGGCGGAACCGCTCGGCGTCGGCGTGCGGCTCGTCCCGGGTGTTGATGATCGGCCGCGACCGGGTGGTGGCCGAGGACACGCCCTCCCAGATGTGCTCGGCCCGCTGGCTGACGCAGTAGACCGCACCCCGCGGGGTCTGCAGGACCTTGCCGGCCCCGCAGATGACCTGCCGGGTGACCAGGAACGGGATCAGGATGTCGGCCAGCCGGCCGAACTCGCCGTGCCGGCCGACCAGGTAGTTCTCGTGGCAGCCGTAGGAGTTGCCGGCCGAGTCGGTGTTGTTCTTGAACAGGTAGATGTCGCCGGCGATGCCCTCTTCGCGCAGCCGCTTGTCCGCGTCGACCAGCAGCCCCTCGAGGATCCGCTCGCCCGCCTTGTCGTGCGCGATCAGGTCGGTGACGTTGTCGCACTCGGGCGTGGCGTACTCCGGATGGCTGCCGACATCCAGGTACAGGCGGGCGCCGTTGCGCAGGAACACGTTGCTGCTTCTGCCCCACGACACCACGCGGCGAAACAGGTAGCGAGCCACCTCATCCGGCGACAGTCTTCGCTGCCCCCGAAAGGTACACGTCACGCCGTATTCGTTCTCTAGCCCGAAGATGCGCCTGTCCACGGGCTTAATCTACGTCCCGCCGGGGCCGAGGGCGACACTCGACTCGGTGAGGATCACCAATCCGCGGCGATGTACTTGGTCTCCAGGTATTCGAGCAGGCCGTCGTGACCACCCTCACGGCCCAGCCCGGACTGCTTGACCCCGCCGAACGGGGCGGCCGGGTCGGACACCAGGCCGCGGTTGAGGCCGACCATCCCGGTCTCCAGCGCCTCCGATACCCGCAGGCCACGGGCCAGGTCCCGGGTGTAGACGTAGGACACCAGCCCATACTCGGTGTTGTTGGCGTACGACAGTGCTTGCTGTTCGTCGCTGAACCGGATCACCGGCGCCACCGGGCCGAAGATCTCCTGGCCGGTGATGGCGGCCGTGGCCGGTACCTGATCGATGACGGTGGGCTGGTAGAAGTAGCCGCGCCGGTCCGGGGCCTGGCCACCCAGCACGACCTTGGCGCCGTCGCCCGCCACCCCGTCCACCAGCCCGGCCACCTTGGTCCGGGTCGCCTCGTTGACCAGCGGCCCGACGTCGGTGGACTCGTCCAGGCCGGGGCCGAGGGTGAGCCGGCCGAACCGGTCGGCCAGCCGGGCGGTGAACTCGGCCGCGACCGCCTCGTGCACGTAGAACCGGTTGGCGGCGGTGCAGGCCTCGCCGCCGTTGCGCATCTTGGCGATCATCGCGCCCTCGATGGCGGCGTCCAGGTCGGCGTCCTCGAACACGATGAACGGCGCGTTCCCGCCCAGCTCCATCGAGCAGCTGAGCACGGTGTCGGCGGCCTGGCGGAGCAGTTGCCGGCCGACCTCGGTGGACCCGGTGAACGACAGCTTGCGGACCCGCGGGTCGGCCATCATGGCCGCCACCACCGGACCCGGCCGGGAGGTGGACACCACGTTGACCACCCCGGCCGGCACCCCGGCCTCCTCCAGCAGCGCGGCCAGGGCCAGCGCGGTGAGCGGGGTGTCCTCGGCCGGCTTGAGCACCACCGAGCAGCCCGCCGCCAGCGCGGGCCCGATCTTGCGGGTGGCCATCGCGGCCGGGAAGTTCCAGGGCGTGACCAGGACCGAGACGCCGATCGGCTGCCGCGTGACCAGGATCTTGTTGCCCGCGACGGGGGCGGTGGTCAGGTTGCCGTCGATCCGCACGGCCTCCTCGGAGTACCAGCGGAAGAACTCGGCCGCGTAGGTCACCTCGGCCCGCGCGTCCCGCAGCGACTTGCCGTTCTCGGCCGCCATGAGCCTGGCGAACGGCTCGGCCCGGCTGGTCATCAGGTCGAAGGCCCGGCGCAGGCACTCGGCCCGCTGCCGGGCCGGGGTGGCGGCCCAGTTGGGCAGCGCGTCGTAGGCGGCACCGACCGCCGCCAGCCCGTCCTGCTCGCTGCCGTCGGCCACCTCGGCCAGCGTGTCCTCGGTGGCCGGGTCGGTCACCGGCAGCTGACCGCCGCCGCCGTTGGTCCACTCACCTCCGATCAGCAGGCCGGTGGGGACGTCGATACCGGTCAGGGAAGCAAGATCAGTGCTCATGACCTCAGGCTATATCGGGCCTTACTCGCGGCTAAGCGTGACCGGCACCCCATGAGGGGCGGCCGCGTGCTCGATGAGGCGGTGGGCGAGGAGCCCGTTGGCGACCCCTTCCAAACCGGCCCAGCGCTTGCCCCGGCCCCGCGGCTTCGGGTGGACGTAGAGCCCGCGGCCGGGGCCGTGGGCCTTGACCACGCGAACCTCGGGCCAGGGCAGCCACCAGCCCTCGGCGCTTGCCCGGCTGCCCCGGCTGGGCTGGTAGCCGAGCCCGGCCCGGGCGATCGTGAGGTCGCCGAACACCACCGGCTGGTCCCGCTCGTAGGCGTCGATGAGGCCGGGCAGCAGCCGGGGCTCGATGACCCGCTCGGCTTCGCGGGCGAAGGCGGCCAGCCCGCCCTGGTAGCGGCGGTCGGCTTCGATCGGCGTGGACCCGGGGCCGTCCACGATGCAGCTGGCCAGGAGCAGCGACTCGTCGTCAAGCTCGTAGGCGATGCGGACCGCGGTCACGTCCGGCCAGCGCAGGATCCGCGGCTCCGGCTCGGTGCTGATCCGCTGGGCGATGCCGGCCGGGTACCAGTACAGCCGGTCCCACTTCGAGCGCGGCGCCAGCGTCATCACCACCACCCCGACGGCCGCGAGCACGCCCGCCCCGGCTTCCCAGCCCGAGGCCCAGTGATGCTGCCACTCCGGTATGACGAAGGCGAGGACGGCGCCCCAGCCGAGCAGCCCCGCCCCGCAACCCCACTGCTTGGACCGCCGCCGGGCCCGGTAGGCGCCCTGGGGCGCGCCGCCCAGGCCGAAGCTGGCGCCCAGCCGGGCACCCTCGGCGGCCAGGTCACCCCTGGCCGGCCGCCGCCGTTCCAGTTCACCCGCCACGCTCAGGCCTTTCGCGACATCGTGCCCGGATTAAACCAGTTACGGCCGGGCGGCCGGAAGGGATGGCCGCGGCGGCCGGCGGACGTCCTACTTGAGCAGGGCGGCGACCACGTTGATGACCAGGCCGACCAGGACCGCGCCGTACAGGTAGGCGAACAGCGCGTGCTGCAGGGTCAGCCGGCGCACGGCCTTGGCGGTGATGTTGGTGTCGGACACCTGGAAGGTCATGCCGATCGTGAACGCGAAGTAGGCGAAGTCAACGTAGGTCGGCGGCTCGTCCTCGTTGAACTCGATGCCGCCGGCCGGGGCAGCACCGGCGGGCCCGGAATAGTAGGCCCGGGCGTACCGCAGCATGTAGACGGTGTGCACCACCGTCCAGGACAGGACGACGCTGAACAGTCCCAGCGCGATCAGGAAGGCCTTCATGCCGCCGGCCGCCTGGCCCGCCCGGACCAGCGCGAACGCGACCGCGGCGAGCACCGCCACGTCCGCCCCGATCAGCAGCAGCTCGGCCACCGGGGCGCTGGGATCTTCCCGCTTGGCCAGCTCGGCGGTGAGCGTGGTGTCCAGGCCGCGGACCGCCGCCCAGGTCCAGACCAGGTAGATCGCGACGGTGACGTCCCAGCCGAGCAGGATCGCCGCCGACGGGACCGTGACCAGCCCGGTGATCACCCCGGCGACGGCCCCCGCCAGCAGGCCGCAGGCCACCCGTAGTCCAGCTGACGCGCCCCGCACGCGGGCACCCTAGCAGGCCCCGCAGCAGCGCGGCCGTGGTGGTGACGCTAAGCGTCCCGGAGCCGCAGGACCAGGCCGCCGGCCAGCAGCGCGGCGGCCGCCCAGGCGGTCAGCACCCCGAGGCCGGGCCAGGGCTGGATGGGCAGCGTGCGCAGGTGGGTGGTGGCCTGGATGGCCAGCCCGGCCGTCATCGGGCCGGCCTGTTGCAGGTGGCGGCCCCATTCGGCGCTGGCGGCCACCCGGGCCAGCAGCGGGAACAGGTACAGCAGGGCCAGGACCAGGCCGATGGCCACCACGGGCTCACGGACGGCGGTCGCCACCCCCAGGCTGAGCAGGGCGATCAGCATCAGGTAGAGCACCGACCCGCCCGCCGCCCGCAGCACCGGCCCGTCGGCCAGCGACAGCGGGGCGAACCCGTGGGCGGCGTTGAAGCCGTGACCGGGCAGCAGCAGCGCCCCGGCCAGCACCGAACCGAGCACCCCGACGACCCCGGCCACCAGGGCCAGGGCGGCCACCATGAGCGCCTTGGCGGTCAGCACGGTGGTCCGGCGCGGCATCGCCGCCAGCGTGGTGCGGATCATCCCCGTGCTGTACTCGTTGCTGATGGTCAGCACGGCCAGGATCGCCACCACCGCCTGGCCGAACTCGACCCCGGTGAGGCTGGCCCGGGCCGGGTCGAGGCCGCAGCCGGTCGCCGGGCAGTGCACGGTCGCGGCGGTGGCGGCGCTGACCGCCCCGGTGAGGACGGCCGCCGTCAGCAGCAGCCAGCCGGTGACGGCCACCGTCCGCTGCTTGGTCCACTCCGCGTGCAGTGCTTCGGTCAGCGGGCCGTCTTTCACGCGTCCCGCCGCCGGATCAGGTAGACGGCCAGCGCGAACGCCAGCGCCGTCCAGCCGCACAGCACCGTGAACCCGGCCCACGGGGCCAGCGGGTAGTAGCCGGTGGTGGGCAGGTACAGATTGTCGACCTGCGGGTAGGCGGGGATGCTCTGCTGGATCGCGAACGCGGCGGCCGGGGTGATCCGCAGCACCCACTGGGCCGCGTGGCCGGGCAGCACCGAGGCGACCCCGAGGATGTAGGGCAGCACCAGCACCGCGACCGCCAGCGTGACGGCGGCGGCCGAGCGGCGCAGGATGGCGCCCACCGCCACCGCCAGCACGGCCGCCACCGCCAGCAGCAGCGCGCTCCCGGCCACCACCCGGGCCCAGGTCAGGGCGCTGACCGGGAACACGTAGCCGAACTGGCTATGCACCACCGCGACCCCGCCGGCCACCGCGATGACCGTCGCGATCAGCCCCGCCACGAACGTGACCGAGCCGATCACCAGTGCCTTGGCCGCCAGCACGCGGCCCCGGCGGGGGCTGGCGGTGAAGGTGGTGCGGATCAGGCCCCGGCGGTACTCGGCGGTGATGAACAGCACCCCCACCATGATCGCCACGATCAGCCCGGCGAACACGCCGATCAGATGCTGCTCGATGGTCTGGTAGCGGCCCCCGTTACCGGGCAGCAGCGGGGCGATGTCGCCCGACCCGCGCACCGTGAACTGGCCGTCGGCCTGCTGGTAGCCGACCTGACTGAGGTTGGCCCCGCCGACCGCGGTGCCCTGCCAGCCGCCGGACCCGTCGGCCCAGGAACCGGCGGTCCGCACCTGGTCCAGCACCCCGGTCGCGAGGCTGGGGCCGCCTGACCCGGTCTCGCCCCCGCCGGTGCTGACCGAGCTCTGCTGCCAGTCGGGGGCGGCCGCGAACAGGCCGGCCCGGACGGTGGCGGCCAGCCCCGGCAGCCGGACGGCACCGACCTGGGTCCAGTGCACCCCGTCGGCCGAGTCGTACCCGGTGACGGTGGCCCCGGCCCGGGTCAGCCGCAGCCAGCGGGGGCTGGTGGCCGACGCCGGGCCCAGCTGGCCGGCGATGTCGCCGGTGTAGTCGTACTGCATCCGCACCCCGTGGCCGGGGGTGACCATCATCGCCGCGTAGGCCGCACCCTGGCTGGTGCTGGCGGTGACGATGATCCCGGCCTTGGCCCACGGCACCGAGCCCGGCTGCAGGGTGACGTCCTGGCCGGTCGGCCCGGCCGGGGTGCCCAGCTCGGTCGTCAGCGCGGTCACCCGGGCGGTGAGGCTGCCGTCGCCGGTCAGCGGCTGGCCGGCCAGGTAGTAGTTGTCGTTCACGGCCTGGCCGCCGGGCCCGGTGGCGACCTTCGGGGTGCAGGCCGCGCCGGTCTGCGGCTTGCCCCCCGGCCCGGTGATGCACTCGATGCTGCTGTAGCCGCCGCCGAACAGGCCGAGCAGATCGGTCACCACGATGACCAGGACCAGGCCGATGACCCAGCCCCGCACCGTCCACAGCTTGGTCCACTCGGCCCGCACCAGCTGAGCGAACCCGTCCCGGCCGGGCGACAGGGCCGACCGGTAGGGCGCGATCACCGGCGCGCTCACGACGTCACCTGCGCGCCCCGGAACTCGGTCACGTCCCGGGTCAGCTCCATGTAAGCCTCCTCGAGGGTGGCGCGGTGAGCGGACACCTCGGCGAACGGCACCGCGCTGTCCCCGAGCAGCGCCACCACCTGCCGGGCGGGCAGCCCGGAGATGGTGACGGTGTCGCGGCCGGTGGCGGCGACGGTGGCCCCCGCGCTGGCCAGCACCGTCATCGCCGCCGAGCGGGCCTCGGTCCGCAGCGTGACCCGGTCCCCGGACGCGGCCGCGATCAGGTCGGCCACGCTGGTGTCGGCCACCACCCGGCCGCGGCCCGCCACCACCAGGTGATCGGCCGCGTCCTGCAGTTCGCTCATCAGGTGGCTGGACACCAGCACGGCCCGGCCTTCGGCCGCCAGCGCGCGCAGGAACGTGCGCATCCAGAGGATGCCCTCGGGGTCGAGGCCGTTGAACGGCTCGTCCAGCATCAGCACCGGCGGGTCGCCGAGCAGTGCGGCGGCGATGCCGAGGCGCTGGCGCATGCCCAGCGAGTAGCCGCCCGCCTTGCGCCGGGTGGCGCTGGCCAGGCCGGTCAGCCCGATCACGTCGTCGACCCGGCCGGCCCGCAGCCCCTGGGAATGCGCCAGCCACAGCAGGTGATGCCGGGCGCTGCGGCTGGGCTGCAGCGCCCCCGCGTCGAGCAGCGCGCCCACGTGGCTGAGCGGGTGCCGCAGGCTCGCGTAGGGCTGGCCGCCGATCAGCGCCCGGCCCTGGTCGGGCGCGTCCAGCCCGAGGATCACCCGCATGGTGGTGGACTTACCGGCCCCGTTGGGGCCGACGAACCCGGTGACCTGACCGGGCCGGACGGTGAACGTCATGCCGTCCAGGGCCGGGGTCGGCCCGAAACGTTTACGCAGCCCGTCGACTTCGACCGTTGCTTCCATGCCCCGCACGCTAGGCCGCGACCGGCCCCGGCGTCGTCCCGCCTGAGAGGGGTCTTCCGGCCGGCCGGACGACCGCCGCCTCCCCCGTGCGGGGGACGCCAGCGGCTTGCCCCAGCGACGACAATGAAGGGGTGGGATCGATCATCACCGCGGTGCTGCTCGGCCTGCTGGCCGTGACCGAGGTGGCCGTGCGCGGGCACGGCGTCACCCCGCCGGCGCTGTTCCTCAGCGTGCTGGCGCTGGGCAGCACGCTGCCGCTCGCGTTCCTGCCGCCGGTGGCGGCGGCCGTGGTGGTGGGCGTGGCCGGCCTGCTGGCGCTCACCCTGTTCCACCTGCTGCCGCTGGCCAGCGTGGCCGCACTGCTGCTGGTGGCCGGGCGGCTCGGCCGCCGCGGGCCGCAGTGGGGAACGGTGTGGCTGGCGGTCGCGCTGGGGCTGCCGTTCCTGGCGGTGGCGCTGGCCGGGCCGGGCGGCAGCGGCGAGACCCGGGTGGTGACGGTGCTGGCGGCGGCGCTGGCCCCGGTGGCGGCGGGCGCCGGCCTGGCCTGGCGGGCCCAGTTCGAGGCGACCGAGCACACCGCCGCCCGGGCCGAGTTCGCGGGCACCCTGCTCGAGCACACCGCCCGCGGGGAACGGGCTCGCATCTCCCGTGAGCTGCACGACGTGGTCGCCCACCACATCTCGATGATCGCGGTGCAGGCCGAGACGGCCCGGCTGACCGCACCCGACCTGCCGCCCGCCACCGCCCAGCGGCTGCGTGCGATCGGTGACACCGCCCGGGCCGGGCTGACCGAGATGCGGCGGCTGCTGGGGGTGCTGCGCGAGGACACCGGTGAGGACGGCGCCGACCGGCAGCCGCAGCCAGGCCTGCGCCAGCTCAACCGGCTGCTCGACGACGCCCGGGAGGCGTCCGGGGCCGGCACCCGGCTGATCGTCAGCGGGGTCCCGGTCTCCCTCGATCCGGGGGTGGAGCTGGCCGCCTACCGGATCATCCAGGAGGCGCTGACCAACTCCCGGCGGCACGCCCCCGGCGCCGCGGTCGACGTGGAGCTGCGGTACGGCGGCGACGGCCTGCGGCTGCGGGTCCGCGACAACGGCCCCGGCCCGCCGGCCGCGCCGTCGACGCCAGCGGGCGGGCACGGCCTGCTCGGCATGCGCGAGCGGGCGGCCGCGGTCGGCGGCGAACTGACCACCGGCGCGGCCAGCGGCGGCGGGTTCACCGTCAGCGCCAGGCTGCCCGGCCAGGCGGAGCAACCATGAGCGGGACCGAGGCGATCCGGGTGGTGGTGGCCGACGACCACCAGGTGGTGCGGACCGGGTTCGCGGAGCTGCTGGGGACCCAGCCCGACTTCCGCGTGGCCGGGACCGCAGCCGACGGGGGCGAGGCGGTCCGGGTCTGCCGGGCGGTGCGGCCCCAGGTGGTGCTGATGGACGTGCGGATGCCCGGCACCGACGGCATCGAGGCGACCCGCCAGCTGGCGGGCGGGGGCCCGGGCGCACCCCGGGTGCTGATCTTGACCACGTTCGACCTCGACGAGTACGTCTACGACGCGCTGCGGGCGGGCGCCAGCGGCTTCCTGCTCAAGGACGTGACCGCCGAGCGGCTGTTCGACGCGGTGCGGGTCATCGCGGCCGGCCAGGCGCTGCTGGCGCCGACCGTCACCCGCCGGCTGATCAGCGAGTTCGCCCAGCAGCGGCCGCGGGCCGGGGAACCGGCGGCCGGCCGGGCGCTGGCCACCCTGACGCCGCGGGAGACCCAGGTGCTGCGGCTGGTGGCCGAGGGGCTGTCCAACCCCGAGGTTGCGGCCCGCCTGGTGGTCACCGAGGAGACCGTGAAGACCCATGTCAGCCGGGTGCTGGCCAAGCTCGGGCTGCGGGACCGCACCCAGGCGGTGGTGGCCGCCTACGAGACCGGCCTGGTCGTCCCCGGCTCGGGGCCGCCGACCTGAAACCTGGACGTTTACTCAGCGTTTACATGTGGGTTCGATCAAGGTCCTGACCAGGTCTGGGACGCTCATCAGGTTCGCATCCGGCGCGGATGGTGCTCCCACCTGGGCGGCCGAGACTCAGCAGTGTCAAACCGGTCCGCCCCGCACCAACCGCCTGGAGGAATCCATGACCCCCGGTCAGCACGGCACCACCATGGTCATCGACACCGGACTGCCGACCCGCGCGTTCATCGACCTGGTCGAGAGTCACGGGCCCCTGATCGACCTGGTGAAGTTCGGCTGGGGGACGGCGCTGGTGACCAAGGACATCGCCCGTAAGACCGGGGCGCTGCAGGACGCCGGGATCGGCTTCTACTTCGGCGGCACGCTGTTCGAGTACTTCCTGTGGACCGGGCGCCTGCCGGACTACCTGGCCATGGTGGACGGGTTCGGGGCGACCCACATCGAGGTGTCGAACGGGACGATCCCGCTGGACCAGAACGCCAAGGCCGACTACGTCCGCCAGCTGGCCGGGGTCCGCCCGGTGCTGTCCGAGGTCGGGTACAAGGACGCGGACCGGTCGGCCCTGCTCACCCCGGCCGACTGGGTCAGCGCACTGAACCAGGACTTGGCGGCGGGCGCGTCGATGGTCATCACCGAGGCCCGCGAGAGCGGCCGCAGCGGCATCGCCCGGGCCGACGGCCACATGCGCGACGACGTGCTGGGGGCGGTGCTGGAGGCGGTCGACCCCAGCCTGGTGATGTTCGAGGCGCCGACCAAGGACCTGCAGGTCGAGCTGATCCGTACCGTCGGCCCCGACGTCAATCTGGGCAACGTGGCCACCACCGACGTGATCGGGGTGGAGACCCTGCGCCGCGGCCTGCGCGGAGACACCCTGCTCGACCTGACCACCGGGGCCGGGGCCAGCCGGATCGGCGCCACCCCGCGGCCGACCGCCCGCACCACCCGGCCCGCCGCGGCCTGAAAGGACTTCACGGATGCGCGACATGTACGACGCCTGCCACATCGCCGTCCCCGCCCGCGACCTGGACGAGGCGCTCGAGTTCTACGTGTTCGGGCTGGGCGCCAAGCTCGCCCGCCGTTACCACGACCGGATCACGCTCGACTTCTTCGGCGACCAGCTGGTCTGCCACCTGAGCGACGACATCCCCGACGAGCCGGTCATGTATCCGCGGCACTTCGGGGTCAGCTTCGCGAAAGCTGAAGACTTCGACCGGCTGCTGCGGGTGGTCGAGCAGCGCAAGCTGCGGGTGCTGGCCGGCCCGGCCCTGCGGTTCGAGGGCACGCCCGAGCAGCACCGGACGATCGCGCTGGCCGACCCGTCCAACAACGTGCTCGAGTTCAAGAACTACGACGACCCGCGGCTGCAGTACTGATGGCGGCGCTGTGGCTGGTCCGGCACGGCCAGAGCGCCTGGAACCTGGCCGGCCGGATCCAGGGCCAGTCCGCCCGGGCCGGCAGCCTCACCCCGGCCGGCCGCGGCCAGGCCGAGCAGGCCGCCGCCGAACTGGCGGCCGTCGCCCCCGGCGCGGTCGCGGTGGTGGCCAGCGACCTGGCCCGGGCGGCGGAGACGGCCGCGATCATCGCCGGACGGCTGGGCCTGCCGCTGTGGTTCGACGCCGGACTGCGCGAACAGCACCTGGGTGCGCTGGAAGGCCTCCGCTCGACGGCCAGCGACGGCGGCGACGTGCTCGACCGGCTCTGGGACGACCCGTACCGGCGGCCGCCGGGCGGCGAGAGCGTGGCCAGCCTGTACGACCGGGTGCAGCGCACGCTGCGGCGGCTGCGGCAGACTCAGTTCAACTCCGAGCTGATCGTGGTCACCCACGGCGGCCCGGTGCGGGTGGCGACGGCCGCCTGCCTGCCGCCGCCGGGCTCACCGCTGCCGCGGACGGCGGTCGCCAACGCCTCGATCACCCCCTGGCCGCGGCCGGTCCCGGCCGGCCGGGCGACCGGCCAGGTAGCCAGCCCGCCGGCCGGGCGTCAGACGGAGATCGTCGCGCCCTGATGGTCGACCGTGTGGGCGGCCTCGTCATCGAACCAGTGGCCACCTTCGGCCAGGTAGCGGAAGCGCAGCGTCTGGCCGGGGACGGTCGTCACCACCGTGCTGCGGGTGCCGTTGGACCGCTTGCGCAGCGGGTGCGCGAACGGGTCCCAGTTGTTGAAGTCCCCGACCACCGACACCGCCCCGGCCGGCTCCCCGGCGGGCAGCGCGAACGTGACGCGGACCGAACCATCGCGAACGGTCCTGGACATCTTGATCATCGAATCTCCTGCTGGCTTACTAACTCAAAGTGACTGGGAATTACTCTCTGTCAGCAGAGCGTATCTCAGCCGTCGATCGACACTATGTTCGCATATTTGCACTGGATGTCGATACTTTGTTCGTAATAAGCACGTGCAGAGCTGGTTAAGCATGGGCGGCTGACCCATGTCGATAAGATGACACAAATATGCAGCTGGCCGGGTCGGCTGCGGCCCCGGACGGCCGGGTCAGCTCAGCCGGTGGCGTGCAGCCAGCGCACCGGGGCGCCGTCGGCGCCGCAGCGGAAGGCGTCGAGCTCCTCGTCCCAGGCCCGGCCGAGCGCCCGGTCCAGCTCACGGCGCAGGTCGGCGTCGGTCGCGCTCATGGCCAGGAGCGTGCGCAGGCGGCCCTCGGGGACCAGGATGTCGCCGTTGCCGCCGGTCACCGCCGTGAACAGGCCGAGCGTGGGGGTGTAGCTGTGCCGCACGCCGTCACAACCGGGGGTCGCGTCCTCGGTGACCTCGAAGCGCAGCCGGTTCCAGCCGGCCAGGGCGGAGGTGATCGCGCCCGCGCTGCCGGGGCGGCCCTCCCAGGTCAGCTCGGTCCGCAGCCAGCCCGGCGAGGCCGGCTGACTGGTCCACGGTAGATCAACGGGTACGCCAAGAACCCCGGCCACTGCCCACTCGACATGCGGGCATAGCGCCGGGGGCGCCGAATGGACCTGCAAAACACCCTGAGCCAACACTGTTCCTCCTGGCAGCCGACGAGGTTCGCCTTCCCCTGCGTCCTCGTGTCCGCCGCGGACAGCGTGCGTCCGGAGCAACCGTCAGCTGGGCACCTGCAGCCCACTTCCTGCATCGTATTCTGCCGTATCCGGGCCGGTGGCACCACCCTTCCCGGTACGACGGGCACGCAAACGCCGCCACCCGCCGAGGGCGGCCAGCACCGCGACCCCGGTGGCGGCCCACGGAACGTAGTCACCGAGCCGGTCGTAGATCGTCCGGGCCGAGGTGACGGGCAGGCTCAGGCGGACCGTGATCACTCCCCGCTGGGTCTGATTCATCCACGCCAGCTGGCGGCCGCGGCTGTCGAACGCGTCCGAGTCGCCGGTCAGCGCGGCCTGGACGACCGGGCGGCCGGTCTCGGCCGCGCGCAGCGCGTCCAGCGCGGCGTGCTGCTCCAGCGCCCAGGTGCCCTGGAACGTCGAGTCGGCGGTCTGGTAGACGATGACCTGGGCCCCGCGATCGGTGTCGACCCGGGACATGTCCGGGAACGCGGACTCGAAGCAGATCAGCGGGCCGATGGTCAGCGGCTGGCCGTTGGGCTCGGTGACCCGGAGCACGTGCGCCCCGGTCCCCGGCACCATGTTGACCGGGGCGGCCCGGCTGATCGAGGTCAGCCAGGACAGGGCCGAGCGGAACGGGATGTACTCCCCGAACGGCACCAGCCGGGTCTTGGTGTAGGTGCCGGCGATCCCGTTCGCACCGACCAGCACCGCGACCTTGGACTTCTGGTCGTCGTGGACGGAGTCCTGGTTGACCAGGATCTGGGTGCCGGCCTGCCGGGACAGCCGTTCGATGGTGCGCAGCAGCTGCTGGTCACTCTCCAGGTGGTAGCCGACGCTGCTCTCGCCCCAGACGATGAGGTCGGGCGCGGGCTGGCCGGCGGCCGCCCGGTCCCGGAGCAGGCTGGTGGTCAGCTGCTGGCTGGCGTCCACCCGGAGCTCGGCGCCGTCGACGATCCCCGGCTGCACCAGCGCGATCGTGGCGGTACCGGTGGCCGGGGCGGGCGCGGTCAGCGCGAACACCACCGGGCCGGCCGCCACCACCGCGGCCGCGACCACGGCCGCCGCCGCCCGGGCGGTCCAGCGGCGGGTGACCAGCACGACGGTGATGGCCACGTTGACGGCAACCAGCACGAAGCTGACCAGCCAGACCCCGCCGACCGAGGCCAGCGCGAGCACGGCCGGGTGCTGCCACTGGCTGGCCCCGAGCACCGCCCAGGGACCGCCCAGCGCCTGCCAGGACCGCAGCCACTCGGCCAGCAGCCAGCAGCTCGGCACCACGATCAGCGCGGCCAGCGCCCGGGTGGCGGTCAGCGGCGGCCGCAGGAGCGCCCGGGCGGCCATCCCGAACGGGGCCTGCAGCACCCCGAACACGGCGGCGACCAGCAGCACGGCCGGCCCGATCTCGGGCGCCAGCCAGTACATGGCGGCCACGATGTAGCCGGAGCCGAGCCACCAGCCGCGGATCGCCGCCTCACGCATGGTCGGCGCCCGACTGATGATCAGCAGCCCCGGCACCAGCCCGAACCACGCCACCACCGACAGATCGGGGCCGGGAAAGGCGAGCAGCGGGATCGCGCCCGCGACCAGGGCCGCCCAGCGGGCCGCGGGCCGCAAGGCGGCCGGGACCACAGGGCGGGGCAGCCGCATAGGTCAATTGTCAGCCCGGGCCGCCGTTTTCGGCGAACCCCCAGTCCACGTTCAGGCGTTGACCGTTGCCTCCGTCAGTAATACCTTTGACTTAGGCAATCAATGGCCTTTTAATCATCGATAAAAGGAGCGGACGTGGCGGTGACGGAAACGGACGTGCGGCGGCCCACCAGCGCAGACCTGGACGGCCCGGTGGCGGCCGTCCGCGCCTTCAACCGGCTCTACACCAACGTGATCGGCCTGCTGCGCGGCAGCTACCTGGGCACCCCGTACTCGCTGACCGAGGCCCGGCTGCTGTTCGAGCTCGGCCAGCGCGACCGCACCGAGGTGACCGCGCTGCGCCAGCGCCTCGACATCGACGCCGGTTACCTGAGCCGCATCCTCAGCCGGTTCGAGGCGGACCAGCTGATCAGCCGCAGCCGGTCCGGAACCGACGCCCGCCGCCAGATCATCACGCTCGAGCCGGCCGGACGGGAGCTGCAGCAGCGGCTCGACGGCCGGGCCGCCGAGCAGATCGGCGGGCTGCTGGCCAGCCTGAGCGAGGACGCGCAGCGGCGGCTGGTCAGCTCGGTGCGGGAGATCACCCAGGTGCTGGCGGACACGCCCGCGCCCCGCGCCTACCTGCTGCGGGAGCCGCGGCCGGGCGATTTCGGCTGGGTGGTGCAGCGCCAGGCGGCCGGCTACGCGGCCGAGTACGGCTGGGACGGGACCTACGAGGCGCTGGTCGCCCGGATCGTCGCCGACTACGTCGACCACCGCGACCCGGCCCGCGAGGCCGCCTGGATCGCCGAAGTCGACGGCGAGCGGGTCGGCTCCATCCTGTGTGTGCGCAAATCCGACACCGTGGCCAAGCTGCGGCTGCTGTACGTGGACCCGGCCGCCCGCGGCCTCGGCATCGGCTCGAAACTGGTCGAGGAGTGCATGCGGTTCGCGCGGGCCGCGGGCTACACCGAGATGACCCTGTGGACCAACAGCGTGCTGGCCGAAGCCCGCCGCATCTACGAGCGGGCCGGTTTCACCCTGGTGGACGAGGAACCCCACCACAGCTACGGCGTCGACCTGGTCGGCCAGAACTGGAGCCGTCAGCTGTAGGGCGGCTCGCGGTCGGCCTGGCCCCTCAGCCGGTGGAGAGGGTGAGCAGCGGGATCAGCTGGTCGGAGGAGACCAGGGAGCCGTGCATGCCGGTCAGGGCGGATTCGCGGGGCTCGGTCTCGGTGGCGACGATGGCCCAGTTCCCGGCCGGGGCGGCCACCACGTCGCCGATGCGGGGGATCATGTCGGGGTCGACCGGGCCGAACCAGTTTTCCTTGATCGCGTCCTCGCGGGAGAGGACCCAGGCCCGGGGGCCGAGCACCTCGCGCCAGGCGGCCAGCACGTCGGCGGCGGCGCCGGGACGCGCGTAGACGTGCCGGGCGCGCGGCTCGCCGCCGAGCAGGGACACGCCCGCCTGCAGGTCCGGGGTGTTGTCGACGTCGACGCGGTCCTCGGCCGGCACGTCGACCATGCCGTGGTCGGCGGTCACGTACAGGGCGGTGTCGCTGGGCAGCGCTCCGGCCAGCTGCTCGGCCAGCTTGTCGACGTGGGCCAGCTGGTAGTACCAGGCGTCGGAGCCGACCCCGTGGCCGTGGCCGGTGCCGTCGAGGTCACCGTGGTAGGCGGTGACCAGCACCTCGTCGGCCTCGCGGAGGGCGATCCCGGCCTCCCCGGCCAGCGCCCCCATGCTGTCGGCGGGCCAGTAGCGGGCGCCGCGAAAGGCGGCCCGGGTCAGCCCGCTGGTGCGGAAGGCGCGGGGCGCCACGTGGTAGCTGGCGACGCCGGCCGCCTCGGCCCGCTCGTAGATCGTCGGCCGGGGCTGCCAGCGGGCCGGGTCGATCCGGTCGTCCCAGCGCAGGCCGTTCAGCAGCTTGTGCTCGCCGGGGATCGCGACCTGGTAGCCGAGCACGCCGTGCTGGCCGGGCGGGCGGCCCGTGCCCAGCGAGGTCAGGCTGGTCACGGTGGTGGCCGGGAACCCGGCCGCCAGCGGCTGGCTGTTCATGGCCAGCTCGTTGAGGAACGGGGCGGCGGCCGGGTGGTCGCGCAGCAGCTCCCAGCCGAGCCCGTCCACCACCAGCAGGCAGACCTTGCGCGAGGCCGGCAGCCCGAGCGGATTGGCGTCGGAGCCGCCCAGCGCGGCCAGGATCGACGCTCCGAGCTCAGCGAGCGTCCCGGAGCCGTAGGACGGCAGAAGCGGCGCAGTTCTCGGCTCCGGTGTCATCCGTCACATCCTGTCACTTGCGCGACGGTGGCGGCAATGCGCTCACCGGCCGCTGCCGGCGGTGGCGTCCGACAGCGCGGCCGCGAACGCCAGCACCTGGCGGACCCCGTCGTCGCCGTCGGCCGCCTCGCTCATCCGCAGGGTCAGGTCGTCGGCCGTGATCGTGCCCATGTAGCCGTGGTCGGCTTCACAGTTCTCGTCGCCGCAGTGGGCGGGCTCCAGCTCCACGTGCGAGAGCACGTTCCAGCCGATCGTCAGTACCACCTCGCTGGGGGTGGTGACCCCGGACACGTAGGAGGCCGGGTCGGGCACCACCCGGGTCAGCGCGACCGACGACACCCGGGAGAATCGCACCGCCTCGGTGCTGGTCTCGGCCTGGGGATGGCCGTCCGGCTCTTCGGCCGGGTGCTCGTCGGTGTGGGAGTAGATCAGCCGGGTCGGGGTCAGCGCCAGCACGGTGATGTGGCGGCGGACCTCCATGCCGGGATCGAAGATCGCGTCGTGCGTGACGACGTAGGCCGTGACGGGTTCGGCTCCCAGCGACGACCAGACGGCGTCGGTAACCAGCCCCGGGTAGTAACCCGTGCGCTCGATCGCAGCGCGCAGGTCATCCGCGGTGACTCGCGTATCCCTCATGTACCTATCCTGCCCTGTGCCGGCTCGTGGATTCGCCGCACCCGGCAAACGGCACACCGAGCCGAAAGGCCGTGGCCGGACCGGGCGGGGGTGACGGCGGCCTCAGCGGGCGGGCGGCCGGGCTTCGGTCAGGTCCAGCACCTTCTCTTCGGTGGGCTCCGGGCGGGCCATCGCACCGGCGCTGGGCCGGGGCCCACGGCGCCGTGGCCAGCGCGAACCTGACGCTCCCCCGCGTCCGCGGTAGACGATCAGCCCGTTCACCGGGTCGGGGGCGGCGTCGAGGGCGGCCCGGACGGCCGGCAGGGCGCGGAAACCCTCCCAGGCTTCATCGTCGCGGAACGCCAGTTCCAGCACCACCCCGGTGCGGTGCTCGTGCCAGACCCAGTCGAGCGCCCCGTGTGACAGAGCCGCTTCGATCAGCGCGTTCTCATGCGAGCTTTTCCACTGCCGGGCCGACAGGTCGGCGTGGAAGACCTCGATCGACCACCATTCCGCCATACTTGAGATAGTACGTGTCTGCTTTGAGACCGGAAAGGCGCTGCTGCGTAGCAGTTGTTCGCCCTAAGGTGAACCATCATGAGCCGTGACGGGCTGAGGCTGTCGGTGACGATGCTGAGCATCCTGCCGGAGTCGATCGTGCCGGCCACCCGGGCCCGCCAGCCGCCGCCGGGCCCGGGCCGGCCGGACCGGACGTGGTCGCCCCGGCCCGGCCGGGCCACCGTGCCGGACGGGACCGGCTCGTACGGCGCGGGGGGCTCGGCCGGCTCGTACGGCTCGTCGGGCGAACCGACCGGGCCGCCCTGGCCGGCCGCCGAGCCACCCCTGGCCGACCGGCCCGACGAGCGGCCGGCGGCGGCGGCCAGGCCGACCCGGGCGACGGCGGCCGAGGCGATGCTGTGGGCGCCGGCCGTCGGGCTGGTGCTCGGCGCGATCGCGGCCGCCGTGCTCTACGTGGCCGGGCACCTGCTGCACACCGGGCCGCTGGTGGCGGCGGTGCTGGCGGTCGGGTCGCTGGCGGTGCTGAGCCGCGGCCTGCACCTGGACGGGCTGGCCGACCTGGCCGACGGGCTCGGCAGCCGGCGGCCGCCGGCCGAGGCGCTGGCGATCATGAAGCGGTCCGACATCGGGCCGTTCGGGGTGGTGACGCTGGTGTTCACGCTGCTGATCCAGGTGGCCGGGCTGACCCAGGCCGACGCGGCCGGGCGTGGGGTGCCCGCGGTCATCGTGGCCGCGGTGACCGGGCGGCTGGCCATCATCTGGGCCTGCCGCCGGGGGATGCCCCCGGCCCGGCCGGACGGGCTCGGCGCCATGGTGGCCGACAGCGTCGCCCCGGTCACCGCGGCCGTGCTCACGGCGGCGGTGCTGGCGGTCACGGTCGGCGGAATCTTTTTGGCCGCGGCGGTGGCGAATGTCCCGGTCGAGTGGATCCTGCCGGTCGCGGTGGCGGCCGGCCTGGTGGCCGGGGTGGCGCTGGGCGAGCACGGGGCCCGGCGGCTGGGCGGGATCACCGGCGACGTGCTCGGCGCGGTGGCCGAGGCCGCCACCGCTGCCTGCCTGCTGGTCACCGCGATCAGCTGACCGCCCGGCGCAGCGGCCGACTCAGCTCAGCGGACAGCCCGGCGCAGCGACCAGCCGAGCGCCGCGACCACACCCACCGGCAGCAGCCACCAGGCATTGACGTGGGCCAGGTGCACGAACAACGCGGTCAGCGCCAGCGCGAGCACGACGGTGACGGCGCCGCGCCAGTCGTCGCCGACCACGAAGTCGTAGGCGAAATCCCAGGCCGAACGCAAACGGTTCATGAGCTCATGACCTCCTGACGGGACTGGCCGCGCAGCAGCAGGACGTAGCCGAGCGCGACGACCAGCATCACCGGCACCAGCACCAGCAGGGCGGCGTCGTGACCGGGCCAGTTGACCCCGGCCCCTTCGGCCCCCCAGAACGTGCCGAACGAAGTGAGCATGACGCCGACCGCGAACTTCATCGCGTTCTCGGGAACCCGGGCCAGCGGGGCCCGCACGGCGACCCCGATCCCGGCCACCACCAGCACGGCGGCCGCGGCGGCGATCACGGCCGGCCAGAGGCTGCCCTGGTTGCTCCCGAACGTGACGACGATGAACACGACCTCCAGTCCCTCCAGTAGGACCCCTTTAAAGGACAAGGTGAACGCGTACCAGTCGCGGACGCCACGTCCGGATCGGCGCCCGGCCGCGGCGGCCGCCGTTACTTCGCGCTGGTAGGCGCTCGCCTCGTCGTGCAGGGCCTTGTGGCCGGTGGCGCGCAGGATCGCCTTGCGCAGCCACTGGATGCCGAAGATGGCCAGCAGCGCCCCCACCACCAGCCGCAGCGCACCCAGCGGGATCAGGGTGAGAGCGGGGCCGAGGGCGGCCGAGATCGCGGCCAGCACGACCAGCGCGACCGCCATGCCCTGGAAGGTGGACCGCCACTCCCGGGTCAGGCCGGCCGCGAGCACGATCGTGAGCGCCTCGACCGCCTCGACCAGGCAGGCCACGAACACGGTGAGGGCGAGGGGAAGCGCGTTCACTGAACCTCCACCAAGGAGTAGGTGAGAATAGATCCATGAGCGAAGAACCGGCGGGCTGGCTGGTGCTGATCTACCGGGTGCCGTCCGAGCCGACCCGGCTGCGCTCCACCGTGTGGCGCCGGATCAAGAGCCTGGGCGCCATCTACCTGCAGAACTCGGCGGCGGCGCTCCCCCGGACCGGACCGGCCGAGCGTTCGCTGCGCAAGCTGCGGCGGGAGATCCTCGACATGTCCGGGTCGGCGGTGCTGCTGTCGTGCGACGTGCTGGCGGGCGAGCCCGAGGTGCGGGCACAGTTCCAGGCGGCCAGGAACGACGAGTACGAGGAGATCGTCGACAAGTGCGCGGACTTCCTGCAGCAGGTGGAGAAGGAGTACACCGCCAACCACTTCACCTACGCCGAGCTGGAGGAGAACGAGGTCGACCTGGTGAAGCTGCGGAACTGGCTGGGCCGGGTCCGGGAGCGCGACGTGTTCGGGGCCGACGGCCGCGCCGCCACCGAGAAGGCGCTGGCCAGCTGCGAGCAGTCGCTGGAGGCGTACGCTGCCCGGGTGTACGCCGAAGCTGACGAGGGCCACTGAATGCTCCTCGGAGGCGGTGCTCATCCTTCGAGGGTAACCGCTGTTCAAATGTAAATGTAACAATCGTTAGATTGACGCCTGACCTGGGCGCCCGCCGCCGGAGACCAGGACACAGATCAGCACACATCGCCTGGCGGCGGGAAAACCAACGGCATCGGTGAAATAGGGTCTATTTCAAACATCGCGTCAGTTATCTCGCAGGTCTGAGCGCCGCCGCTTACAGCGGGCCACCGATGGCCGGAGCAGGCAGTTGGAGCAGGCAGGAGGCCGGAGTGCGAGATGGCGGGCGCGCACCGTCCAGGCACTAGCATCGGCAGGGTGACGATGACGATTCACACCAGCGAGGCGTCGGCGCACGCCACCGAGGCCGACGCTCTCATCGTCGGCGTGGTCCAGGGTGAGGACGGGCCCCGGCCCGCCCCCGGGGCCAGCGATGTGGACGATGCCCTCGGCGGCACCCTGACCGAGCTGCTCACCGCGCTCGACGCGACCGGCCGGGCCGAGGAAGTGACCAAGATCCCGGCGGCCGGGCGGCTGCCGGTCCCGGTCATCGTGGCGGTCGGCCTGGGCCCCGTCAGCAACACGGGCGACGGCGACGAGGCGCGGTTCGAGCCGGAGAAGCTGCGGCGGGCGGCCGGCGCGGCCGTCCGGGTCCTCACCGCCGGACGCCAGCCGGCCGGGCTGAACGGCACCGGGCCGAACGGCGCGGACTCCGCCCGCGGCGAGAAGCGGCACATCGCGCTGGCGCTCCCGGCCCGGGACGCAACCGAGGCCGGGGCGGTGGCGGTGGGCGCGCTGCTCGGCGGTTACTCGTTCCGGCGCTACCGCACCACCGGTATCGGCACCGACGCCGAGCTGACCCTGCTGACCGCGCTCCCGGCCGACCGGGCGGGCGCCGCCGCGCAGCGCGCCCAGGTGCTCGCCGACGCCGTCACGCTGGTCCGTGACCTGGTCAACACCGGCCCGTCCGACCTGGTGCCGGCCACCTTCGCGGCCGAGGCGCAGCGGGTGGCGGCCGCCGCCGGGCTCGACATCGAGGTGCTGGACGAGCACCAGCTGGCCGAGGGCGGCTACGGCGGCATCCTCGGCGTCGGCCAGGGCTCGGTGCACCCGCCCCGGCTGGTCCGGCTGGCCTACACCCACCCGGACGCGACCCGCACGCTGGCGCTGGTCGGGAAGGGCATCACGTTCGACTCCGGCGGCCTGTCGCTCAAGCCGCCCAAGTCGATGGAGTGGATGAAGTCGGACATGGGAGGCGCGGCCGCCGTGCTCGGCGCGCTGCAGGCCATCGCGGCCCTGCGGCCCGCCGTCAACGTGGTCGGCTACCTGGCCATGGCCGAGAACATGCCGAGCGGATCGGCCCAGCGGCCGTCGGATGTGATCACCATCCACGGCGGCAAGACCGTCGAGGTGCTGAACACCGACGCCGAGGGCCGCCTGGTCATGGCCGACGCGATGGCCCGGTCCGCCCAGGACTCCCCCGACCTGCTGATCGACATCGCCACCCTGACCGGGGCGCAGCTGGTGGCGCTGGGGTCCCGGGTGGCCGGGGTGATGGCCAACAGCGACACGCTGGCGGCCGGGGTGGCGGATGCTTCGGTCCGGTCGGGCGAGCCCGCCTGGGCGATGCCGCTGCCGGAAGAGCTGCGCAAGGGCCTCGACTCGACCGTGGCCGACCTGACCAACGTGTCCGGCGACCGCAACGGCGGCATGCTGGTGGCGGGCCTGTTCCTGCGCGAGTTCGTGCCCGCCGGGGTGGCCTGGGCCCACCTCGACATCGCCGGGCCGTCCTTCAACGAGTCCGGGGCCTGGGGCTACACCCCGCGCGGAGGTACCGGCGCGGCCACCCGCGCCCTGGTCCAGATCGCGGAGGACGTGGCGGCCGGCCAACTGCCCGGGGAATGACCGGCCGGGGGCTTTTGCTTTTTCTCAAACAGGCGTGGCCGCCCGGCGGTTGACCGCGCCTGCGACGCCATGATCATGCTGGGTAAGCCGCGGTGATCGTGGGCAGACTCACTCTCGCGGACCGTCTGCGTGGGCAAACTCGCCTCCTAAGCGGTCCGCCGGAGTGGAATGATGAATGCGGCGACTTTGAATTGACAGATAGGGAGCTTTCCGTGGCAGAGGGCAACGCCGCCTACGACATCGTGATCCTGGGTGGCGGCAGCGGAGGGTACGCCTGCGCACTGCGTGCGGCCGAGATGGGCAAGCGCGTCGCGCTGATCGAGAAGGACAAGGTCGGCGGCACCTGCCTGCACCGGGGCTGCATCCCGACCAAGGCGCTGCTGCACTCGGCCGAGATCGCCGACCAGGCCCGCGACAGCGAGACCTTCGGCGTTCGGTCCAGCTACGACGGCATCGACATCGACGGCGTCCACTCCTACAAGGACAAGGTGGTGGACCGGCTCTGGAAGGGCCTGCAGTCCACCCTGGCCAGCCGCAAGATCGACACCATCGAGGGCTCCGGGCGGCTCATCTCGCCGACCCAGGTGCAGGTGGGCGACACGGTCTACGAGGGCGAGCACATCGTGCTGGCCACCGGTTCGGTGCCCAAGAGCCTGCCCGGCCTGGAGCTGGACGGCGAGCGGGTCATCTCCAGCGACGATGCGCTCAAGTTCGGGCGGGTGCCCAGCTCGGTGATCATCCTCGGCGGCGGCGTCATCGGCGTCGAGTTCGCCAGCGTGTGGCGCTCGTTCGGGGCCGAGGTCACCATCGTGGAGATGATGCCCCAGCTGGTGCCGCTGGAGGACGAGGCCAGTGCCCGGCTGCTGCAGCGGGCGTTCCGCCGCCGTGGCATCGGCTTCGAGCTCGGCGCCCGGTTCGAGAGCGTCAAGCACACCGACAGCGGGGTCCAGGTGACCCTGGCCGGCGGCAAGACCCTGGACGCCGAGATCCTGCTGGTCGCGGTCGGCCGCGGCCCGGTCTCGGCCGACCTCGGTTACGAGCAGGTCGGCGTGGAGATCGAGCGTGGCTACGTGAAGGTCGACGAGTACTGCCGGACCTCGGTGCCAACGATCTCGGCGGTCGGTGACCTGATCGCCACCCCGCAGCTCGCGCACGTCGGGTTCGGGGAGGGCATCCTGGTCGCCGAGCGGATCGGCGGCCTCGAGGTGCACCCGATCGACTACGACGGCGTGCCCCGCATCACCTACAGCGACCCCGAGGTCGCCTCGGTCGGCATCACCGCCGCCCAGGCCGCCGACCGGGGGATCGAGACCGTGGAGTTCACCTACCCTCTGGGCGGCAACGGCCGGAGCGTGATCCTGCAGACGCAGGGCGCGGGCAAGGTCATCGCGGCCAGGAACGAGGATGGCAGCCCCGGCCGCGTCCTCGGCATTCACCTGGTGGGCAGCCGGGTCGGCGAGCTGATCGCCGAAGGCCAGCTCATCTACAACTGGGAAGCCGAGCCGTCCGACGTGGCGCAGCTGATCCACCCGCACCCCACCCAGTCGGAGATCATCGGCGAGGCCATGCTGGCGCTCGCCGGCAAGCCCCTGCACGTACACGCCTGACACGTACACGCCTGACCCGGGCACGCGTGCGCTCACGAAGGAGTCACCGGAACAATGTCGGTCTCGGTATCCATGCCTCAGCTCGGCGAGAGCGTCACAGAGGGCACCGTCACGCGCTGGCTGAAGAAGGAAGGCGAGCGCGTGGAGGCGGATGAGCCGCTCCTCGAGGTGTCGACCGACAAGGTCGACACCGAGATTCCCTCCCCCGCAGCCGGCGTGCTGCGCCAGATCGCCGTCGGCGAGGACGAGACCGTGGAGGTCGGCGCCCAGCTCGCGGTGATCGAGGAGGGTGACGGCGCGGGCGGTGGTGACGCTCCGGCGGCGGACGGCGGGCAGCCTGCGCAGGAAGCGCCGGTATCGGAGGCGGCGCCGGCCTCGTCGGATGGTGACTCGGGCTCGGGGTCAAACGGGGCGGGCTCGGCGGCTCCGGCCCAGGCGGCCGCGCCGGCGCCGGCTCCGGCCTGGTCGCCGCCTGCGCAGCAGACTCCGCCGCCTTCGGCTCCCCCGGCGCAGGCGCCCCAGCAGCCTCAGGCGACGCAGGCGGCTCCTCCGGCGCAGGCGCCCCAGGAGCCTCAGGCGCCTCAGCCGGCGCAGGCGTCTCAGGCGCCCGCCGCGGCTCCGCAGCAGCAGGAGTCCCGGGAGTCGTCGCCGTCCGGCAGCGACGGCCCGTACGTGACCCCGCTGGTCCGCAAGCTGGCGTCCGAGCACGGCGTCGACCTGGAGTCGGTGCAGGGCACCGGCGTCGGCGGCCGCATCCGCAAGCAGGACGTGCTCGACGCGGCCCGCACCCGGCGCGAGCAGGAGGCCGCCCAGACCCAGGCCGCTCCGGCGGCCGCTGCTCCGGCCCCGGCCGCTCCGGCGGCGGCTCCGGCTCCGGCGGCGCCTGGTCAGCCGGCCGCGCCCGCTCCGGCCGCGGCCGCCCCCGCGGGTCAGCCGTCGGCGCCGTCCCGGCCGGCCGTGGTGCCGTCGGCGCTGCGCGGCACCACCCAGCGGATGTCCCGGCCCCGCCAGGTCATCGCCCAGCGGATGGTGGAGTCGCTGCAGACCTCGGCTCAGCTCACCACCGTGGTCGAGGCCGACGTGACCGCGATCGCGCGGCTGCGCCAGCGGGCCAAGCAGGACTTCGAGGCCCGCGAGGGCGTCAAGCTCAGCTTCCTGCCGTTCTTCGCGCTGGCCGCGATCGAGGCGCTGAAGGTGCACCCGAAGCTCAACGCGGTCATCGACACGGCCAACAAGCAGGTCATCTACCACGACAACGAGCACCTGGGCATCGCCGTCGACACCGACCGCGGCCTGATGGTCCCGGTCATCCACAACGCCGGTGACCTCAACCTGGGCGGCCTGGCCCGCAAGATCGCCGACCTCGCCAACCGGACCCGGTCCGGCCAGGTCGGGCCGGACGAGCTGGCCGGCAGCACGTTCACGCTGACCAACA
Source organism: Actinomycetota bacterium (assembly GCA_019240215.1). Taxonomy (GTDB): domain Bacteria; phylum Actinomycetota; class Actinomycetes; order Streptosporangiales; family Streptosporangiaceae; genus Bog-532. The sequence goes on along the minus strand of JAFAYQ010000038.1, from coordinate 107,513 downwards.
CCGGCAGCCGGGGTGCCCTGTTCGACACCCCGATCATCAACCAGCCGGAGGTCGGCATCCTCGGCACCGGCACCGTGGTCAAGCGCCCGGTCGTGGTCGACGACCCGGCCCTCGGCGAAGTGATCGCGGTCCGCTCGGTCGTCTACCTGGCCCTCACCTACGACCACCGCCTGGTCGACGGCGCCGACGCGGCCCGCTTCCTGGTCACGGTCAAGGAGCGGCTGGAAGAAGGCAGCTTCGAAGCCGAGCTCGGCCTGTAACCAGCGCTGGCTTTCGGGCACTGACGGCCCGGCCCTCCTGGTGGGGGCCGGGCCGTTCTGCATCAGCCTCTCAGCTTCGCCACCGCCGTCGGCATTTTCTCGTAGTCGTCAAACCAGATGACTTCAAGGCCCAGCTCCCCGAAGACACGATCTTGCAAGCTGTGGTGAACCCGGAGAAAATCGCTGGCAGCCTTGTGCGTCACCGTCACCTCTCCACCCTTCTCCTGCGACGCCAGGAGCTCATCGACCGAGGTCCTCTTCATAAACGCGAAGTGCCGGGGTTCATCGCGAGAGGTAGCGGCGTATTCCAGCAGGCGCCGCAGGTTGGGGTCAGTCAGCGACAGGCCCACGAAAACGCACGTTTGCTGCTGAAATGCTTGCAGCTGTATGACATTCGTCCAGTGGTAAGGGTCCTTGAACAGTTGATGATAGCCTTCTTCGGAAAAGGCCAGGAGGCCCTCCTGAAGATCGCCGAATTTACTGGCGTCCTGTGGAAGAAAGCCGTGTACGTGAAAGATTGGCAGCTCGGTCTCATCGGGATGATGCCGTGCCGAGTAGACGCTCCTGGAGCGTATACCTTCTCCAAAGAGAACCTTTTCCAGCAGATCATCAAAGTTATACGTTATGACGGAGTGAATCTTCGCCCCGGTGCGGAGTGGCATACATATCTTTGCCAATTCTTTCAGCAGCGGAGATGCCGACCGTGCTGAGCCAATATGGCCATAAAGCACAGCCGCGAGCGCCTGCTGGAAGGCCTTCGAATCACCCGTGTTACCGTCCTCCAAGCCGCGCCTGAGGTAGCGCGCCGACAGCAGCGGCGACTCATTCCCGACCATCCGGGCCGCGTTGGCCAGCGCGAGCGCCTGGCCTTCATCGATGTCCTCGGTCACCTGCTTGGTCACCAGCGAGACGAACAAGGCGCTCACCAGTTCGTCCCAGTTGGGCACACCCATCCCGATCGAGACCCCGGCCCCGAGGGCCAGTACTATCCCTTGGCTGCGGTAGATATCAGTAAGCCGAGCAAGCCGAGACTCCGCCTGGGATTCCCAATCGGGTTCCGGGCCTCGCAGTTCGTTCCGAAGAGCCGTCAGGGACAGCTCTGGCAGGATGGCCGCAATCTGAGTCTTATGCTTCTCAACGAGTGCGGCGGCCTCGCGCGGACCCCAGACGTGGGCTCGTCCGGGCGCCGAATGACTGTCCAAATACTTGGTGAGTTCTATATTTTCGTCATCCGACAGCTGCACTCCGTGGATAAACAGCAAGCCGGTCAGCTGATCGCGAACGTCGGACCCGTCAAGAATCAGGCTGAGGCGCTTGAGCAGGGAGCCAAGAGAGTTGTTTCCACCAGTTGGAAGCCAAACTTCTACACCAATAGAGCCGGGCCAGTCTCTGAAGCCTTTCGGGAGCAAGGCGTCAAGTTCGCCGGGGGGTGCGGTGCCAGACGCGCTGGAAGGGTACTCCAGGGACTGCCCATTTTCTTCCGCCTCGAGCTTCAGGGCTTGGAGAACTACCGTTGCCAGCTATCATCGAATCCGCCGGCGCGCCACTCTATCCAGAAGCGCGCTGGTTACGTTGCTAGCCATATCAGAGGTCAACGCGGCAGCAATTTCCTCTAACATACAAACCCCCCACAGGCAGCTATGTTCTTCCTTTACGTTACTCCGCTGAGCAATGACAATATAAGCACGTCACTGTCATCAATCAAGCCAGGGTTATCGAGCTCGACGAACGATAAGACAGATTGTCTTACAATGGGTCTGTGGCTGACACGATCACGGTCCGGACGGATGAGGAGACCGAGCATGCGCTGGCGGTGCTGACCAGCGACGGGAGCTCGCGGTCGGCGGCTATCCGGCAGGCGGTGCTGGAGGCCGCCGGCCGCCGCGAACGGGCGGCGGAGATGCGGCGCGCCGTGCTGGGGATGGAGCTGGGCGCACCCGACGGGGTCAACGTGGCGGAAGAGCTGGCGCGCGATCGGGCTGACGAGCGCTGATGATCTATCTGGACTCGGGGGCGGTGGTGAAGCTGGCCCACGCCGAGCCGGAGACAGCCGCGCTGCGGGCCTGGCTCGGTGAGCGGGCGGAGGTCGGCTGGGTCAGTTCGGCCCTGGTGGAGATCGAGTCGTTCCGGGCCGTGGCCCGATACGCGCCCGCGGCCGTCGGCCGCCTGCCGGCGGTACTGGACCAGATCGACCTCATTGAGCTGACGGCGCGGGTCCGGAGGCTGGCCCAAGCCGTGGAGCCGGTGACCGTTCGCAGCCTGGACGCGATCCATCTCGCCAGCGCCCTGGCGCGCCGGGCCGACCTGACCAGCTTCCTCACCTACGACCGGGGCCTGCTCGAAGCCGCTCGCGCGGCCGACCTTCCGGTCGCAGCCCCGGCGTAGTGGTTCAGGGCTCGGGCGGGCAGCGGTCGTAGCGGTGGGGGATGTGCGGCGCGGCTGCGTCCCGGTAGACGGACGGAGCCATCGGCGCGGGCATCGGTCGCCGTTTTTGTGCTGCCATAATGGCGGCATGCCGGTGAACAAGCGCTGCGCAGTGGTGCTGGCCGGGACGGCGTCGCTGGGCATCGGTGTGGACCAGGCGACGAAGGCACTGATGGTCGCGACTCGTAGCGGCCAACCGCCGGTCCGCCTGCTCGGCCAGGTCCTGACCATCGACGTCTCCCGTAACCCGGGCGCGGCCTTCTCGTTCGCGCCCGCCGCGACGGTGCTGTTCACCTGCCTGGCGGTGGCGACAGCCCTGCTGATCGTGACCAGGGTGTCCCGGCTGCGGTCAACGGGCTGGGCGGTCGCGCTCGGCCTGCTGCTGGCCGGGGCGATGGGGAACCTGTGCGACCGGCTGCTGCGAGCGCCCGGTATCGGCCGCGGTGCCGTCGTCGACTTCATCGACCTGCAGCACTTCGCTACCTTCAACATCGCCGACAGCTGTCTGACCTGCGGAGCCGTGCTCGCGATCTGGCTGTCACTGCGCAGCGTCCCGCTGGCCGGCCCGGCCGCCGGCCCCGCCGAGAGCGCCTGAGCCCAGGTCAGGACAGGCTTGAGGCCGCTTCGGCGGCCAGGGTGGCCTGGCGGGACCAGTCGCCGGCGGCGACCTGGATGATGGCGCGGTGGACGCCGGCGCCGGCCAGGCGGGCCAGGTGATCGGTGAGGGCGCTGGGGGCGCCGGGGAGGACGGCGCCGGCGGCGGCCTCGGGCGGGATGCCGAACATGCCGTCGGGGTCGGTCAGCTGCCGGATGAGGGTGTCGCGGCCGGGGACGGCGGGGTCGCCGTCGAGGGCGACCATGACGCTGGTGGTGATGGCGGGGACGGGCCGGCCGTAGCGGGCGGCCTGCTCGGCCGCTTTGGCCTGGTAGCGCGGGATGTCGTCGGGGCCGGCCAGGATGAACCACTCGTCGGCGAACTGGGCGGCCCGGCGGGCGGCGGCGTCGGAGTTGCCGCCGATGACGATGGGGGGGACGGTCACGCCGGGGCTCAGGGTGACCTCGGGGCCATCGGGGGTCAGGCGGGTCGGCTTACCGGCGATCAGGCCGGGCAGCGCCTCGAGCGCCTCGTCGGTGCGGCGGCCGCGCTCCCGGCGGGGGACGCCGGCCGCGGTCCAGGCGGCGTCGTGCCGGTCGCCGCCGGCGCCGATGCCGAGCAGGAGCCGGTCGCCGGAAACGTACTGGACGGTGGCGGCCTGTTTGGCGATCCAGGCGACCGGGCGCAGCGGGGCGATCAGCACGCCGACGCCGAGCCGGATCCGCTCGGTCGCGGCGGCCGCCGCCGCCAGCACGGTCAGGCTGTCCAGGACCGGCACCCCGGTCCCGGCCACCAGCTGGTCCACCACCCAGGCCGACTCGAACCCGAGCGCTTCCGCCTCCCGGGCCAGGGCCGGGATGTCCCCCGGGCGCCCGTCCCGCCGCGACATCGACGGCAGCACCACACCTAGCTCCACCCGTCCTCCAGCCCCTGATGGTTACTTCTTGTTCGTGACCCAATCTTCAGTAAGACTGCGGCTCATGGAAGACGGCACAACAAAGTCAGCCACGCACATCGATGTGCCTGACCCGGGTTCGTGCGTCCGCGACACCACCTCGTGCGAGATCCGCGACCTGCTCGACCGGCTCGCGGACAAGTGGTCGCTGCTGGTCATCGAGCTGCTCGGGTCGGGCACCCGCCGGTTCACCGAGCTGCACCGCGAGATCGACGAGATCAGCCAGCGGATGCTGACCCTGACCCTGCGCCACCTGGAGCGTGACGGCCTGGTCACCCGGACCGTGTACCCGGTGGTGCCGCCCCGGGTCGACTACGCGCTGACCGACCTCGGCCGCGGCCTGCTGGTCGCGATCGAAGGGCTGGTGACGTGGACCCGCGCCCACCGCGACGAGATCGCGGCCGCCCGCTCCGGTTACGACGCGCGGCGTTCGTCCTCGGGCTGAGCGCCCCCGTCGCCGGGCTCGCCCGCCCCGGTCTCCCCCGCACCGGAGGTCTGGGCGGGCTGGTAGTGCCAGAACGAGCGGACGCTGACGCCGGCGATGATGACGACGGCGAAGCAGACCGCGGCCGAGCCCGACCAGGCGACCGAGAGGCTGGTGGCGGCGGCCATCGCACCGGCCCGGAGGTCGCCCAGGCGGGGGCCGCCACTGACCACCACGGTGAACACGCCCTGCATGCGCCCGCGCAGCTCGTCGGGCGCGTAGGTCTGCAGGATCGTCTGCCGGTAGACCACGCTGACCAGGTCGGCCGCCCCGGCCACGGCCAGCAGGACCACGGCCAGGGCCAGGCTGCGGGCCAGGCCGGCCGCGAACACGGCGGCCGCCCAGCAGGCGACGGCGACGGTGAGGGCGACGCCCTGGCGGCAGACCCGGCCGATCCAGCCGCTGAACAGGCCGGCCAGGATCGAGCCGATCGCGATGGCCGAGTACAGCAGCCCGACTCCGCCGTGGAAGCGGGTGGCGGCCGCCTCCGGGAACAGCGCCCGCGGCATGGCCAGGGTCATGGCCGCGATGTCGAGCCCGAATGACATCAGCAGGATCGGGTGGCGGCCGATGTAGGCGATGCCCTCGGCCACCGCCCGCACGCCGGCCCGGCCGGTGGCCCCGGCCGGGCGCAGCGAGGGCAGCCGGAACGTCGAGTACAGGGCGGTGGTGAACAGCACCGCGTCGGCCCCGTAGGCGTAGGAGAATCCGTGCGGCAGCCCGACCAGCACCCCGGCCACCAGCGGGCCGAGGATCTGGCCGATGTTGCCGGCCGTGTAGCTGAGGGTGTTGGCGGCCGGGATCATCGGGACCGGCACGATCGAGGGGATGATGGCGCCGCGGGTCGAGGATGACACCGCGAAGCCGCCCGACTGGACCACGACCAAGGCCAGTAGCAGCCCGACCGAGCGCAGCCCGGCCAGCGCCTGGGCCAGCAGCATCAGCGTCACCACCCAGGTCACCAGCGACGACCACAGGTACAGCTTGCGCCGGTCGACCGCGTCGGCCACCGCTCCCCCGTACAGGCCGAACACCGTGATCGGGACCAGCCCGGCCAGGCCCGCCAGCCCCACGTAGAGCGACGAGTGGCTGTCCGCGTAGATCTGCACCGGCACCGCGACCTCGGTCACCATCGTGCCGATGTAGGAGGCGCCCTGGCCCGCGAACGTCCGCCGGAAGGCCGGCACGCTGAGCGGGCGGGTATCGAGGGCGACCTGCCGGAGCCGGCTCCGGCGGCCGGGCTGCTTGTCGTTCATCGACTCCATGCTGCCGCTAGCCGACCCGTCTGGCTTCCGATAATCTGCCGATTAATGTCGGAGAACAGCCAGGGGTCGAGCGGGCCGGGCAGCTTCCTGAACCATCCCCACACCAGCGAGTTCCTCCATAAGCACGGCCCCGGAGCGGTCATTCACCGCCACAGCCATGACTATCACCAGCTCATTTACGTGAGCACGGGGGTCCTGGCGATCCACACCGAGCAGGGCGCCTGGGTCGCGTCCCGGGACCGGGCGGCCTGGGTGCCCGCGGGCACCTGGCACGAGCACCGGGCCTACGGGCCGACCTCGGTGCACACGGTCGGGTTCGACGCGGCCGCCGCACCGCTGCCGGACACGTCGCCCACCATCGTGGCGGTCGACCGCCTGTTCGGCGCGCTGCTGGTGGCCGGGACCGAGCCGGGGCTGCCGCCGGACGAGGCCGTGCGGATCCGGGCGGTGCTGGTCGACCGGCTGCGCCGGGCCCACGTGCAGCCGCTGGCGCTGCCCGCGCCCCGCGATCCGCGGCTGGCCCAGGCGTGTGAGCTGGTGGTCAAAGACCTGCGCGAGCCGCGCCCGGTGGCGTGGCTGGCCCGCCAGGCGGGGGCCAGCGAGCGGACCTTGACCCGCCTGTTCCGCAGCGAGTTCGGCATGACCTACCCGCAGTGGCGGACCAACGTGCGCGTGTTCCACGCGATGATCCAGCTGGCCGACGGAGCGACCGTGACCGAGACCGCGCACGGCTGCGGCTGGGCCACCACCAGCGCGTTCGTCGACACGTTCACCCGCACCGTGGGTCAGACCCCCGGCACGTACCGTTCAGGTTCGTCCCGCGGGCTGCCAGCCGAGGGCGGGGCCTAGGTTCTGGGCCAGGTCGGTGAGGATCTGGACGTAGTCCTCGGGCGCGAACGTGAACGGCAGCGCGAACGCGACCTCGGTGACGTCGCGGAAGCCGGCGTGGGCGTAGAGCTGTTCGGCCAGCTCGGCTGAGGTGCCGATCAGGTCGTGGGCGAACAGCATCCGGGCCGGTCCCTGGGGCTGGGTGGTGCGCGGGGTGCGGGCGGCCACGTAGGCCTGGTACTTCTCGCGCTGGGCGGGGGTGGCGCTGTCGGTCGGGATCACCACCAGCCCCTGGGACACCCGGGCGTTGGCGCCGTCGGGGTGGGCGGCCCGGAACGCCTGGATGTGCGAGTGCTGGATCTCGGCGAAGTCCACCGGTCCTTCGGCGGGCTCCTCGGCGCGGACGACGCTGCTGGTCAGGAAGTTCATGCGGTGCTCACCGGCCCAGCGGGCGGAGGCCAGCCCGGCCCCGCCGTACCACATCCGGCCGCGCAGGCCCGGGGCGTAGGGCTGGACCTGGTCGGAGAACTCCTCGAAACCGACGGTGCCGCTGAACGCGACCACCGGCTCACCGCCGACCATCCGCAGCAGCCGTTCCACCCGCTGGTAGCTGAAGTCCTCGCTGTCGCCCGAGTCCGGGTACAGCGCCTCTTTGACCTCGTCGTAGTTGCGGGGCGGCCCGACCGACAGGCCCGGGTTGAGGCGGCCGCCGGACAAGATGTCCACGGTGGCCAGGTCCTCGGCCAGCCGCAGCGGGTTCTCCCAGCCGAGCGGGATCACCGCGGTGCCGAGCTCGATCCGGCGGGTCCGCTGGGACGCGGCCGCCAGTACCGCGACCGGGGAGGAGATCCCGTACTGCAGGTGCCGGTGCCGGATCCAGGCGCTGTCGAACCCGAGCCGCTCCCCCAGCTCGATGACCTCCAGCGTGGTCTGGTGGCCGGGCCCCGGATCACCCCCGTCGAACAGGCCGATGGTCAGGAAACCGAGCCGCTGCAAGGCGACCCCCGGGACCGGCATCCGGCTCTCCCTCGCTGACGATCTTGTCGTTAGGAGGAAACGCTATCGGTCCGGCTGACCCGGGGCCGGCCCCCGACGGCCCCGGGCTCACCATCGCCGCCGGAGCGGCCCCACCGCGACGGGCAATCTGGCCAGCTCGGCCAGCGTCACGTCGCCGGGGTGAGCTTGAGGTAGGTGACCCCGTTGTCGTACAGCGCCGCGCCCGCCCGCTGCCAGCGGCCCGGCGGCACGCCGTCCCCGAACAGCCGCGGGCCGGTCCCGCGGACCACCGGATAGACGAACAGGTGCAGCTCGTCGACCAGGCCGTCGGCCAGCAGCGCCCGGACCAGGGTGGCGCTGCCGCTGACGTACAGCCCGGTGGCGCTGTCGTCCTCCCTCAGCCGCTGCACCTCTTTGGCGTCGTAGCGGCCGATGATCTGCGAGTTCCGCCAGGTGATCTCGGTCAGCGTGGACGACACCACGTACTTGGTGGTGTCGTTGAAGAAGGGCGCGCCCGGGTCGTCGTCGACGGTGCGCTGCGACCAGGCCGGCTCGAACATCTCATACGTGGTCCGGCCGAGCAGGATGCCGTCGCTGGCTCCGGTGACCGCGCCGATGACCTCGCCCATCCGCGGATCGAAGCCGAAGTCAGCCGTCCAGGACGGTGCGTCGATCACGCCGTCCAGGGTGACGAACTCGTGCACCCGGATCCGTCCCATGCATTCTCCTGAGGCTCTCTGTCGCGGTAAATCGCAGAAATATCCGATCTTGAAGCCTAGTAGGCCGGTGGTCCTCCGGTATGGTCCAATCGCCGGTTCATAACAAGGTCCAATTCCGGCTCGACCAGGTAGTTTGCCAGGCATGGACCTCGACATCCCGTTCCAGACCGGGGTTCCGCTGCGGCGGCAGCTGGAGGACGCGCTGCGGGTGGCGATCCGGTCCGGGCGGCTGGGCCCCGGTTCGGTGCTGCCGCCCAGCCGGGACCTGGCCCAGCAGCTCGGCGTGTCCCGCGGGGTGGTGGTGGGCAGCTACGCCCAGCTGGCCGCCGAGGGCTACCTGACCCCGCGGCGCGGGTCGGCGACCCGGGTGGCCGAGCTGCCGGAGACCGTGGTCCCGCCGCCGCCGGCCCCGCGGACGGCGCCGCGGCGATTCCGCTACGACCTGCGCCCCGGTCAGGCCGACTACCACGCGTTCCCCCGCGCCCGGTGGAAGGCGGCGCTGCTGCAGGCGCTGCGCGACCTGCCCGACCGGCGGCTCGGGTACGCCGGCCACCGCGGCATCTACGAGCTGCGCAGCGCGATCTCCGGCTACCTGGCGCGGATGCGCGGGGTGGTGGTGGAGCCCGGCCAGGTGGTGATCTGCTGCGCCACCTCGCAGGCACTGACCGTGATCTGCGAGGTGCTCCGGCACCGGGGCGTGCGCCGGGTGGCGATCGAGGACCCGGGCTGGCGCTGGCAGCGCTACACGGCCGAGCACGCGGGCCTGGAGGCGGTCCCGGTCCGGGTGGACGCGGACGGGCTGGTGGTCTCCGAGCTGGCGGCGGCCGGCGTCGACGCGGTCATCATCACCCCTGCCCACCAGTACCCGACCGGGGTGGTGATGACCGCCGAACGCCGGTCGGCCCTGCTGGCCTGGGCGCACGAGCGCCAGGCGCTGATCATCGAGGACGACTACGACGTCGAGTACCGGTTCGGCCGCGAGCCGGTCGCCTCCCTGCAGGGGCTGGCCCCGGACCGGGTGGTGTTCGTCGGCACCACCAGCAAGACGCTGGCGCCGGCCCTGCGGCTGGCCTGGATGGTCCCCCCGGCCGGGCTGATCGACGAGGTGGAGGGGGTGCTGCGGATCACCGGGGTCACCCCGCCGACCCTCGATCAGCTGGCGCTGGCCTCGTTCATCGGGGACGCGGCGCTGGAGCGGCACCTGCGGGCGATGCGGCGGCGGTACCGGGCCAAGCGCGACGTCCTGGTCGAGGGGCTGCGCACCTACCTGCCCGAGGCCCGGGTCCGCGGCACCGCGGCCGGGCTGCACCTGCTGGCCGAGCTGCCGGCCGGGGCCGACGAGCACGCGATCGCCGAGCGGGCCCGGGCCACCGGGGTGGGGCTGCACGAGCTGCACCGGCACTGCACCAGCCACGCGCCGTTCCCGCCCGCGCTGCTGCTGGGGTTCGCGCTGCCGGGCGAGTCCGATCTGGCCGCGGCGGCTCAGCTGCTGGGAGCGGCGGTGCGTTAGCCTGCCGAGCATGACCGTGACGCACATTCAGCCGGACCAGGTGGAGACGTTCAGCTTCGATTGGGGCACGATGAAGTGGTTCGTGTCCCCGGTGACGATCCCGGGAGCGGCCAACTCCCAGGGCGAGGTGATCATCAACCCCGGCCAGGGCCACGTACGGCACCTGCACGAGCACGCCGACGAGCTGATCTACGTGATCTCGGGGACCGGCACCCAGACGGTCGGGGACGAGGAGTTCCCGATCGCCGAGGGCGACGCGGTCTACATCCCGATGAACACGCTGCACTCGACCATGAACACCAGCTGGCGGACGCTGCGGCTGATCGTCACCTACACACCGGGCGGCGAGGAGCAGGCGCTGACCGCGCTGCCCGACTTCACCCGGCACCCGGCCGGCGACGTGGTGGACTGGAAGCGCTGAGGGCCCGGCTTCCTCTGAGACGGCTCTGACTACAGACGGTCCCGCTCCCGCGGCGGCTCCCGGTCACTACGCTGGCGGGTCGCTACGAGCACGCCCGTGACGCCTGGGGAAGGGGCCGCCGTGACCCTCTATCAGCACATCCGCCACCCGCACATCGCCTCGCGCCTGGCCGACGGCCCGGTCCGGGTTAACGACCTGCTGCCGCACGGGAGCGCGATCAACCGGTTCAACACCCGGGTCGCGATCGCGATCACCCGGGCGGTCGGCAGCATGTGGTGCGCGTATTTGTTCGCGCTGTTCGACCTGATCAGCCTGCCGGACGCGATCCACGCGGGCGCGTCCGCGATCGTGTCCTGGGTGGCGCAGACGTTCCTGCAGCTGGTGCTGCTGTCGGTGATCATGGTCGGCCAGAACGTGCAGGCCGACGCGGCCGACAAGCGCTCGGAGGCGACGTTCCACGACGCCAGCGCCACCCTGCACGAGGTCGCCCACGTGCAGGAGCACCTGGCCCAGCAGGACATCCTGCTGACCGAACTGGCCCAGCGGATGGGGATCAAGCCGGTCCCGGTCATCGATTCCGGCGACGAGAGCGGCCCCGGCGGCGCGGAGACGGGCGATCCTGAGAGCTAGGCAGCCGGCCCTTGATCATTTAATGTCGACCTAAAGGGCGATCCCGACTGCGGAGGCTCGATGACCCGCCAGAGCCAGATCCTCGAGGTCATCGAGCGTTATATCGCCGTCCACGGCTGCTCCCCCAGCAGCCGGGAGATCGCGGCCGGAGCCGGGCTCAAGAGCCCGTCGACCGTGCTCCGCCACCTCCAGCAGCTCAAGGCCGACGGTTACGTGACCTACCAGCCGGGGGTGCCGCGCACCGTGCGGGTGATCCGGCCGGCCCGGCCGGTGGTGCCCCAGGCCCGCCAGGCCCCGCCGGAGCTGGACGCCGGGGACAGCGAGCAGGTGGTGTGGGGGCACTTCGTCGGCCAGGTGCCGCCGGACATGGCCGCCGCCCATCAGGAGCTGTGCCTGCAGCGGGTCGCGGCCGGCACTGCCACCCACCCCGGGATCCGGCCCGGCGACTGGGTGGTGATCCGGCGGCCGGCCGCCCGCCCGGCCCCGGCCGGGTCATCGCGGTCCTGCGCCAGGTGTAGCCGCCGCCGGCCATTGCCCTGGTGAGGGCTAGGTTGGACCGGGCGCTCGACAGCCGCCCTGAGCACATCCGCGAGGTCGCCGACAACAGCCTCCGGTTCCTCGGCACCGACCACATCGACGTGCTCTACCAGCACCGGGTCGACCCCGGCGTGCCGATCGAGGACGTGGCGGGTGCGGTCAAAGAGCTGATCGAGGCGGGCAAGGTCCGCTACTTCGGGCTCAGCGAGGCGGGGCCGGACGACATCCGGCGGGCGCACGCGGTGCAGCCGGTAACGGTGCTGCAGACCGAGTACTCGGTGTTCGAGCGGGGGGTGGAGCAGGAGATCCTGCCCACCACCCGCGAGCTCGGCATCGGCTTCGTGGCCTACTCACCGCTCGGCCGCGGGTTCCTGACCTCGGCGGTCAAGCCCGCCTCACAGTACGGCCCGGACGACATGCGCAGCCGGGACGAGCGCTGGCAGCCCGGTAACTACGAGCGCAACGTCGCCGCCATCGAGCAGCTCACCGAGCTGGCCCGGGCGAAGAACGCCAGCGTGACCCAGCTGGCGCTGGCCTGGCTGCTGGCCCAGGGCGACGACATCGTGCCGATCCCCGGCACCCGCAGCCCCGACCGGCTGGCCGAGAACGTGGGCGCCGCCGACGTCCGGCTCACCGCCGATGACCTGCGGCGGGTGGACGAGATCGTGCCCGGCGGGTCGTTCGGCAGCCGCTACCCGGAGGCGATGATGCCCGCGTGGGAGCGGGCCGGCTGAACCGGAGCCCCCGGACCGCAGGGACCCTTTAATTAAAGGACTGATACCGCGCAGGCCGCGCGACCGCCCTTTTCCAGGTAGCGCTGGTGGTACTCCTCGGCGCGGTAGAACGCCGAGGCCGGAGTGATCTGGGTGACGATCGGGCGTTTGAAGGTGGCCTGGGCGGTGTCGCGCGATGCGGTCGCCGCCGCCTGCTGGGCCTCGTCGTGGACGAAGATGGCCGAGCGGTACTGGCTGCCGAAGTCCAGCCCCTGGCGGTTGCGGCTGGTCGGGTTGTGGATGTTCCAGAACGTCGCCAGCAGGTCCGCGTAGCTGACCTGGGCCGGGTCGAACCACACCTCGACCGCCTCGGCGTGGCCGGTCCGGTGCCCGCACACCTTCCGGTAGGTCGGGTCGGCGGTGTGGCCGCCGGTGTAGCCGACCGCGGTCTGCAGCACGCCGGGGATGGCCCGGAACGCGGCCTCGACCCCCCAGAAGCAGCCGGCCGCGAACGTGGCCCGGTCGGCGCCGTCCGGGCCGTGGCCTTCGAACGGCGGGGCCGGGGCCGGGTGGTCCTTGGCGGTCTTGATCCCCAGCACGTCAGGCCTCCTCAGCCTCAGCGGCCGGCGCGGCCTCGAAGGTCAGCGCGGCCGAGTTGATGCAGTAGCGGTCGCCGGTCGGCTGCGGACCGTCGTGGAAGACGTGGCCCAGGTGCCCGCCGCAGCGGCGGCAGACGACTTCAGTCCGGCGCATGAACAGGCTGTGGTCCGGGCGCAGCTCGACCGCTTCGGCCACGGCCGGTTCGTAGAAGCTCGGCCACCCGGTGCCGGAATAGAACTTGGCGTCCGAGCGGAACAGCTCGTTGCCGCAGCCCGCGCAGGTGTAGGAGCCGTCCTTCTTGTTGCGAAGCAGGGCGCCGGTCCACGCCATCTCGGTGTGGCCGCGGCGCAGCACGCTGTACTGCTGGCCGGTCAGCTCACGCTTCCACTGATCATCGGGCTTACGGATCTCAGCGGCCGGCTGCTGGTCGATCTCGGCCGTCGGCTTCGCGGCACGGGCTTTTGCGCGGAACATCGGTTGCTGCCTTCTCGCGGAATACTTTCACTGGTTCAACCACAAGTCGGGCGGATTGATGCCCGACCGGCGCCTTGCTAGGTGGACCGCAGCAGGAGGCCCGCCAGACGGACGATTTTGCTGGGGTGGACGCCAGAACTAAAGTCCTCGACCGGGAAGGTAGCCAGGCTCGCAGGCAGATTTTCGAGATCGGAGCCGGGCAGCAAGATGGGAATCACCCGGTCCGGTCCGATCCTCAGCAGCAGATCGACCTGGCTGACGCGCGCGACGTTCAGTGGATTTGGCCCAATACATACGCAGACCGACCGGGACTTGGCCAGCTCCGGGCTGATTTCAGAAAGACGGCTGGACACGGGAGTTCCCTCAACGTCGAAGAAGACATCAACCCCTTGAGCGCTGAGTAGCTGCGTCAAGCTGATGACTTCGGCCCGGTCGGCCGCATCGAAGTACATATAGGTGTCGTAGCGAGGGGCAGGATCGGGGCCAGCTTGACTGGATTGGCGTTCTTTCTGCAGGAACCCGACACTCGCCGTCCGCTGACCGGAATCGGAGAGCCAGGCGCGGCCACGATCACTCAGCAGGAGCCGGGCCAGTTTCTGATCCGAGACCATGGACGCCGCAATCCGCGCTTTCGGGTCCGTTCCCTCTGCCAACCGCACAAGGCCCGGCAATTGCCAGGAAGAGACCTCTTCCGCCAGATAATCGGCAGCGGTCAGCGACGAGTAAACCTCTGGCCAGCGGTGCTCCAGACACCGCGAGATGGCGAAAAAGTCGAGCGGGATCTGCTCCATTGATGAGACCGCAGTGAGTTCGGAGCTGATCGCCATATCGACGAGGATATTGTTGATGAAGCGGATGACCGCGCGTGGATTACCGCCCAGTGCTTCCGCGATGGTCGGCAGCGTCGCGCCGAGCTGGGAGGAGATCTCGGGTGGCTGACCGTCCAGTACACGGGCGCAGAATTCATCCATGCGACCGGCATTCGGCGGAATATGGAACGGCAGCTGAACAATTTTGTCTAAATAAAGCTGGCCTTTGAAGTCCTTGATGCCATAGTCCGATGAATACCGATGCTGCAGGTAACCCTCGATCACCTGCCGTGCCACCCCGAGGACGAAGATGAAACCGCGCTGGGCCAGTACCAGCTTGATGCTTTCCAGGAGCCGGATCGCCTGATCGGGGAAGCAGCGGTCGAGGTCGTCGATCAGCACCACGATGCGCAGGTCGGCGGGCAGGTCGATCGCCTCCAGCGCGTTGAACGCACCGTAGTAGAGGCTGCGGTCGAGCAACGGGTCCGGAGCGATCTGCTCCTGGCGGTCGATCATGTCCTTGGCCACGAAGGACGCTTCGACCTCGGCGAATCCGGGCACCTTGACCGTCGATTTGGCCGAGAAGCCGTACGCGACCGCGCGGAGCGCACGGATCAGCCCCCGGGTGGAATCCTTGAGCTTTTCTTTCCGGGACCGGTATTTTTCCAGCTCCTGGATGATCGTCCCCACCAGCGGGACGATCGGGTGTTCCTCCTTCTCGAACCGCCAGGCGTTGAACCAGACCGTCACCACGTTGTCGGTCGGGGCCAGGTCGGCCTGAACCAGGCGCATGAGGCTGGTCTTGCCGACCCCCCACTCGCCGAAGACCCCGATGGTGAACGGCCCCGGGGTGCCGCGGGCGGCCCGGGCGAGCACCTTCGCGTAGGTCTCGAAGCCGAGCCCATCCTTGGCCTCGAGGCTCGCCTCCCCGATGGCCCGGTCCGGGATCAGCCGTAATTCCACGGTCAGACCTGGCCGATGACGTGTTTGGCGTAGGCGTCGAGGGTGGCGTCGGCGTCGTCGTGCATGAGGTAGACGCTGAAGTTGTCGGCGCCGATCTCGCGCAGCTCGCGCAGCCGGTCCCGGTGCGCTTCGATGGGGCCGAGCAGGCAGAAGCGATCCACCACCTCGTCCGGCACGAAGTCGGTGGTGGGGTTGCCGGCCTTGCCGTGGTGAGAGTAGTCGTAGCCCTGGCGGGCCTCGATGTAGTCGGTCAGCGCCCGCGGGATCGTCTCGCCGGAGCCGCCGTAGCGGGCCACCAGGTCGGCGACGTGGTTGCCGACCATGCCGCCGAACCAGCGGGTCTGGTCGCGCTGGTGGGCCAGGTCGGTGCCCACGTAGGCGGGGGCGGCCACGCAGATGGTGACGTCGGCCGGATCCCGGCCGGCCGCGGCCGCCGCCGCCCGCACGGTGCCGACCGTCCAGCGGGCGATGGCCGGGTCGGCGCACTGCAGGATGAAGCCGTCGGCCTCCTCCCCGCACAGTTTGAGCGCCTTGGGGCCGTAACCGGCCATCCACAGCTCGAGCTTTCCGTCCCGGACCCAGGGGATGCGGACCGGAGTGCCGTCGTAGTCGACCTCGCGGCCCTCGGCGAGGTCGCGGATCACCCGCATGGCGTGCGACAACGTGGCCAGCGAGGCGGGCTTGCGGCCGAGTACCCGCAGGGCCGAGTCACCGCGGCCGATGCCGCACACCGTGCGGTTGCCGAACTGGTCGTTCAGGGTGGCGAACAGCGACGCGGTGACCGACGGCTCGCGGGTCAGCGGGTTGGTCACGAACGGGCCGACCTTGACGTTGGCGGTCTGCGCGAGGATCTGCGAGTAGACCACGAACGGCTCCTGCCACAGCACATGCGAGTCGAACGTCCACACGTGGCTGTAGCCGCCCGCGTCGGCCCGCCGGGCCAGCTCGATGACGTGCTGAGCCGGCGGGTCGTTCTGCAGCACCAGGCCGATGTCCATCGTCCCCCCTTTACCCCAGGTACTGGCAGGTGCCGCGGGCCAGGTACTTGCCGCGCCCGGCGGAACCGTGCCACTCTCCGTTCTCGATCAGGATGTCGCCGCGGGACAGCACGGTCTTGACCTGGCCGGTCACCTCGCGGCCCTCGTAGGCCGAGTAATCCACGTTCATGTGGTGGGTGGCGGCCGACAGCACGTGCTTGGCGGTGGGGTCGTAGAGCACGATGTCGGCGTCGGAGCCGGGCGCGATCGTGCCCTTGCGCGGGTACAGCCCGAACATCCGGGCCGGGGTGGTCGAGTTGACCTCGACCCAGCGAGCCGGGGACAGCTCGCCGTCGGCCACCCCCTGGTGCAGCAGGTCGATCCGGTGCTCGACCCCGGGGATGCCGTTGGGGATCTTGGAGAAGTCGCCCTGGCCCAGTTCCTTCTGGTCCTTGTAGCAGAACGGGCAGTGGTCGGTCGACACCACCGACAGGTCGTTGCTGCGCAGCCCGCGCCAGATGTGCTGCCAGTGCTCCTTGGGCCGGACCGGCGGCGAGGCCACGTACTTGGCCCCCTCGAACCCCGGCTGGTCCAGGTCGTCCTGGGACAGGTAGAGGTACTGCGGGCAGGTCTCGGCGAACACCGGGCGGCCGCCGTCCCGGGCCTCGGTCACCGCGTCGAGGGCCTGCTTAGCCGACAGGTGCACGATGTACAGCGGCGCGCCCGCCACCTGGGCCAGCCGGATGGCCCGGGCGGTGGCTTCGCCTTCGAGTTCGGGCGGCCGGGTGCGGCCGTGCCAGCCCGGGTCGGTGTGGCCGGCCGCCAGCGCCTGCCGGACCAGTTCGTCGATGGCGATGCCGTTCTCGGCGTGCATCATGATCGTGGCGCCGTTGCCGGCCGCCCGCTGCATGGCCCGCAGGATCTCGTCGTCGGTCGCGTAGAACACGCCCGGGTACGCCATGAACATCTTGAAGCTGGTCACGCCCTCGCCGACCAGGGCGTCCATCTCTTTCAGGGTCGTGTCGTTGACGTCGGACACGATCATGTGGAAGCCGTAGTCGATGCTGGCCTTGCCGCTGGCCTTGCCGTGCCAGGTGTCCAGCGTCTCGGTGAGCGTGCTGCCCTTCTTCTGCACGGGGAAGTCGACGATCGTGGTCGTCCCGCCCCAGGCGGCGGCCCGGGTCCCGGTCTCGAAGTCGTCGACCGAGAACGTGCCGCCGAACGGCATCTCCAGGTGGGTGTGGACGTCGATCCCGCCCGGCATGACGTACAGGCCGGCCGCGTCGAGGACGCGGTCGGCCGTGCCCGCCAGCGCGTCGGTGTGGGCGGGGTCGAGCAGGGCGGCGATCTTCTCGCCGTCGATCAGCACGTCGGCCGGGAAGCTGCCGGTGGCGGTGACGACGGTGCCACCGCGGATGAGCGTGCGCATCAGGGCTGGGTGAGCTGGCCGTAGGAGTCCGGGCGGCGGTCGCGGTAGAACTGCCACTGGTGCCGGACCTCTTCCAGCAGGTCCATGTCGAGGTCGCGGATGACCAGCTCGTCGGCGTTGTCGGAGGCGGTGCCGCCCATGATCTGGCCGCGCGGGTCGGCGAAGTAGGACTGGCCGTAGAAATCGTCGTCGCCGAGCGGCTCCACGCCGACCCGGTTGATCGTGCCGACGAAGTACTCGTTGGCGACCGCGGCCGAGGTCTGCTCCAGCTTCCACAGGTACTCGGACAGGCCGCGGCTGGTGGCGGACGGGTTGAACACGATCTTGGCGCCGCCGAGGCCGAGCGCGCGCCAGCCCTCGGGGAAGTGCCGCTCGTAGCAGATGTAGACGCCGACCTTGCCGACCGCGGTGTCGAACACCGGGTAGCCGAGGTTGCCAGGCCGGAAGTAGTACTTCTCCCAGAACCCGTTGACCTGCGGAATGTGGTTCTTGCGGTGCTTGCCGAGGTAGCTGCCGTCGGCGTCGATGACGGCGGCGGTGTTGTAGTAGACACCCTCCTGCTCGACCTCGTAGACCGGGACCACGAGCACCATGTTCAGCTCGCGGGCCAGGTCCTGCATCAGGCTGGTGGTGGGGCCGCCGGGCACCGCCTCGGTCCAGCTGTACCACTGCGGGTCCTGCACCTGGCAGAAGTACGGGCCGTAGAACAGCTCCTGCAGGCAGGCCACCTGGGCCCCCTGGCTGGCCGCTTCCCGTAGCGCGTCGACGGCGTTTTTGATCATGGATTCTTTGTCGCCGGTCCACTTCTGCTGGACCAGGGCGGCGCGAATAGTGGTCATGGCAGCTCCTCTCGGTCTTGCTGGCCTCGTGGCCTCAGCTGGCCTCTTGGTCTCAGTTGGCCTCTTGGTCTCAGTTGGGCAGTTCGGCGAGGATGGCGGCGGTCCGGGACATGCCGAGCCGGGTGGCCCCGGCCCCGACCATGGCCAGCGCGTCGGCGGCGGTGCGGATGCCGCCCGAGGCCTTGACCCCCAGCCGCGGCCCCACCGTCTTGGCCATCAGCTCGACGGCGGCGGTGGTGGCCCCGCCGGCCGGGTGGAAGCCGGTCGAGGTCTTCACGAAGTCGGCCCCGGCGCTCTCGGCGGTCTGGCAGGCGTTGACGATTTCCTCGTCGCCGAGCACGGCCGACTCGATGATGACCTTGAGCACGGTCGGGCTGGGGATCTCGCCGCGGACGGCGGCGATCTCCTGCTCCACGTCCTTCCAGCGGCCCGCCTTGGCCAGCCCGAGGTTGATGACCATGTCGACCTCGTGGGCGCCGGTGGCGGCCGCGATCGAGGCCTCCTGGGCCTTGAGCCCGGCGCTGTGGGCCCCGGACGGGAACCCGGCCACCGCGGCCACCTTGATCTCCTGGCCGGGCAGATCCCGGGCGGCGATCGAGGTCAGCGTGGGTGACACGCACACCGCGTACACGCCGAGCTGGCGCGCCTCGGCGCACAGCGCGGTGATGTCCTTCTCGGTCGCCTCAGGCGCCAGCAGCGTGTGGTCAATCATCTCGGCCAGCTGGCGGCGAGTCAGGGACTCGGTCACAGGTGCAGCACCTCCGATACTTCCTGACGCAGGTCCGCCAGCCGCCGGGCCGCCTGAGCCCGGAGCGGGCCCGCCGTGGACAGATCGCCAGCAGGCGAATCCGGGTCCGCGACGGGCAGCACCACCTGCAAGTAGATCTTCACCTTAGGCTCGGTGCCGCTGGGCCGGACAGCCACCCTGGTCCTATCGGCCGCCAGCCAGATGATGGCGTCCTGGCGGGGCAGGGTGAGCGGGTCCTTGGTGCCGTCGGCCTGGGTCCGCAGGCCCAGCCCGAAGTCGTCAATGGTGGTGACGGGCTGGCCGAGCAGCGACAGCGGCGGGGCGCTGCGGGCGGCGGCCAGCAGCGCGGCCCCGGCTTCCGGGCCGCCCGCCAGCTCGACCGAGAACTGGCTGGTCACGTACAAGCCGAAGCGCCGGGCGATGTCGTCCAGGGCATCGGTCAGCGTCTGTCCCCGGCTGCGGGCGCCGGCCGCCGCAGCCGCCAGCACCAGCGCGGCCGACATGCCGTCCTTGTCCCGGACCAGGTCGGTGACGGCGAAGCCGAGGGCCTCTTCGTAACCGAACAGGAACTGGTGACCCTGGGCGGCGGGGCCGTCGGCGGCCCGCATGATCCACTTGAAGCCGGTCAGGGTCTCGGCGTGGGCGGCGCCGGCCGCAGCCGCCAGCTCGCCGAGCAGGCCGGCCGACACGATCGTGGTGACCAGCAGCCGTCGTTCGGGGTCGGGGGTGTGCCGGATCAGGTGGTCGCCCAGCAGCCCGCCCAGTTCGTCGCCGGTCAGCACCCGCCAGCCGTTTGGCGCGGCTGGGTCCGGGAGGGCCACCGCCAGCCGGTCGGCGTCGGGGTCGTTGGCCAGCGCCAGGTCGGCGCCGGTCCGGGTGGCCTCGGCCAGCAGCAGATCGAGGGCGCCCGGTTCCTCCGGGTTGGGCTTGGGCAGGGTCGGGAACATGCCGTCGGGCTCGGCCTGTTCGGCCACGACCGCGGGCGGGGCGAAGCCGGCCTGGCTGAACGCCCGCAGCATGGTGGCCAGGCCGACCCCGTGCATGGGGGTGTAGGCGATGCGAAGCTGCGCGCGGGCCGCGTAGGCGAGCTGGCCGGCGGGCGGGTTGTCGGGCGGGACCGCGGCCACGATCGCGTCCAGGTAGGCCTGGGTGACCTCGTCGCCGAGGGCCTCCCCGGTGTCCCCGAGCGGCAGGTCGAGCAGCGGGCCGGCCGCACCGGCGGCGGCCGCGATGCCGGTGTCGACCGGCGGCACGATCTGCCCGCCGTCAGTCCAGTACACCTTGACCCCGTTGTCGTCGCGGGGGTTGTGGCTGGCGGTGACCATCACCCCGGCCACCGCCCCCAGGTGACGGACAGCGAACGCCAGCACCGGGGTCGGCACCGGGCCGGGCAGCCGCAGCACCCGGCGGCCGGCCCCGGTCAGCACCCGGGCCGCCTCGTCGGCGAACTCCGGGGAGCCGCGGCGGGCGTCGTGGCCGATGACCACCGGCTGCTCGTTGGCCTCCGGCTTCGCTTCGTCCAGGTAGCGGGCCAGGCCGGCCGCGGTCCGGCGCACGGTGGCGCGGTTCATCCGGGCCGGGCCGGGCCCCAGCGCGCCCCGGATGCCGGCCGTGCCGAACGTCAGCGGCTCGGCGAACCGGCTGGCCAATCCCTCGGTGTCGCCCGCTTGGAGCAGGGCGGCCAGCTCGGCCCGGGTGCCCGGGTCGGGGTCATCGGCGACCCAGGCCTCGACCGCGGATCGCAACTGGGCCGCTGAGCCTTGGCCGTCCGGGTCCTGCTTTGCTGGATCAGAGTGTCCTGTCGTCAGCGGGTCAGCCTCGCTGCCCGGCCAACGCCCTGTGCCGGGCGGGTGCCCGCTTCACCGAAATAATCGTCAGCCCCCAGTAGAGAATGATGGCCACCGCGAACCCGACCACCCAGTTGTAGTTGTAGAGCGGCTTGAGCACCGGGATCAGGCCGGACTGCGGGAACGGGCCCTGGCCGGGGGCGGACCAGGCTCCGCCCACCGCCAGCAGCGCGCCGACCGCGAACGCGACCACCGCGCGCCAGTTCCAGCCACCGTTGTACCAGTAGGCGCCGTGCGGACGGTAGAGGTCGACCAGCCGCAGCTCGGTGCTGCGGATCAGCCAGTAGTCGGCGATCAGGACGCCCGCGACCGCGCCCAGCAGGCCGCCGTAGAAGCCGAGCCAGACGTAGATGTACACGTGCGGGTTGGTCAGCAGCCGCCAGGGCTGGATGGCGATGCCGATGATCCCGGTGATGATGCCGCCGGTGCGGAAGCTGACCAGCTTGGGCAGCAGGTTGGAGAAGTCGTAGGAGGGGCTGACGGTGTTGGCCGCCACATTGACGCTGAGGGTGGTGACGATGATCGTGAACAGCGCGAACGCGACCACCACGGGGTTGCTGAACTTGCCGGTGAGCTGGATCGGGTCCCAGATCGGGGCGCCGTAGATCTTCTGCGAGGCGGCGGTGATGAACACCGCCAGCAGCGAGAAGAACGTCATCGTGGTGGGCAGGCCGAGCACCTGGCCCCACAGCTGCTGCTTCTGGCCGCGGCTGAACCGGGTGAAGTCCGGCATGTTCAGCGACATCGTCGACCAGAACGCGATCATCGCCATCAGCGAGGGGAAGAACACCGGCCAGAACTTGCCGCCCCAGCCCAGCTTGGCCGGCTCGGACAGCACCGGGCCGAAGCCGCCCGCCTTGATCAGGATGTAGACCAGCAGCGCGACCGCGGCCACGAGGACCAGCGGGGCAGCCCAGTTCTCGAACCGCCGCAGCGTGTTCATGCCCCGCACGATGATCGCCATTTCCAGAATCCAGAAGATGGCGAACGACAGCCACTGGGTCCACGGGTAGCCGCCCCAGGCCGGGGTGGCGTTGGTCCAGCCGTGCCCGGCGACCGCGCCGATCAGCGTGTAGAAACCTTCGCCGCCGATCCACGTCTGGATGCCGAACCAGCAGCAGGCGATCAGCGCCCGCAAGATCGCGGGCAGGTTGGCCCCGCGCAGCCCGAACGAGGCCCGCGCGAACACCGGGTAGGGGATGCCGTACTTGGTGCCCGCGTGGCTGTTGAGCAGCATCGGGATGAGCACGATGAGATTGGCGAGGGCGATCGTGATGACGGCCTGGACCCAGTTCATCCCCACCGCGATCAGGCCCGAGGCCAGCAGGTAGGTGGGGATGTTGTGGGACATGCCGATCCACAGGGCGGCGTAGTTGTAGGTGGTCCAGGTGCGGCGGGCGAGTGGCAGCGGGGCCAGGTCACCGTTGGCGTAGCCGGTGTCCGCGATCTCGTCGTTGCTGGCCAGGGTGATCCGGCCGTCGGGGTGGTGGACTTCGTCAGCGACCGGCGACGTCACCATGCAAGCGCCTCCCTGCTGCGGGTAACGGGGGAACACTCCATGACCCTCAGGTTCTGTCCGGTTTGAATCGCCGTCAACCATTGGGGGTGTCGCTCGATGTCGGCTGCTTTACCTCGAGGTGAACGATCAGCTGGAATGAAAACGTGCAATCGGCTTATTGCACGATGTGATGCGACGTGCAACCATAAAATTGCACATTGAGTCGCGACAGCCGCCGACCACACGACAGCAGATGCTGTCATCGACGAGGAGGCATGGCAGAGGAGCCATGGCAGAGGAGCCATGGCAGAGGAGGCGGCATGGCGGCGGCCCGGCGCATCACGACAGCAGATGCTGTCATTGACGAGGAGGCGTGACGTGGACGACCGTATCGAGCAGGCCATCGACATCCGGGCGCCCCTGGCGCGGGTGTGGGAGCTTGTCAGCGAGCCCGGCTGGTGGGTGCCGTCGGCGGTAGCGGCGCCGGTCGACCATACGCCCGGCCATCAGGTGGTGCGGGAGAGCGAGAAGTGGGGCCGGTTCCCGGTCGAGGTGGTCCGGGTCGAGCCGCGCCGCTACGCCGCGTTCCGCTGGGCCAGCTCCGCGCCTGGCGCCGAGCTGTCGGCCGGCAATACCACGCTGGTCGAGTTCCGGCTGGAGACGGCCGGGGACGTGGTGCGGGTGACGGTCACCGAGAGCGGGTTCGCCGCCCTCGACGTGGCGGCCGGTGAGCGCGAGCGGGCTCACCACGAGAACACCGGCGGGTGGCAGCAGGAGCTGGCCGACCTGCGGAAACGTGCCGAAGGCTGAGCGGGTAGCACCATGAGCGTTGAGCTGGTGTGCGGGGCGCTGGCCGATCGGACCCGGCGGCAGCTGCTGGAGACGCTGTCGCGGAGCTCCCCCAGCAGCGCGACCACGCTGGCGGCGGCGGTCCCGGTGTCGCGCCAGGCGGTGGTCAAGCACCTGCAGATCCTGCGCGACTGCGAGCTGGTGACCAGCTACCGGGCGGGCAAGGAGGTCCTGTTCGAGGTCCGCCCCGACCAGCTGGCCGCCACCGCCTCGTGGATGACCACGCTGGCCACCACCTGGACCGAGCGGCTGGCGCTGCTGAAGCAGCAGGCCGAGCAGGGCGGGTGATCAGCTGGCCGGGGCCAGCGCGATCTGGATGTCGGCCAGCCGGAACGGGTTGCTGACCTGGTAGCGGGCGGCCAGCTCGGGGTCGTCGACCTCTTTGAACTCGGTGATCAGGCTCTTCTTGACCGCGAAGACCGCGTCGGAATCGATGTACTCGGTCCCGGCCACGAAGATGTGGGTGGTCAGCGGCTGGTAGCCGTCGGCCGACACGATGAAGTGGATGTGGGCGGGGCGGTAGGGGTGCCGCCGGGTGGCGGCCAGCAGGTCGCCGACCGGCCCGTCGGTCGGGATCGGGTAGTAGCTGGGCACGATCGTGCGGAACCAGAACCGGCCCTGGTCGTCGGTGGTGAACAGGCCGCGGCCGTTGCCGGCGGGCTGCTTGCCCGGCTCCTGCACGTCGTAGGCGCCGTGGTCGTTGGCCTGCCACACGTCGAGCACCGCACCGGCCAGCGGGGCACCGTCGGTCCCGACCACCTGGCCGGTGACCACGCACGGCTCGCTCTCGCCGACCAGGTCGATGGTGTCGCCCAGCGCACGGACCGGGGACCGGGTCATGTGGAACGGGCCCAGCACGGTCGACTGGGTGGCGCCGGCCGCGCCGCGCTCGTTGATCGTCTCGACCAGCATCGAGATGCCGAGCACGTCCGACAGCAGGATGAACTCCTGGCGGACATCGGTGCACTTCTGGCCGGTGGCGGTCAGGAACTCGATCGCCTGCTCCCACTCCGCGATGCTGGGCTCGACCTCGCGGACGGCCGCGTGCAGGTGCCGGACCAGGCTGCCGAGGATGGTCCGGAGCCGTTCGTCGGGGGTGGCGGCGAAGCTCTCGATGACCGCGTCGGCGGCGCCTTCTTCGGTGAAATCGGTGGCCATGTGCTGAGGCTAGAGCCTCCGTCCGGCCGCCGTCACGGAGGGGCCGGGCGGAGGGGCCGGGGTCCGGACCGGCCGGGCCGGGCTCACTGGAGGTGGCGCAGTTTGTCGGGGTTGATCACCGACCTGATCGCGACGACCTGGCCGTCGGTGTGGTCGAACGTCATCACCCCGAACAGGTTCCCGTCGGGGTCGTAGGCGATCACCCCGGGCTGGCCGTTGACCTGGACCGGACGCACCTCGCTGATCCAGCGGGTGGCCTGCCGGGCCAGCCCTCGCAGCAGCCGGGCGACCTGCAGCCGGCCGTAGATCGGGGTGGCGGCCGCGGGTGCCTTGCCGCCGCCGTCGCCCATCATCACCACGTCGGGCGCCAGCAGCTCGATGAACGGCTCCATGTCGCCGCCGCTGATGGCGGCCAGGAACCGCTCGGTCAGCTCGGTGCCCTGGCGCCGGGAGGCGTCGTACTTGGGCCGGCCCTCGTCGACGTGCCGCCGGGCGCGGGCGAAGATCTGCCGGCAGTTGGCCTCGGACTTGCCGACCGCCGCGGCGATGTCGCCGTAGTCGTAGCCGAACACCTCGCGGAGCAGGAACACCGCCCGTTCCACCGGTGACAGGCTCTCCAGCAGGACCAGGAACGCCAGCGACAGCGAATCGGCCATCTCGGCCCGTTCGGCCGGCCCGGGCTCCGGGTCGGTGACCAGCGGTTCCGGCAGCCAGGTGCCCACGTAGGACTCCCGCCGGACGCGGGCCGAGCGGAGGTGGTCGATGGCCAGCCGGGTCGTGGTGGTGGTGACGAACGCCTTGGGCGATTCGACCAGCGTGCCGCCGCTGGCCGCCCGGTAGGTGCGGATCACCGCCTCCTGCACGATGTCCTCGGCGTCACCGACGCTGCCGGTCATCCGGTAGGCGATCGAGAACATCAGCGGCCGCAGCTCGTCCAGGTCGATGTCCACGATCAGGCCCTGACCGCCCGGGCGGCCTTCGCGGCGCCGTTGCCGCGGCGGGCGGGCAGGCCGAGGCCGGTGGCGAAGCCCTGCCGCCAGCTGGGGTAAGCCAGGGTCCAGTCCAGCTCGCGGCGGGCCTTGGCGTTGGACGAGCCACGGCTGCGGGTCATCATCTGCACCACCGAGTCACCGGCCAGCAGCCGCCCGGCCCAGGCCGGCACCCGCCACGGCGGCCGCGCCCCCAGGCAGGAGGCCAGATACGGTAGCCATTCAGCCACCGCCGCGGGCTCGTCGTCAACCGCGTTGTAGAGCCCGGGCGGGCCACCCGCGACGGCCGCCGCGGCCGCGCTGGCGGCGTCGGTGACGTGCGTGAACGACCAGACACCGGTACCGCCGCCGACGATCGGCAGCTGCCGTTTGCGGGCCGCCTCGATCAGCTCCGCGCTGGTGTCAGGACCGTAGAGGATGCCGTAGCGCAGCACCAGCCCTTCGTGGACGCCGGCCGGTACCGCCCTTTCAAGATGATGAATGGCACCCAGGCTTTCGGTCATGCTCGCCACCGGGTGCGGGTCGAGCGGATCGTCCTCGGTCTTGACCGGGCCGCCGACCGGCTGGTTGGGCCAGCCGGTGAAGCTCTGGGCCACGAACCGCCGGGTCCCGGCCCGCTGGGCCGCCTCCAGCAGGTGGTCGGTGCCCTGCGTGCGCAGCTGGTTGGTGACCGCGAACGTCCGGTCGAAGTGCTTGAGGTCCGATCCGCCGGCCAGCCCGGTCATCTGGTGCACGATCACCTCGGGCCGGGCGGCGGTGACCGCGGCGATGACGGCGGCCCGGTCCAGCCCGTCGACGACGACGGGGTCGGCCCCGAGGGCGCGCAGCGTGGCGGTTTTGGCGGCGCTGCGGGTGGTGGCGGTGACCTGGTGGCCGACGGCGGTGAGCATCGGGATCAGGCGCTGGCCGACGACCCCGGTCCCGCCCGCAACGAACACTCGCATGGTGACTCCTCTGCTGTAGTCACCCGGTTGACGAGGCTGGCCGCGGGGCTGTGACAGCGCGGGGGCCTTTCGCCACAAAAGGAACATCTGCCTTGATATTCTCGCCTGACATTCTCAGCGCGGGCACCAACCGGAATCGCCGCTCTGACCGGAAGCGGGCAACACGTCGTTGCCAGAGGGGTGGCGCAGGGTGGATACCATTATTGACTACATGAACCGCTGGGTAGCCGCTGATCCGAATAGATGTTTCAGCGCGTTTCTCGATCGCCATGGCAATCCGCGCGAAACGTATACGTACCAATCATTCGAAGCCAGGACTCGCTTTCTCGCGGAGTACATTCACGATGAGACGGCCGTTCAGCGCGGCGATCGCGTGGCCCTGGTGTATCCACCCGGCCTGGAAATGGTCGTCTCATTCGTCGCTTGTGCGCGCATAGGTGTCATCCCCGTTCCCATTCCCCCGGTCACGTCAGTCACGAAAGGGGGAGCCGCCCGGCTGAGATCGGTGATGCACAACAGCCAGGCCTCGCTGGCGCTGACGGATTCATCGCTCGGATCACCGGAAACCGGCAGTAGTGAGGCTGGTGGCCAGGCCGGCCGAGATGACGCTCTCGATTTCCCTGGTATCCATTGGCTCGCCACCGATCGGCTGCAGGGCGTCGCGCGGGGGGGACCAATCGATAATCCGGCTCAGACCCTTTTCCTGCAGTACACATCCGGCTCGACCGGGGCGCCCAAGGGCGTGGTCGTATCGCATCAGAACGTCATACACAACAGCCATTCAACGATCGGGCACCAGGCGATCGGGGTGTCGTGGCTGCCGCAATTTCACGACATGGGCCTGATCGGAGCCTATCTTTTCCAGATCGTCACCGGAGGCACGATATACGGATTCTCGCCGCTCGACTTCCTGCGGCGGCCTGCGCTGTGGCTGGAGACGCTCAGCCGGTACCAGGCGACCTACACGTCATCGCCAAATTTCGGCTTCGAATACTGCCTGTCTCCCGAGCGGGTTCCAGATGCGGTGCTGGAGGGCCTGGACCTGAGTTCGGTCGAAGTCTTCATGAACGCGGCCGAGACCGTCAGGCCGAGCACGTACCGGAACTTCCTGGAACGATTCGAGAAGTACGGGCTGCGTCCGGCGGCGCACGTCGCCGCGTACGGACTCGCGGAGAACACCTTGGCGGTCGCCAGCTCGGGACAGCGATCAGTCACAATCGACCGGAAGTCGCTTTATGCGCGGGCCGTTGTGATCGCCGCCGAGGACACGCCTGAAGAACAGCAACTTGAACTGGTCAGCTGCGGTAAACCGCTGGCTGGGATCCACGTGCGAATCGTCGACCCGGACAGCGGGACGGCCGTCGACGACGACGGAATCGGGGAGATCTGGATCGCCGGTGAGAGCACGTGCCGAGGGTACTGGAACATGCCGGAGCTTTCGGAGCATGTGTTTGGCAACTCGGTCACCAACGATTCCGGCGATACGCACGCCTACCTTCGCACCGGCGATCTCGGATTTCTCCGGGACGGGGAGCTGTTCGTCTGCGGGCGTCTGAAAGACATCGTTATTCTCCGGGGGCAGAACTACTACTCTGAGGACCTCGAGGCCGCCGTCGAAAGAGCTTCCGAAAAGATACAGCTCGGAAGCGTGGCCGCATTCCGGGGCCAAGACGGGGACGAGCGTCTCATCGTGGTCGTCGGCCTCGGAAGTCCGGGCGACCCGCCGCACCCCGATGAGATCACCAGCTCGCTCCGGGCCTACGGATACACGGGGCCGCACACGATCGTGTTCGTCCGTCGCCAGGCCATCAAGCGGACAACCTCAGGGAAGGTGGCCAGGGGGGCCACCCGCGACAAGTGGCTGGACGGCAGCCTGCGGACGATCGAGACCCATATGCGTGACGGTGCTGCCGCTGGCCTGAACGGGGCGCATACGCTGGACGTTCACTCCCACTACGAGCGTTTTCTGGAAACGTACGCGCTGACCGGGGATGAGCACGCCAAACCCGGCGACATCGGCCTCGATTCTCTCGCCACCGCCGAACTCCTGGTGATCCTGGAAAGAGCGGTGGGCCAAGCCGATGCTCACGACCTGCAAGAGACACTGAACATGCCGCTCCTGCAGCGGTTGACCATTTCCAAAATCTCGGCGCTGGTCCGCGGGCTTCAGGAAGGCTCCGCCGAATGGGCCATCAACCTGCACGCGGAACTCAACCAGATGAAGCGGGAACGCGATGAAAGTGAAGCGGCGGCGATGCGGAAGGACGCCCGGCTGGAAGGGCAAGGCACCGGCGCCGTGCCACCAGCCGACCGCACCTTCCATCAGGTTCTGCTGACTGGCGCTACCGGGTTCCTCGGGCCATTTCTCCTCCACAGCCTGCTCGACCAGACCAGCGCGAGCTACACGGTTCTCATGAGGGCAATCGAGCCAGTGGCGGCCCGCGAACGACTGGCCACGACGCTCAAGGCGGCGGGCCTTTATGACCTCCGCACCGCAACGGCCTTCGAGGCCCGGGTGCGGGTGATATGCGGCGACCTGGCGAGCCCGCGGCTGGGGCTTCCCGACCACGCCTGGCTGGAGTTGACAGAAACGATCGACACAATCGTTCACAACGGAGCGTGGGTCGACTACACCCTCGACTACGATGCACTCCAGCCGTCAAATGTCGAAGCCACCCGAGAGCTCATCAGACTGGCATCTGTCTCGCAGCAGAAACAATTCCACTTCGTTTCCAGCACGACCATCTTCGGGTGGTCCGACAAGCGGAATCTTCTCGAACGAGACTCAAATCCGGAAATGGCCGGCCTTGACTTCGGTTACGCGCAGACGAAGTGGGTCTCGGAACAGCTCGTGCTTCAAGCTCGCGATCAAGGCATTGATGCCAGAATTTACCGGCCAGCTTTCATCACGGCGTCAACCGCGGGATTCGGGCACTCCACCGACATCGTAGTGCGGCTGATTTCTTTCATGATCAAGCACGGAGTGGCACCAAACACCGACATCCAGCTCAGCTTCATGCCGGTCGACATCACCGCCCGCAACCTTGCCGCCGTCATGGCCTTCGGCGAGGCGCAGGAGTCCGTTTTCCATCTGACCGTTGACGAGTACTACAACATCGTGGACGTGATGGAGCAGATCAGGGAAAACTACGGAATATCCTTCCGGTACGTCAGCATGGAGGAATTCTCGCGGGAAATGAAAAGACGGGCCAGCATGGCCGATCCGGTCTTCCCGCTGGTCGACTTTGTCGCCCGCGCACACTCGAAAGTCATAGTGATGGAGGGCAAACGGTACCGAAACGCCGCGTTCCGGCGGGCGCTCGCTCAATCAGGTGCGGGTGTCCCTGACGCGGGCCTCGAAGAGACTGTTTCTTATCTGATGGCTCATCTGAGGACGCTGGGGGCGGTGCCGCAAGCGGAGCCGCAGCGTTAGTCGACGGTGGCGGGGGTCTGAGGCTCCTGCTCGCGGGGGTCGCTGCGGTAGCGGGCGGGCAGCACGGTCTCCAGGCCCTCGGCGAACAGCGGAATGCGCCACAGGGCCGGGACCGGGGCGTCGATGCCTTCGAGCTGGAGCACGATGCCGACGCTCATGCGGTGCAGGCGGCGGGCGGCGTTGAACATCAGCAGGGCCAGCGGGATCTCGGCCACCACGGCGGTGAACACGCTCATCCAGAACTCGTCGGTGCCGATGTCGAGGATGAGGTCGAACCAGGCGTCGCACAGCAGCAGGGTGCCAGTGATGGTCAGGGTCAGGATCAGCACCTGCCGCTGGCGCCAGGACGCCCAGGCGGTGGTGGCGAACGCGGCCAGCAGGGCGACGTCGAACCCGACCCAGGCGCCGCGCCAGTGGGTGGCGTGGAAGTGCTTGGGCAGGGTCACCGCCAGCACGCCGATCCAGACGGCCAGCACCACGCAGCCACCCAGCACGATCACCAGCGCCAGCCGCCGCCGCCAGGAGTACCGCCGGTCCCGTAGCACCCGTGGCGCGTCGATGGTGGCGAGCAGGCGGGCGAGGTGCCGCCGCTCCTCGCGGCTCAGCTGCCGCAGCTCGGCCTCGTCTATCACGCTTCTATTAAAGGTCTCTTCTCTAAGAAGTGGCTAAGAGGCTCCCCGTAAAACGCCGAGCGCAGCCTGAGGGCGCGGGCGACGTACTCTGGCAGAGTGAACGATGAGCTGGTCTTCGCACACGTCGGCTTCGGGACCGCCGCGGTCCCCTACCTACCGGCCTGGGATCTGCAGCGGGCCGTGCACCAGCGGCGGGCGGACGGGGAGATCCCCGACACCTGCCTGATGCTGGAGCACGAGCCGGTCTACACCGCGGGCAAGCGGACCGAGCCGTCCGACCGGCCGTTCGGCGACGCCGGGGCGCCGGTGATCGACGTGGACCGGGGCGGCCGGATCACCTGGCACGGTCCCGGGCAGCTGACCGGATACCCGATCATCAAGCTGCGCGAGCCGGTCGACGTCGTCGGCTACGTCCGGGCGCTGGAAGAGGCCTTGATCCGGACCTGCGCCGACTTCGGCGTGCGGGCCGAGCGGATCGACGGGCGCAGCGGCGCCTGGGTCACCGGCGGCGGCCGTCCGGACCGCAAGGTCGGCGCGATCGGCGCCCGGGTGGCCCGGGGCGTGACCATGCACGGCTTCGCCCTCAACTGCGACAACGACCTGGACTGGTTCGGCCGGATCGTGCCCTGCGGGATCAGCGACGCCGGGGTCACCTCGCTCACGGCCGAGGCCGGCCGCCCGGTGACCGTGGCCGACGCCCTGCCGGTGATGGAGGGCCACCTGGCCCAGGTGCTCGGCCACGCGACGTTCACCGTCACCGAGGACATCGGGCTGACGGCCGCCCAGTGAGCTAATCGACCAGGTTTTCGAGCCGGTACTGCCCATTGCGGACGGTAACGGCTATCCTGTAGTGGTGACCATCGAGCAGACCGCCATGCTCCGGGCGCCGCAGCAGGCGCGCCGGGGGCGGTCCACGCTGGTCGCGGCCGACCTGGCCGGGCTGCACGGGCCCACCAGCGGCGTGGTCGAGTTGCCGCTGCGGCTGTTCTGGCACCCCGATCGCACGTTCGACCTGGACGCGCCGGGGATGCTCGACTGGATGTACCAGACCGTGCTGCGCGAGGCCACCCGGCTCGAGGACCTCGCCGTACTGGACGGGGACACGCTGATCGCGCGCTGGCCGCAGCTGTTCCTGCCCCGCCCCGTCCGCGCCGCCTGGGAGGACCGGCACCCGGTCCTGCGGGCCGCGGCCACGGCTGCCGTGGCCTGACGTAGAGGTCCATTCGGTCGCCTGATGCCGATCAGCGGGCTGCAGCGCGAGGTGGCCACCATCGCCCTGCGGGTGGCGGCCCGTTACGGCTTCGCCCTGGCAGGCGGGAACGCGCTGATCGCGCACGGCGTCATCGACCGCCCGACCGAGGACGTCGACCTGTTCAGCGACCAGGAGACCGGGGTGGCGGCGGCCGCCGCCGCGGTCGAGGCCGCGCTGCGGGCGGCCGGGTTCACCGCCGACCGGCAGGACGGCGTGAACGATCTCGGCGACATCTTCGAGGGCATCGGCGAGGGTCTGGCCGAATGGCTGATCACCAGCCCCGGCGGCCAGCAGACGATGCTGCAGATGGCCTACTTCGAGCGGATGCGCGGGCCGGTGACGATGGACGTCGGCCCGGTCCTCGACCTGGAGGATCTGGCCGGCTGGAAGACGGTGGCGCTGGTCAGCCGGGTCGAGCCGCGCGACTACGTCGACATCGCGGCGGCGCTGGACCGGTACTCCATCGACGAGCTGATCGCGATGGCCCGGCGGCTGGACGCCGGGCTCGAGGATCGTGATTTCAGCGACGCGGGACGGCAGCTGGACCGGATGCCGGATGGATTGTTCACCCGGTACGGGCTGTCGGCGGGTGATGTGGCCGTCCTGCGCGAACGTTTTTCCGGCTGGCCGCGCGCGTAGCTGGCGGAGCTCGGCGTGGCTTGGCCGGCCGCAAATGTGGGCCGGCGCTATGCGGATGGCGGGTCCGGCGGCGTTAATCGGGTGTGAGCAACGACGAGCAGGCCGAGTTCACCGAGTTCTTCCAGGCCAGCTGGCAGCCTGCCTGCGGGCGGTGACGGCCGTCGTGGGCAGCCCGCAGCTGGCCGAAGACCAGGTGGCGGAGCCGTTCACCCGCGCCTGACGGTCCTGGCGGAAGGTCCGTCAGCATCCGGTGCCGCGCGCCTGGGTGGTGCGGACCGCGCTGAACACCGGCGCCTCGTGGTGGCGGCGCCGCCGGGAGCTGCCGGTGGCCGGCCACGAGCTACCGGGGCCGGGGCCGGGGGTGGCGGCCGAACCGGGCCTGGAGGCCGGGGTTGGCACTGGTCACGTCAGCTCCTCAGTGTTTCTGGCCCGGGGGCTGGGCGACCTCGCGTTCGATCCAGCGGCAGATTACGTCCACCACGTAGCCGCGCTCCTCACGGGTCAGCTCCCGCCCCTTGGGTATCTGGTGCCACCGCAGCAGGCAGCTGCGGCAGCAGGTGGCGGTCGCGTGCTGAGCCACGAACACCGGATGCCCGCGATAAGGGGTCTGCTTGCCGTCCTTGTACGGCTCGGCCGACGCCAGCCGCTGGCCGATCAGGTCGCGCGCGTGCAGCCGCAGCGTGGCCGGGGCGCTCTGCTCGGCCTTCACCCGGTCCGGGCCGCGCAGGTGGAACTTCGCCCGGAACGGCTGGCGGGCGATCGCGTCCAGCTTCCGGTCCAGCGAGTCAGGCAGCGTGGGCCTCGAAGCCGACCGAGCCGAGATCATGGCCGGGGGTGAGCCGCACGTCGGCGTCGAGGGCCGCCGCCAGCCGCCGTAGCAGCGCGATGGTCGGCTCGGTGCCGCCCTCTTCGATGCACTCGATGTCGTCGGCCGTCATGCCCGCCCGCGCGGCCAGCTCGGCCACGTCGAGGCCGAGCGTGATCCGGCGGTCATAGACCGCCTTCCCGAACGCCAACGCCTCACGGATCGCGATGCGCTCGGGGTCGTCAGGCTCGGCTTCAGGCCGTACCCAGCGAGCGTGGGGACCAGCCATCACACCTGCCTCTCGTAGCTCTCGATCGGAGGCCGTTCGTGCTCAGTCGCGCATACCTGCTGGGCACGGACCGCCCGGTCAATCTGCCTCTGTTCATGCTGGCGGGTCTTGCGGAACACCGTCAAGAACACGATCGTTCCATCGGGCTTGCACCAATACGTTAACCGCACGGCCAGCTGCCGTGGCCGGAGTCGCAGCCCCCATACCCCGCCCGCCAGGTGATCGGACCACGGTCCGCCGAGGCCGGCTGTGTTCGCTCACGCCGTCACGCTGACGACGGCCACCGACAGTCAGCCGATGGATTGCCGGCTTGCCGATCCCGATGCTAGGGCGTCCCGGCGGGCGACGGTGGTGGCGGCGCGGACGAAGGCGGCGACGGCGCGGGAGGTGCTGTGCTGGCTCCAGGCCACCACGCTGACGAGGGCGCCCGGATCGCCGTGCAGCTGGCGACCGCGCCGGCGGGCGGCCCGACCGGCGGCTTCTACAACGACGAGGGCCGCGTGCCCTGGTAACGGCCCTGCTATCGGTCCTGGTAGCGGGCGGTAGCGAACACGCCGCGGGCCTGACTGCCGTCGGGCTGCTGCCAGCGGGCCGACACCCCAGGGGTGTCACCGGGGCCGGGGCCGGGCCGCAGCAGCCGGTTGACGGTCAGCGTGACCACGCCGGTACCGACCGGCACCCGCAGCTCGGTCTGGGCCGCGGTGCTGGTCAGGGCGGCGGCGCTGACGATGTCGAGCGGGCGGCCGGTGATCGGCGGCCCGGTGGTGACGGTGGGATCGGAAGTATCGGTGATCCGCTGGGCCTGGGGCTCGGCGTCGCCCTGCAGCAGCGCGATGAGCTGGGCGACCAGGACCGGGTCGCAGGCACCGTCGTAGACCCAGCGGCGGCCCAGTACCCCGTGCTCGGCGGTGGTGATCAAGCCACTGCTGGCACTCGGCAGCGCCTGCCCGCGGTAGGTCAGCGGCACCTGGTAGGCGACACCGGTCGGCCCGTCGGTCACCACCATGAACTCGAGACCGACGGCCCCGTCCGGGTCGTCCAGCCGGAACCCGCCCGCCCGGTCCAGCTCGGGCGGGCCGCCGTGCGGCTGGTACCAGGGCTGGGCCGGCAGCCAGGTGGCCAGCAGCTCCAGCCTGCCGGGGGTCAGCGTGGTGTGGTGGATGACCGCCATGCCCAGCACGCTAGCTGGTCGGGACGGGGGTGGCGAGGATGCCGTTGATCAGCGCGCGGAAGCCCCAGGACAACCGCTGCTCGGGCGCGCCCGCCACCAGCTGGCCGGCCAGCTCGGCCACGTGCGGGTGGGTGGCGGCCGAGGTGGACTGGACCGTGTCCAGCAGCGCGTCCCACTGATCGTCGGCGTCGAGCGACTCCTGGCGGGTGCCCTGCTCGGCGGCGGTCGCGGTGCCGAACTGGAGCAGCAGGTCCAGCCCCCAGGCGGTCTGCCCGGGCGGCACCCCGCCCTCGTCCAGCAGGGCCAGCATCGCCTCCACCAGATCCAGGTAATGCCCCCCGTGGGGCCGGGTCACCAGCGCCGAGCGGGCCAGGCTGGGGTGCTCGAACAGCATGACCGTGTAGTCGGTCAGCATCCGCTCGAGCCGGTCCCGCCAGTCGCCGCCGGCCGCGGGCGGCGGGATCGTGCCCAGCAGCTCGTCGAGGATCGCGGCGTGCAGCTCGGCCGTGTTCCGGAAGTACACGTACAGCGAGGCCGGACCGGTGTCGAGGTCGGTGGCCAGGCGGCGGACGG
This sequence comes from Actinomycetota bacterium, assembly GCA_019240215.1. Classification (GTDB taxonomy): domain Bacteria; phylum Actinomycetota; class Actinomycetes; order Streptosporangiales; family Streptosporangiaceae; genus Bog-532. The sequence goes on along the minus strand of JAFAYQ010000038.1, from coordinate 72,258 downwards.
TGACCTTGGGCAGGCCCTCGGCCCGCATGATCTCGACGGCGGCGGCCACGATGCCGGCCCGGGTCAGCGCGGGCTTGGCCGGCCGGTCGCGGCGGCTGCGCGGTTCTCCCTCGACTCTCATGAGAGAAGCCTATGCGAACACATTCGGAACAAACACGTTCGTCGCGAACTTGTTCTTAACGAACGTGTTCGTTAGGGTGATGACGCCGGCCGGAAGTGGGGCGGCCGGCTCGTTAGGTGGCGGCGCCGCCGGGCGGGGAGCGTCCGGCTGGGTGCCAACGAGGGAGATGATCGCGATGAGCACGGAAACCACACCCCGGGCGGAGGCTAAAAGCCCCGCGCTGAGCACGACCCTGCTGTGGGTGGTGCTCGGCCTGGTGCTGCTGGCCGACGCACTGGACATGATCGATTCGACCGTGACCAACATCGCCGCGCCCACGATCGTCCGCGACATCGGCGGCGGCGAGGCCCTGATCAAGTGGCTGGGCTCGTCCTACGCCCTGGCCATGGGGGTGCTGCTGGTGGTGGGCGGCCGCCTCGGGGACCGGTTCGGCCAGCGGCGGCTGTTCCTGATCGGGATGACCGGCTTCACCGCCGCCTCGGCGGTGGCGGGCCTGTCCCCCGATCCCGGCCTGCTGATCGCCGCCCGGGTGGTGCAAGGCGCGTTCGGGGCGCTGCTGATCCCGCAGGGCATGGCCATCATGACCAAGACGTTCCCGCGCGAGATGCTGGGCCGGGCGTTCGGCCTGTTCGGGCCGATGCTGGGGCTGGCCACGGTCGGCGGCCCGGTCCTGGCCGGGTTCATCATCAACGCCAACCTGGCCGGGCTGTCCTGGCGGCCGGTGTTCCTGATCAACGTGGTGCTGGGCACGGCCGGGGTGCTGGTCGCGCTGCGGCTGCTGCCGGCCGTCGAGCGGGACCGGTCGGTGGCGGTCGACGGCTGGGGGGCGGGCACGCTCGCGGTGGCGATGTTCGGGCTGCTGTTCGGGCTGATCGAGGGTTCGACCAGCGGCTGGACCGCGGGCCCGGTCGCCAGCCTGGTCCTCGGCGCGGTGTTCTTCGGCCTGTTCGGCTGGCGCCAGCGGCGCGCGGCCAGCCCGCTGCTCAAGCCGTCGCTGCTGGCCAACCGCGGGTTCACCTCGGGCCTGATCGTCGGGCTGCTGTTCTTCGCGGTGACCAGCGGGCTGATCTACGTGATCTCGCTGTTCATGCAGGACGCGCTGCACTTCAGCGCCGGGGCGGCCGCGCTCGGGCTGCTGCCGCTGACGATCGGCATCATCATCGCCGCGTTCGCCTGCATGGCCCTGGCCCAGCGGCTGGGCCGGACCCTGATCCTGATCGGGATGCTGGTCACGATGGCCGGCGCGGGCTGGCTGCTCGGCCTGGTCATCAGCGCCGGGACCGGGCTGAGCCTGTGGACGCTGAGCCCGGCCGTGCTGCTGACCGGCCTGGGCATGGGGGCCTGCTTCGGCACGATCTACGACATCGCGCTGGGCGACATCGGCGCGGACGAGGCGGGCAGCGCCAGCGGGTCGCTGACCGCCATCCAGCAGCTGGCCAACGGCATCGGCTCGGCCGTGGTCACCACCGTGTACTTCCACTCCGGCGCGGCCGCCCACGCGATGACGGTCACCGTGATCGTGGTGCTCGCGATCACCGCCGCCTGCCTGCCCGCGCTGCGACTGCTCCCCCGGGGCGCCCCGGCCGAGCCTCAGAGCAGCGGAGCGTAGCCCGGCTTGATGACCTGGTTGATGATCTCCAGCCGCTCGTCGAAGGGCAGGAACGCGCTCTTCATGGCGTTGATCGTCAGCCACTGGAGGTCGGCCCAGCCGTAGCCGAAGGCCCCGGCGACCGCGTGCAGCTCCGAGGACAGCGTGATCCCGCTCATCAGCCGGTTGTCGGTGTTGACGGTGACCCGGAAGTTCAGCTCGCGCAGCAGGCCGATCGGATGCTGGGCGATCGAGGGGGCGGCGCCGGTCTGCACGTTGGAGGTCGGGCACAGCTCGAGCGCGATCCGGCGGTCGCGGACGAACGCGGCCAGCCGCCCCAGCTCGGCCGGCCCGTCGGTGTTGGTCTTGATGTCGTCGACGATCCGGACTCCGTGCCCGAGCCGCTCGGCCCCGCAGAACTGGACCGCCTCCCAGATCGACGGCAGCCCGAAGCCCTCCCCGGCGTGAATCGTGATGTGGAAGTTCTCCCGCTGGACGTACTCGAACGCGTCCAGGTGGCGGCTGGGCGGCCAGCCCGCCTCGGCGCCGGCGATGTCGAAGCCGACCACTCCCAGGTCCCGGTAACGGACGGCCAGCTCGGCGATCTCCAGCGAGCGGGCGGTGGTCCGCATCGCGGTGAGCAGCGCCCGGACCACGATGCCGTTGCCTTCGCTTCCCCGGCGGAACCCCTCCAGCACCGCCTCCACCACCTGGTCGAGCCGCAGCCCGCGGTCCAGGTGCAGCTCGGGCGCGAACCGGACCTCGGCGTAGACGACCCCGTCGGCCGCCAGGTCCTCGGCGCACTCGGCCGCCACCCGGGTCAGCGCCTGGGGGGTCTGCATGACCGCGACCGTGTGCCGGAACGGCTCCAGGTACAGCTCCAGATGCCCGTGGTGGGCGGTGCCGACCATCGCCCGGCCCAGCGCGTCGGCGTCGTAGCTGGGCAGATCCTGGTACCCGGTGGCCCGGGCCAGTTCGATGATCGTGGCCGGCCGCAGCCCGCCGTCGAGGTGGTCGTGCAGCAGCACCTTGGGCACGGCTCGGACCTGATCGAGCGTCGGCATCATCCGATCATGGTACCGTGCGCCCATTTCCTTCTACATTTCCGCTTCTGCCCGGTTAGGCGGTAATTCTTGATCAGTCTGCCTCGTGTTCCATTTTAATTTTCATAAAGGGTCTCTATATTGCTCAGTTCTTGATTCAGCGCGGTGTCCCACGGGAAAGAGGTTGGTGAATTTTCCTGCCCTCGGAAGGCGCTATTAAATGATCAAGAAATTCGCCGTGCTCGGCGCTGCCCTGACGGCGTCCGGCCTCACGCTGGCGACCGCGACCCTGCCCGCCAACGCCAGCCAGACCGGCCCGGCCAGACCGGCCAGCGCGGCCAGACCGGCCCCGGTCCCACCCGGCTCGGGACCTCAGTACACGCAAGGGGCGCCCGGCTACGGTGCGACCGACAGCAACGGCATAACAACCAGCCGTTCAAGGCGTCGGCCCACCCCGAGCAGCTGAACTCGTTCTCGGACGTCACGCTGACCGACACCGCCGGGCGCACCCGGCCGCTCGGGGACTGGGCACATTTTCCGCGGATTATGACCAGCACGGGGACGTCGACCGGGCAAATAGAAATAATCCCCAGCCCGCTCGGCTGGGACAACAATTCGTTCGGCCTTACCGTTAAATAGCCATCCCGGAAATGAACCGGGCTGACGGGTCAATTCGCCCCCTGCGATCCGTCAGCCCGGTTCGACGGCTTTCAGGTCGGCCCGGAGCAGGTGTTTCTGGATTTTGCCGGACGGGTTGCGCGGGATCGGGCGGACGACGACCAGATGCGGAGCCTTGTAGTCGGCGATGCGGTCGCGGGTCCAGGCCCGCAGCGATTCGACGGTCGGCTGAGCGCCGTCGGCGGGCTGGATCACGGCGACGATGCTCTCGCCGTAGTCCGGGTGCGGGATGCCGACCACCGCGACGTCGAGGATGTCGGGGTGGCCGGCCAGGGCGGCTTCGACCTCGATCGAGTACACGTTGCGGCCGCCGGTGATGATCAGATCCTTGATCCGGTCGACCAGCGTAATGTAGCCGTCGGCGTCCCGGACCGCGAGGTCACCGGTGTGCAGCCAGCCGTCCCGGACGGTTTCGGCGGTGGCGGCGGGCTGGTTCCAGTAGCCCTTCATGATCGTCTCGCCGCGCAGCACCAGCTCCCCCACCTCATCGGGGCCGGTGTCGGCGCCATCGGCGGTCACCACCCGGGCCTCGGTGTTGGGCAGCGCGTAGTGGCCCATGGCGTCCGGGCGGGCCAGCACGTCCTCCGGACCGGCGTAGATGCCACCCGGGCCGGCTTCGGTCTGCCCGCACAGCTGGAACAGCGCCACCCACGGAAACGCCTTGACCAGGGCGCGGGCCGAGTCGGGAGGCATCGGCGCGGCCCCGTACATGCCGACCCGCCAGGCCGACAGGTCCCGGTCGGTGATGCCCGGCAGCCGCAGCAGGAACTGGTACATGGTCGGCACCCCGAAGAACAGCGAGATGCGCTCCTGCTCCATCAGCGCCGCCACCTCGGCCGGATCGAACCGGGCCGCCACCACGTGCGTCATCGCCAGCGCGGTGCCCGCGATCAGCACCAGGACCAGCTGGGCGGCGTGGTACAGCGGAGCCACGTGCAGGGTGCGGTCACCGTCGCGGTAACCGGTGGCGCCGGACACGTTGACCGCCACCCACAGCGCCCGGTGGTGGTCGAACAGGGCGCCCTTGGGGGCGCCGGTGGTGCCCGAGGTGTAGAGCAGCAGCGCGTCGTCGGACTCGGCCGGCTGGTGGGCGACCGGCGGACGGCCGGTGCTGGCCTCGGCGGCCAGCCCGTCCAGCGGCAGGACCTGCGGGGCGGCTCCGCTCTGGGCCACCCCCCGGGTGACCACGTCGGCCAGCTCCGGCGCGTGCAGCACGACCATCGCGCCGGAGTCCCGGATCAGGTGCGCCACCTCGGGCGGGGCGTTGCGCGGGTTGCCGGGCACCAGGATCGCACCGGTCCGCAGGACCGCGTAGGCGGCGACCACGAACGCGCCGCTGTTCGGGGAGATCAGCAGCACCCGCTCGCCGGGGGCGACCCCGCGGGCGACCAGGGCCGCGGCCGCGCGCTCGGTTTCTTCGTACAGCTCCCGGTAGGACCACCGGCGGGCGCCGAACACCAGCGCCTCCCGGTCCGGGCAGCGCGCCGCGCTGGTGCGCAAGGTCTCAGGGATCGAGGGCATCGTCGCTCCTCCGGCCGGTTTCGCTCAGTGAACCACCGGGGCGGCCGAGGAGGAAGAGGCGGCCCTGCCCCCAGCTGGGACAGGCCCGCGCCGGTGACACCGTTAGCGCTGGTAGGGGTGGGCGGGCAGGGTGCTGCTGCTGGTGATGGACTGGTAGAGGTCGTAGTAGGTGCTGCCGGGGACGCCCTGGGCCGGGTTGGCGGGGGTGGCGAACAGCGACTCGAGCACCGCGCCGGTGGCCGGGTTCTCGAACGTCGAGGTGGTCTCGCCCTGGGCGTTGTCGACCCGGCTGATCTCGGTGGCGGGGCGGCCGCTGAGGTCACGGGCGTGGGTGTGGACGACCACGCCGGGGGTGGCCGCCAGCACCTTGTACAGCGCCGAGCGCAGGGCGGGCGGCACCAGCGGGTTCCACAGCGTGTCGGTCGCCTGCTCGAAGACCAGGTCGTCGTCGGTGACGGTGCCGACCGCGGCCGCGTGGGCGGTGGCCATCTTCTTGCGCTGGCTGGCCGGCTGCTGGCTCAGATTGTGCTCGAACTGCTTCTGGGCCTGGGCGTTCTGCTCGTTGGCCTGGGACAGCAGCAGCGCCCGGAGCTCGGCCGGGCCGGTGGGCCAGCGGGCGAACTCGGCCACGGTCGGCGAGTCGTGCCGGGCCACCGGCAGTTCGCCGGGGACCCCCGGACCCAGCAGGGCCGGGCGGAGCTCGACGGCGGCGACCGGGTCACCGGACCGGGGGTCGCCGCTGTCGTGGGCGCTGGCCAGGCCAAGCGACCGTGGCCGCCGTCCGCGCGCCCGGGCCTGGTCGATCACGATGTTGTGCATGACCCGGCGGCAGAACGCCATCGGGTGGGTGACCCGCGCCCACCTGGCCGCCAGGGTCGCCATCCGCAGCAGGGTGTCCCCTGACTCGGCGACGAAGCCCTCGAAGGCCCGCGTCTGTTTTCTGTCCACATGTTCCCCTGACTCGTCGTGGTCATCCCCATAGACGACGGCTCGCGCGGTTGCGTTGAGCGGCCGGACGGCGGAACGGCCCAACCTGGGCGGGGGTAGCGGCGTCTGGGGGGATGCCGGAAAAACAAACGGGACACCGATGGGAGTTTTACAAGTGAACAGGATGAAGTTGGTCACGGGGGTTTCCGCCGCCGCGGCGATCGCGACGGCCGCTCTGGCCGGGTGCTCGGCCAGTGGATCGGGAACGACCAGCGCGTCCGGGAGCAGTTCGCCGACGGCGGCGGCTTCGGGGGCAGCAGCCAGCGGGCCGGCCAGCACCGCCGCCACCGGGGGCAGCGGGGACAGCGGCTCCGGGGGCGGCCCAGGCGGATCGGGATCGGGGACCTCGGCGACCGGTAGCCGGTGCGCCACCAGGGACCTGTCGCTGCGGGTGCTGCAGGGACCGCAGGAGGACGGCAGCACCGCCGGCAGCTTCTACGTCGAGCTGACCAACGACTCGAGCCGGACCTGCACGCTGTACGGGTTCCCGGGGGTGGAGCTGATCGGCGGCGTCGGGGGCACGCCGAAGCCGCTCGGCATGAAGGACGTGTGGACGGCCAAGCTGTCCACCAGCGGGGAGAAGGTCCAGACGCTGGCCCCGCACACCGCCAGCGCGGCGTTCGTCAACTTCACCACCCGCGACCCCGGCGCCAGCGCCGACGTCCCCCGGGCCGAGCAGGTGCAGGTCATCCCGCCCAACCAGACCACCGCGCTGACCGCCAAGATCTACAACGTCGACGCCGGCTACGTCACGCCGCTGGTCACCACCAAGACGCTGACGGTCGGGCCGATGGACACCGACGCGGTCCCGCACAAGTAACCGCGGGCCGGCCGGTAGGCCCGGGGCCGTCAGCTCTGGCTGCCGTGGACGTTGCTGATGTCGGAGGTGGCGGCCTGGGTCTTGACGTTGCCCTGCTGGATGGCGGTGCCCGCCGCCTCGACGTCGCTGGACGCCACCGACAGGTTGTTGCCGAGCTTGCTCATGGCGTCGCCGAGGCCGGTGATCGACGACGCCAGCTCGGTGACCTGGTGGAGGGCGGCCGGGGCGGCTCCGGAGGTGGCGGGTAACCGCCGGACGGCGGCCGGTAGGGCTGGTACGGGTCACCAGGCGGCCCGGTCATCGAAAGCTCTCCCCCAGTGCATTTGCCCCATTGATCCCATCACTACCAGGGCAAATGCTAGCGAGCCGATTTGAACGGCAGGTGGCTCTTGGCAGGAATGTGACGGTGGTCAGCAGGGGGTTTCGGTGACCTCGGTGCAGGCGCTGTCGGGATCGTCGGCTCCCGGGCACTCCTCCAGGCCGCGAATGACGGCGCGGGCGGCGCTCGTCAGCGCCTCCCGCTGAGCGTCGCTCAGCGGGTCGATGACCAGGTGGCGGACCGCCTCGACGTGGCCCGGGGCGGCCGACTGGACCAGCTCCCAGCCGCTGTCGGTCAGCCGGGCGACCGTGGACCGGCCGTCGTGAGGATCGGGCTCGCGCCGCAGCCAGCCCCGCTCCTCCAGCCGCTTGGCCACGTTGGACAACCGCGACAGCGAGCCGTTGGCCAGCCGGGCCAGCTCGCTCATCCGCAGGGTGTGCTCGGGGGCCATCGACAGCGAGCTGAGCACCATGTAGCCGAACAGGCTGAGGCCGGAATCCCGCTGCAACTGCGCGTCCAGCGGACCCGGCAGCTGAAGCATCAGGGCCCAGACGGCTCGCCAGGTCTCCTGCTCGGACGCGGACAGCCAGCGCGGCCCCGGGTCATCCGGCCGGGCCGGCGGGGCCAATGCGGGGTCGGCCGGGCCGGCGGCGTCATCCGCCGTGTGCGGGCTCGCCGTCATGACGCCGAGCATACTTCCCCGGGAATACTTCAAGCGTGAAGTACCTTGTGCTACGTTAGTTCACGCTTGAAGTAATCGATCACCGCCAATGAGGAGCACCACCACCATGTCGCTCTACCGGCTCGACGCCAGCATTCGCGTCGACGGATCCACCAGCAGTGAGCTCGCCGACATCGTCGAGCAGGAATGGCTCGCCGCCCATCCGGGTGACACCGTGGTCCGGCGGCACCTGGGCACCAACCCGATCCCGGCCGACGCCTTCGCGCTGGCGGTCGGGGCCGGCCAGACCCCCGAGCCGGACCGGACGCCGGAGCAGCGCCAGGCGGTGGCGCTGGCCACCACCCTGGTCGACGAGCTGCTGGCGGCCGACGCGATCGTGCTGGCGGTGCCGCTGTACAACTTCGGTGTCTCCCAGCACATCAAGGCCTGGATCGACCTGATCGTGACCGACCCACGGGGCGGCGCCGCCGCCGAGCGCCCGCTGCTGGCGGGCAAGCCGGTCGTGCTGGCCACGGTGCGGGGCGGGGCTTACGGCCCGGGCACTCCGCGCGCGGGCTGGGACCACTCGACCGGCTACCTGACCCACTACCTGGGCACGGTCTGGGGCGCCGACCTGACCGTCGTCGAGCGCGAGTTCACGCTGGTCGGGGTCAACCCCGCGCTGGACGAGTTCTCCGAGCTGGCGGCGGCCATGCACACCGGCGCGCTCGACGCGGCCCACCAGGCGGGCAAGACGCTGGCCGCCTCCCGCTAACCGCGCTGCCGTCTCAAGCGCGCCGGCCACGCACGGCGGCGCCCCGGATCAGGGTCGCCCGGGAGTGGGCCAGGGCGGCCCGGGCGCCGTGCTGCTGCACCATCCAGGCCGGCAGCCAGCTGAGATCGCGGACGCAGGCGGACAGCACGTCCAGCGGGGGCACGGCGCTGCCCGCCCGCAGCTGGCCCGAGCGCAGCCCCTCGGCCACCACCGCGCCGATCTGGCGGGCGCGCCGGCGAGCCGGGCGGCGCAGGTCGCGGGCGGCGGGCGGGACCGCCCGCAGCCAGGCCGCCTGGATGGCCAGTTCGGGCCCGAACCGGTCCAGCACGTTGAGGTTCAGCCAGGTCAGCGCGTCCAGCTGGGCCAGCGGGGAGGCGTCGGCGGCGAGCACGGCGTCGTAGCCGGCTGACAGCTGGTCGTGGAAGGCGTTCATGATCGACCCGAGCAGCGCCTCCTTGGTGCCGATCATCCGGTAGACGCTGCCGGCCGCCAGCCCGGCCGCAGCGGCGATGTCGCGCACGGTGGTGGCCTCGTAGCCGCGCCGGGCGAACTCGGCCCGGGCCACCGAGCGCAGCCCGGCCGCCTTGTCGCGCTGGTCGCGCTGGTCGCGCGGGCCGCCGCCGTCGGGTTCGCCCCAGGCGCGGACGGCGGCGTCGGCGGCCGCGGTGGCGGCCGACCGGTCCAGCTCGGCGTCGTCCAGCGGCTGGACCGCGATCCCGTACAGCAGCAGGTCGCAGACGGCCGCCGCGACCTGTTCGGGCGGGCCGCCGAGGAGGATGGCCAGGGCGACGTGGCGCATGCTCTCGGCCAGCTGCCGGGCCAGCACCGCGGGGCCGACACCGGCCTCGACCAGGCCGCGGTCCTGGGCTCGCCGCAGCAGCCGGTCCATGGCCACGTCAACCGTCTCCGGGCCGCGGCGGGCCTGGGCCGCGAACTGCGGGCTGGCGCCGGCCGGGGGCTCGTACATGGTGATCTGCAGGGCGGCCCGGTGGCGGCGGGCGATGCCCGCGATCGCGTCGGCCAGCGCCATGATCTGGCCGAAGGTGGCATCGCCGGGGTCGTCCCGGTCGAGCCGGGCGAGCGCGGCCGCGCCGGCCGCGTCCAGCTCGCACCGGTAGGTGACCAGCAGCTCGAGCAGGATCGCTTCCTTGGACGCGAAGTGGTGGTAGAGGCTGCCGGGCAGGATCCCGCAGGCGGCGGCGACGTCCTTGAGCGAGGTGCCGACCGACCCCGACGACGCGAACAGCCGGGCCGCGCAGGCCAGGATCTCGGCCCGGCGGGCGCCGTCGGCGGCCGTGACCGCCGGGATGGTGCTAGCGGTACCGGTGGCCCTGGTGGTGCCGGCAGGGCCGGTGGTGCTGGCGGTCGGGCCGCTGGGCCGGGGCTTGGTCGGCAACCGATGCTCCCTGGGGCGTCGGGGCGGCGGCGCCGCGGCCAGCCCAGCCGTCGCCGCTGCCGGCCGCCGGGAGCAGCCAGTGTTACCTAACGTTTGTTCCAAGGTAGCTCTTGCCGAGGGCCGGGACAAGCCTTGCGCGGGTCCGGGTCCGCGATCGGCCGCCCCGCCCCGGCCGGGTCTTGCGCCGCCCCGTCCCGCGATCTAGGTTGTGATCGAACGTTTGTTATCGCCTGACTTTCTGCGGGACGGTGGACGGTGCCGGTGATCGAGATCAACGGGGGCAACGTCGTGTACGACCTCATCGGTGACGCGGGGGCGCCGCTGATCGTGCTGACGCCGGGCGGCCGGTTCAGCAAGGAGATCCCCGGGCTGCGGCCGCTGGCCGAGGCGCTGGCCGCAGGCGGGCTGCGGGTGCTGCTGTGGGACCGTCCGAACACCGGCGAGTCCGATGTGCAGTTCTACGGCCAGACCGAGTCCCACATGCGCGCCGAGACGCTGCGCGGGCTGCTCACGGCGCTGGACGCGGCCCCTTGCGTCATCGCGGGCGGCTCGGGCGGGGCGCGCGACTCGATGCTGACCGTGATGCTCTACCCGGAGCTGGCCACCAAGCTGGTGGTCTGGAACATCGTCGGCGGGGTGATCGGGACGTTCAGCCTCGGCGCCTACTACGCGCTGCCCAGCATCCGCGCCGTCCGCACCGAGGGCATGGCCGGGGTCCTCGGCCTGCCCGAGTGGACGGCCCTGGCCGACGCCAACCCCAAGAACCGGGACCGCATCCTCAGCCAGGACCCGGCCGAATTCGAGCGGACGATGACACGCTGGCTGAACGCATTCGTGTCCAAGCCCGGACAGACCATTCCGGGGGTCGATGATGACCTTTTCCATAACATCCAGGTACCAACGCTGATCATCCGGGGCGGGGCGGGCGACATCGACCACCCGAAGCGGACCTCGCTGGAGGTCAGCTGCCTGATCGACGGGGCCAAGCTGATCGACCCACCGTGGCCGGAGGACGCCTGGGAGCAGGCGGCCAAGGACCGCGCGGCCGGGAAGACCGACCACTACAACATGTTCGACACCTGGGTCCAGGCCGCGCCGGCGATCCTCGGCTTCGTGCGCTAGAGGGCCTGCAAGCCGTTGAGCACCTTCTGCAGCAGGCCGGTGTCGGTGACCGGGCCGGCCGGCGCCTGAGCGCGCACCGATACCAGGCCGTCGCTGACCAGGTCGGCCAGCAGCACCCGGACCAGGCCGAGCGGGATCTTGGTCGCCGCGGCCAGGTCGGCGACGGTGATGGGGCGCTGGCAGAGCTTGAGGATCTGCACCCGTTCGGGCGTGACCAGGTAGTCCTCGGACGACTTGCCGGTGCGGACGATGTAGTCGATCAGGTCGATGCGGGTCCGGCCGCGCGGGCGGGTCCGGCCCCCGGTGAGCATGTAGGGCCGGGCCACCGGGCCCGCGTCACCGTCTACCCAGCTGCTGTCGTCGGTGTCCATCGCGCGGCCCTCACCCGGCGCCCGTCTCCGGAACCGTGGTCCGCAGGCTCGTCCCCATATGCTGACCGAGCCGCTTGACGAGCACGGTCATCTCGTAGGCGACCTGGCCCGCGTCGGCTTCGGAGTCGGCCAGCACGGCCAGGCAGGTGCTCGACCCGGCCGCGGTGATGAACAGCAGGGCCTCATCCATCTCGATGATGGTCTGCCGGACGTTGCCGCCCCGGAACCGCTGGCCGGCCCCCCGGGCCAGGCTCTGGACCCCGGCCGCGAGCGCCGACAGGTGCTCGGAGTCTTCCCGGCCGAGACCCGGCGAGGTGCCCATGACCAGGCCGTCGGCCGAGAAGATGACCGCCTGCCGGACGTGGTCGACGGTCGAGGTCAGGTTGGCCAGCAGCCAGCCCAGATCACCCGGTGCGGTCGGTGCGCTCATGACTGGCTCCCCCTGGGCCCGTAGTGACCGTTCGATTCGGGCCGGCCGTCGGCCGGTGGATCACCGGGACGGCCGCCGTCCGGGTCGTCCGCCTGCTCGGCCGCGGCCCGGCCACTGCGCCAGCCCTGCTGAATCGAGGAGATCAGCGAGCGGGCCTGTTCGGCTGACCGGCCTCCGTCCGGCTCGTCGCCGGGGCCGGGGGTGTGGCCGTTGGCCTGCTGCCGCCGGTCACCGCGGGAGCTTTCCCGCAGCTCGGGAGCCAGGTTGGCCTGCCGGTTGCGCCGGGGCAGCCCGGCGTAGGTGCCGGAGCCGGCGTCCTCACCCGATCCCAGCTCCTCATCGGGGGCGCCGGGCGCGGACCGCGGGGTCATGCTCGGGGCCGGGGCGGGCGGCCGGGCCACGTCCACGGCCGACGTCGTGCGGGCCGGGGTCAGGTCCGGGAACGGCGCCCACCGGGCGGCCGGCGGGCCGGCGGCCGGACTGGCGGCCAGGGCCGGGCGGTTCTCCTGGGTGGGCGACATGCCGGCCGGGACCACCAGCTCCTTGGGGATGAGCACGATCGCGGCCGCCCCGCCGTAGGCGGAGCTGCGCAGCGTGACCCGGATGCCGTGCCGCCGGGCCAGGCGGCCGACCACCAGCAGGCCGAGCTGGTCGCTGTCGGCCAGGTCGAACTCCGGGGGGTGGGTCAGCCGCTGGTTCAGCTCGTCCATGGTGGCGGCCGGGACGCCGAGGCCCCGGTCCTCGACCTCGACGATGAAGCCGCTGGCCCCCCAGCCGGTCTTGACCTGGACGCGGGTCTGCGGCGGGGAGTACTGGGCGGCGTTCTCGATCAGCTCGGCCAGCAGATGGGTGAGGTCGGCGACGGCCGATCCGGCCACCATGTCCTCGGACTCGGTGGCCAGGTCGACCCGGACGTAGTCCTCGATCTCGCCGGTCGCCCCGCGCAGCACCTCGATGACCGGGACCGGCTTGTTCCAGCGGCGCCCGGGGGTGGCCCCGGACAAGATGATCAGGCCCTCGGACTGCCGCCGCATGCGGGTGGTCAGGTGGTCCAGCCGGAACAGCTGGGCCAGCGCGTCCGGGTCCTCGGTGCGGCGCTCCATGTCGTCCAGCATCCGCAGCTGCCGTTGCAGCAGCGACTGGTTGCGGCGGGCCAGGCTGCGGAAGATGTTGCTGACCCCGCGGCGCAGCTCGGCCTGGCCGACGGCGGCGGTCACCGCGGTCCGCTGCACGACCGAGAAGCCGTCGGCGATCCTGGCCACCTCCAGCGTGTTGGTCTCCAGGGCCAGCGGTGACGCCTCGGACTCCAGGTCGACGTCCACCTCCTGCCCGTCGGACAGCCGCTGGACCAGGGACGGCAGCCGCTCCTCGGCCACCGACCGGACCGTCCGATAGAAACCGGTCAGCTCCCGGGTCAGGCGGTTGCCGAACCGCACCAGCAGGAAGGAGACGATCACGACCGCGAGCAGCCCGGCCCCGCCGACGACGATGAGCCGGATCAGGATCCCGTGGCCGACCCGGGCCGAGCTGGCGGTGATGGCGTCGGTCGCCTCCAGCTCGAGGTCACCGTAGGACCGCAGGGTGGACTGGACCTCGGCCTGCCAGACGGTCGGGTCGAACGGCAGCTTGCTGTTCGGGCCGGCCGCCACCACCTGGTTTTCCAGCGAGGCGAGCTCCTGATACGAGCTCGAGCCGTAGAACGACTGGAACGGGTTGGCCGTGAGCGGCCAGGACTGCGGTGAGTTGATCGTCTGGATCAGCAGCCGCTGCTCGTCCAGCGCCAGCACGAACTGCTGATACTCGGCGGCCGACATCTTGCCGCCGGCCGCGAGCGCGCCGCCCACCACCGCGGCCTCGCGGCCGAGCATCTCCAGCGACTGGGCCGAGTCGATGACCGCCTCGCCCTGCTGGTAGAGGCCGATCGAAGTGTCGCTCACCAGCTGGGTCCGCACGTACTGGAAGTACACGTCGACGATGTGGTTGTAGTTCGCGAACGCCGCCAGCGGACTGACCGACCCCGCGTCCACCTGGGTGCGGGTGCTGGTCAGCCCGCCCATCGAGTTGACGAGGGCGGCGGCCGCGGTCTTGGAGACGGTGCCGCCGATCCCGGCCGTCTGGGCCAGGCCGGCCTTCAGCGCGGTCGCGGCCGCGTCGGTCGCCGCCCGCTGGCTGGTCAGCGTGGCCCGCGACACCGCACCGGGCCTGGTCTGGTAGGCCAGCGTGTCGGCTCGTTCCTCGGTCAGCTGAGCCAGGAACTGCTCGCTGGACGCGCCGATCTCGCGGTTGAGCGTCTGCCCGTTGCGCTGGGCGAGGTAGGGGCCGATGGTGGTGGTGGCCGCGTAGGCCCAGAGCACGATCATCGAGACCAGCGGGATCGCCAGCAGCAGGGTCATCGTGCGGCGGATCGGCCACTGACGGCGCGGGCCGGTCCGGCCCGCCGAACCGGCCGGGCGGGCCGGGCGCGATTTGGGCGGGCGGCCCGGCGAGGAGCCGGCGTTCCGATGGTGTCCCTTGCCGCGCACGGGGTCCGGGGCACCGGCTGGTGTCCGCGCGTCGCCCCCCGGCTCGGCCGGGGCTGAATTACGAGCAGTAATCACCCGGCTCATCGCGTTCCCCGTTGTACTCGGCGTAAATACGGCTTTGCGGTCGTGACCGCCGCATGGCGAATCGGCAAACCCGCCCCACTCACAAACAAGAACGCGCTCGTTTTTTTGCGGAACGTTTTGCCGAACGGCCACGTAGCAGGGTCGCCGCAGCCAGCCGGTAGTCAACGATTGAATACCGTAGCAGTTATATGCGGACGTAGCTGATAAAAGGCCCATAACGGGTCGCCTGCGAAAATGGCGAGCAGAAGGCCGAAACGGCGTCAAGTAGTACACACGATTGCGCTCATTTGAGCGGCGCGGGGAATCAGGCCGCGAAGGCGCCGAGAGGGATACGGGCTGTTTGGGCACTGCTGCTTTTGATTGGATGTGGAAAACGTTGTCAGCATGATAAAGCGCTGGTCAAGCTCGTGCGGCGAGATTAACGGAGGTTCTGGGGCGACTGAGAGACGCAACGTTGCGTCTTGGCTATGGATGGGTGGGCGGATGAGTGGGCGGAGAGGGGCCAGCGGGTCGCCCCTAGACGGTCGCTCAGCCGCCGGGGGCTGGGGAGCCGAAGCGGATGATGTTGCCGTCGGGGTCGATGAGGACGCCCTCGTGCTTGCCCCATTCGGTGTCTTCGGGCGGGCGGACGTCGGCGCCGGCGGCGAGCCAGGTCTGGGCGAGAGCGTCGGCGTCTTCGACGAAGAAGTAGGCGGTGACCCGGTGGGGGGCGCCAGCGCCCAGGCTGGGGTCGACGCCGAGGTGGAGCTCGGCGCCGTCGAAGGTGAGGATGGCGTAGCCGCCGCCGCGCCACGGGTGGGCGGCGAAGCCGAGGCCGCGGTAGTAGGCCAGGGTGGCGTCGAGGTCGCGGACCGGGAAGATCGGCGCTACGCGCGTGCTCACCCAGGCAATGTATCCCGCCGGGGCCCACGCGAGGTGAAGGCCCGCGCACGCCGGGGCCCGCGTGGGGTGAGGGCCCGCGTGGGGTGAAGGCCGCGCGGGGTGAAGGCCCGCGCGGGTGTAGGCCCGCGCGGGCCGGACAGCGCCGACGCTTCTTGCTGTTATCAGATACGTGGGGGCGGGCGGTTCAGGCCGGGCCGGGCTGGGGGGCCAGTTCGCCGGCCGGCGGGGTGAGGCGGCCGGCCGGGGTGGCCAGGCGCTCGAGGATGGCGTCGACCGGGCAGTCGAGGATGGCCCGGCGGACCTGGGGCTCCAGGTCGGCGGGGACCTCGGCCGAGCCCGCGAGCGAGGCGTAGCCCCATTCGTCCAGCGAAAACACTGTCGGGGCGTGCTCGGCGCACTTGCCGAAGCCGTCGCACAGCGTCCGGTCCAGCTTGATCTTCATGCGGTCTCCTCGGCGGGCTGGGCGTAGGCGGCCACCGCGAACGGGGCGGTGGCGGCGGTCAGGTCGAGCTCGGCGCACTGGCCGCAGCGGTCGCGGAGGTGCGCCTCGACCTCGGCCGGGAACTCGCGCAGGAGGCTGCGGGCGACGTTGGCCGCCCCGTCCAGGGTGGCGCAGGCGCCGCGACCAGGCAGGAACGCGGCCCAGGACTCAAGCCGCCGCACGTCGGCCTGGCCGGCGATGCCGGCGGCGAGGGCGGCGGTGACGCCGCTCATGGCGGCGGTGCCGTTGAAGCAGGAGCCGCACTGGCTGGCGTTGTTGCGGTCAAAGTAGGCCATGACCTGAGCGGCGCAGCCGACCGGGCAGTCGGCCGGCCCGAGCACGATGACGGCGCCGCAGCCGAGACCACTGCCCTGGTCGCGGAACACGTCGTAGTCGAGCGTGAGCACGTGACCGCGGCGGTTCAGCAGGCCGGCGAAGTAGCCGCCCATCAGATATCCGCGGGGCGGGCCGGTCAGGCCGCCGAGGGTCTCGGCCGCCTCCCCCAGAGGGCCGCCGAACGGGACCTCGTACAGGCCGGGGCGCGGGCAGCTGCCGGTCAGCGTCATCAGGAACGTCTCCTGGCCGGCCGGGCCGAAGCCGCGGCCGGGGCTGACGTCCTCGCCCGGTGCGGGCGCGGCGGCCAGGCGGGGCAGGTTGGCGATCGTCTCCACGTTCGACACCAGGGTCGGGCAGCCGGCCACGCCCTCCTCGAACGGGCGCGGGGGCTTGTCGGTGGGCTTGGCCGGGCCGCCGTTGATGGCCCGGACGGCGGCGGTCTCCTCCCCCGCCACGTAGCTGTGCGACACCGTCCGGACGTGTACCGGCACCGGCAGTTCGTCCAGCTCGGCCAGGGCGGTGCGGACGCTCTCAGCCGCCTGGTCATCCGACACGTACACGTAGGCGGTCACCGCCCCGATGGCCCGGGCGGCCCGGACCGTCCCGTCCAGCACCAGGTGCGGGCGGGTGCGCAGCAGCCAGCGGTCCTTGACCGAGGCGGGCTCACCCTCCTCCCCGTTGACCACCAGCACGTGGTCGCCGGGCTGGGCGGCCACCGCCGCCAGCTTGACGCCGAGCGGGAAGGCGGCCCCGCCCCGGCCGCGCAGGCCAGCTTCCGCCACCGCCGAGATCAGGTCCTCGCCCTCCAGGTAACCGCCGGGGCCACCGGAGTAGCCGCCCCGGGCCTCGTAGGCGGCGCGGTCCTCGCGCCCGGGGGCGCCCGCGGGCAGCAGCAGCCGGGGGGTCACCGCGGGATGAACGCCGGTAATCAACGGAGGCATGCGGTTTCTTCTCCTCTTAAATGGAGTATGTTCTCTTTCATGAGAACTGCGGTTGTCAGAGTTAATCTGGACCCAGCCGGCCGTCTTTCCGTCGGCGATCTGGAGCGCGCAATTGCCGATCTGCGAGCCCGCGGAATTGAGGTACTGGCGCCCGTCCTGGAAAAGGTTCCGGCCCACGCCCGGGAAATTGAACTGATCGTCCCGGGTGACGATCCCGACGCGTTGCGGAAATGGGCCGAGACCACCTGCGGGCCGCTCGCCGCCGACGGTGAACCGCAGGTCAGCACCCCGACGTTCCTGAGCCGGGGCACGGACGAAGACGCCCTCGGGGTGGTACGGGGATTTGGCATCAACGCCGGACTGCAGCGCGTATATGAAAACGACGAAGAGGTCGCCATTTTCACCGTTACCCGGGCCGACATCGGCCATGTCGGGGAGAGCCGGTTGCACACGGCACTGGAAGCGGCACTCAATTGTGAAGTGCGCATCGTGGTCGCCTGACCGCAGCACCCGGCTCTCCCCGTGGTCATCACCTTTTATTCATGAATGAAATCGAGGATGAGGGGCGCGGCCTGCACCCACGGGTCGAAGATGTTCCCCGTCCCGTGGGCGGACGCCGCCACCGCCTGTTCCCAGGCGTCCTCGGGCCAGGGCGGCTCGACCAGGATCGAGTCCTTGATCAGGCAGTGCACCTCCATCGAGGTGCGCTTGGGGTGATCGAGGTCGTGCTCGCCACCCCGGATGATCATGGTGGGGACCTCGATGGCGGCGAACTCCTCGTCCTCGACCCCGGGGATCGTCTGCCCGGGCTTGGGCACGAACGCGTTCAGCCAGCGCAGCATGACGGTGACGAATTCGTCGGGGTCGAGCGCCAGCAGCCGCTCCTTGTTGCGCGGGTTGACCGCGATCAGCGCCTGCCATTCGGGCAGGTTGACCACGCCTTCCATGCCCAGGATGCGGGCGGTGTTGATGTTCGGCAGCACGTAGACGCCGGCCAGGTTCAGGGTGCTGAACACCCCGCCCACGATCGACCAGGCGATCGCCCTGGACGCCACCTCGGGGTGGCGCATGACCGTGAGCAGCGAGTCGCGGGCACCGCCGGAGCCGCCCGCGATCACCGCCGGGGCCAGGTCGAGCCGGGTCAGCAGCTCGGCCAGGGTGTCGGCCCGCAGGTGGGACTCGCTGCGCCCGTAGAACTGCACGTCCGAGGCGCCGCAGTTGGGCCGGTCCCAGAGCAGCACCCGCAGCCCGCCGTCGGCCAGCGCTTCGGCCAGCGGCCGCAGGCCGGGGACGTCCTTGCTGAACCGGCCGCCGGGGGTCAGCACGATCGGCTGGCCGCCGGCCGGGCCGAGCAGGTCGTAGACGACCTGGCCGCCGTGTATCTCGGTCGATGCCACGGTGACTCCTTATTCCGGTGCGAGCAGTTTGTCGGCGGTCGACCCCTCGGCCACCGCGCCCCCGGGTTCCGCCCCGCGGGCGAACAGCCGGGCGCTGGGCCGGGCGGCGATGGCCACCACCACGCCGAGCAGGAGCAGGCTGGTGATCAGGTAGATCGGGATCTGGTAGCTGTTGGTGTGGTCGACGATCTGGCCGGTGATCCAGGGGCCGAGACCGCCCATCAGGCCGGCCAGGATCTGCCCCATGCCGAACGCCCGGGAGAAGTCCAGCGCCCCGAAGTACCGGCTGAGCGCGACCGGGATGGTGGGGACGGTCAGTCCGTAGCCGGCCCCGAACAGGGCCGAGTAGACCCACAGCAGCACCGCGTTGTGGGCATTGAGGAACGCGATCGAGCCCAGCGCCATCAGCGAGGTGGAGAAGATCAGCACGTAGTAGGGGCTGGACCGGTCGCTGAGCCGGGAGAACACGATGCCGGAGACGGCCGCGATGCCTGCTGCCGCGCCCAGCGCGCCCGAGGAGGTCAGCGAGCCGACCCCGATCGTCTTCAGGTAGAGGACCTGGTCGGCCGCGTAGACGCCGAGCGCCCAGGACTCGATGCCGAAGATCAGGAAGATCATCCAGAACAGCGGCGACTTCGCCATCTTGGTCAGGCTGGCCTGCACGGTGCCGATCGCGTCGGCCCGGCCGCGCTCGGGGATGACGCGCCCTTCGACGCCGTCGACCCACTGCCCGACCTCGCGCGGGCCGCGCTTCAGCCAGATCGAGGGGATGCCGAGCACGAAGATGATCGCGGCCAGCACGAACAGCGCGTGCCGCCAGCCGAAGTGCCCGACCAGCACCGACATCAACGGCGCGAAGATCAGGCCGCCGAAGCCCGCACCCGAGTTGACCAGCCCCATCACCACGCCGCGCTTGCTCATGAACCACTTGTGCACCACGGTGGTGGCCGGGATGAAGCCCATGAAGGCGTCGGCGACGCTCAGCGCGACGCCGAAGATGAAGCCGAACTCGACCGGGTTGTGGACGGTCCCGGTCAGCGCCGTGAAGATCGCGGTGAACACGGTGCCGATCATCACGATCGGCCGCACCCCGTAGCGGGCGACCAGCCAGCCGGTCAGCGGGGCGACCGGGATGCTGAGCAGGCCGCGGATCAGCAACGCGGTCGAGACGACGCCGAGGCTCCACTTGACGTCGGGCAGCATCGCCGCGAACAGCGGCGCCACCACGAAGTAGACGGCGCCGGTAGCGGTGCCGTAGAGCAGGAAGCCAATCGCGCCCTGCTGGTAACCGCGGAAGGTCACCAGATCACTGGGCTTGAACTTTGGATCTACTGAGGCTGGAGTTACTGCTGTTTCGGACACGACGGCCCTCCCTTGGGCGCCATTAATCGGTCTCCGTGCTGGGCGCGGACGCGCCGTTGGTCAACTCCGGTGGCCGGTCAGGCCGTGACGATGACCTTCTGGTCGAGCACCTTGACCGGGTAGGTGCGGATGCTCCATTCGGGCTTGACCGCGGTCGTGCCGGTGGCCAGCTCGAAGCCCCACTGATGCCAGGGGCAGTAGATGAACTCTCCGTCGCGGACCACCCCGGCCCCGCCCGGAGCGTGGTCGGCCACCACGCTGCGGCCGTGGACCCGTCCGGTGCACAAGGGGCCGCCCTCGTGCGGGCAGTAGTTCGCGATCGCGTAGAAGACGCCGTTGACGTTGTAGACCCCGACGCCGTGCCGGCCGATGGGGAAGACGCGATGCTCGCCGGGCGGGATCTCGTCCTCCGTGCAGACCACGTGCTCCCTGCCCTGCGGCAGCGAGTGGGACTGGCCGGGCTGCGTGACCGTCATGCACTCTCCCCTAGTAGACGAACTGCTGGCCGTCGAGCTTGGGCACGGTGCGCGGCACGTTCAGGTAGGTCTCGATGCCGTTCTCGTGCATGATCCTCATCCGCATGCCGTCCGGCAGGTGCTTGATCAGCCAGCGCGGGTCGTCGTAGGTCCAGTGCGGGTAGTCCGAGGAGAACAGCAGGATCTTGTCCGCCTCCATCCACTCCATGGCCCGGGTCAGCTCGAGCTTGTCCTCGGGGTAGTCGAGCGGCTGGGTGGTGAACTTGATGTGGTCCTTCACGTACTCCGAAGGCTTGCGCCGGAGGTCGGGCAGGTCGCCGCGGCGGGCGATGTAGATCGCGTCCATCCGCCACATCAGCGGCAGGATCCAGGTGAAGGCGTGCTCGACCAGGACGATCTTCAGGGTCGGGAACCGCTCGAAGGTGCCGTCGAAGACCAGGCTCAGCACCTGGTTGGCGGCCAGCATCGAGTACGTGACCATGAAGTCGTGGTTGTAGCTGGGCAGCCCGACCGGCGGGGCCGGCAGCTCCTCGTGGTAGCCCCGGGACAGATGGCAGCTGACCGGGAGGCCGTGCTTGACCGCGGCGGCCCAGATCGGGTCGTACCGGGGGTCACCCCAGGCCGGGCGGGGCTCGGCGTTGATCAGCACCTGCGACATGTACTCGTGGCCGGCCCAGTACTCGATCTCGCGGGCGGCGCCCTGCGGATCCTCGACCGCCACGCAGATCGAACCGCGCCAGCGCTGGTGCCAGTTGTTGGTGCGGTCGAGCCAGTGGTTGGCCAGCCAGTGGTTGGTGGCGATCTTCAAGGCCTGGGTGACCTCGGGGATGAAGTGGTTGCGGCCGCCCGGCTCGAGCACGCCGATGTCGGAGCCCGCGCCCAGGATCAATTGATGAAAGGCGAGCTCGGGGTCGGAGCCCGGGAAGCCGCCGCCGGCCGGGAACGTGTCGACCCGCATCGCCTTGGCGTGGGCGTAGTCGGGGGCGTCGTAGTTGATCGTGTCGCCGATCTTGTGGTTCAGGTAGTGCTTACGGGCGACGTCGGGGATGTACTCGGCGAATTCGGCCGGGCGGGGCACCGGGTGGACGTCGGAGTCCACCACCCGGACCGCGACCCGCTCGGTGCTGGGTACCCGCTCGTGCGTCTCGATCATCGTCATGGCGGCTGAGGCTTCCCTTCGTGTTCTCGGGTCAGGCAGGCTGGACGGCCTGCTCGAGGCCGTAAAGCTGGGCGGCGTTGCCGAACAGGACCTTGTCGCGCTGGGCATCGGTCCAGTGGGCGGGCAGCGTGTAGGGGTCGCTGGTGTGCCAGTGCGGATAGCTGGACCCGTACATGAACATGTCTTCCTTGCCGGTCATCGCCAGCCATTCGGCCGCCATGGCGGCGTCCTGGCCCGGCCCGTCCAGGGCGCCGAAGATGAACTGCACGTGCCCGGGCAGGTAGTCGCTGGGGATGTCGGGCGCCCACGGGGTCTGTTCCAGGTGCGGCCGCCCGAACGTGTCCATCCGCCAGATCAGCGGGGTGAGCAGGTCTCCCCCGCCGTCGGCGAACACCACTTTGAGGTGCGGGAACCGCTCGAACACGCCCTCGGCGATCATGTTCATCAGGTGGTAGATGTAGTTCAGCCCCATGAACCCGACGTACTGCGGATAGGTCCGCGGCGGCCCCGACGGGGTGGGGGCGCTGTCGACCCCGGTGCCGGTCTCGATGTGCACCGCGACCGGCAGGCCGGCGTCGGCGGCCGCCTCCCACAGCGGCCAGAACTGCGGCTTGCCGTACAGCGCGTGGGACTGCAGCGGCACCCCGATCTGCACCATCCGCGGGTGGTCGCGCCAGCGCTCCAGCTCCTGCAGGGCACCCTCGATGTCCTCGGGGTTGAGCCGGATCGTGCCGCGGAAGCGGTCGCCGTAGACCGGGTGTTCCAGCCAGCGGCGGGCCAGCATCTCGTTGTGGGCGGCGAGGGTGGCCGACACCAGGTGCCGGTCGGGCCCGCAGCCGCGGGTCATCGGGTGCAGGATCGCGAGGTCGACGCCGGGGTCGCCGTGGTCGCCGTGGTCGCCGCGGTCGCTCCGGTCGCCTCGGTCGCCGAACAACTGCTGGCCGGTGAAGTCGGGGTCGGAGCCGGGGTACATGCCCGGCCGTTCGGCCCACGGCACGTACTCGCCGCCGGGGGCGCCGTACCAGTCCATCTCCACGTCGGGGATGCCGCGGCTGGCGAACGGTTCCCGCATGTAGTCGCGCAGGTCGTCGTTCGACCGGAAGAACACGTGCACGCTGGCGTCGATCACTCGGGTCGGCTGGGCGGGTGACGGGGCTGGCTCGGCGGGCTGGGCGGGGGGTTCCATCGTGGGCGTCGTTCCTTCCCTGGCGGTCCCGAGGCCGGGCTGGGCATGGCGGTGTAACAGCCACGGTCGGGCGTCGTGGCTGGTCGCTGACGGTGTGTTACCTAACGTTTGTTACCGGGAACCTAACACCGGGCCCAAGCCGAATCAAGGGGTCAGTGTGACCCAAAACACCCGGTCACCGGGCGGGTGCGGAGGTGGCCTGAGCCTTGGCGAATGGCCGCCGAAGGGCGCGGCGGCTCGGGCAGGCGCAGGCGGACGCGGCGAGGTGCGTACTGCGCGGCGAGCGGGCGGGCCGCTGGGTCAGCGCGGCACCGAACTGCGGGCGAGGCCCGACAGCACGGACTGGCGGTGGAACTGGCGGACGCGCTGGGGCGAGATGTGCACCAGGTTGCGCATCGGGGCCCACATGATCTCGCGGAGGCAGGAGGCGACCAGGGCCGGGTCGGCGATCTGGTTGAGCTCACCGGACGCGACGCCGCGGGCGATCAGCTCCGACAGCAGGGTCAGCCGGGCCTCGGCGCCTTCGTGATAGGTGTCGGCGACCCCGAGGGTCATCAGGCGGCTGAACGTCTGCAGGATCTCCACTTCGCGGCTGAAGTGACGGCCCGCCTGGTTGAGCAGCCACAAGATCGCATCGACGGTCTGGACGGTGCCGGAGCCGGCCCCGATGACGTCGCGGTAGGCGGCCAGCAGCTGCTCGGAGAAGTTGCCGAGGATCTCCCGGATCATCGAGTCCTTGGACTCGAAGTAGCGGTACAGGTTGCTGGCCTTGACCCCGGCCGCGTCGGCGATGTCGCGCACGGTGGTGGCGTCGAAGCCGCGCTGGGCGAACTCGGTGCGGGCGGCATCGAGAATCTGACCGCGACGCTGGGTGAGCTCGCCCGCCGCCTGGTCGGCCCAGCGGACCCGGGCTTCGTCCACGATCCGGGCCGGCTTGGACTTGTCCTCGCAGGCGTCGGCTGAGCTGGCCAGGCCCTCGAACAGCAGGGCGAGGATGCAGTCGGTGACCGCGTTCGACTCGATGGCGTGGTCCCAGGCCAGCCCGACCCCGACGATCGTGCGGTTGAGCACGTGCCGCAGGATCCGGCCGTCGACCGACGGCTCGATCACTTCGGCGGCCACGGCCGCGCTGATCAGGCGGCGCCAGTAGCGGTCGACGCTGGCGGGCTCGGTCCTGACCACCGTCCGCAGGCTGGAGCTGGCGGTGCCGGGCGCGTCGAACACGCTGATGGCCAGGGCGGCCTGGTGTCCCCAGGACACGTTGGCGATGTCCCGGGCAAACGTGTACAGCGAGGCCAGCGGGTCATCGGGGTCGGGCTGGGACTCGCGGACCACCCGGACCAGGTCGGCGTGGTACTCCTCGACCAGCTCGACGGCGATGGCTTCCTTGGACTCGAAGTGGTGGTACAGGCTGCCAGGCAGGATGCCGGAGGCGGCGGCGACCTCGCGCATCGACGTGCTCGCGTACCCGTCCGAGGCGAACAGGCCGGCCGCCGCCCGCAGGATCTCGTCGCGCCGGCGGTTCCTGGCGGCGAGTGGTGTCTTGGGCACAGAAGAAGGCGACACGGTCACCCGGCCATTATGCGGGAGGCGGAGCGGCACGTCCGCATTTGGCCGACGGCGGGGCGCCGCCCGGTCGCGCCGGCGGCGCTTTCCCTGGTCACCCCTTGCCTACGTGATCGCCGACGGCTTAGATTGATAACAAACGTTAGGTCTTACTGGAGCATGCGACGGACGGAGGCACGGATATGGCCAAGGGCGTCTTCCTCGCCTGGTCCAGCCCGGTTTCGGCCGATCAGCTGGGTGCGTTCGACGAGTGGTACGAGGGTACGCACATCCCGCAGGTGCGGGCGGCGGTGCCGTCGATCAGCGGGGTGGCGCGCTACGAGTTGGTCGAGCCGGACGCCGACGGGCCCAGCCACCGGTACCTGACCGTGTACGAGCTCGACGATGCCGACATCGCGACAGCGGCGGCGGCCATGAACGAGAGCGCGGCGGCCGGGAAGCTCGACCTGACGCCGGCCATGGACCTGGCCGGGCGGCCGCCGGTCGCGCAGTGGTACCGGGCCTATCCCGGCTGACCCCGAAGACGGGGCCCGGCGCCCGCACCGGCGCTGGGCCCGCTCAGCTCGCCCGCGGCCCGGCCAGCCCGCCTACGGCCGGGCGCCCGCCCGCGGCCCGGGCGCCCCGCACGCACGGTCAGCTCGTAACGGCGGGGAGTGAACGGCGGGAGAGTGGAAAGAGAAACCTGGTAACGGCGATGGTGGGGGGCGGCCGTGGGCATTCCCGGGGCGGAACCGGCCTGGCGGCAGCGCGCCGTGGAACGCTCCACCCAGGCGGCCAAGCTCCGGGCGGAGAAACGGGTCCAGCGCTTCCTCGACGCGGCCCAGCTGGTCACGGTGGCACCGGCGGCGATGGCGGGCGGCCAGCTCGGCCCGGACCTGCGCGCCTACGACCTGGCTGGCGGTGGACGGAGTCCCGGCCGTCATGGCCTGGCACGCCCGCCACGACCGGGACCACGCCCACCGCTGGCTGCGCGATCTGGTGACCGAGATCCTCAGCCTCCCAGGATCGGCAGTACCGGGACGCAGGGCACGGCCTGCGGGCGGGCCGGATCGAGGGCGTTGAGCACCAGGTGCAGCGCGACCGTGTCGTCGGCGATGCCGATGTGGTCGGTCTGGTCGAGCGGGCAGACGTTCTGCAGCAGGATGTTGGTGACGTCCGGGCCGGACAAGAAGGCCGACGTGTACGGGGTGACGATCTCGTCGTTGCGGGTCTCGATGACCGTGTAGCTGGGGCCGGCCACGGTGTCGCCGCCGGCGTTGAGGGTGGTCATGAACGACGAGCCCGCGATCTGCTGGGCGCACGCCTGGCAGGCGCTACCGAGCGCCGAGGAGATGCCCGGCAGCACGGTGGCCAGCTCGGTCTCGAGGGTGGCGAGGCCGTCCAGGGTGGTGCCGTGGTTGGACGGGGCCAGCCCGACCAGCGTCTCGACCTTGGGCGCGCCGCCCAGGAACTTGAGGTAGTACCGCGGCATCATGCCGCCCTGGGAGTGGCCGACCAGGTCGGCCTTGGCCGCGCCGGTGGCGCCGAGCACCTGGGTGACGAACGAGGCCAGCTCGGCCGCCGACTGGGTGATGTCGCCGGTGCCCTGGAGCAGCTGACCGGGGGTACCGCCGAAGTTGGCCGCGAACACGCAGT
Organism: Actinomycetota bacterium; assembly: GCA_019240215.1. GTDB lineage: Bacteria > Actinomycetota > Actinomycetes > Streptosporangiales > Streptosporangiaceae > Bog-532. Next base: position 46,399 of record JAFAYQ010000038.1, on the reverse strand, counting down.
AGCCGTTGTCGGCCAGCAGCGGCGACAGCGCGCTGAACCCGTCGGCCATGTCCTCGCCGGTCCCGTTGACCAGCACCACCGGGTAGGGGTGGGCGGCGCTGGGCTTACAGGACCAGTTGTTGGCGCCGGGCGGGGAGGCGTTCGGGTTGGCCAGCGCGGCCGCCACCCCGGCCAGGAAGTTGTAGGTGACGGGGAGGCTGGTGCTGGCGGCCGGGCGGGCGGGGTGAGCGGGATGGGTGGGGCTGGCGGCGGCCGAGGCGGCCGGGAGGGTGGCGGCCAGCGTCAGCGCGAGGGCGGGAGCGGCGGTGGCGGCGGCCAGCCAGCGCCGGCGGGTGCGCAGGGCGCGGAGGGGTCGGCGGGCTCGGCGGGCGGGGGGCGGGATGGGCATCGTCGGTCTCCCACGGCTCAGGAATGTGCCGCGCGTCACAGCGCGTGTAGCCGATGGTGAGCCCGGGATGACAGTACGGCTATGTACCGCGTGCGCGGTCACGAGCCGGCTTTTTGTCCGTGATGCACAACAAGCCCCCGTAGACACCGCCGAACCGCGAAGTTAACTTGGTAGTAACTTACGGGAGCGGACGCCACGCACCGGGAGCCGCAGATGAGGGACGCACCGGGTACCGGCTGGCCGGCGGTCCCGCCGCGCGTCGCCGAGCAGATCCGGCCGCTGGTACCGGACCTCGCCGAGCAGATGGTGGCCGAGATCAGCGCGGCGGTGACCGAGTACGCGCGGCTGGGCGACCCGGTCTACGCCAGCAACCTGCGGCTGGGGGCGGAGGCCGCGATCGCCGGGTTCGCGGACCGGATCGCCTGGCCGCAGGCGCCCCGGCAACGTCTGGCCGACACGTTCTACCGGATCGGGAAGGTCGAGGCGACCGAGGGCCGCAGCCTGGAGATGCTGCAGGCGGCCCTGCGGACCGGGGCGCGGGTGGTCATGCACTGGCTGACCGGGGCGGCCTACCACGCGATCATCCCGGCCGAGACCCTCGGGCTGCTGGCCGAGGCGCTGCTCATCCACATCGACGAGATCGCCGCGTACTCGGCGGCCGGCCACGACCAGGTCCAGCGGCGGGCGGCCGAGGAGACCAGCCGGCGGCGGCAGCGGCTGATCACGCTGTTGCTGGCCGACCCGGCTCCGGCCGAGGCCATCGCCGCCCAGGCCAGCCTGGCCGGGTGGCGGCTGCCGCGGCTGGTCTCGGTGATGCTGCTGGCCACTGACAGGGCTGGTGGGGCCGAGTTGGAATGGCGACTGGCGCTGCCGGCCGAGGTGCTGGCCGACCTCGACCGGCCCCAGCCGTGCCTGATCGTCCCCGATCCGGACGGTCCTGGCCGCCGCCGGATGCTGGATCAGGCGCTGGCCGGGGTGCGGGCGGCGGCCGGGCCGGCCGTCCCGGTGACCGCGGCCGCCACCTCGCTGGCGTGGGCGGCCGAGACGCTGGCGCTGCGGCCCGGCGGCGCCACCGGCAGCCACCCGGTGCTGCACTGCGACGACCACCTGACCGAGATCGTCCTGCACCGCGGGCACGACGCCCTCGGCCGCCTCGGCCGGGTCCGGCTGGCCCCGCTCAGCGGGGTCGCTGCCCCCCGCCGTAAGGCGCTGGCCGACACCCTGCTGACCTGGCTGGAAACGCGCAGCATCGGCCAGACGGCCGACCAGCTGCACATCCACCGGCAGACCGCCCGGTACCGGATGAACCAGCTGCGGGCGATGTTCGGCGCCACCCTGGACGACCCCGACGCCCGCTTCGAGCTGGAGCTGGCGCTGCGGGCCCGAAGGCTGGCCTAGTCCGCCCGGCCGGGACCAGTCATGATCGCCTCGTTCCGCCGCCGCCAGGCCAATGCCGGCGCCGACGCCGACGCTGGCGCCTGAGAGCCGGAGACGTGAGCATGCACGACGGCCAGCTGACGGTCCCGGAGGCGACCGTCCGGGCGCTGGTCGATGAGCAGTTTCCCCAGTGGCGGGGGCTGGCCGTGCGCGCGGTGCGCTCGCCGGGGACGGTCAACGCGATCTTCCGGCTCGGCGACACCCTGGCGGCCCGGTTCCCGCTGGTGGCGGGCGAGTACGGGGCGGTCCGGGCGGCGCTCGAGACCGAGGCGGCGGCCGGGCGCGAGCTGGCCGGGCGGACCCGGTTCGCCACCCCGGAGCCGGTGGCGCTGGGCGAGCCGGGAGCCGGGTACCCGCTGCCGTGGTCGGTGCAGACCTGGCTGGCCGGGGTGACCGCGACCGACGCCGACCCCGGCCGGTCGGTGCCGTTCGCCCGCGACCTGGCCGAGTTCATCACCGGGGTCCGGGCCATCGGGACCGGGGGGCGCCGGTTTCGCGGGAGCGGCCGGGGTGGTGAGCTGCGCGGGCAGGACCGGTGGATGCGGACCTGTTTCGAGCGCAGCGAAGGGCTGCTGGACGTGCCCCGGCTGCGGGCGTTGTGGTCGGTGATGCGGGAGCTGCCGCGCGGGCCGGCCCCGGACGTGACCAGCCACCAGGACCTGATCCCGGGCAACGTGCTGGTCTCGGCGGCGGGCACCGGGGCGCGGCTGGCCGGGGTGCTCGACGTGGGCGGGCTCGGGCCGGCCGACCCCGCCCTGGACCTGGTGGCGGGCTGGCACCTGCTGGCCGGCGAGCCGCGGCGGGCCTTCCGGGCCGCCCTGAACTGCGGCGACCAGGAGTGGGCGCGCGGCCAGGCCTGGGCGTTCGCGCAGGCCATGGGCCTGGTCTGGTATTACCGGGACACCAACCGGCCGATGGCCGAGCTTGGCCGCCGCACGCTGGACCGGATCGTGGCCGCTAGCGCGCGCTCAGGTCCGGGTTGAGCCGGATCAGCCGGGCGGTGCTGGTGTCGTCGAGCTCGGCGACCGACTCCCGCGACTTCACGAAGTCCGAGAACGAGCGGTAACCGAGCGCCCGCTCGCTGAACGAGGGGTCCATCCGCCGCATCTGGCTCTTCACCGCCGAGCTGTGCAGCCAGTCGTCGTCGTCCTTCTCCTGGCCCAGCCGCAGCGCCCGTTCCAGCAGCCGGGTCGCCACCAGCTGGGGGTCCTCGGCGTCGGCGACATCGGTGTCGGCGTCCGCGTCGTGGTCGGGATCGTGGTCGGGCTTGCTGTCGCTGGCGGCGGTCTCGGCCGGGCGCTTGGTTCGCCGGGTGCGGCCGCGGGCGGTACTGGCGGCCTGCTCAGGGGCGGCGGCGCCGACGGCGGCCGGCTCGGGCAGGCTGATGCCGGGCAGCGCGTCGTAGGTCACCAGCTCGTCGCAGGCGGCGGCCAGCGACCGGCTGGTCGACCCGGCCACCCCCACGCCGACCACGTAACGGCCCAGGCGGCGGCAGCGCTGGGCGAGCGCGATGTAGTCAGAATCCCCGGCCACGATGACCACGTGGGTCAGGTCGGGTAGCCGGAACATGTCCTCGACCGCGTCGACCGCCAGCCGGATGTCGGCCCCGTTCTTGGCGTAGGCGGCGGCCGGGAACAGCTGGACCAGGTCCACCGCCCGGCTGACCAGTTGGCCGCGGTAGCCGGCGTTGACCGGCGCCGACCAGTCCGCGTAGGCCCGGGTCAGCACCAGGGTGCCGAACGAGGAGGCGTAGTCGATGATCGCGCCGACGTCGACCGTGGCCCGCCGCAGCTTGTCGGCGACCTCGGACTCGGCCGCCTGGTCGGCCGGGCTGAACCCGCGGGCCTTGTCCCGCTGGAACTGGTTCCGGCCGTGGACCTGGTCGTACCGCGAGATGACGATGTTGTCGAAGTCGATGTAGACCGCGACGCGGGTACCGCCAGGGTCGTTCATTACTGCCTTCCGTCGGTGCCTGTTTGGGTCAGCCGCTGTGGGCGGGGCCGGGGACGAACGAAATCACGGTCTGCGTGACCAGGGCGTCGTACTGGGTCGCGCCGGCCGCCGGATAACTCCACAGCAGGGTGTAGATGACCGCCGGATAGACGATCTCCCGCTGGTAGAACACCATGCCGTGCGGAGTCGTCCCCGACACGGCGATTACATCATTTCTGAAAAAGCGGTAGGTGATGGTGTCCCGGGCGGACTGGTAGCTCTTGACCACCGCGGCCATTTCCGCCGACGGAGACCGGCCGAGGACGTTGGGGCTGCCGTAGCCGCTGACCGTGGCCGCCCGGCCGGGGCTGGTGAAGGTGAGGCCGTCGCCGTCAGCGGGCGGGGTCGCGGCCTGGTAGCCGGCCGGGACTCCGAACGAGAAGCCGAAGCGGACGTTGGCGTACCGGGTGGCGCCAGTGGCGGGGGCAGCCGCCGTGGGCCGTGGGCCGGCTGAATGCGAAGTGGCTGGCGGGGTTTTTGGGTCTGGTGAGGTTGGTCTGGAGGTGGAAGCAGCGCGGGCGGCGGCGGACTTCTGACTGGCCTTCTGGCCGACGGCGGCGAGCGCGGCCACCGCCATGATCAGCAGGACCGCGAGCATGGTCTTGCCGCTGCGGCTCACGCAGTTCAGGGTACGAAGGGTCCTGAACGCTGACTAGAGTCACGGCATGGGACGGGCCGGCGGCCGGGAGCTCGCGGTGCACATCGAGGTGACGCATCCGCGCGAGGCGGCCGCCCGGCACTGCCTGCAGGCCTACTTCACCGAGCTCGGTCGCCGGTTCGAGGCCGGCTTCGACCCGGCCCTGAGCATCCCGGCCGACGACGCCGACCTGACCCCGCCCGCCGGGCTGCTGCTGGTCGCCACCGTGGCCGGCAGCCCGGCCGGCTGCGGAGCGCTCAAGTTCCACCCGGACGACGACATCGCCGAGGTCAAGCGGATGTGGGTCTCCCCCGCGGTGCGCGGCCTGGGGCTCGGGCGGCAGCTGCTGGCCGAGCTGGAGACCGAGGCGGCCGGGCACGGCGCCGGGCGGCTGCGGCTGGAAACCAACCGGAACCTGCCGGAGGCCATCGCCCTGTACCGGGCGGCGGGCTACCGGGAGGTGCCCGCGTTCAACGACGAGGCCTACGCCCACCACTGGTTCGAGAAGGAGCTGCCGGACCGGCGATGAGTTCTGCGGCCGGGTGCGGTCTACGCGGTGAGACCACACTGAACGGAGACCGCATGATCGACGAGACGGCGCTGGCGGCACCGGCGGTGACCGACCGGGCCAGTGGTCGCGGCTGGCGGCGGGCCGGTCCGACGACCTCGGCGGCGGGGGCGCCTAATTGACCGGCAGGCGGGGCTCGGCCTGGCGGGCCGATACGTACTCGGCCAGCCACTGACCATAGGTCTGGACACCGCGGGGGCCCGGACCAGTGGGCAGCAGCGCGCCGTGGGCCAGCCGGGTCCCGGTCCGGCCGGGCGGGCGGACCGGGACCACCAGGCCACGGCGCCCGAGCGCCCGCATGACCTGCCGGACCTGGGCCGGCAGGGGCTGAACCTCGGGGCCGCACAGGTCCGGGACCCGGCCCTGGGCGGGGCCGGTGGCCAGCTCGAGCAGGCGGGCGGCCACCTCGCGGGCGGCCACGGTGGCGGCCAGCCCGGCCGGCACCGGGACGAGCGGCCCCTTGACCCGGTCCAGGAGCTGGGCCGGGAACTCGTGGAACTGGGTCGCCCGCAGCACCGTCCACGGCACCAGCCCGGCCTCGACCAGCGACTCCTGGTCCAGCTTGCCGGCGTAGTAGCCGGTCGGCACCTGGTCGACGCCGACGATCGACAGCACCACGTGGTGCCGCACCCCGGCGCCGGCCTCGGCCGCCAGCAGCTGGCGGGTGACCGCGCCGAAGAACTGCTCGGACTTGGCCCGGCTCAGCGTCGTCGTGTTCGACACGTCGATCACCGCGTCGGCCCCGTCCAGCGCGGCCGCCAGCCCGGCCCCGGTGCGCAGGTCCACCCCGGCCGACCGGCTGATCACCACCGGATCGTGCCCGGCCGCGCGGGCGGCCGCCACCACGTGGCGCCCCACCATCCCGGTCCCGCCCGCGACCGCGATCCGCTTTTTGCTGCTTGTCTCCATACCCCTAATGACGAGACACCCCCCGATTCTGTGATCAGGCCGGCACCGCCCGGGAACCCGTGAAGTTGTTCTAACGCCCGGGCGCTGAGGGCAGCCCGGTAGGGCAGGCTCCGAGCATTTCGGGCTGGCTTCACGGCGATTGCGGTGGGGGTTCACGGGGTGGCAAGCAGGGGGGCCTAGGAAGGGCGGAGGGATATTTCTGCAGGTCAGGAGGAAATGGCATGCCGTTGATCAAGACCATCGAGGGGCTCGAGATCTTCTACAAGGACTGGGGCGCCGGGCGGCCGGTGGTGTTCAGCCACGGGTGGCCGCTGAGCGCCGACGCCTGGGACGACCAGCTCAAGCTGGTCGCCGGCCACGGGTTCCGGGGGGTGGCGCACGACCGGCGCGGGCACGGGCGCTCGACCCAGACCTGGACCGGGCACGACATGGACCACTACGCGGACGACCTGGCCGCGGTCATCCACGGGCTCGACCTGCACGACGTGACGCTGGTCGGGCACTCGACCGGCGGTGGCGAGGTCGTGCGCTACCTCAGCCGCCACGGCACCGACCGGATCCAGTCGGCGGTGCTGATCGGGGCGGTGCCGCCGCTGATGCTGCAGACCGCCGACAACCCGGAGGGCACGCCGCTGTCCGCGTTCGACGACATCCGCCGCAACGTCGAAACCGACCGCTCGCAGTTCTGGATCGACCTGTCGGCGCCGTTCTACGGGGCCAACCGGGAGGGCAACAAGATCTCGCAGGGGCTGCGGGACCAGTTCTGGCGGCTGGGCATGCAGGTGGGCCTGGCACCGGCCTACGACTGCGTAAAGGCGTTCTCGGAGACCGACTTCCGGGCCGAAATGCCGGGCATCGACATCCCGGTGTTCATCGCCCACGGCGACGACGACCAGATCGTGCCGATCCAGGCGGCGGCCGAGCAGTCGGTCAAGCTGCTGCCGAACGCGGGCCTCAAGGTCTACCACGGCGCCCCGCACGGCATCGCCAACGGCTACGAGGACGCGCTCAACGTCGACCTGCTGTCGTTCCTGTCCACCGGGCACTTCCCGGTCTGACCCGCAGCCGCCGCATCGGTAAGGCACCGCAGCCACCGGCCAGCGCTGGCCGGTGGCTGACCCTTTCAGGGTTTCCCGGTTGATAAGTCACTTAGCTATCTGCCACATTGATTGAATGCTGGACGTGGACCTGCTGAAGGCGCTCAGCAGCGAGAAGCGGCTGCTGGTGCTGGAATGGCTGCGTGATCCGGTCGCGCACTTCCCGCCCCAGCGGGACGGCGACCTGGTCCGGGACGGCGTGTGCGCGCTGTTCATCGCGGACAAGCTCGGGGTCAGGCAGCCGACCTGCGGCGAGCACCTCAAGCTGCTCAGCCGGGCCGGGCTGATCCACGGCACCCGCATCAAGCAGTGGGTGTTCTACCGGCGCGACGAGGAACGGATCGCCGAGGCGAAGGAGATGCTCAGCGGTGGCTGGTGACGCGGTGACGATCACCCCGGACGAGATCGAGCGGACGTACGAAATCATCCGGCCCTACGTGCGCCGGACGCCGGTGCTGACGGTCGACGCGGGCGATCTGCTCGGCCAGGTCAACGCGGTCGCCCCGGAGCGGATGGTGCTCAAGCTGGAGCAACTGCAGTGCGGCGGGGCGTTCAAGGCCCGGGGGGCGTTCACCAACCTGCTGCGGCGGGCGGTCCCGGCGGCCGGGGTGGTGGCGGCCTCAGGCGGCAACCACGGGGTGGCGGTGGCGTACGCGGCCCACCGGCTGGGGGTGGCGGCCAAGATCTTCGTGCCTTCGATCTCGTCACCGGCCAAGATCGCGCGGATCCGGGCGCTCGGGGCCGACCTGATCGTCACCGGCGACCGCTACGCGGACGCGCTGGCGGCGGCCGAGGACTGGATCGCCACCTCCGGGGCACTCAGCGTGCACGCCTTCGATCAGCGGGAGACGCTGCTCGGCCAGGGCACGCTGGCGCTGGAGCTGACCCAGCAGCTGGCCGGCGAAGGCGGCCTCGACACCGTGCTGGTCCCGGTGGGCGGCGGCGGGCTGATCGGCGGGGTGGCCGCCTACCTGGGCAAGGACGCCAAGGTGGTCGGGGTCGAGCCGGACGGGGCCCCGACGTTGTTCCGGGCGCGGGCGGCCGGGCATCCGGTCGACGCGCCGGCCGGCAGCATCGCGGCCGACGCGCTGGCGCCCCGGCGGATCGGCGAGCTGGTGTTCCCGATCACCCAGGATTATGTGGACGACGTCGTACTGGTCAGCGACGACGCGATCCGGGCGGCCCAGTCCCGGCTGTGGCAGAGCTTCCGGATCGCGGCCGAGCCGGCCGCCTGCGTCGGGGTGGCCGCGCTGATGACCGGTGGCTATCGGCCCGCACCGGACGAGCACGTCGCGGTGGTGATCAGCGGCGCCAACCTGAGCCTGCCGGAGCTGGAGGGCGGCGCCTGAGCGGCCAGGCCTGGACGGCACTGACCCCGGGCCGGGGTCTGGACGGCACTGACCCCGGGCCGGGGTTCAGCCCCAGGAAATGCCGCGCACGCCGCCTCCTCGATAACCGGGTTGCCGGGCCTTGACCAGGTCCTCCGGGTCACAATGGCCGGTTTCGCAGCAAACATCAAGGTTTATGGCTAATCGTGGCGATAGGGACTTATTTCGGTCAGCTGATGCGGTCAATAATCAGCGCGCTGGCGGCCGGCGGCTCGGGGCCGACGTCGATCGCGCCGTCGAGGGCGGCGTGGGCGCCCGCGAGCACGGCGTCGCGGTCGGCCCGCAACTCCAGCAGGGGCTGGCCGGCTTCGACCTTCTCCCCCGGCTTGGCGTGGCAGATGATGCCGGCCGCGGCGCTGACCGGGTCCTCCTTGCGGGCGCGGCCCGCGCCCAGGCGCCAGGCGGCCACCCCGACGGCGCGGGCGTCCAGCCGGCGCAGCCAGCCCGCGGCGGGCGCGGTGACCACGTCGGTGACGGCCGCCCGGGGCAGCTCGGCGTCGGGGTCGCCGCCCTGGCCGGCGATCATCTCCCGGTAGACCGCGAGCGCGCGGCCGTCGGCCAGCGCGTCGGCCGGGTCGGCGTCGATCCCGGCCAGCGCCAGCATCTCCCGGGCCAGTGCCAGCGTCACCTCGACGAGGTCGGCCGGTCCTTGGCCGCGGAGCACGGCCACCGACTCCTCGACCTCGAGCGCGTTGCCGACCGCCCGCCCGAGGGGGACGTCCATCGCGGTCAGCAGCGCGCTGGTGCGCACACCCTGCTCGGTCCCCAGGGTGACCATGGTGCGGGCCAGCTCCCGGGCCGAGTCCAGGTCGGTCATGAACGCCCCGCTGCCGACCTTGACGTCCAGGACCAGGGCGGCGGTGCCCTCGGCGATCTTCTTGGACATGATCGAGCTGGCGATCAGCGGGATCGACTCGACCGTACCGGTGACGTCACGGAGCGCGTAGAGCTTGCGGTCGGCGGGAGCCAGCCCGGCCCCGGCCGCGCAGATCACCGCGCCGACCGTGCTCAGCATGGCCGTCATCTCGGCCGGGGACAGCGCCGCCCGCCAGCCGGGGATCGACTCCAGCTTGTCCAGGGTGCCGCCGGTGTGGCCGAGGCCGCGGCCGGACAGCTGGGGCACCGCCGCTCCGCAGGCGGCGACCAGCGGGGCCAGGATCAGCGACACCTTGTCCCCGACGCCGCCGGTGGAGTGCTTGTCGACGGTCGGGCGGCCGACCCCGGACAGGTCGAGGCGCTCGCCCGACGCGATCATCGCCGCCGTCCACTCGCGCAGCTCGGCCGGGGCCAGGCCGCGGAAGAAGATCGCCATCAGCAGGGCCGACATCTGCTCGTCGGCGATCTGGCCGCCGGTGTAGGCGTCGATCAGCCAGCGCACTTCGTCGGCCGCCAGCGTCCCGCCGTCCCGCTTGACGTGGATGAGGTCGACGACGGCGGGCCCGCCGGGCGCGGGCGGCCGGTCAGCCACGGCCGGGCAGGTCGGTCTGGGTGAACGCGGACGGCAGCAGCCGGTCCAGCTCGACCGGGCCGTCCTCGGTGTCGATCAGCAGGGCCGGGCCGCCCGCCTCCATCAGCACCTGGCGGCAGCGGCCGCACGGGAGCAGGCAGCTGCCGTCCGGGGTGCGGACGCTGACCGCGGTGATCGTGCCGCCGCCCGACGCGTGCAGGGCCGACACCAGCCCGCACTCGGCGCACAGGGTCAGCCCGTAGGACGCGTTCTCGACGTTGCAGCCGACGATGACCCGCCCGTCACCCACCTGACCGGCCGCGCCAACCTGCAATTTCGAATAGGGAGCGTGCGCGCTCGCGGCTGTCTGTGCGGCCAGCGCGCGCAAAGCCGGCCAGTCGATTTCCACTCGCCAACCACCTCCGCGGGCGGCCACCATGGCCGAGATCACTTTTTCCAAAAGAACGATAACAGCGCAGGTAAAGCGGGACTCTCCGGCGCCCGTAAGCGGCGCTGGCGACGGCCCGATTGCGATTTGGCAACACGTGTAAAGCCGGGACCTCCGCTTCTTCCCGGGCGGGCACATCGGGGCTAACCTGCGATGATCCAGACGGTCGAATCATCACGGCGCGCAAGGCTGGAAAAGGCCAGCGAGGGGATGCGCGGGGTAATAACGGGCCCCGATCGGCCCGTGTCAGCGTGAGTTCCGGGGCGAGGGGCGGGCGACTGCCCATGAACAGGCGGCAACGGTGCCCCGCGAAACAGGAGGTAACCAGTGAAGAAGACCCTTGCGGCCAGCGCCGTGCTGACCGTAGCGGGCCTGCTCGCCGCAGCGTGCGGGAGCAGCACGTCGAACACGAGCGGTTCGAGTTCGGCGTCGGCCAAGCCCAGCGGAGGCAGCTCGTCGGCATCGACCGCAGGCAAGTTCCTCGGCTGCATGGTGACGGACACCGGCGGTATCGACGACCGGTCGTTCAACGCCTCGTCGTGGCAGGGCATGCAGGAAGCGCAGTCGGCTGACCCCGGCAAGATCTCGGTCACCTACCTGCAGTCGACCACGCAGAGCGACTACACGCCGAACATCAACACGTTCATCGCCAAGAAGTGCGGCATCATCGTCACCGTCGGCTTCCTGATGGCGCAGGCCACGCAGACCGCGTCCAAGGCCAACCCGAGCGGCAAGTTCGCGATCGTCGACAACGCCTACACGCCGGCCCTGTCCAACGTGGACGCGCTGCTGTTCGACACCGCGCAGGACGCGTTCATGGGCGGCTACCTGGCGGCCGGCATGTCGAAGACCGGCAAGGTGGCCACGTTCGGCGGCGAGAAGCTGCCCACCGTGACCATCTACATGGACGGCTTCTACGACGGCGTGCAGTACTACAACTCCAAGCACGGCACCCACGTGTCGGTGCTGGGCTGGAACGAGAGCTCCCAGAACGGCAGCTTCACCGGTGACTTCACCAACCAGACCAACGGGCAGAACCTGACCCAGACGTTCATCACCGAAGGTGCGGACGTCATCTTCCCGGTGGCCGGCAACGTCGGCCTGGGTGCGGCCAAGGCGGTCCAGAACGCGGACTCCCAGGCCGGCAGCCAGAAGGTCAACATGGAGTGGGTGGACACCGACGGCTGCATCAGCGCCGCCCAGTACTGCAAGTACTTCATCACCAGCGTGACCAAGGGGATCCAGACCGCGGTCAAGAACGCGGTGACCACCGCCGCCAGCGGCAGCTTCAAGGGCGGCAACTACATCGGCACGCTGCAGAACGGCGGGGTGGCGCTGGCGCCGTTCCACGACTTCGCCAGCAAGGTCCCGTCCAGCCTGCAGTCCGAGCTGAACACGGTGAAGCAGGGCATCATCAGCGGCTCGATCAAGGTGGCCACGAAGAGCCCGGCGTAGTTGCCTGACTGACTGGCCTGATAAAAGGGTTTCCGGCCCGGGACGCGCGAGCTGCGTCCCGGGCCGGAATTCAGCGTAGAGGCTTCTAAAGGGATGAGGCGGGCGGGTGAATCTCGAGCTGCAGGGCATCACGAAGCGCTTCGGCAGCCTCGTGGCCAACGACCACATTGACCTTTCCATCGCCCCGGGCACCATCCACGCCCTGCTCGGCGAGAACGGGGCGGGCAAGTCCACCCTGATGAACATCCTCTACGGGCTGCTCCAGCCGGATGAGGGCAAGATCCTGGTCGACGGCCAGCCGATCACCGTCCAGTCACCCAAGGACGCGCTGGCGGCCGGCATCGGCATGGTCCACCAGCACTTCATGCTGGTGCCGGTGTTCACGGTGGCCGAGAACGTGGCGCTCGGCCACGAGGAGACCAAGCCGCTGGGCTGGCTGGATCGCCGCCGGATGCGGGCCAAGGTGCGCCAGCTGTCCGAGCAGTACGGGCTGCGGGTCGACCCGGACGCGCTGACCGAGGACCTGCCGGTCGGCGTGCAGCAGCGGGTGGAGATCCTCAAGGCGCTGGTCCGGGACGCCCAGGTGCTGATCCTGGACGAGCCGACGGCGGTGCTGACCCCCGGTGAGACCGAGGACCTGTTCCGGATCATGCGGGAGCTGCGGGCCGGCGGCAAGGGCGTGGTGTTCATCTCCCACAAGCTCAAGGAAGTCCAGGCCATCGCGGACACGGTGACGATCCTGCGCCGGGGCCAGGTGGTCGGTGAGCGGCCGCCCTCCACCAGCGAGGACGAGCTGGCCGCGCTGATGGTGGGCCGCAACGTCCAGCTGCGGGTGAGCAAGACGGCGGCCACGCCCGGCCGGGTCGTGCTCGACGTCAGCGACCTCAAGGTGGCGACCACCCAGGTGCTGGTGCCCGGGGAGGAAGCGGCCCTGGCGGTCAACGGGCTGACGTTCCGGGTCCGGGCCGGGGAGATCCTCGGCATCGCCGGGGTCCAGGGCAACGGCCAGACCGAACTGTGCGAGGCCCTGATGGGGCTGCTGCCGGTGACCGAGGGCGGCATCCACCTGAACGACCGCGACATCACCGGCGCCAGCCCGCGCGACCGGCTGCGGGCCGGGGTCGGCTACATCCCCGAGGACCGGCAGCAGGACGGGCTGGTCAGCTCGTTCGCGGTGGCCGAGAACATCGTGCTCGACACCTACGACCGGGCCCCTTACGCGTCGGGGGTGGCGCTCAAGCTGGGTGCGATCCGGCAGACGGCGACCGAGCGGCTGGCCGAGTACGACATCCGCGCCCAGTCCATCGACACCCCGGTCGGCACGCTGTCGGGCGGCAACCAGCAGAAGGTCATCCTCGCCCGCGAGGTGGGCCGGGACCTCACGCTGCTGCTGGCCAGCCAGCCGACCCGCGGCCTGGACGTCGGGTCGATCGAGTTCGTGCACCGGCGGATCATCGAGGAGCGCGACCGGGGGGTGGCGGTCGTGCTGGTCTCGTCCGAGCTGGACGAGATCTACGCGCTGTCGGACCGGATCGCGATCATGTACGAGGGCCGGTTCACCGGGTTCCGGCCGCCGGACGTGCCGGTCGAGGAGCTGGGCCTGCTGATGGCGGGCATCGACGGCTCCGCGACCCCCGAGGTGCCGGAGGCGCCCGGGATCCGCGAGGCTGATGAGGCGGTCGAGGCCGCTGAGGACCCTGGGGCTGGTGGGGCCGCTGGGGTTGAAGGGGCCGCTAGGGCTTCTGAGGCTGGTGGCCGTGAGGCTGATGGGGCTGACCGGGCTGGTGGGGCCACGTCTGAGGGTCCGGGGACGGAGGCCAAATGAGCGAGTCACCGTCGGCCCCGGCCGCCCCGCCGGGGTCCACCCCGGACCGGAAGCCCGAGGAAAAGCCCTCGTTCAGCCGGGCCATCCTCGACGCCGTCATCGAGGGCAACTCGGTGGTGGTCACGATCCTGGCCATCCTGGTCGCGATCGTCCTGGGCGGCCTGCTGATCGCGTTCACCACCCAGAGCGTGCTGCACGCCTGGGGCGACTTCTTCTCCAGCCCCGGTAACGCGATCGCGCAGGCCTGGGACGCCGCGTCCGGCGCCTACGTGGCCATCTTCGAGGGCTCGATCTTCAACCCGCACACGGTCTCGGCGCTGTTCCAGCAGAAGTCGATGAGCATCGCGCTGCACGATGGCACCGTCAGTTCGGTGTTCTACCCGCTGTCGGAGACCTGCGTGCAGGCCACCCCGCTGATCCTGGCCGGGCTGTCGGTGGCGGTCGCGTTCCGGGCCGGGCTGTTCAACATCGGCGCCTCGAGCCAGTGGATCGGCGGCGCGATCCTCGCCACCTGGCTCGGCTACGGGGTCAACCTGCCGATCGTCATCCACGTGGTCGTCTGCGTGATCGGCGGGTTCGTGGGCGGGGCGGTGCTCGGCTACGTCGTCGGGCTGCTCAAGGCCCGGACCGGTGCGCACGAGGTCATCGTCACGATCATGGCCAACTACATCATGCAGTACCTGCTGGCCTATCTGCTGGGCAAGCCGAAGCTGCTGGAGAAGCCGGGCGCCAACGGCAACCTGATCAGCCCCAACATCGCCAGCAACGCCCACCTGCCGCTGCTGTTCGGCACCCACCTGCGGATCAACGCCGGGTTCCTGCTCGCGCTGGCCTGCGCGGCCGGCGTCTGGTGGCTGATGAACCGGAGCACGCTGGGCTTCGAGTTCCGCACGGTCGGCGCCAACCCCAACGCGGCCCGCAGCTCGGGCATGAGCGTGACCCGCACCTGGGTGCTGGTCATGCTGATTGCGGGCGGCCTGGCGGGCCTGGCCGCCTCCACCGTGATCCAGGGCACCGACTTCAGCCTCAACTTCCAGAGCTACGGCACCTACGGCATCGACGCGATCACGGTCGCGCTGCTGGGGCGGTCCAAGCCGGGCGGCGTGGTGCTGGCCGCCCTGCTGTACGGCGCGCTGCACGCCGGGGCCCCGCTGATGCAGGCCTCGACCGGCGTCCCGGTCGACATCGTCCAGGTCATCCAGGCCCTGATCGTCATGTTCGTGGCGGCGCCGCCGCTGGTCCGGGCCATCTTCCGGCTCCGGGCCGCGCGGGCCGGCGGAACCGGCCAGGTCCTGTCCAAAGGATGGAACTCATGACCACCCTCGCCGTCGCCGGACGGAGCTCGCTCAGCATCGGCCGCCGCTGGGTCGCGCCCGCGGCCTTCCTGCTGCTGGCGCTGATCGACATCTTCTTCTTCGCCCACTACGCGCACAAGGGCGACGCCACGCTGGCCTTTTCCCAGCCGTTCGCCAAGGTGACCGTGCCGAACCTGGCGCTGCCGGGCCGGGCGACCGCCTACGTGATGGGTGGCCTGTCGGTCGTGCTGGCCGCGGCCCGGGCGCTCGAGCTGGGCAAGGTGGCCCGCCGGGCCTCGATCGGGCTGGTGCTGTTCTTCTTCGTGATCGCGCTGCTGTGCTGGGCCTACGCGGGCTCGTCGAACACGTTCAACGTGATCAACCAGTTCCAGGGCACGCTGGCCGACTCGATCCCGCTCATCCTCGGCGCGCTGGCCGGCTGCCTGTGCGAGCGGGCGGGCGTGATCAACATCGCGATCGAGGGCCAGCTGCTGATCGGCGCGTTCGCGGGGGCGATCTTCGCCAGCGCGTTCGGGACGCTGTGGCTGGGCATCATCGCCGGGTCGGCGGCCGGTGGCCTGGTCAGCCTGCTGCTCGGGGTGTTCGCCATCGCCTACCTGGTCGACCAGGTCATCCTGGGCGTGGTGCTGAACGTATTCGTGTCCGGGCTGACCGGCTACCTGTACGACAAGCTGCTGGTGCCGTACGCGAACACGCTCAACTCCCCCTCGACCTACCTGCCGATCAAGATCCCGCTGCTGGGCGACATCCCGATCATCGGGCCGGTGTTCTTCGACTCGACCCTGTTCCTCTACATCACCTACATCCTGGTCGCGGCGGTCCAGATCGGGCTGTTCAAGACGGCCTGGGGGCTGCGGGTGCGGGCGGTCGGCGAGCACCCGCAGGCGGCCGACACGGTCGGGATCAGCGTCAAGCTGACCCGCTACCGCAACGTGATCCTGGCCGGGCTGATCGCCGGGATCGGCGGCGCGTTCCTGACCATCGGGTCGGTCGGCTCGTTCGGCAAGGACATGTCGTCCGGCCGCGGCTACATCGCGCTGGCCGCGGTGATCTTCGGGCGCTGGACCCCGCTCGGCAGCGTCGGGGCGGCCCTGCTGTTCGGCTTCGCCTTCGAGCTGCAGTCGATCCTGTCCACCATCAACGTGCCCATCGGCTCCTACTTCCTGCTGATGGTGCCCTACGTGGCCACCATCATCGCGGTCGCGGGCCTGGTCGGGCAGGTGCGGGCGCCGGCCGCCGACGGCCAGCCCTACGTGAAGGCATGAGCGAGGACCCGTACGCCGCGGCGGCCGAGAGCGCGGAGCGGCTGGCCGAGCTGACC
Source organism: Actinomycetota bacterium (assembly GCA_019240215.1). Lineage (GTDB taxonomy): Bacteria > Actinomycetota > Actinomycetes > Streptosporangiales > Streptosporangiaceae > Bog-532. Next base: position 30,171 of record JAFAYQ010000038.1, on the reverse strand, counting down.
GGGGTGGACCGGCACGAGGTGGCGGTGGTGCTCGGGTCGGGCTGGGCGCCCGCCGCCCAGGCCTGCGCCCGGGCGCTGGGCGGCGAGGTCACCGAGCTGCCGGTCACCGAGCTGGGCGGGTTCGCCCGGCCGACGGTGACCGGGCACGCGGGCACGGTGCAGTCGCTGGTCACGCCGGACCTGCGGGTGCTGATGTTCCTGGGCCGGACCCACCTGTACGAGGGGCTGCCGGTCAGCGCGACCGTGCACGGCGTCCGCACCGCGATCGCGGCCGGCTGCCAGGTGGTGGTGCTGACCAACGCGGCCGGCGGCATCCGGGGCGGCTACTACGTCGGCCAGCCGGTGATCGTCCGCGACCACCTGAACCTGACCGGCCGCTCGCCGCTGACCGGACCGGAGCCGCCGCCGGGCTACCCGGCCCGGTTCGTGGACCTGACCGAGGCGTACTCGGCGCGGCTGCGGCGGCTGGCCCGGGAGGCCGACCCGGCCCTCGGCGAAGGGGTCTACGCCGGCCTGCCCGGCCCGCACTACGAGACCCCGGCCGAGATCGCCATGCTGCGCACGCTGGGCGCCGACCTGGTCGGCATGTCGACGGTGATGGAGACGATCGCCGCCCGCCACCTGGGCGCCGAGGTGCTGGCGATCTCGCTGGTCACCAACCTGGCGGCCGGCTTGTCGGGTGAGCCGCTGAGCCACGCCGAGGTCATCGAGGCCGGCCGGGCCAGCGCCAGCCGGATGGGGACGCTGCTGGCCAGCGTGCTGCCGGGCGCGGTCCGCTAGGTCCCGCCGGAGGCAGAACTCGCCCGGTCGAATGCCGGCCCAGTGGAGTCCGCGCGGTCAGGCGGTGGTGAGCTGGGTGTAGGCGACAGCGACCTCGCCCGCCAGGCCGGCGTTGTCCTCGATCAGGCGGCGGTTGACCTCGACGCTGCGGCCGTCGCTGAGCTCGTCGAGCAGGGCGAGGATGGCGGGGGTGACGGCCTGGCCGGAGCGGTGCTCGCGGCTGACCCGGGCGACCGCCTCGTCGATCAGCGGGTCGATGTCGATGCCGCCGACCGGGGGACGGGCCAGCAGCAGGCCACCACCAGCGTTGAGCTGCCAGTGGGCGGCGCAGATGCGGGCCACCTCGGGCGAGTCGCTGACCGTGGCCGAGACCGGGGGGCCGCCGGCGGCGGTGTAGAAGCGGGGCAGCGTGGCCGTCTGCCAGCCGAGCACCGGGATGGCCAGCGTCTCCAGCAGCTCACCGGTGGCGGCCACGTCCAGCAGCGACTTGGGGCCGGAGGAGACCACCACCGCCTCGGTCCGGGCCAGCTGCAGCAGATCGCTGGAGATGTCGAGGGTGTCGGCGAAGCCGCGATGCACCCCGCCGATGCCGCCGGTGCCCATGAACTTGATGCCGACCTGGCGGCAGACGGCCATCGTGCCGCCGACGGTGAGCGAGCCGATCGCCCCCTGGGCCAGGCAGGCGGCCAGGTCGCGGGCGCCAACCTTGCGGGCCGACAGCCCGGCGGCCGAGAACCGCTCCAGCTCGGCTGAGCTCAGCCCGATGTGGATGGCGCCGTCGAGGATGCCGGCGGTGGCCGGCACCGCCCCGGCCGCCCGGACCCGGCGCTCGGACTCGACCGCCACCGTCAGCCCCCGGCCGCCGGAGAACCCGTGCGAGACCAGCGTGGTCTCCAGCGCCACCACCGGCCGCCGTTCGGCCAGGGCGGTGGCGACCTCCTCCGACACCTGCGTGTACACGGTCACGGCATAGCTCCCATCTTCGATACGGCCCGGGCGGCCGCCTCCAACCCCAGCTCGATCCCGCCGACCAGGTAACCAGCGGCGAACGCATCGCCGGCGCCGGTCGAGTCGACCGGCTCGGCCGGCCAGGCCGGCCAGGTGCCGGCCGCGGTACGGACCCCACGCGGACCCAGCTTGACCACGGCCTCGGCCCCGGCGATCGGCCCGACCAGCTCGGTCTCGGCCTCGGTGCCGAAGATCACGTCCGGCCGCAGCCCGGCCACCAGTGCGCGGAACCGCTCGACCCCGAAGTCACGCACGGCCGCGGTCGACGACAGGTCGAGGCTGCGGCCCGGCACCCGGGCGGCGGCGGCCAGCGCCACCCCCTGGACCGGCTCCGCTACCAGGCTATAGGCGGGCAGGTGAAGCCAGCCGCACCCGGCCAGCCAGCCGTCCTCGACCGCGGCCAGCTGGGGCCCGACGCCCCGGTCGGTCAGCATCGAGCGGGACCGGCCCCGGTCCGACAGCGAGACCACCACCCCGGTCCGGCCGTCCAGGGCCGGGCCCGCCAGCTGGACTCCGCGCCGGGTCAGCTCGTCGGTCACCAGCCGGGCGGCCGGGTCGCTGCCCCAGGCGGCGATCAGCCGGGCCTGGCCGCCGAGGCCGGCGATCCAGGCGGCCACGTTGGCCGCCTGCCCGCCCACCCCGACGTCGGTGTGGGCCGGGGTGTCGGTCTCGGTGGCCACCGGCCCGGCCAGCTGGACCACCACGTCCAGGTGCGCGTCGCCGAGCACGCAGATCGTGGTGCCCGGGCCGGGCCAGCTGGTTGCCATCGGTTCATGATCGCAGCAGGTCAGGCGCTGGCCGGCGGCCGGGCCGGCCGCTCAGCAGATCGTGTGGACCGCGTCGGCCAGCGTGGCCAGGCCCTGGTCCAGTTCGGCGTCGGTGATGGGGATTTCTGAGCGAGTGGCGGAGCTTGACGCCGGCGTCACAGGCGCTGGCCGGCCACGGCCGGGCGGAACGTAATCTGGGAGGGTGGTAGTCGCACCTGAGGGGCGCCGGATGCTGCGGCTCGAAGCCCGCAACAGCCAGGTCCCGATCGAGAAGAAGCCGCCGTGGATCAAGACCCGGCTCCGCACCGGCCCCGAGTACACCGAGCTGAAGGCCCTGGTGCGCCGGGAAGGGCTGCACACGGTCTGCGAAGAGGCCGGCTGCCCGAACATCTTCGAGTGCTGGGAAGACCGCGAGGCCACCTTCCTCATCGGCGGTGACCAGTGCACCCGCCGCTGCGACTTCTGCCAGATCGACACCGGCAAGCCGCAGCCGCTGGACCGGAACGAGCCGCGCCGGGTGGCCGAGTCGGTGGCCACCATGGGGCTGGCCTACGCGACCGTCACCGGCGTGGCCCGCGACGACCAGCCCGACGGCGGCGCCTGGCTGTACGCGCAGACCGCCCGGGAGATCCACGCGGCCGTGCCCGGCTGCGGCGTCGAGCTGCTGATCCCCGACTTCAACGCGGTGCCGGAGCAGCTGGCCGAGGTGTTCAGCGCCCGGCCCGAGGTGCTGGCGCACAACGTCGAGACCGTGCCGCGGATCTTCAAGCGCATCCGGCCCGGGTTCCGCTACGAGCGGTCGCTGGACGTGATCAGCCAGGCCCGGGCGGCCGGGCTGGTGACCAAGTCGAACCTGATCCTCGGCATGGGCGAGGAGCGCCCGGAGGTCAGCGCGGCCATGGCCGACCTGCGGGCGGCCGGCTGCGACCTGCTGACGATCACCCAGTACCTGCGGCCGTCACCCAAGCACCACCCGGTCGAGCGCTGGGTCAAGCCCGAGGAGTTCGTCGAGCTGCAGGAAGAAGCGCTGGCGCTGGGGTTCGCGGGGGTCATGTCGGGCCCGCTGGTGCGGTCCTCCTACCGGGCCGGCCGCCTGTACCGGCAGGCGGTCAGCGGGCGCGCGTCGGCAACCAGCTGAGGCGCAGGTTGCGGTAGGGATTCAGCACGCGAGGCGGTTTCGCTCCACGGGTCAGAAACCCTTATCCTGCCAGGCATGGCGAAGGACAAGAACACGGACGACGAGGCGACCCCCGGGCGTATCGCACAGATACGCATGGTGGCCGGCCTGGTGCACAAGGCCAACCCGCGGGCGCTCCCGATCGTGATCGGCAGCGGCCTGGCGGTGCTGGTCGTGCTGGTCGTCGTCGGCCTGCTGACCGGGCTGGCCGGCTACCTGATCCCGCTGGGCGTCCTGGGCGGGATCCTGGTGTCGGTGTTCCTGTTCGGCCGGTTCGCGCAGAGCTCGCAGTACTCCTCGATCGAGGGCCAGCCGGGCGCGGCCGCGGCGGTGCTGCAGAGCATGCGCGGCAACTGGACGGTCACCCCCGCCATCGCCGCCAACCGCAACATGGACGTGGTGCACCGGGCGGTCGGCCGGCCGGGCGTCATCCTGGTCGGTGAGGGCTCCGCCAACCGGCTGCCGGGCCTGCTGGCGGCCGAGAAGAAGCGGGTGACACGGGTCGCGTTCGACGTGCCGGTCTTCGACTTCCAGGTCGGCGACGGCGACGGCCAGGTGCCGCTGCGCCAGCTGCAGAAGAAGATCATGAAGCTCCCCCGCGACCTCAAGGGCCCCCAGGTGGCCGACCTGAACTACCGGCTCAAGGCGCTGCCGCAGACCCTGCAGGCCCCCAAGGGCCCAATGCCGAAGGGCGCGCGCCAGCCCAAGATGCCGCGGCCCCGCGCCCGCTGAGGACGTAGCCCGAGGAAACCCTTTCAGGTTTTTCTAAATCCGGACAACTATCAAAGTCTTATGTCTAAATCCGGACAACAACAGTGTTGGCCGCCTTGTCGTGCAGGCCACGGCGGTCGCTGTCGATGACCAGCGGCGGCACCACGCACAGCAGCAGCAGCGTGCGGACCAGGCTCCAGCCGAAACCGACCGGCTTGCCGTCCAGCCGCGCCACCCGCATGCCGAGCACCCGCTTGCCGATCGTGGTGCCGGTCAGCGCGGTCAGGATCCAGGTCTCGGCCCCGAAGAAGGCCAGCGTCCAGTACTGCGAGTGCAGCAGCCCGTAGGAGATGATGGCGCAGATGATCCAGTCGATGAAAAGGGCGACCAGACGGCGGCCCAGGCCGGGTACCGAGGTCGGCCCCTCCTCGGGCAAGCCGAACTTCTCACCGGGATAGGCGGAGATCCGGCGGGTGTCCGCACCGGCCAGCTGTTCTTCGGCCACACTCCAAGGTATCGCCCTCCGGCCCCTGACCGGGCCGGGCAGGCATGCGTAACATGTGCGAAACATAAGAGACACGGCATGGAAATTGCCGGCGTCTAACGTCCAAGTCTGTCCGTCTAACGCGTGCCGTTCAACATATGTGTGTGCCCGGTCAGGGAGGGTTAATGTTCCAAAACGCCGACGAGGTACTGCGATTCGTCGCCGATGAAGATGTGAAGTTCATTGACGTCAGGTTCTGCGACCTGCCGGGCACCATGCAGCACTTCACGGTGCCGGTCGAGGTCTTCGACGAGGACGTGTTCACCAACGGCCTGATGTTCGACGGCTCGTCGATCCGTGGCTTCCAGGAGATCCACGAGTCGGACATGCTGCTCCTGCCCGACCCGTCCAGCGCCGTGCTCGACCCGTTCCGGACCTACAAGACGCTGAACCTGACGTTCTTCGTGCACGACCCGCTGACCCAGGAGCCCTACTCGCGGGACCCGCGCAACATCGCGCGCAAGGCCGAGGAGTACCTGAAGAGCACCGGCATCGGCGACACCGCGTTCTTCGGCCCGGAGGCGGAGTTCTACATCTTCGACTCGGCCCGGTTCGAGACCGCGCCGAACGCCGGGTACTACTACATCGACTCGATCGAGGGCGCCTGGAACACCGGCATCGAGGACGGCGGCAACAACCTCGGGCACCGGCCCCCGTACAAGGGCGGCTACTTCCCGGTCCCGCCGACCGACCACTACACCGACCTGCGGTCGGAGATGACCAGGATGCTGATCGAGGCCGGCATCCAGGTCGAGATGCAGCACCACGAGGTGGGCAGCCCCGGCCAGTCCGAGATCAACATGCGGTTCGGCTCGCTGCTGAACACGGCCGACCGGCTGATGCTGTTCAAGTACATCATCAAGAACGTGGCCGACAAGAACGGCAAGACGGTCACGTTCATGCCCAAGCCGGTGATGGGTGACAACGGCTCGGGCATGCACTGCCACCAGAGCATCTGGAAGGACGGCTCGCCGCTGTTCTACGACGAGGTCGGCTACGCCGGGCTGTCGGACCTGGGCCGCCACTACATCGGCGGCCTGCTCAAGCACGCCCCGTCGCTGCTGGCGTTCACCAACCCGACGCTGAACTCCTACCACCGGCTGGTGCCGGGCTTCGAGGCGCCGGTCAACCTGGTCTACTCGCAGCGCAACCGGTCGGCCTGCGTGCGGATCCCGATCACCGGGACCAACCCCAAGGCCAAGCGGATCGAGTTCCGGGTGCCGGACCCGTCGGCCAACCCCTACCTGGCCTTCCCGGCCATGCTGATGGCCGGCCTGGACGGCATCAAGAACAAGATCGAGCCGCCCGAGCCGGTCGACAAGGACCTGTACGAGCTGCCGCCGGACGAGGCGCTGGCCATCCCGCAGGTGCCGGGCTCGCTGGAGGCGGTCCTGAACACGCTGGAGGCCGACCACGCCTACCTGACCGAGGGTGGCGTGTTCACCGAGGACCTGGTCCAGACCTGGATCAGCTACAAGCGGTCCAACGAGATCGACCCGATGCGGCTGCGCCCGCACCCGCACGAGTTCGAGCTGTACTACGACGTGTGATGCGTTAGCTGCTTCACTTGGCCAGCCACTGGGGGCCCCGGATTCCGGGGCCCCCAGTCGTTTCAGATCCGGTTGGCGGCGCGGGCGATGGTTTCCCAGACGTCCAGATCCTCGACCAGGTCGGCGTGCTGGCCCAGCTGGACCTGGGGGCCGTAGCGGAAGATCAGGCCGGTCGCCCCGGACTCGAACCAGGGCGCGAGGCGCTCGGCGATGCGTTTATGCGATCCGACCAGGAACAGGGTGTCGACCAGCTCGTCCGGAACCGCCGCCAGCGCTTCCTGGCCGCGCCCGGCGGCGGTGAGTTCCACCAGCCGATCGGTCAGGCCGGTGAATCCGAGCGCCTCGATCTGGAACTGCATGGGGGCCGCCCAGTCGACGACGTAGGAGCGGAAACGGTCGAGGCCGGACCGGACGTCGTCGCAGACCACGAGGTCGACCAGCGCCCAGATGTCGAAGTCCTCACGGCGCTTGCCCGGGCCGGCCTTCTCGAAGCCGGCCGCGAGCAGCGGCTCGAAGGCCGGCATCATGCCCGGCGCGAAGCCCCACGGAAACCAGCCGTCGGCGACCTCGGCGGTCAGCGCGATCATCTGCGGTCCCACCGCGGCCAGCACGATCGGCGGTTCGGGTCCGGGCTCCAGCGCGCTGACCCACGGCTCGACCCCCAGCGATCCCGCACCCGCGTAAGGGATGCTGAATCCGCCGCTCTGGGTGGCGACGCCCGCCCGCAGACGCGCCCGGACCGGCTCGGCGAACAGCTCGGTGGGCTCGATCTCCTGGCCGTCGGTGTCATAGGAACCGGCGGTCTGGAACACCTGGCGAAGCACGTCGACGTAGGCCCGCATGCGCGGCACCGGCCCGGCCCAGCGCTGACCGTGCCAGCCTTCCGCTGAGCTCGGGAACCCGCTGCCCACGCCGGCGATCACCCGGCCGCCACCCGCGAGCGAGTCAAGGGTCAGCAGCGCCTGCGCCAACGTCGTCGGCGGGCGGGCGGTCAGCGTCGCGATGTGGGTCCCGAGCTTGATCCGTTCGGTCACGGCGGCCAGGTAAGCCAGCGGCGTGAGCACGTCGTTGCCGGCTCCCTCGGCCGCGAACACCGCGTCATAGCCAAATTGCTCGCACCGTTTGATGCGTTCGAGAGGGATGCGGAACCGCCGCTCACCCCAGGGAATTTCGGTTGCGATCTTCACGGACTGCCTCCTTGCGCCCTGTCTCGCACCCTGCCTGCTCGCATCGCGACGATCGCCGGCCACGCCACCAGGCGGTGCCCCCAGGGGGTGCCACCAGGCGGGCGCTCCTGCGCGCCGCGCGACCCCTTACTTAATCTGGATTAGATTAATTTGGATTAAAAAGTTAGCACGACCGGGGCCGGCCAGTCGAGAGGATGCCCGGGCGGCGGCGGTAGGCTCTGGTCAGCGCGGCCGGGCCGCGTCTGGTCCGCAGATCGGGCGTCACGCCCACCCCGGATGATGTCTGAGCTGCCGCTGCCACCCTCCTGGGCTCGATCCGACGCGGACCGTCGAGCCACCAGGAAGGTGGTCCACGGTGCACCAGGCGTCCCGGCCGACTGCACCGACGGCTTCGCGCTGGCGTTGTGGAACCGCCCCGAGCTGGTCCTCGACCCGGCCGTCGGGGCGGCCACCAGCGGCTTCGCCCGCATGGATCCGGGTCGGGCGGCGGCCGCGGTGGAGCGGCTGGCCCGTGATCTGGCCACCGGGGACTGGGATTCGGCGAGGACTCACTGCTCGCCCGATCCGCGCTGGTCGCGGTCGGCCACCGTAACCGATGACCGGGAATCGGCATAGACGGCCTTGGCGGGGTACCTACTACCACCATGGTAGGACTTGCCCCCGTTCCGACGGGTTCGGAGCTGCCCGGAGACCGGTACCGGCTGGACGAGCGGATCGCCGGGGGCGGGATGGGCCAGGTCTGGCGGGCCTGGGACCTGGTGCTGCAACGGCCAGTGGCGGTCAAAATGCTGGACACGAGCTCGGCCGCGGACGAGGTCGGCTTGGCCCGGTTCCGGGCCGAGGCCCGGCACGCAGGCTCGTTGTCACACCCGGGCATTGCCCGGGTGTACGACTATCACGAGGCTGAGCCGCCAGTTCCTCCCTACCTGGTGATGGAGCTGGTCGACGGGCCGTCGCTGGCGAGGATGCTGGACCAGGGACCGATGACGCCGGCCCGGACGATGGATCTAATCGCCCAAGCCGCCCGCGCGTTGCAGGCCGCGCACGCCGCCGGCCTGATCCACCGCGACATCAAGCCGGGTAACCTGCTGGTCAGCCGGGACGGGCAGCTGAAGATCACCGATTTCGGGATCGCCCACGCGATGGGATCGCTGCCGCTCACCCGGCCCGGGGCCCTGATCGGGACGCCGGCCTACCTGGCGCCGGAACGGGCCGTAGGTGCGTCCGCCACCCCCGCCGCCGACCTGTACGCGCTGGGCATCGTGGCGTACCAGTGCCTGACCGGCACGGTCCCATTCCATGGGCCGCCCCTGGCGGTGGCGCTGGCCCACCAGGAGCAGCCGCTGCCACCGCTGCCGGCGTCGGTGCCGCCCGGGGTGGCTGCGCTGGTCGCGGCGCTGGCGGCCAAGGATCCGCGCGGCCGCCCGGAGAGCGCCGGGCTGGTGGCTGAGCAGGCCGAACGGCTGCGGACGGCGCCGGTCGCTCCCGTTCCGACCGAGGCGGGAGTTCCGGCTGGGGTGGGCGTGGGTGCGGGAGCCGTCACCCGGCCACGCCCGGAGCGCGGGCGGCGCCGGGGCGGGCCGGCCTACGCCGCGGTGGCCGCGGCCGCCGCCATCGCCGCCGGTACCGTGTGGATGCTGGCGGGCGCGCACGGGCCCGGATCGGCGTCCGCACCCTCCGGGCCGCCGGCCGCCAGCCGGTCGGCCAGCGCCGGGGGGAGCCGTTCGGCCGGGCCGGTAGCGGCCAGCCGCGCCGGTGGCGGGGGCCGGGGAGCGCAGGCACCGGTCGTGGGCGGCGGTTCGGCGAGTTCCGCTGGTTCCGGGGTGACGCCGGCCGCAGCGGTGGCGGCCAAGGCGGGCAGTCCCATCGGGACCGGGAGCGCCGTTGGGGCGCGGCGTCCCACCCGCCCCGGGAGCAGAGCCGGGGCTGGGAGCCAGCCCGGGGCGGGGAGTCCGGTCACGAGCGGAGCGCCCACGTTGGCCGGGGTCCCGGCGCCGGCTGGGAGCCCGACCACGATCGCGACCCCGGCGCCGACCGGGAGCCCGACGGTCACACCAACCGGGACGGGCACGGTGAGCGAGAGCCCCGCGCCGAGCGGGACGGCCGCGGCGGGAGCGTAGCCCCTAGGCCCGAGCACCGGGCACCGGGCACCGCCGATGCTGGCGCTGATTCTGGACGGGCTCAGCTCTAGCTGAAAGCGTCCTCCGCGGGATCTGCACGCGGCCTCCATGCCATCTCCATCCGGTTTCTCCACGCTCGCAGGCGTTGGCCAGGTTGGCTGGCCTGACCGAGGGGGGTCGGATCGCATGCCGGAAAACAGCGACAAGGAAGTGCAGGACCGGTCTGAGGCGCTGGCGTCGCTGCACGCCACCGCGCAGGAGCACATCAAGGCGGTCCACGCGGCGGTGCTCGATCACCTGCGGCGCGGCAACGAAAACTCGGGCACGACCGCCGTCACCATCACCATCGAGGCCCAGGCGCCGAGCAACCAGCACGCGACCCACGCCGACGACATCGGCGGCCGCCAATGCTGGACCGCGACCTACCCGTGCGGATCGACCGCCAGCGGCGGCACGATGACCTGCACGGTCACCGTCTGCGACGAGGTCGGGCCCGTCACCGTCGCGCAGTAAGGCCATCGGCACTTCATCGACATCGTGGTCCGCAACAACTCGCACGTGTCCGACCCGGCCAACGCCTCGACGATCAACAGCTTCGACGTTTTCGTATCGGTCGTCACGCCCTGAACTGGAACGCGGCCACCGAGCCGGCTTAAGGTGCGACCATGCCGACGTACACGTGCTGGTCCGAGCCGGGAGTGGTGTCGCCTGAGGTGCGGGCGCAGATCGCGAAGGCGCTGACCGAGATTCATCATGAGGTGGCGGTCGCGCCGCGGTACTTCGTGCAGGTCATCTTCGTTGAGCTGCAGCCCGGCTCGATCTTCATCGCCGGGGAGGCGGCGCCGGCGGCGCACCTGTGGGTGCGGGCGGATATCCGGGCCGGGCGCACCGCGGCGCAGAAGCATGAGCTGCTCGGGCGGATCACCACCGAGCTCGGCCAGCTGACCGGGACCGGGCCCGAGAACGTGTGGGTGTACATCAACGACATTCCCGGCGCGAACATCGCCGAGTACGGGCGCGACCTGCCCGATCCCGGTCAGGAAGACGCCTGGTTCGCGGCGCTGCCGCCGGAGTTGCAGCAGAGCCTGAGACCACTGGCCTGAGGCTCAGGCGGCTGGGGTCCGGGCGATTGACTCCACTCGGGCGCGGAATGCGGCCGCCTTGTCCCGGTCTTCGCGGCCCAGCTTCGGATTCGATTCCTTGGCCCGGAGCAGAACGACCAGGTCATCCAGCCAGCCGTCGCGCATGGCCTCCCGGGCCAGGCCGTCCACGTAAGCCTCGGCCAGCTGCGCACTCTGGAAGTCGAACGCCTTGTCGGTCTTGACGACGTGCATGGTGCGGCGCGCCATCTCCCGGAAAGCCCGGCCGAGCGCCTCTTGCCACGATCCCATCGGCCGCCTCCGCTTCACCGCGTCGCCGATAACGATTTTATAGAACTAATGTTCGCCGGACCAGAGCTGAGTGGCTGATCCTCGGCTCCCGGCCGGATGCCGTGCCAGGAGGCGAACGCGCCGGCCGCGGCGACGCCCATGCCGACCGACATGGCGGTGGCGGTGTCGCCGGCCAGCGTGACGACCGGGCCGGCCAGGCCGCCGACGGCGTACTGGGCGCCGCCGAGCAGGGCCGAGCCGGCCCCGGCGGCCTCGGGGTGGTTGAGCATGGCCAGGTTGGTGGCGGTCGGGGTGATCAGCCCCATCGAGGCGACGCAGACGAACAGGAACGGCAGCACCGCCCCGACCGGGGCGCCGGCCACGACCGCTACGCACAGGCCGGCCGACCCGGCCAGGGCGACGGCCAGGCCCACGCTCAGCAGCCGGGCGGCCGAGTGGCGGCGAAGCAGGCGGACGGTGGTCGAGCCGGCGGTGATGAGGCCGACCGAGTTGACCGCGAACACGGCCGAGAAGTCGTTGGTGCTCAGGCCGTAGTGGCGCTGCAGGATGTCCGAGCTGAGCGACAGGTAGATGAACAGCATCGCGCTGGCCAGCACCAGCGCGCTCACCGCGCGGACGAACAGCCGGTCGGCGATCAGGCCGCGAGCCAGGCGGCCGGTGGCCCGCAGGCTCCCGGCCTGGCGGTAGCGGGCGGGCAGCGATTCGGGCAGGAACGCCACGGTCCCGGCCAGCAGCACCACCCCGGCCCCGGTCAGCACCAGGAACAGGCCGCGCCAGGACATCACGTGCAGCAGCACGCCGCCGGCGACCGGCGCCACCGCCGGGGTGATGTTGCTGATCAGCGCGACCACCGCGAACGCGCGGGCCAGGGCGGTGTTGTCGTACAGGTCACGGACGACGGCGCGGCTCAGCACCAGGCCGGCGGCGCCACCGAAGCCCTGGATGAGCCGGAGGACGACCAGGGCGGCGACGCTGGGGGCGAACGCGCACAGCAGCGCGGCCAGCGTCCACAGGGCGACCCCGGCCAGCAGCGGCCGGCGGCGGCCGAACCGGTCGCCGAGCGGGCCGAACACGAACTGCCCGGCCGCCAGGCCGGCCAGGCAGCAGGACACGCTCAGCTGGGTGGCGCCGGCGGTGGTGTGCAGGGCGGTCGCCACCCGGGGCAGGGCGGGCAGGTAGAGGTCGAGCGAGAGCGGGCCGAAGGACGACAGTCCCCCGATCACCGCCAGCCGGGCGGTCCGGCGCCAGCGGTCAGCCCGGGTGGGGTGGCCTGGTGTCGTCATCCCTGATCCGGGCGGGTGGAGCCGCCGGCGGCCAGGCGCATCAGGTCGGTGTTGAGCTGGATCGCGGGCTCGTCGTCGTCATCGTCATCGGGGTAGCGCCCGGCCGCGGTGCCGAGCTCGTGCTGGTAGCTGTCCCAGGACTCGTCGCGGACGGCGCGGGCGAAGCCGCTTTCCATCAGCAGCACCAGCTCACGCCCGGCCCGGTCGATCCGCTGGTTGAGGGCTGGGTCGGCCCAGTCCTCGGGCGCCGCGAACAGCGAGGTCGGGACGGTCATGGCCCGAAGGTAGGCGAACAGCGGGCGCAGCTGGTCGTCGGCCACCAGCGCGTGCCGGGCGGTGCCGGCGGTGGCCGCCAGCAGCACCGGCTTGGCGATCAGGAGGTCGTTGTCGAGCACGTCGACGAACGACTTGAACAGGCCGCTGGGGCCCGCCTTGTAGACGGGGGTGCTGACCACCACGGCGTCGGCGTCGGCCAGGGTGGTGATGGCCGCCCGCAGCCGGGGGGTGATCAGCTGGGAGACCAGCGCCTGGGAGACGTCGGCGGCCAGCTCGCGCAGCTCGACCACACTGACGGTCACCGGGTGACCGTCCTGGGCGGCCAGGGTGACGACGCGGTCGGCGATGCGGTCGGCCAGCAGCCGGGTCGACGACGGGTCGCTGGTGCCCGCGCTGACCACCGCCAGCCGGAATGATTCCTTCATCAGTTCAGGTCCTTGTCGTTGGCGCGGGCAAGCTTGCGGCGCTGAGTTTGCGGCACAGCGCCTCCAGCTGCCCGAGTTCGTCGTGGGTGAGACCGGCGGTCATGGCCCGGGCCACGGTGCGGGCGTGCGCCCGGCCCACCTGGCGCTGGACGGCCTGACCGGCCGGGGTGAGCGACAGCCGCACGCCGCGGCCGTCGGCCGGGTCGGTGCAGCGGTCGACCAGGCCGCGCTCGGCCAGCCGGTCCACCAGCCGGGACAGGGCCGGCTGGCTGAGCAGCACGTGCCGGTTGAGCTCGGACAGCCGCATCGGCGCGGGGCACTTGGACAGCGCGTAGAGCACGTCGTACTCGCGCATCGACACCTCAGACCAGATGTCCTCCGCGCTGAACTCGCGCATCAGCGTGCCGTAGGCACCCAGCAGTTCCTCCCAGGCGTCGTTGGCGAGCGGGGGGGTCATGCCGCCGTTTCCCCGGTGTCGGTGTAGGGCGAGCCGCTGGTGACGTTGTCACCGCGGTTGGCGTTCGGGCGCGGCTGGCGCGGCGCCTCGCTACCGTACTTGGCCCGGACCAGGCTGGCGTGGGTGGGCGCCTCGGGAGTCTCGGGGTCCTGACGGGCGGCGATCTCCTGGCGCAGCACCGGGACGACCTCCTCCCCCAGCAGGTCAAGCTGGTTGAGCACGGTCTTCAGGGGCAGGCCGGCGTGGTCGACCAGGAACAGCTGGCGCTGGTAGTCGCCGAAGTGCTCGCGGAACGTGAGCGTCTTGTCGATGACCTCCTGCGGGCTGCCGACCGACAGCGGGGTCATCTCCATGAAGTCCTCCATGGACGGGCCGTGCCCGTAGACCGGGGCCTCGTTGAAGTAGGGCCGGAACTCGCTCTTGGCGTCCTGCGAGCGGCGGGCAATATAGGCCTGGCCGCCGAGGCCGACGATGGCCTGCTTCTTGGTGCCGTGGCCGTAGTGCTCGAACCGCTGCCGGTAAAACCGGATCAGCTGCATGAAGTGCTCCTTCGGCCAGAAAATGTTGTTGGCGAAGAAGCCGTCACCGTAGAACGCGGCCTGCTCGGCGATCTCGGGCGTGCGGATCGAGCCGTGCCAGACGAACGGCGGCACGTCGTCCAGCGGGCGCGGGACCGACGTGAACCCCTGCAGCGGGGTCCGGAACGAGCCATCCGCAGTGTCTACTACATCTTCGCGCCACAGCCGGTGCAGCAGGTTGTAGTTCTCCAGTGCCAGCGGCAGGCTCTCCCGGATGTCCTGGCCGAACCAGGGGTAGACGGGGGCGGTGTTGCCGCGCCCGAGCATCAGGTCGACCCGGCCCTTGGCCAGGTGCTGCAGCATCGCGTACTCCTCGGCCAGCCGCACCGGGTCGTTGGTGGTGATCAGCGTGGTCGCGGTGGACATGATCAGCCGCTTGGTGGTGGCGGCGATCGTCGCCAGCAGTGTGGTCGGCGCCGACGAGAAGAACGGCGGATTGTGGTGCTCGCCGATCGCGAACACGTCCAGCCCGACCTCGTCCGCCTTCTGCGCGATCTGCACGATCGCGTCGATACGCTCGGCCTCGCTGGGCGTCTCCCCGGACACCGGGTCCCGGGTGATGTCGCTGACCGAGAAGATCCCGAACTGCATGGTTATCTCCTTAACTCCCCCGTCCCGCCGGTGGTGGCCGCGGTGGTGGGAGGTTATATGCGTTTGCATGTATCTCCAACCACGGGGGTGACAGGGGTATTCCGCGGTGGGGGCCTGAGAGTGAGGAGTTGGCGGGACGCTTCTTGCTGTTATCAAGCCGAAGTGGTGAGGGCCGGCGGCGGGCGGCGCTTCTTGCTGTTATCAAGCCAGGTCGGTGAGAGCCGGCGGCCGGGCGGGGCGGGAGTTGCTGGTGGTGTCGGCGGGTTTGGGGGGGCACCGTGGTGGGCAACAGGTCGGCAGTGCGGGGTGTTAGCACACTCCGTCGCAGTTATTTTACTTTGAGTATTCAAGGTGGCACTATAAAGGGATACTTAGGGTAATCGTCCGAACACGGGGGCTGAGCGATGACCACCATGATCGTTGAGGACGTTGCCGTCGCGGTGGTGATCGCGTTGTTCGCCTGGCTGGTGCCGATGCGGCAGAACGGCATCCCCGGCCTGGGTGGCCGCGGGCGGGCGCCGGGGCTGGTGGGCCGGAGTCCGGGGCTGGGCAGCCGGGGCCGGGGGCGCCACGCGCGGGACCGGGCCGGGGTGGCTGACCGGGCCGGGGTGGCCGACCAGGCCGGAGCAGCTGACCGGGCCGGGGTGGCTGACACCAAGCTGGCGGGCGGGACGACGACGCGGCCCGAGCAAATGCGGCCGCGGCCGGTGCCGGCGATCGAGCGGATCGCTCCAATGCGCGACGATGGGCGCGACCGGGAGCGGGAGATTCTGGCCGAGCTGGACCGGACCTGGGATGCCGGGTACGCGGATCGGGTGGCGGCCGAGATGCGCGAGGGCAAGGGTCACCGGTAGGCACTGGCCGGGAGCGCAGGCGCCAGGGGTGGCGCCGGTCAGGCGGGAGGCGGCTTTTGCGCGGCGGGCCGGGACGCCGGCCACGTGGGACGCGGGTGTTACGTAGGGACCCAGGGCGGGAGGCACGGCAGCTTGGGAGAGGGAGCTGGCACGAGCCGCGGGGAGCCTCGGCGTCCGGCCGAAGGCGTTTAAATCAAATGTTACTCGTGGGTAGTTTTTTGCCGAACGGCGGTCTAGTCTGCGGGCATGGGTGACCGGGACTACGACGTGATCGTGATCGGGTCGGGGTTCGGTGGCAGCGTGGCGGCGCTGCGGCTGGCCGAGAAGGGGTACCGGGTCGCCGTCCTCGAGGCTGGGCGGCGGTTTGACGATCCAGGGGATCCGGATCCGCGGACGCGGCACCGGGGGCTGCCCCGCAACTCGTGGGACACCCGGCGCTACCTGTGGGCGCCGGGAGTGGGGCTGACCGGGATTCAGCGCATTCATCTGCTGCGCGGCCGGCGCGGGGGACGGGTGCTGGTGCTGGCCGGCGCGGGCGTCGGCGGTGGGTCGCTGGTGTACGCGAACACGCTGTACGAGCCGCCGCGGCCGTTCTTCGACGATCCGCAGTGGCGGCACATCACCGACTGGCGGGCGGAGCTGGCTCCCTACTATGACCAGGCCAAGCGCATGCTGGGGGTGACGATCAACCCGACCGTGACGGCGGCCGACGAGGCGGTGCGCCGGGTCGCGGCGCGGATGGGGCGGGAGCAGACGTTCCGGCTGACGCCGGTCGGGGTGCACTTCGGCGGTGAGCCGGGGGCCGAGTCGGCCGACCCGTACTTCGGCGGGGCCGGGCCGCGGCGGGTGGCGTGCACCGAATGCGGGTCGTGCATGACCGGCTGCCGGGCCGGGGCCAAGAACATGCTGACCGAGAACTACCTGTACCTGGCCGAACGGTCGGGCGCCCGGGTGCTGCCGCTGACCACGGCGACCGCGGTCCAACCGGACGGCGACGGCTACCGGGTGGAAACCGTGCGGACCGGCGCCGGGCCACGGCGGCGCGGGCAGCTGACTGCGGACCAGGTGGTGTTCGCGGCCGGGACCTACGGCACCCAGAAGCTGCTGCACCGGATGCGGGCGACCGGCGCGCTGCCTGCCTTGTCGGCCCGGCTGGGCGAGCTGACCAGGACCAACTCGGAGGCGATCCTGGGGGTGGAACGGTTCCTTAGCCGCGGGCCCGATCACTCCCGCGGGGTCGCGATCACCTCCTCGTTCCACCCGGACGAGCACACGCACGTCGAGCCGACCCGCTACGGGCCGGGCTCGAACGTAATGGCGGGGCTGCGCACGCTGCTGGTGGACGGGGGCGGCCGGGCGCCACGCTGGCTGAAGTTCGCCGGGCTGGTGGCCCGGCGGCCGTGGGACGTGGCCCGGCTGCCGAACTGGCGCAACTGGTCCCGGCGGACGGTCATCGCCTTGGTCATGCAGAATGTCGACAATTCGGTGACGGTGCGGGCGCACCGGTCGCTGACCGGCTGGACGATGCGGTCGGCGCCCGGGCACGGGGAGCCGTCGCCGGCCTGGATCCCGGCCGCCCACCGGGCGGTCCGGCTGCTGGCCGAGGAACTGGGCGGGATCGCCGGTGGCACCTGGCTGGACTTGTTCAACATCCCGACCACCGCGCATTTTCTGGGCGGCTGCGCGATCGGGGACTCCCCCGCGACCGGCGTGATCGATCCCTGGCACCGGGTCTACGGGTACCCGGGGCTGCACGTGGTGGACGGGTCGGCGGTGTCGGCCAACCTGGGCGTGAACCCGTCGCTGACCATCACCGCCCAGGCCGAGCGGGCGCTGGCCTGCTGGCCGAACCGGGGCGAGGCCGACCCGCGGCCGCCCGCCGGGAGCGCTTACCAGCGGGTGGAGCCGGTGGTGCCGTTGCACCCGGCCGTGCCCGAGGGAGCGCCCGGCGAACTCCGTGTGTCAGGACGGGACGATGAACGGGTGAGGCGTGCGTAGGCTCCGTTCATGGGGTTGAGTAGGGGTGTGGACGAGTTCGACACCCTCGCGCGGATCGACGCGTTTTGTGACGCGGTGCCGCGGCGCCGGGCGCGGGCGGAGGACATCGGGCCGCTGGTGCTGTTCGCGCCGGTCGGGCCGGGCTGGCCGTACTACGCGCGGCCACGGCGGCGGCGGGTCCTCGGTCGCTGGGGGGCCGGGCGTGCTGGGGCGGGGCGGCGGAGCATCACGCCCGAGGACATCCGGGCGGTGCGGGCCCGGCAGCGCGAACTGCTGATCCCGGAGTCGTTCGAGTGGATCGACGAGGTGGCACCGGAGATGACGGCGGCCGCCCCCGAGGCCGGGCTGGCGGTCCGCGCGCACCCGCTGATGGTGCTGGGCACACTGACTCCGCCGCCGGTGACCGAGCCGGGCATCGCCGTCCGGATCATCTCCCCCGACGACCCCGACCTGGACCGGGTGTGGGCGGTCCCGGCGGTGGCGTTCGAGCACCCGGGCACCGCGACCGGGCTGGCGGGCGCGATCGAGCGGGACAAGCTGGCGGCCGGGCACGACGAGGGCACCACCGCGATGCTGCGCGAGCGGCTGCGGTCGGGCCAGTCGGTGCTGGCGGCGGCGTTCGACCGGGACGGGCCGCTGGGGGCGGGCAGCTGCCAGGCGCTGGCCAGCGTGGCCGAGATCACCGGGGTCGGGGTAGTGCCGAGCGCCCGGCGGATGGGGCTGGGCGGAGCGGTGACGGCGGCGCTGGCCGGCAACGCCCAGCGACGCGGGGTGCAGACGGTGTTCCTGGCCGCGTCGGACGATGATGTGGCGCGGGTGTACGGGCGGCTCGGGTTCCGGCGGGTGGGGACCGCCATGATCGCGGAGCCGGATTCCGCCTGACGGCATGGAAGGGCTGGGGCTCGGCGGGCGCGAGCGCTTCTTGCTGTTATCAGGCGGAGTGGTGGGGGTGGATAGCGGGGTGGCGGGTGCGGATGAGGGCGGCCGGGGGCAGGCCCGCGAACTCGACGGTCTCCCGGGTCAGGTGCGGCTGGTCGGCGTAACCGCTGGCCACGGCGGCCATGGCCAGATCGGCGGGGGCCCCGGCGTCGGCGGCGGCGTCCACCAGCGAGACGAAGCGGCGGAAGCGCAGCACGCGCTGCAGCGTCTTGGGGCCGTAACCGACGGCCGCCTCGCAGCGGCGGCGCAGCTGGCGGGGGCTCAGCCCGACGTGGGCGGCGACGTCCTCGGTACGGGCGGCCGGGCGGGCCAGCAGCTGGCAGGCGCGGCCGACGGCCCGGTCGAGCGGGCTGGTGTCGGCCAGCTGGCCGGTCAGCCGGGTCAGGCGAGCGGCGACCTGGTCCGGATCCAGGTCCGGAGGCAGGGCCCGGTGCAGGTCGGGCCGCAGGTCGGCCAAGTCGACGCGCTGGTCGCGCAGCTCCCGGAGCGGGACCCCGAGCAGGTCGCCGCCGGCCCCGGGCCGGAACCGGACGCCGATCAGCACCGGGCCGGGCTGGGCGGGGGCGGCGATCGGGCCGGTGTCGGGGCCGGCCACGAACGCGCCCCGGCCGTGCGCCCAGATGATGTCGGTGCAGCCGTCCGGCAGGACCAGGGTGCCGGGCTGGTCGCGGCTGGACCACAGGCAGGTCAGCCGGGACTGGAGAGTGGGCGGTGGCGCCCACTCGCGGTAGCCGACGGCGATCTTCATCGCTATCAGGATGCCACGGCGGGAGCCCGGGCCGCCGGCCGTGATGGCCGTTTCGTTCAAGACGGCGGGCGGGCCGGTGCGGTGAGATGGGGCCATGGCGACTCCTGACATCGACGCAGCAGTGCAGTTCCTGGCCGCGAACGCGCGCGTCATCGACCGGCGCCGGTACGAGCGGCTGTTCGGCGGCGGCGGCGCCGAGCCGGTACGGGACGCGCTGGCCGCCTACCGCAACCCGGACGGCGGGTTCGGCCACGCGCTCGAGCCGGACGGCCGCACGCCGACCAGTGAGCCGATCGCGGCCGAGGTGGCGCTGCACATCATGGACGAGACCGACGTCTGGGACACCGAGATTGTGGCCGGGATCCTCGGCTGGCTGGCGGCCACCGCCCCGGCCGAAGGCGGCGTGCTGTTCGTGCACGACGGCATGGCGGACTGGCCGCACGCGCCCTGGCTGGTGCCCGACGCGGGCCCGAAGGGGGTGGACGGGGCGCCCCCGGCCTCGGACATCCAGACCGGGCTGATGGCGGGGACGCTGCACAAGCGGGGGGCCGCGCACCGCTGGCTGGACGGCGCCGACGAGGTCATGTGGTCGCGGATCGACGGGCTGGCCGAGGGGCGGGCCGAGCCGACCCCGTACGGCATGAGCGGGATGCTGCACTTCCTGCAGTACGTTCCCGACCGGGACCGGGCCCGGCGGGCGATGGACCGGCTGGGGCCGCTGATCCTGGACAGCGGGATCGTGACCCTGGACCCGGACGCCGAGGGTGAGGTCCATTCGCCGCTGAACTTCGCGCCGGTACCGGACTCGATGGCCCGGCCGTTGTTCGACGAGGCGACGATCAAGGCACACCTGGACCATCTGGCGGCGGGGCAGCAGGCGGACGGCGGGTGGACGTTCAACTGGCTGGCGTGGTCGCCGGCGGCGGAACGGGAGTGGCGCGGGGCGCTGACGGTGGACGCGCTGCGGGTGCTGCGGGCGAACGGGCGGCTGTGAGGGGTGACCTGGTGCGGCGGCCTCAGGAGCGGCGAGGATGCAGGGTTCGGGCAGACTTTTTTACAAATGCTGTACCAAAGTCTGCCCGAACTCGGCAGGACCACGAAGTGCTGAGCTTGGCGGGGCGGGTGTGGCTTGAGGGCTGAGTGGGGCGTGTGGATGCTGCGGGGGGCTCGCGAGCGGAGCTGGGGGCTACTTGGTGACGGAGCTGGGGTTACTGGCCGGGGGTGCCGTCCGAGCTGGCCGAGCTGGCGGCGGCTTCGCGGTGCTGGTGGCGGAGCCGCAGGAAAAGGGTGTGGGGGCAGCGGGTGACCGGCTGGTGCGGGGTCTGCGGGGCTCAGGTCAGCCGTAAAAAAGGCGGTCCATGACCGAGCGGGCGCGGCGGGCGGCGCGGCGGTAGTCCTGGACCAGGGCCTGGCCCTCGCCGGGGCCGTAGCCGAGGATGCGGGCGACGGCGGCCTGTTCGTGGTGGGCGGTGGGAATCGTGTCGGCGGCGGTGCCGCGGACCAGCATCACGGCGTCGCGGATGCGGGCGGCCAGCTGCCAGGCCTCGGCCAGGGTGGCGGCGTCGGCCGCGGTGATCAGGCCGGCCTCGCGGGCGGCGGCCAGCGCGGGCAGGGTGCGGGTGGTGCGCAGGCGGGCGACGGCGAAGGCGTGGCGGAGCTGCAGCAGCTGGATGGTCCATTCGACGTCGGACAGGCCGCCGGGACCGAGCTTGACGTGCAGGGCCGGGTCGACCCCGCGCGGCATCCGCTCACCCTCCATCCGGGCCTTGAGCCGCCGGACCTCGCGGACGCCGGTCTCGGCGATGCCGCCGTCGGGGTAGCGGAACTCGTCGATCATGGCGCTGAACTCGGCGCCAAGCTCGGCGTCACCGGCCACCGGTTCGGCCCGCAGCAGCGCCTGCGCTTCCCAGGGGCGCGACCAGCGGCGGTAGTAGGCCAGGTAGGAGGCCAGCGTGCGCACCAGCGGGCCCTGCCGCCCCTCGGGCCGCAGGTTGGCGTCGACGACCAGGGCCGGGTCGGGGCCGGGCAACGTCAGCAGCCGCCGCATCTCCTGGACCACGGAGTGGGCGGCCCGCCCGGCCTCCTGCTCGTCGGCCCCGGGCCGCGGGTCGTGCACGAACATCACGTCGGCGTCGCTGCCGTAGCTCATCTCGTGGCCGCCGAACCGGCCCATGCCGATCACCGCGATCCGGGTCGGCAGCGGGGCGCCCTTGTCCCCCTCGTACTTCCGGGCGGCGGCGGCCAGCGCCGCCTCGATGCTGGCGGCGGCGACCGCGCTGAGGGCGTCGGCGACCTCGGCCGGGCGGATCAGCCCGATCAGGTCGGCGGCGGCGATCCGCAGCAGTTCGCGGCGCAGCAGCGAGCGGACGGCGGCGGCCGCGCCCTCGGCGTCGGCGTGGCGGCGCACGGCCGCGTCGGCCTCGGCCCGCAGCGCTTCCGGCGAGCGCGGCACCAGCTCGGTGTCGTCGCCGAGGATCGCCACCGCCTCCGGGGCGCGCAGCAGCAGGCCGGCCGCATAGCGGCTGGAGGCCAGCACGTGCGCCATCCGCTCGGCCGCCTTGGTCTCGTCCCGCAGCAGCCGCAGGTACCAGGGCGAGTCGCCGAGCGCGTCGCTGACCTGCCGGAACGCCAGCAGCCCGGCGTCCGGCTCGGCGGCGTCGGCGAACCAGCTGAGCAGCACCGGCAGCAGCGTGCGCTGGATGGCGGCCCGCCGGGACACGCCCGCGGTCAGCGCTTCGATATGGCGCAGGGCGCCGGCCGGGTCGACGTAGCCGAGCGCCTCCAGCCGGGCCTGGGCGGCGGCCGGGGTCAGCCGGGCCACCTCGCCCGGCAGCCGGGCGACCGCACCCAGCAGCGGCCGGTAGAACAGCTTCTCGTGCAGCCGCCGGACCTGGCGGGCGTGGCGGCGCCACAGTTCGGTGAACTCGTCGGCCGGGTTGGTGCCGGGCGGGGCGGGCTCGCGGGGCTGGCCGCTGCTGGCCGCGATCGAGCGCAGCGCCCGGCCCAGGCGGCGCAGCACGGCCGGGTCCTCCGGCAGCGTGTGGGTCCGGCTCAGCCGGTAGAGCTGCAGCAGGTGCTCGACCTGGCGCAGGAACCGGTAGGCCTCGGCCAGCTCGTGGGCGTCCTCGCGGCCGACGTAGCCGCCCCGGGCCAGCGCGTCGAGGGCGGGCAGGGTGGACGGGCTGCGCAGGGCCTCGTCGGTCCGGCCGTGCACCAGCTGCAGCAGCTGGACCGCGAACTCGATGTCGCGCAGGCCGCCGGGCCCGAGCTTGATCTCGCGCGGGGCCTGGTCGGGGGGCAGCGTCTTCTCCACCCGGCGGCGCATGGCCTGGACGTCCTCGACGAAGTTCTCCCGCTGGGCGGCCTGCCAGATCATCGGCGCGACCAGGTCCATGTACTCCTGGCCGAGCCGCATGTCGCCGGCCGCGGGCCGGGCCTTCAGCAGGGCCTGGAACTCCCAGGTCTTGGCCCAGCGCTCGTAGTAGGCGACGTGGCTGGCGAGCGTGCGCACCAGCGGGCCGTTGCGGCCCTCGGGGCGCAGGTTGGGGTCGACCGGGAAGATCATGCCTTCCGAGGTCGTCTTGGACAGGACCTTGATCATGTTGCTGGCCAGCCGGGTGGCGGTGCGCAGGGCGGCGTCGGTCGCCTCGGGACCGGGCTCGGCCGCGGCGGCCGCGGCGCCGGTGGGGGGTCCGCTGAGCGGCCGGTCGGGCGGCCCGGCGGGTGGCTCGGCCACGAAGATCACGTCGACGTCGCTGGAGTAGTTGAGCTCGCAGCCGCCGCACTTGCCCATCGCGATCACGGCCAGCCGGGCGGGAGCCGACCCGGACGGCAGCTGGGCGCGGGCCACCGACAGGGCCGCGCACATGGCGGCGGCCGCGATGTCGGCCAGCTCGGACGCCACCTGGTCGACCGTGACCACGCCGGTGAGGTCGCGGGCGGCCAGGTGCAGGATGTGCCGTTTGTAGGCGGCGGTGAGCGCCGCCGACGGGTCGGTGCCGTTCAGCGCGGCCAGGTCGGAGACCGGGTATTCGTCCAGCGGGTTGCCGGCCACCGCGTACACCAGCGAGGCCCGCAGCTCGTCGGGGCTGGGGCGGCGGACGCCGTCGGCGCCCCGCAGGATCAGCGCGTCGCCGGGGTGGCGGGCCAGGTGGTCGGTGAGGGCGGTGCTGGACCCGAGCACGGCGATCAGCCGCTGCCGGAACCCGGGCTCGGACCGCAGCGTGGCCCGCAGGGCGGCCGCGTCGTCGCCCGCTTCGGCGCCGGCGATCCGGGCGAGCCCGACCAGGGCCAGATCGGGGTCGGCGGCGGCGGCCAGCGCCGCCAGCACGGTCTCATCCCGGCCCGGGGAGCCGGAGCCGCCCGGTGGGGTGATCGCGCCCGGCCGGTCGCCCGGGTCGACGTCCAGGCCCAGGTCGGACGTGACCAGCCGCTCGGCCTTGGCGGCGTCGGCGAACCCGAGCCGCACCAGCCGACCGGCCAGGGTCGTCCGCCGGGTCCCGCTGACCGAGGTGCCGCCCACTGTGCCCACGCCTTGACGGTATTACGGATCACCCGGATGTCTACGTGCACCCCGACCGGGCACGATGAGCAGCATGCCGGAGGTCAGCATCTACCGGGTCCGCGACACCGACCTGGCCGCCATCCTGCGGGAGTTCACCCGGTTCTGGGGTGACCGCGAGCAGCTGCGCCCGCTGCACCATCCACTGTTCGTGGCCGAGTTCGGCGACACCGCGCTGGCCGCCCGCGGCTCCGACGGGCAGGTCCGTGGCTACCTGCTGGGATTCGTGGCCCCCACCCGGGACGCCTACGTGCACCTGGTCGCGGTCCGCGACGACGCCCGCGGCGAGGGGCTCGGCCAGCACCTGTACGCCGCGTTCACCGAGCTGGCGGCCGCGCGCGGGGCGGTGGCGCTCAAGGCCATCACCAGCCCGGACAACGAGGGGTCGCAGGCCTTCCACCGGGCGCTCGGGTTCACGCTGACCCGGGTCGAAGACTACGGCGGGGCGGGCCAGGCGCGGATGGTGATGCGCAAGCCTTTGCCCAATTGACGCTGGCTGTGCATGACCGCGGGGGCGCCGGGTAGTTGTGGCACCCGGATTCCAGCGAACGGGCAGGTATCTCCCATGACGGTCTTCCGGTCGGCACCCCGGTACACGTATCTGGTGGCCAGCGTCGCGGCGCTGGGCGGCCTGCTGTTCGGCTACGACATCGGCGTCATCTCCGGGGCCGAGCTGCAGCTGGTCAAGGCGTTCCACATGTCCTCCGGGTCGGAGGAGCTGGCGGTCGCGGCGGTCCTGATCGGGTCGGTGCTGGGCGCCGTGTTCGCGGGCAAGCTGGCCGACCGGATCAGCCGCCGGTACGCCCTGCTGGTGATGGCCATCGTCTACGGCTTGGGCGCGGTACTGACCGCGATCTCCCCCGGCTACTGGTGGTTCTTCGCGTTCCGGCTGGTGACCGGGGTCGCGGTGGGCGCGTCGTCGATGATCGTGCCGGTGTTCATCGCCGAGCTGGCACCGCGCCAGGTCCGCGGCGCGCTGGTCATCTTGCAACAGCTCGCCATCGCGTTCGGGATCCTGGTCTCCTACCTGTTCGACTTCCTCTACACCAAGCTCGGCTGGGGCTGGCGGCCGATGTTCGCCACCGCGGTGGTGGCGGCGGTGGCGCTGGCCGTCGGGATGCTGCGACTCGACCACAGCCCGCGCTGGCTGGCCATGCGCGGCCGCTGGGACGAGGCCCGGGCGGTGACCGCGAAGGTCGATCCCGGCGCCAGCGACGACGAGATCGACGCCATCCGCGACAGCATCGAGGCCGAGCAGACCTCCTCCTGGCGCGACCTGCTCCGGCCGGGCCTGCGCGGCGCCCTGGTGGCAGGCGTTGGACTGGCCGTATTCCAGCAGTTCATCGGGCCTAACACGGTGCTCTTCTACGGCCCGACGATCTTCTCCTACGTGGGTGGCTCGTCGGCGTCGAGTGCGCTGGTGTCGACCATCTACGTGGGCCTGACGTTGTTCTTGTTCGTGTTCGCGGCGATCGCGCTGGTCGACCTGATCGGGCGCAAGGCGCTGTTCTACATCGGGCTGAGCGGGATGACCGCGATGCTGGTGGCGCTGGGGTTCATCTTCCGGGCGGGTGCCACCCACTACGGGGTGCTGCTGCTGGTGGCCCTGATCATTTACATCGCGTGTTATTCCGCGTCCATCTCACCGCTGTTCTGGCTGATGAGCGCGGAGGTGTTCCCGACCCGGCTGCGGGGCGTGGGCGCCAGCTGGGCCTCGGTCGCCAACTGGTCGGCCAACCTGCTGGTCACCGTCACCTACCTGACGATGATCGCCGACATCGGCAAGAGCTGGACGTTCTGGACCTACGCGATCGTCGGGGTGCTGGCGCTGATCTTTGTGCGGTTCTTCGTGCCGGAGACCAAGGCGCGGCCGCTGGAGGACATCGAGGACTACTGGGTCGGCGGGCAGCGCTGGCCGGAGCACTCGGGGGCAGGGTCCCGGTAAGTGGAGGCGCGGCGCCGACGGGAGGCGCGATGCTGGAGGGAGACGCGGCGGCCGGTGTTGATCTTGATCTGAGATCGCATTGTGCGGCGGGGACGGGCGCGGGGCGCGCTCTTTGCGCCCGCGGGTACGGCGGCCGGTGTCCCGGATGGGTATATCACGGGGGAATGCGCGGGCGGACCCGGGTCACTTCCGGGAGTTGGCGTCGACCTCGGCCAGCTGGGCCTGGGTCAGCTCGTCCTGGTTGACCCGCTTGACCACGCGGAGCTGGCCGTCGACGGGGCACTTTTCCAGGTGGCGCTGGGGGCCGAGGTTGGCCTCGAACAGCATGGCCAGGACGGTGCGGCGGAACAGATGACCGTCCGAACAGCGGTAGATACCTCCGGGCATGAGCCGCTCCTCACGATGCCGGTTCGACCAGGGCTGGGCGGCGCTTTCAAGCTACGCGACCGGCGGGGTCGGAGAAAGTTTGGGCCTTGTGGGGGGATTTGTGTCTGTCTATGCTCGGATTTGGGATTTGAGCGAACGTTCGCTCACGGTGTGAATGGGGTGGGAACGCGGGTGTGAGTGGGGTGGGAACCCGGGTGTGAGTGGGGTGGGGACGCGGGTGCGGGTCTGGAGCTCACGGGTGTGGGCGGGCGGAGCAGGTTGGCCGGGGGGTGCTGGGTCAGGGCTGGTTGTGAGCACTGGGAGGTGCGCGAGGATGGGTCTGCGCGGAGGTTGGACGGCGCTGCGGGTGCGAGGGCGGGCCGCGCTGGCGGTGCTGGTGCCGCTGGCGGTGGCGACCGTGCTGGGCGGCGGGGCGGCGGGGTTCGCGACCGCGTCCGGGGTGGGGGCCGGTGCGGCCGCTGGTGCTGGCGGGGCGAGCGGGGCTTCTGTGGCTAGTGGGGCGGCCGGTGCAGCTGGGGGCGGGGCTGCTGGGGCGAGCGGGGCTGCTGGGGCGGGCGGGGCGCGGACGGCGGCCAGTGTGCCGCAGCCGTACACGTTCATTCATGATCCGGCGATGGCGCGGGAGGGGAACACCTATTACGTGTTCTCGACCGGGGACCCGGCTGGGGTGATCGGGAACGGGAACATCCAGATCCGGACCTCCCGCAACCTGCGGAGCTGGCAGTACCAGGGGACCGTGTTCGCCCAGCAGCCGGCCTGGATTACCAGCGCGCTCGGGTCGATCCCGAACCTGTGGGCGCCGGACATCTCCTACTTCGGGGGCCTTTGGCATCTGTACTACGCGGGCTCGAGCTTCGGCTCCAACAACTCGGTGATCGGGCTGGCGACCACGCCGACCCTGAACCCCGCCAGCCCGCGGTACCACTGGACCGACGACGGGCTGGTGTTCCGGTCGACCACCGCCGACGACTACAACGCGATCGACCCGTCGCTGGTGACCGACGCGGCGGGCGCCAAGTGGCTGTCGTTCGGGTCGTTCTGGAGCGGGATCAAGCTGATCAGCCTGGACACGGCGACCGGGAAGCCTTCCAGCGCCGTCCCGACCGTGTACTCGCTGGCGGCCAAGCCCGCCCCCGACCCGGAGGAGGGGTCCGGGATCGTTTACCACGGCGGCTACTACTACCTGTTCGTAGCGGTCGACTACTGCTGCAAGGGCATCAGCAGCACCTACCACATCCAGGTCGGCCGGTCGGCCAGCATCACCGGGCCCTACGTGGACGCCTCCGGCACCGCGATGCTGAACGGCGGCGGGATGGAGGTCCAGGGCACCGACGCCGGGATGATCGGGCCGGGCTCGCCGTTCGTGTTCGGGCCGGGGGCCGGCGGCGGCACGGCGCCGCTGCTGGTCTACCACTACTACGACGCCTTCGACAGCGGCGATGCCTGGATTCAGATCCGGTCGCTGAGCTGGGTGGACGGCTGGCCGGTGACCGGTAACCCGTTCGTCCCGGTGCCGGGGCAGGCGGGACCGGCCGGCAGCTGAACGACAGCCGCCCCGGCCCGGATTGCGGGCCGGGGCTCGGCTGATCGCGAACAGCGAGCCCGGGCGGGGAAACGGGTTGAGCCGCTGTGGTAGGCAGAGACCATGACCGACCTCATCCCCCGTACCGTCCTGTTCGGCAACCCGGAGCGGACGTTCCCGCGGCTGTCCCCCGACGGCAGCCGGCTGGCCTGGATCGCACCCGACGACGGCGTGCTGAACGTCTGGGTCGCGCCGCTGCGCGTCGGCCCGGGCGGCGACGCCGTGGACTGGGCGTCGGCGCAGGTCGTGACCGACGACCGGGACCGCGGCATCCGCATGTTCTTCTGGGCCCACGACGGCCGGCACCTGCTGTACATCCAGGACACCGGCGGGGATGAGAACTGGCGGCTGCACGACGTCGACCTGCAGACCATGCAGCGCCGGGACCTGACCCCGTTCCCCGGCGTCCAGGTCCAGGTGGTGGCGAGCAACAAGAAGTTCCCGGCCGAGATCCTGGTCGGCCTGAACCGGGACAACCCGCAGCTGCACGACGTCTACCGGCTCGACCTGGGGACCGGTGAGCTGACGCTGGTGGAGAAGAACCCCGGCTTCGCGGGCTGGGAGGCCGACGAGGACCTGGCCGTGCGGGCCGCCTACGCGCCGCTGCCCGACGGCGGCATGAACCTGATGGTCCGCGAGCAGCCGGGCGGCGACTGGCGGGAGCTGATGTCGTTCCCGGCCGACGACGCGACCACCAGCGGGGTGGTGTCGTTCAGCGCGGACGGCCGGAGCCTGCTGGTGATCACCCCGGTCGACGCCAACACCGCCCGGCTGATCCGGGTCGACGTGGCCACCGGCGCGATCGAGGTGCTGGCCGAGGACCCGGAAGCCGACGTGGACGGGGTGGTGCTGCACCCGGACACGCTGGAGCCGCAGATCGTGACCGTGCTCAAGGACCGGACCGAGTTCATCGTGCTCGACCCGGCGATCGAGGCCGACCTCAAGGCGGTCCGGGCGCTCAACCCGGGCGACCCGTCGATCAGCGGCCGCGAGCACGCGAACTCGCGCTGGCTGGCCGCGTTCACCAACGACGCCGGGCCGGTCGCCTACTACGTGTACGACCCGGCCGCCCACGCCGGGCGGTTCCTGTTCGACGCCCGCCCGGAGCTGAACCGCTACCAGCTGGCGGCGATGGAGCCGTTCAGCTTCACCTCGCGGGACGGCCTCACGGTGCACGGATACCTGACG
Source organism: Actinomycetota bacterium (assembly GCA_019240215.1). Lineage (GTDB taxonomy): Bacteria > Actinomycetota > Actinomycetes > Streptosporangiales > Streptosporangiaceae > Bog-532. The sequence continues at coordinate 1,124 of JAFAYQ010000038.1, read as the reverse complement.
TTCCCGCCCGGCGCCGACCGGCGCGACCTGCCCGCGGTGGTCGACGTGCACGGCGGGCCCCAGGTCCGCGACGAGTGGGGCTGGAACCCCGAGGCCCAGTGGCTGGCCAACCGCGGTTACCTGTGCGTCCAGGTCAACTACCGGGGTTCGACCGGCTACGGCAAGGACTTCGTGAACGCTGGCGACCGCGAGTGGGGCGCCAAGATGCACGACGACCTGATCGACGCGGTCGACCACATCGTCGGCCAGGGCTGGGCCGACCGCGACCAGGTGGCCATCTACGGCGGCTCCTACGGCGGGTACGCGGCACTGGTCGGGGCGGCGTTCACCCCCGACGTGTTCCGCTGCGCGGTCGACATCGTCGGCCCCTCGAACCTCAAGACGCTGCTGGAGACCATCCCGCCGTACTGGGCGCCGATGATCGCCCAGCTCTACAAGCGGGTCGGCAACCCCGAGACCGAAGCCGACTTCCTGTGGTCGCGGTCGCCGCTGTCCCGGGCCCGCGACATCCGCATCCCGCTGCTGATCGCCCAGGGCGCCAACGACCCACGGGTCAAGCAGGCCGAGTCCGAGCAGATCGTGGCCGCGCTCAAGGACGCGGGCATCGACTACGAGTACATGCTGTTCCCGGACGAGGGGCACGGCTTCGCCAAGCCGGAGAACCGGCTGAAGTTCTACTCCGCGGCCGAGCGCTTCCTGGCCCGTTACCTGGGCGGGCGGTTCGAGGAGTAGCGGGAGACGTAGCGGGTTTCCTGCGCCGACGGGGCGGCCGGCTTCATCCACTCGCAGTACCCGGCCGGGTGCGGCGGGTGGCCGGCCGGGTGCGGGGGTGGCCGGCCGGGCCGGACCGGGGGCGCGTATTCGGCCAGCAAGCTGGGGGATTTTGGCGGCTGACGTCCGATTCGCATCGGTACCTACTGGTTGGGACCTTGCAACTGCATTTCGCAAAGTGCGCAGCCTCGTTAGGGCTTTTCGCATGATACGAAAATGCATGAACGAGTGCTTCAGCTTGCCGCGATGGGGCAAAATTCGAGGTGATGAGCGAGATGGCTGCCGCCAGTCCCCCGTTCCATCACCGTCCGCAGCAGCGGCCGATGACGAACTCGTGGGCGCTGCGGACACAC
>JAFAYQ010000066.1 GCA_019240215.1 Actinomycetota bacterium | reverse complement strand
GTGACCGTCGAGGGCCCCGCCCGCGCGGTCGATGAACTGCGGCGCTGCGTCGTCACCGCGACACAGTGAGGCCGGACCTCGCTGCCGGTGGGCCGCCCGCGTCGGTGGGGGCGCTGCGGGCGGTCCGGAAGCCGGCGAAGATCTGCCGCCGGATCGGGTAGTCCCAGTTGCGGAACGTGGCCCGGCCGACCGCCGGGCTGACCGCGAACGACCCGCCCCGCAGCACCTTGTACTCGGGGCCGAAGAACACCTCGGAATATTCGGGATAGGGCCAGGCCTCGAAGCCGGGATAGGGCACCAGATCGCTGGCCGTCCACTCCCACACGTCGCCGATCAGCTGGCGGGCGCCGCACGGGGCGGCGCCCTCGGGGTAGGCACCGGCCGGGGCCGGGCGCAGGTGGGCCTGGCCGAGGTTGGCGCGCTCGGCGGTGGGCGCGTCGTCGCCCCACGGGAACCGGCGGGACAGCCCGGTCACCGGGTCGAAGCGGGCGGCCTTCTCCCACTCGGGCTCGGTCGGCAGGCGGCGGCCCGCCCAGCGGGCGTAGGCGTCGGCCTCGTACCAGCTCACGTGCAGCACCGGCTCGGCCGGGGCGACCGGCTCGGTCACCCCGAACGCGGTGCGGAGCCACTGGCCGCCGTCCCGCCGCCAGGTCATCGGGGCGGTCACCCCGGCCCGCTGCCGGTGGTCCCAGCCCTCCGGGGTCCAGAATCGCGGGTCGTCGTAGCCGCCGGCCGCGATGAACGCCTGGTAGGCGGCGTTGGTGACCGGGGTGGTGTCGATAAAAAAGGCGGGTACGGTCACCGCGTGCGCGGGGCGCTCGTTGTCCAGCGCCCACGGCTCGGTCGAGGTGCCCATCGTGAACGGGCCGCCTGGCACCAGCACCTCGGCGGGCAGGCTGATCGCGTCGGCCGGGGCCGGGGCGGGCGGCGGCGCGGTCAGCACCGGGGCGCCCTTGCGCAGCTGATGGGTGATGAGCATGGTCTCGTCGTGCTGCTGCTCGTGCTGGACGATCATGCCGAACGCGAACCCGCCGGTGACCAGCCGGCGGCCGCTGAACGAGGTCCGCTCGAGCACGTCCAGGACCCGGCCGCGCACCTCGGCGGCGTAGCTGCGGGCCTCGCCCGGTGGCAGCAGCGGCAGGGTGGGCCGCTCCGACCGCGGGTGCTCGAACGCGTTGTAAAGGGGATCGATCTCCGGGTGCATCGGGTCCAGACCGCCCACATCACGCAGCAGCCACAGTTCTTCCTGGTTGGCGATGTGGGCCAGGTCCCACACGAGCGGCGACATCAGCGGCGAGTGCTGGCGGATCAGATCGGTCTCGTCCACGCAGTCGGTGAGCGCGGCGGTCCGGTCGCGGGCCGCCGTCAGCGCCGCGGCGATCTCGTCCCGCAGAGTCTCCGCGGTGACGAGAGAAGCGGTGGCCGTGGTGGTCTCATGTGACGCGGTCAATGCATCCCCTTGAGTTGATCGTCGGCTGGACATCGTCCTGCGAGCACGTACCGTTCGGTGAAATCAGCGACCGAGCGGCGGATGTCGGCCGGGGCGTTGGCCCGGCCCAGCGCGGCGTCAGCCGCCTCGAAACACCGGCGGCTGGCCCGGGCCAGACCCGGGTCGGCCGGGCCCTCGCGGGCCGCCCGCAGCCACGGGTTCCCATCCGGGCCGCGGCCGGGCCGGCGGTGGCCGTTCCCGTTGGTCAGCGGCTCGGCCGCCGCCATCGCGGCGTCGGCCGCCTGTGGGTCCTCGAACAGCGCCCAGGCCACCGCGGCGGGTACCACCCAGCCGTCCTCGCCCGGCTGGGCGTCGATCATCCGCAGCTCGAGGTGCCCGCGCGGCCGCACCGGCGGGAACAGGGTCGACAGGTGGTAGGTGAGGTCGTCGACCGTCGGCCGGCGTTCACCGTCGCCCCGCAGCCAGCGGCGGAACGTCAGCCCGGGCGGCGCCGACCAGGACGGAGCGCCGTCGTTGCGGATCACCATCAGCTGGGCGTCCAGCGCGTAGTCGGCGTAGACGTCGCGGGGATCGGTGTCCCCGTCCGGCGGCGGCGCGGTCCGGCCCGGGTCCAGGTGGGCCCAGACCTCCTGCCGGGTCGAGCGCCAGCCCGACGGCTTGCCCTGCCGGAGCGGTGAGTTGGCGAACGCGGCCACCAGGACCGGGCCGATCTGGTGGGCGAGCCGCCAGCGCCAGCGGTAACCGCCCTGGCCGGTTGTGTCCAGGCCGGCGTCCAGGCAGACCTGGACCGAGGCGGTGCTGCACATCATCTCGCGGCCCCACGGGCCGCTGCGGTCAAAGAACTCTTCCATCGCCGTGTACCGCGGCAGATCCAGGACCCGGCGCGGGGGGCGGAGCGGATCGAAGCCGTAACCCTGCAGGCTCAGGCCGGCGCGGTCCACCGCATCCCGCAGGGTGGTCATCTCCTGGCGGACCGCCGTGACGCACTCGCCCAGGCCGGGGGCGGGTGCGGAGCTCAGTTCCAGCTGGCCGCCGGGCTCCGTGGTGAGCATGCTCCCGGAGGGCAGCGCGGCTGGGGCAGGAAGAACGGCTGGTGCGGTGAGATCGGCCACGGCCGGGAACGTTCGCTGGGCCGGCACAGGCAGGGCCGGATCGCGGGCGTCACGGACGAGCCACTCAAGCTCGACCCCGACCCGGCTGGGCGGGCCGGTCTTGAACGCGATCCCGTGTACGTGCGCCGCCGCCGCGGCTTCGGTCAGCCCGCCATCCAGTGGAGCACCGTCAGGCCTGGTCATGATCACCCCGTTCGCCATGGGCAGGCGCCCGCAGGGGACACCCCAGAACGAACGTACTGGGGAGGTCCGACAAAACCTTCTCCGTCATCAACGGGCGGCCCCTCCGTCCGATTCCCCCGCCGAGGAGGCCGGGGTGGTCGCCCGGACCGCGATCCGGCCCGGCTCACCCGTCTCCACCACGCCCACCAGTGCCGCCTCGGCTCCGTGTCCGCGCAGGTCAGCGCCCAGGGCATCAATCTGCCCGGGCGGGACGGCGAGGAGCAGGCCGCCGGAGGTCTGGGCGTCGAACAGCAGCACCGCGGTCTCCGGATCGGTGTCCGGCTCGACGTCGGTCACGTCCGACAGGTAGGACAGGTTGGCGTTGGTGCCGCCGGAGATGAAGCCGGCCGCCGCCAGCCCGGCCGCTCCCGGCAGCAGCGGCACCTGGTCGGCCCACACCTCGGCCGCCACCCCGCTGGCCCGCAGCATCCGGTGCAGGTGCCCGAGCAGCCCGAACCCGGTCACGTCGGTGGCGGCCTGCACCCCGGCCCGCAGCGCGGCCTCGCTGGCCGGGCCGTTGAGGGTGGTCATGGCGGCGACCGCGCCGGCCAGCACGTCGTCGGGGGCGGCCCCGCGCTTGTGGGCGGTGGCGATGACGCCGGTCCCGATCGGCTTGGTCAGCACCAGCAGGTCGCCGTCGCGGGCCCGGTCCACCGTCATCAGCCGGTCCGGGTGAGCCATGCCCACCACCGCCAGCCCGTACTTGGGCTCCGGATCATCGATCGTGTGCCCGCCCACCACCAGGCAGCCGGCCGCGGCGGCGGCCTCAGCACCGCCCCGCAGCACGTCGGCCAGCAGCTCGACCGGCAGGGTCTGCCCCGGCCAGGCGGTCAGGTTGAGGGCGATGAGCGGACGGCCGCCCATCGCGTACACGTCGGACATCGCGTTGGTCGCCGCCACCCGTCCCCAGTCGCGGGCGTCATCCACGATCGGGGTGAAGAAGTCGGTGGTCAGCACCAGCGCCCGGTCGTCGTCCAGCCGCAGCACGGCGGCGTCGTCGCCCTCGGCCGCCCCTACCAGCAGGTCACCGGCCGCCCCGGCCAGCCCGCCGTCCGGGCCCGGGCCCAGCGTGGCCATCAATTGATCCAGCGCCGACAGGGGCAGTTTGCAGGCGCAGCCCGCCCCGTGCGACAGCGAAGTGAGCCGTATCCGGTCACTGACCTGGTCCGTCACCGATGCCTCCTCGTTGGCCAGGGCCGTGACCCGGCGCGCTGCTACCCCGCGCGCCGAGCCCCAACCAGTGCTTGACGTCATCCATTATGGAAAGCAGCACCGAGTGACGGCCGGGCCCGGGGGCCGCCCGCACGCGGGGCTCGGAGGCCGTGGCACGCGGCCCCAGGTCCCGCGCGCTGCACGATCCGTACGTGCCTGATGACACGCCGTAATTGGAAAGATGACGGCGAGTGGTCGGGGGCTCTGGCAGGATGGAACAACGATGAAGGTGCCGTCCGTAAGGATCCCGGTCCTCCACCGCGGCAAGGCCAACGAGCTGCCCGGGGTGGCCGGCCCGGCGCGCCTTGACCGCCGGACCAAGAACCTGACCAAGCGGCTGTGTCCCGGCGACATCGCGATCATCGACCACGTTGACCTCGACCGGGTCGCCGCCGACGCGCTGATCAGCCGGAAGGTCTCGGCCGTGGTCAACGCGGCCGTCTCCATGAGCGGCCGTTATCCCAACCTGGGCCCCCAGCTGCTGATGGAGGCCGGCATCCCGCTGGTCGACGACGTCGGCCAGGACGTGTTCGGCCGCCTGCACGAGGGCGCCACCGTCCGCCTCGACGGTGACACTCTGTACCTGGGCGAGCAGGTGGTGGCCAAGGGGAACCCGCAGACCCCGGAGTCGGTCGACGCGATGATGGCTGAGGCCCGGGCCGGCATCGTGACCCAGATCGAGGCGTTCGCCGCCAACACGATGGAGTTCCTGAAGCGGGAACACGAACTGCTGGTGGACGGGGTCCCGCTGCCCGACATCCAGACCCGGATGGACGGGCGCCACGTGCTGGTCGTCGTGCGCGGCTACCACTACCGCGAGGACCTGGCCGCGCTCCGGCCCTACATCCGCGAGTACCGGCCGGTGCTGATCGGGGTCGACGGCGGGGCCGACGCGCTGCTCGAGGCCGGGTACGCGCCGGACGCCATCGTCGGTGACATGGACTCGGTCACCGACGAGACCCTGCGCTGCGGCGCCGAGCTGATCGTGCACGCCTACGCCGACGGCCGCGCCCCCGGCCTGAACCGGATCAAGGACCTCGGCCTGCAGGCCGCGGTCATCCCGGCCGCCGGCACCAGCGAGGACGTGGCCCTGCTGCTGGCCGACGGCAAGGGCGCCAGCCTGATCGTCGCGGTCGGCACCCACTGGACCCTCGAGGAGTTCCTCGACAAGGGCCGGTCGGGGATGGCGAGCACGTTCCTGACCCAGCTGCGGGTCGGCACCAAAATCGTCAACGCCAAGGGGGTCAGCCGGCTCTACCGGAGCCGCATCTCCAGCTGGTCCCTCATCGTGCTCGCGCTCGCCGCCATCGTGACCGTGCTGGTCGCGGTGGCCGCCTCACCGGCCGAGCCCATCCTCATCCGATACTTCGACGCGACGTGGCATTCGTTCGCCTCCTGGCTCACCGGACTGTTCAAGTGATTGATTTTCGATACCACCTGGTTTCCATCGTCGCCGTCTTCCTGGCCCTGGCCGTGGGCATCGTGCTCGGCTCGACCGAGCTGCGGGGCGCCGCGCTGAGCGCGCTGGACCGCACCTCGAGCTCACTGAGCAACAAGCTCGACGCGGCCAACAACGAGAACGCCGCGCTCCAGCAGCAAGTCCAGGGCGACCACCAGTTCGCCGCGGCGGCCGAGCCGGTGCTGCTGAAGAACCTGCTGGAAGGCAAGCGGGTCGTCATCATCACCACCCCGGGAGCGCCCAGCACGGTGGTCAACGGCGTCAAGACCAGCCTGTCGGACGCGGGCGCCACCGTCAGCGGCCAGGTGGCGCTGTCGGCCAAGTTCGCCGACACCAGCGCCAGCAACCTGAGCCTGCTCGACCAGCTGACCGCGCGGGTCACCCCGGCCAGCCTGACGCCGGTCAACGGCACCCCCCAGCAGCAGGCGGCCCAGGTGCTGGCCAGCGCCCTGGTCTCCCAGGGCTCCAGCAACAGCAACGGCGGCGGCAACAGCAACGGCAACGGCTCGGGCGGCAACTCCAAGAACGCCTCGATCAGCAGCCAGAGCGCCCAGACGATCTTGTCGAGCTACTCGGCCGGGCAGTACATCACGGTCAGCGGCCAGGCGTCGTCGGGCGCCACCCTGGCGGTGATCGTGACCCCGAGCACCATCCCCACCGGCGGCAACTCCGACCCGGCCAACCAGGCGGTGGTGGCGCTGGCTCAGGAATTCGGCTCCGGCAGCCAGGCCACGGTGGTGGCCGGCCCGGCCGCCGCCTCCGGGCCGGGCAGCGCGATCTCCGCGGTCCGGGCCAGCGGAGCCGCCAACGACGCCTCCACGGTGGACAATGCGGACACCGTCGTTGGCCAAATCGTTGCCGTCCAGGCGCTCGAGCAGCAGATGAACGGCCAGAAGCCGGGTAGCTTCGGTATTCAGTCCGACGCCAACTCGGCGGGGCCGAGCCCGGCGCCCACCGCGAGCCCCTCGCCGAGTTCGAGCACCTCGAAGAGCTCAAAGGGGAAGTAAATGGCTTACGCCCGGCGGGCGGCGTCGGCCGCCGCTACGGCGGTCATCGCGGCGGCCGCGGCCCGGGCCGCCTACACGTCGCTGACCCGCAAGCCGCCGGGCGGGGCCACCCAGTGGACCCGGACCAACCACCGGGGTGAACCGGTCACCCTGCTCGAGGGCCCGGCCGCGGCCGTGGCCGGCGTGGCCGCCGCGCTGACCGCACCGGGCCTGCCCGCCCGCACCCGCGCCGCCCTGGCCGCCGCCGCGGCGGGCGCCGGGGCGTTCGGCGGTTACGACGACATCGCCGGGTCGGGCGACAAGCGCGGGTTCCGCGGGCACCTCGGCGCGCTCGCGCACGGCGAGATCACCACCGGCGCGATCAAGCTCGGCGGCATCGGCGCGACCGGGCTGGCGGCGGCCGCGCTGACCGGCGGCCCGGCCACCGACGTCGCGGTCAACACCGCCCTGGTCGCGGGGGCCGCCAACCTGCTGAATCTGTTCGACCTGCGCCCGGGCCGGGCCATCAAGGTCGTGCTGGCGGCCGGCCTCCCGCTCGGCCTCTCCCAGCTCACCCGCCCGGGTCGCGCGTGCGCGGTCGCCGTCCCCGTGGGCGCGGCTGCCGCCCTGCTGCCGGAGGACCTCGGCGAGCGGGCCATGCTCGGCGACGCCGGCGCCAACGCGCTCGGGGCGATGCTGGGGGCGGCCGCGGCCGGCCGCCTGTCCCGCCGCCGCCGGGTGACGATGCTGGCCGGGATCGTCGGGCTGACCGCGGCCAGCGAGGTGGTCAGCTTCACCAAGGTCATCCGGCGCACCCCGCCGCTGCACTGGCTGGACATGCTCGGCCGCCGCCCGGCCCACGCGGCGGGCCCGGCAGCCGCCCCGCGCCGGGCCCCGGCCGCCCCGTCCGCCCCGGACGGCCAGCCCGTCATGGCCGAAATGAACGGCCACGCCGACCGCGAACCCGCCAACCTGGCCACGCCGCCCTCCCCGTGACGGCGCCGGTGGCCGAGCGGGGGGCCACCCGGCCGCCGGGCCGGGGCATCGGCCGGGCCGCGGCGGTCATCGGGGTCCTGACCGTCGCCTCCGGCGTGGTCGGATTCGGGCGCCAGCTGGTGTTCGCGCACACGGTCGGGGCCAGCTGCGTCGGCACCGCTTACACCACCGCCAACCAGGTGCCCAACATCATCTACGACATCGTCCTGGGCGGCGCCCTGACCAGCGCGGTGGTGCCGGTCCTGGCCGGGCCGGTGGCCCGCGGCCGGGACGCGGCGTCCGAGACCCGGCAGATCACGTCGGCCCTGCTGACCTGGGCGGTGGTGCTGCTGGTGCCGGTCGCGGCGGTGGTCGCGCTGATCGCCGGGCCGCTGACCACGCTTTTGATCCCGGCCACCCGGGGCTGCCCGCACGCGGCCACGCTGGCCGTCAGCGCCCGGATGCTGGTCGCCTTCGCCCCTCAGGTGCCGCTGTACGGGCTGGCGGTGGTGCTGTACGGCATCCTCCAGTCCCACCGCCGGTTCACTGCCCCGGCCCTCGCCCCGATTCTGTCCAGCCTGGTGGTGGCGGGCGCCTACGCCGCCTTCGGGGCGCTCGGGCGCGGCTTCCAGAACCGGCCCGGCGCGCTCCCGGCCAGCGCCGAGCTGACGCTTTCGCTCGGCACCACCGCCGGGGTGGCGGCGCTGGTGCTGACCGGGGCAGTACCGGCCGCCCGGCTCCGGCTCGGGCTGCGGCCCACGCTCCGGTTCCCGGACGGGGTGGCCGGCCGGGTGCGGCGGCTGGCGGTGGCGGGCGTGCTCACCCTGATCGCCCAGGACCTGTCCACGGTGGCCGCGATCGTGCTGTCCAACGGCCGCGGCGGTAACGGCGCGCTGGTGCTCTACAGCTACGGCTGGCAGGTGTTCTTCATCATCTACGCGGGCCTGGCGGTCCCGGTCGCCACCAGCGCCTTCCCGCTCCTGTCGGCCCAGCAGGCCAGCAGCGATGAGTTCAGCGCGACCAGCGCCGCCGCCAGCCGGGCGGTGGTGCTGATGTCCTGGCTGGGGGCGGCGGTACTGGCCGGTGCCTGCCTGCCGCTGGCCCGGGTGTTCAGCAGCCACGACCCGTCCCAGGCCCGTCAGCTGGCCGGGGCGCTGGCCCTGTTCGCGCCCGGCCTGGTCGGTTACGGGCTGACCGCCACCTTGTCCCGCATCCTCTACGCGGCCGGCCGCAGCCGGGTCACCGCGGTCGCCATGACCGGCGGCTGGCTACTGGTCATCGCGGCCGACCTGGCCATCGTGCCGTTCGTGCCGCGCAGCTGGGTGGTGCCCGCCCTCGGACTCGGCACCACGATCGGGCTCGCCGCGGCCGGCCTGGCGCTGACCGTGGCGGTCCGGCGGGCGCTCGGCCGACCGGCACTGGCCGGGCTGCCCCGCGCCACCGCGGCCGGGCTGGCCGGCGGCCTGGCCGGCGCGGCGGCGGGCTTCGGCGTGGCCCGGGCCCTGCCGGTCCACGGCTTCCTGCCCAACGCGGCCGTCACCGTGCTGGCTGCCGCCACCGCCACGGTAGCGTTCCTGGCGGTGACGTTCCTGACCGACGGCGGCGACCTGCGGGCCGTCACCACCCGCCTGCTCGGCCGCTTGGGCCGCGGCCGCCCACCTGCCACCAGGGAGCCACGATGAAGGTCGCGTTCGTACTCGGCACCACCGCCGGCGGCACCCTGCGCCACGTCCAGATGCTGGCGGCCGGGGCCGCCGTCCGCGGGGTCCCGGCCGTGGTCTGCGGCCCGGCCGATCACCGGCTCGACTTCCGCTTCGGCGAGCCCGAGTTCGTCGACCAGTCCGGCGACACGTTCCCGGGCGACGTCCGGGTCTACGAAGGCCTGGGCCCGGCCCACCCCGGCGCCGCCCCCGTCACCTTCGAGACCGTCCAGTTCGGCGACCGGCCCAGCGTCCGCGACGGGCTGGCGGTGCTGCGGCTCCGGCAGGTCCTGGCCCGCCACCAGCCCGACGTGGTGCACGCCCACGGCCTGCGGGCCGGCGCGCTGGCCGCGCTCGCGCTCACCCTCGCCACCCGCCCCTCCCGGGCGGCACTGCCGCTGGTCGTCACCGTCCACAACGCCCCGCCCGCGGGCGGCGTCAACGCCACCGTCTACCAGGGCCTGCAGTCCCTGGCCGCCCGCAGCGCGGCGGTGGTGCTGTGCGTGTCGGGCGACCTGGAAGACCGGATGCGCCGGGCCGGCGCCCGCGACGTCCGCCGCGCCCTCGTCCCGCCCTACACTCCGGCCGCGACCGCCCAGGACCCGGACACCGCCCCGGCCAGCCCCGACACCGTCCGCCAGGAGCTCGGCGCCGGAGACCGGCCGCTGATCCTGGCGGTCGGCCGGCTCGCCCCCCAGAAGGACTTCGGCACGCTGATCGAGGCGGCCCGGGGCTGGCAGGACCGGTCCCCGGTGCCGCTGCTGGCCATCGCCGGCTCGGGCCCGCAGCAGGCCGAACTGACCGCGGCCGCCGCCCCCCTGGGTGGATCGGTGGTGCTGCTCGGCCAGCGCTCCGACGTGCCCTCGCTGCTGGCCGCCGCCGACCTGTTCGTGCTGCCCAGCCGCTGGGAGGGCCAGCCGCTCATCCTTCAGGAGGCGCTGCGGGCCGCCCGCCCCATCGTCGCCACCCGGGTCGGCGGCACCCCCGACCTGACCGGCGAGGACGCCGCCGTGCTGGTCCCGCCGCAGGACCCGGCCGCGCTGACCGCCGCCGTCGTCCGGGTGCTGGACGACGGCGTCCTGGCCACCCGGCTGGCCGAAGCGGCCGAGGCCCGCGCCCGCACCCTGCCGTCCCCCAACACCGCCGTCGAGGCCGCCCTCACCATCTACCGTGAGCTCGCGGCCGAGCCCCAGCCCCTGCCCAGCTAGCCACGGGTCACCACGGCTCGCTGACCAGGCTCAGCTCGACGGCACCGAATTGGTCTTGGCTACCTCCGCGTACCAGCCCGCGCTGCCCTTGGCGATGCGCCGCTGGGTGCCGTAGTCCACGAAATACAGCCCGAACCGCTTCGAGTACCCGTGCGCCCACTCGAAGTTGTCCATCAGCGACCAGGCGAAGTAGCCGCGCAGCGGCACCCCGTCGGCGATCGCCTGCCGGGCCGCCTGCAGGTGGCCGTGCAGGTAGGCGACGCGCTCCGGGTCATCGACGGTCCCGTCCGGGTTGACGTAGTCGTAGCAGGCGGCTCCGTTCTCGGTGATGTACAGCGGCACCTCGCCCGCGTCGTCGTGGACCCGCAGCAGCAGGTCGTGCAGCGCGTTGGGATCGACCAGCCAGCCCATCGCGGTCACCGGCAAGTGCTCGGGCTGGGTGAACACGCCACCCGGCCGCCACGGCATCGGGGTGTCCCCGCGCCGGACGATCCCGTCCTCGCGCACCCCGACGATGTGCGGCGCGTAGTAGTTGACGCCGAGGAAGTCGATCGGGGCCTGAATGGTGGCGAAGTCGCCGTCACGGATCAGCCCGGGCCCCGGAGCCTGGCCCGGGCCCAGCCGGGCCGGGTAGGCGCCGCGGGTCAGCGGGTCCAGGAACACCCCGTTGATGTCGGCGTCGAGGTCGGCCGCCAGCTCCCGGTCAGCTGTCCGGCTGGGATCGGCCGGGTAGATCTGGGCCATGTTCAGGGTGATGCCGACCTCGGGCGGCCGCCCCGACGGCAGCACCCCGGCCGCGGTCACCGCCCGGATCGCCGCGGTCGCCTTGCCGTGCCCGAGTAGCAGGTGGTGCACGGCCGCCACGTACTGCTGGGGGTCGGTGATGCCGGGCGCGTGCTCGCCGCTCCGGTAGCCCATGCTCGAGGCCACCCACGGCTCGTTCAGCGTGATCCAGCGCGGCACCCGGTCGCCCAGCGCCCCGGCCACGGTCGCGGCGTAGTCGGCGAACAGGTCGGCGGTGTCGCGGGTGGCCCAGCCGCCCTTGTCCTGCAGCGGCTGCGGCAGGTCCCAGTGGTAGAGGGTGACGAGCGGCGCGATCCCGCGCTCGAGCAGCTTGTCCACCAGCCGCCGGTAGTAGTCCAGGCCGGCCTGGTTGGGGGCGCCGTGGCCGTCCGGCTGGATCCGCGGCCACGCGATCGAGAACCGGTAGCCGCCCACCCCCAGCTCCGACAGCAGGTCGAGGTCGCTGTCGGTCCGGTGGTAGCCGTCGCAGGCGATGTCACCGGTGTCGCCGTTGGTGGTCTTGCCCGGCTGGTGGCTGAACGTGTCCCAGATCGACGGGCCCCGGCCGTCCTCGGCCACCGCCCCCTCGATCTGATAGGACGCCGTGGACACGCCCCACAGGAATCCCTCGGGGAAGGCATCACGCCCGTCGCTCATCTGTTCTCCTTGTCTGGTCGTTCGATCTGTGTTCCCCGTCCGGCATTGACACCGCTTACATCCCCTTCTACGATCACAATCCAACATTCTCGCCTACGAGGAATGGTCCATGCCCACCGTGTACGACGTCGCCCGCCTGGCCGGGGTCTCGACGGCCACGGTATCCCGCGTGATGCGCGGCTCGGACCTGGTCCGGCCGGTAACCCGGGACCGGGTGCTGGCCGTGATCGAGGAGGTCGGTTTCGTCCCCGACGCCTCCGCCCAGGGGCTGTCCCGGCGCCGCAAGGAGATCATCGGCCTGGTCGGGCTGGAACGCGGCGTCAACGAGACCGACATCGAGCGCGACGGCCTGCTGTTCGTGGACGTGGTGGTGCACGCGGTCGAGGCGGTGCTGCGCGGCACCGACACCTCGCTGCTGCTGTCGTTCGGGCCCAGCGGGGAGCCGTTCGCGAGCCGCATCCGGGCGCTGTCCGGCAAGGTCGACGGCCTGCTGGTGGTGGAGGACGCACTCGCCCCGGCCCAGCTGCGGGCGCTGGCCCGGCGGCTGCCGGTGGTGTCGATCGCCGCCTCGCCCGGGGACACCGGCCTCGACGTGCTCCGGGTCGACAACCCGGGCGGCATGCGGGCGATGGCCGGGCACCTGACCAGCGACCACGGTTACCGGCGGCTCGGCTTCGTCGGTGGGCCGTCCGACGCCCCCGACGCGGTCGAACGGGTGGCGGCGTTCTCGGCGGCCGTGCACCGCGTGCCCGGGGCGACCGTCGACGTGGTCCCCGGTGGTGATTTCTCCGAGGCCAGCGGCCGCACCGCCGCCCGCGTGCTGCTCGGACGGGAGGCCATCCCCGAGGCAGTGGCCTGCGCCAACGACCAGATGGCGATCGGCGTCATGCGCGAGCTGCAGCGATCCGGCATCGCGGTCCCGGCCGACGTGGCGGTGACCGGCTTCGACAACGTGTTCCCGGGCCGGGTGGTGGAACCGCCGCTCACCACCGTCGGCCAGCCCGTCCGCGAGCTGGGCGTGCGGGCGGCCGCCCGGCTGCTGGAGCGGATCGAGGGCAACACCGAGCCGCCCCGGGCCGAAACCCTGCCCACCGAACTCGTCGTCCGCCGCAGCTGCGGCTGCCCGCCGGCCGACGAGAACCCCTGATCACCCACCCCGCCCCCGGCGGCCGGTGGGCCGGGCCGGGTCCGCCGCGTCCCGCTTGCGCGGCGGCCCCGGCTCACCTCGCGCGCCGTACGCTGACCCGGTGGCACCACCGAACATCCGCCCCGCCACCCCGGCCGACGCTGCTGCCATCGTCGCCGTCCGCCAGGCCAGCTGGCCCGCCGCCTACGACGGCATCCTCCCGCCCGACGTCATCGCCCAGGTCGTCGCCGACGCCAACCCCGCCCGCGAACGCCAGTTCCTCGCCACCCGCCCCTGGCGCCACGTCCTCGTCGCCGAAGCCCCGGCCCGTGAGCCCCAAGCCGCCTCGCCACATCAGCCCCGCAAACCCGCCGCGCCGTACCAGCCCGCGGCGCCGTACCAGCCCGCGGCGCCCGACCAGCCCGCGGCGCCCGACCAGCCCGCGCCCCACCAGCCCGGCTCAACCCCGCCCGGTCCCGCGCCGGTGCCCGCCGTAGCGCCCGTCCCCGCCGTCGCCGGTTTCGCTTCTTACGGTATTGAAAGGGCTGTCGATGGGCTGCCCCGCCCACCCCAGGCCGGCGCCGCGCCCGATCGGAGCTCGAGCTCTCAGCCCTCGGCGGCCGAACTGTACGCGCTCTACCTGCACCCGGACTGGTGGTCGACCGGCATCGGCTGGGCGCTGATGGACCGGGTGCTGGCCGAGGTCCGGGCGGCGGGGTACCCGCGGATCATCTTGTGGGTGCTGCGGGACAACCGGCGGGCCCGCCGGTTCTACGAACGGGCCGGGTTCCGGCGCAAGGGCCCGGAGCACCCCAGCTTCGCCGGGGTGCCCGAGGTCCGTTACCGACTAGACCTGTTACCAGCCGCGGGCGCGCCACTCACCCAGGTGCGGGCGCTCGGCGCCCAGGGTGGTGTCGGCCCCGTGGCCGGGGTAGACCCAGGTGGCGTCGGGCAGCCGCCCGAACACCCGCTCCTCGAGGTCGTCCATCAGCGAGTTGAAGTCCGCGGGGCTGTTGGTCTTGCCCGGCCCGCCCGGGAACAGCGAGTCCCCGGTGAACAGGTGCGGCGTGTCGGCCAGGCGGCCCTCGGCGTCGTAGAGGATGGCCACGCTGCCCGGGGTGTGCCCGCGCAGGTGGATCACCGACACCGCGGCGTCGCCGAACCGCAGGATGTCGCCGTCGGACAGATCGTCGTCGACCGCGATCGGCAGCTCGGGGGCGTCGGCCGTATGCGCCACCACCACCCCGCCGATCGCGTCGTGCACCTCTTTCAGCGCCTGCCAGTGGTCAAAGTGCCGGTGGGTGGTCACCAGCCAGGTGATCGGCGTGTCGCCGACCATTTCGATGACGCGCTCGGGCTCGTTCGCGGCGTCGATGAGCAGGCCCTCGCCGGTACCGGTGTCCCGGAGCAGATAGGCGTTGTTGTCCATCGGGCCGACGGCCAGCTTGGTCACGGTCAGGCCGTCGATCTCACGCGTGTCGGACGGCCCGCCGACCTTCACATTCCCGGTGTAAGTCACGCGCTCATGGTACGCAGCAGCGCTGGCACCCGCTTGGCCTAGCGAATACCGATTGCAACCAATTGATTACAGTGCTCCGTAGGCCAGTGAGCCACCCACGGAGGCTATTGACCTGGTTCCTGGTAAATGCCCAGGATGTTGCCACCCGGGTCCCGGAATCGGGCGGTGATCTCCGGGGCGTCGCCGCCGATCGGCTGCACGATCTCACCCCCGTGGGCCACGATCGCCGCCACGGTCTGCTCGGCGTCGTCGACCATGATGTCGACGATCAGCCCCGGCTCACCCGCCCACGGCTTGCGCCCCTCGACCCACATCCCGCTCACTTCGCCGATGCTGTCGTCGAAGGCCGGTGTCCCGTCGCCGTGCCGGCGAACCGACCAGCCGAAGACCTCCTGGTAGAACCGCGCCGAGGCGGCCGCGTCGGCCGCCGGGATCTGCAGGTAACACACCTTGCCGTGACGGACGGTGGGCGGCATCGGCTCCTCCTGATCGAGTGCTGGCGGGCTGCCCCGAGCCTAGGCGCCCGCCGCCCGCTCCGATTGGCGAAAAACGTCAGGCCAGCGGCAGGTGGTTGTGCTCGGCGGCCGACCGCGGCCGGTAGCCACCCGGGGTCACCCCGGTCAGCTCCCGGAAGTCGTCGATCAGATGGGCCTGGTCGCAGTACCCGTGCTCGGCCGCCAGCCGCGCCCAGTCCACGGCCGGCCCGGCCGTGGCCGTGACCAGCAACCGCTGCAGCCGCTGGATGCGGGCGTACCGCTTGGGCGTCAGCCCGGTGCCGGCCCGGAACCGCCGGGTGAACGTGCGCGGGCTGAGGCCCAGCTCGGCGCCCACATCGGCGACCCGCCGTCCCCGCCCCAGCTCGGCCGCCGCGAACTGGATCGCGGCCAGGAACGCGGGCGGCCCGGCCAGCCGGGCCAGCAGGACCTCCTCAAGCACTGCGAACTGCCGGTCCGGGACCGCCGCCGCCAGCAGCCGGTCACGCAGCACCGCGCCGTCCCGCCCCCACAGCTGCTCGAGGGCGACAAGCTGGCCAGCGGTCTCGCCCAGCGGCACCCCGAAGAACGCGGCCGCCCCGGCCGGTGTGAACCCGACCGACAACCCCCGCCGCTGGTCGGCGGTGTCGATGACCACCGCGCGCTCATCCGGCCCGGCCAGCACCGCCCCGGCGGAACGCCGCACTTCCGCGCGGGCCGGGCCGTGGTACGTGCGGAACTCGTCCTCGTGCAGGTTGACCATGAGGTCGGTGCCGCCGCCGGGCAGCACCCGGTCCCGGCCCGCGGGCAGGTCGCTCTCGTAGTAGCCGAGGGCGCTCACGAACGGGGCCAGCCGGGGTGACCGCGGCCGCACGGCGAAGTGCATAGGCTTTCACCCTATGGCCGAGGCGCTCTGCCTGCCCTCACCGTTGCAGGAGATCACCGACCCGGGGCTCGGGGAGGTGCCGTTCAGGTTTTTCCTCAAACGCGACGATCTGATCAGCCCCGACCTGCCGGGCAACAAGTGGCGCAAGCTGAAGTACAACCTCGAGGCGGCCCGGGCGGCCGGTCAGCGGACGCTGCTGACGTTCGGCGGGGCCTACTCCAATCACGTGCGGGCCACCGCCGCGGCCGGGGCCCGGTTCGGGTTCGCGACCGTCGGGGTCATCCGCGGCGAGGAGCACCGGCCGCTCAATCCCTCGCTGCGCGACGCCGCCGACCGCGGCATGCGGCTGGTCTACCTGGACCGGGCCAGTTACCGGGCCAAGACCTCGGCCGCGGTGATCGCCCCCTTGCGCGAGGAGTTCGGCGACTTCTACCTGCTGCCCGAGGGCGGCAGCAACGCCCTCGCCGCCCGCGGCTGCGCCGAGCTGACGGCCGAGATCACGGTCCCGTTCGACGTGCTCTGCGTGCCCTGCGGGACCGGCGGCACCCTGGCCGGGGTGGCCGCCGGGCTGACCGAAGGCCAGCGGGCCGTCGGTTTCTCGGCCCTGCGGGGCGGCGCCGGGTTCCTGCCCGCCGCCGTCCGCGCCCTGCAGGACGAGGCGTTCGGCGGCCCCCGCGGCGACTGGCGGGTCGACGACGAGTTCCACTTCGGCGGCTTCGCCCGCCGCACCCCGGAGCTGGACGCCTTCATCGCCGGGTTCCGGGCCCGGCACGGCCTCACCCTGGACTGGGTCTACGTGGCCAAAATGCTGTACGGCGTCTACGCCCACGGCCGACGCGGCACCTTCGCCCCGGGCACCACGGTGATCGCCGTGGTGACCGGCTGACCCCGCCGTCACTCACGACCGCCGCGCCCCCCTCCCGCCCGGGAACACGCCACCCCGCCTGGGTGTTGCTCCCGCCGGGCGGTAACGGGCACGGCCGCGATCCGGAAGCGGCCGGTTTTGTCAGACCCCCTGGCTACAGTTGAAGTGGCGCCGTGCCCACCCCTTGCACCTGCGTCAACTCGTTGAGCCCATCGAAGAGCCAGAGAGAGCAGAGAGCCCAGTGGCTGACCGACTTCTCGTTCGCGGTGCCCGCGAGCACAACCTCAAGGACGTCTCGATCGACCTGCCGCGGGACGCCCTGATCGTGTTCACCGGGCTGTCCGGATCGGGGAAGTCGAGCCTGGCGTTCGACACGATCTTCGCCGAGGGCCAGCGGCGCTACGTGGAGTCCCTGTCGGCCTACGCGCGGCAGTTCCTGGGCCAGATGGACAAGCCCGACGTCGACTTCATCGACGGGCTGTCCCCGGCCGTGTCGATCGACCAGAAGGCGGCCAGCCGCAACCCGCGCTCGACGGTCGGCACGATCACCGAGATCTACGACTACATGCGGCTGCTGTACGCCCGGGTGGGCAAGCCGCACTGCCCGATCTGCGGCCGCCCGATCGCCCGGCAGAGCCCCCAGCAGATCGTCGACCGGGTGCTGGAGCTGGAGGAGGGGACCCGGTTCCAGGTGCTGGCGCCGGTCGTCCGCGGCCGCAAGGGCGAGTACCTGGACCTGCTGCGCGAGCTGCAGACCAAGGGATACTCGCGGGCCCGGGTGGACGGCCAGCTGGTGCGGCTAGATGAAGTTACTGCGACCAGCCTGCCCAAGCTCAAGAAGTACGAGAAGCACGACATCGAGGTCATCGTCGACCGGCTGGCGGTCAAGGACACCGCCCGGCGGCGGCTGACCGACTCGGTCGAGACCGCCCTCGGGCTCTCGGGCGGGGTGGTCGTCCTCGACTTCGTCGACCTGCCGGACGACGACCCGCACCGCGAGCGGATGTACTCCGAGCACCTGGCCTGCCTCTACGACGACCTGTCGTTCGACGAGCTGGAGCCGCGCTCGTTCTCGTTCAACTCCCCATGGGGCGCCTGCCCGGACTGCACTGGCCTCGGCACCAAGATGGAGGTCGACCCCGAGCTGATCGTGCCCGACCCGGCCCGGACGCTGGACGAGGGCGCGCTCGCGCCCTGGAGCGGCGGCCACGTCAGCGACTACTTCGCCCGGCTGGTCGAGGCGCTGGGCGACTCGCTCGGCTTCCGGCTCGACACCCGCTGGGAGCGGCTGCCCGCCAAGGCCCGCAACGCGCTGCTGAACGGCTACGACCAGCAGGTCCACGTCCGCTACCGGAACCGGTACGGTCGTGAGCGGTCGTACTACACGCAGTTCGAGGGCGTGATCCCGTACGTCGAGCGGCGGCACTCCGAGGCCGAGAGCGACTCCAGCCGGGAGAAGTTCGCCGGCTACATGCGCGAGGTGCCGTGCCCGTCCTGCCGGGGGAGCCGGCTGAAGCCGATCGCGCTGTCGGTCACCATCGACGAGCGGACGATCGCCGACATCTGCGCGCTGCCGATCGGCGAGATGGCCAAGCTGATGCTGGACCTCAACCTGTCCGAGCGCGACCGGCAGATCGCGGCCCAGATTCTGAAAGAGGTCAACGCCCGGCTCGGATTCCTGCTCGACGTCGGCCTGGACTACCTGAGCCTCGACCGGGCCTCGGCCACGCTGGCGGGCGGCGAGGCGCAGCGCATCCGGCTGGCCACCCAGATCGGATCGGGCCTGGTCGGCGTGCTCTACGTGCTCGACGAGCCGTCGATCGGGCTGCACCAGCGGGACAACGCCCGGCTGCTGGAGACGCTGCTGCGGCTGCGCGACCTCGGCAACACGCTGATCGTGGTCGAGCACGACGAGGACACGATCCGGGCGGCCGACTGGGTGGTCGACATCGGCCCCGGAGCCGGCGAGCACGGCGGCTGGGTGGTGGTGTCCGGCCCGGTCAAGGAGCTGATCGACAGCGAGCGGTCGCTGACCGGGGCCTACCTGGCCGGGCGGGCCTCGATTCCGGTGCCGGACCAGCGGCGCAAGCCCGACAAGAGCCGTCAGGTGGTGGTCAAGGGCGCCACCGAGCACAACCTGCGCAACGTCAACGTGACGTTCCCGCTCGGCTGCCTGGTCGCGGTGACCGGGGTGTCCGGTTCGGGCAAGTCCACCCTGGTCAACGAGATCCTCTACCGCGCGCTGGCCAAGGAGCTGAACGGCGCCCGCACGGTGCCGGGCAAGCACACCCGCATCACCGGGATGGACCAGCTGGACAAGGTGGTGCACGTCGACCAGGGACCGATCGGCCGCACCCCGCGGTCGAACCCGGCCACCTACACCGGCGTGTTCGACAACATCCGCAAGCTGTTCGCGCAGACCACCGAGGCCAAGGTGCGCGGCTACCAGCCCGGCCGGTTCTCGTTCAACGTCAAGGGCGGCCGCTGCGAGGCCTGCTCGGGCGACGGCACGATCAAGATCGAGATGCAGTTCCTGCCCGACGTTTACGTGCCCTGCGAGGTCTGCCACGGCGCCCGCTACAACACCGACACCCTCCAGGTGCACTACAAGGGCAAGACGATCGCCGAGGTCCTCGACATGCCGATCGAGGAGGCGGCCGGGTTCTTCGAGCCGGTGCCGTCGATCCACCGGCACCTGAAGACCCTGGTCGACGTGGGCCTGGGCTACGTCCGGCTGGGCCAGCCGGCCCCCACCCTGTCGGGTGGCGAGGCGCAGCGGGTCAAGCTGGCCACCGAGCTGCAGCGGCGGGCCACCGGGCGCACGATCTACGTGCTCGACGAGCCCACCACCGGCCTGCACTTCGAGGACATCCGCAAGCTCCTCGGGGTGCTGCAGCGGCTGGTCGACACCGGCAACACGGTCATCGTCATCGAGCACAACCTCGACGTGATCAAGACCGCCGACTGGCTCATCGACCTCGGCCCCGAGGGCGGCTCGGGCGGCGGCACGATCATCGCCACCGGCCCCCCCGAGCAGGTCGCCGAGGTCAGCGAGAGCTACACCGGCCAGTTCCTGAAGAAGCTGCTCCCCGCCTGACCAAATTGCCCAGTTTCGACGTCGATACCACCGAGGGCCCGGCCCGTCTCGACTGGACCGGGCCCGACGGCGGCGCGCCGTCGTTCGTGCTGGCGCTGACCCACGGGGCCGGCGGCACCGTCGATACCCCCGACCTGTTCGCCGCCCGCGACGCGGCGCTGGCCTGCGGCGGGGGAGTGGCACTGGTCACCCAGCCCTACCGCGTCCGCGGCGCCCGCGCCCCCGGCCACGCCGACCGCCAGGACCAGGCCTGGACCGAGCTCATCACCTGGCTGGTGTCCCCAGCAGGCCCCGCGCTCCCGCCGTCACGAACCCAGCGGCCCCGAAAAGCTCACCAGCCCCATGAGTTGCGGGACACCATCGCGCCCTTCCAGGCCCAGCTGCCCCTGATCCAGGGCGGGCGGAGCAATGGGGCCCGGGTGGCGTGCCGGACCGCGGCCGCGGTGGGGGCCCGCGGGGTCCTGGCGCTGGCGTTCCCGCTGCAGCCGCCCGCCCGCCGGACGCGGGGGAGCGGCGAGGTCACGTTCCCGCCCGACCGGGCGGCGGAGCTGCGCGCGGCGACGGCCGGTGGCGCGCACGTTCTGGTCCTCAACGGGGACCGGGACTCGTTTGGGATCCCAGCCGGGGACGCCTCGATCGAGGTCGTCGTGCTCAAAGGGGAGACCCATTCGCTTTCGAAAAAGCCTGCCGTCGTGGCCGGCGCGGTCGCCGCGTGGCTGCCCGGGGTGGTGGCCTTGGTGCCCTGAGGAGTGGCCAAAACCAGCGGGCCCGGTAACAGGTGTCGCAAAAGGGGACTCAATGGGGCGCAGTAACCGCCTGTGAACGGAGGCGGCGCTTCGTATTCACCCATTGGTAACGATCTCATTGCCATGCCATGAACGCCGATATGATTTTGTGACCAAACCCCGAACGGTGCGCTTGGCGCCGCCCCGAATGACTTCAGCGATCTTTCGGACGAACTTAAGAAAAAAGCCCCGGCCGTCTTAGGCGGCGGGGGCGTGTCCGGGGTGACTGGAACTGACCGTCGACTTAAACACCAGGTCAGTGGGCCTGTGCGGGTCGATGCACATACCCCCCGGCAGCAGCTCACCGGTGTCTTCGAAAATAACGATCCCGTTGCAGAGGAGGCTCCACCCCTGATCAGGGTGACTTGCGAGCGTCCGCGCCGCCTCACGGTCCGAGGCGGACGCCTCCGGACACCGTGGCGTGTGTTGGCACATGTCGTGCTCCTTGCAGCTTCTAATTCGTGCGTGTTCTGAATCACATGCTAGTGTGCCGCAGCCAGTGCCGGCTGCAACATGGCTCGTTCTGACCGTTTTCCGGAGCGCCTTTTGTAGCTTCCGGTGGGCTATCCGCTATGACATTTTGTGACTACGCCTCGTGGCCTGGTCATTACGGTCCCGCTCCGGTCGGCGAGGCGGCTGGCGGCCGTCTCCCAGACCAGGTGGCCTAGACCACTTGCTCTAGACCAACTGTGCTCCCGGCTTCCGCGCGGGCGCAAGAGCGACACCAAAATTGGTCTGGTCCATTGGCCGGTCCGGCTCCCCGGAGCGGCCCGTGGTACCAGCGCCTCATCAGTTCCGCTTCCCGCTGGCATCTACTTAAACGTTCCTGGTGGGACGCGGGTTCGATGAGCCGTTCCCGGCCCGCTGTTCAGTTGGCGGGCGACTGCCCTCACTGCACTGACACCGACTGTAGGGCGATGGCCGACGGCGCGGGCCCCAACGAGTCAAGGCGCAGGTCAGAGTGCGTGTCGCAACGGGCCTGGCGGGCTCGTCTGTTTAACGGAGCACCC
Source organism: Actinomycetota bacterium (assembly GCA_019240215.1). GTDB lineage: Bacteria > Actinomycetota > Actinomycetes > Streptosporangiales > Streptosporangiaceae > Bog-532. Next base: position 15,908 of record JAFAYQ010000066.1, on the reverse strand, counting down.
GATGGGCGCGCTGATACAGCCCGCCGGGCAAGAAGTGACTAGACCGCGGGTGGCAAAGGACTAGTCCACCTGGAACCAGGGCCCGGGTGTGACCGGGTCAGACGGCGGGCTGCAGCGGCTGCGGCGGGATGCCGTTCAGCCGGTGGTTCTCGCGCAGGGTGAGCAGTCGCTCGGCCTCGGCCGTGAGCGCGTGCACGGCCGGCTTCGCCATGGCCTTGCGCCGGAAGATCCGGTCGTCGTAACCGCGGGGGCCGATCTCGGCCCGCTGGGCGGCGTAGGCGGCCCGCATCACCGCGGTCAGCGCCGAATCGAGCGCGACGGCCAGCGGACGCTGCTCGGTCAGCGGGGCGCGCCGGGCCTGAGCCTCCCGCAGCCTGACCTCGGCCTGCCGGGCGTCCTCGTAGAGGTCGTCGAACTTGCCCGCCAGCGCGACATCCTCCGCGTGCTTGTTCAGCGCCTCGCTGGTGACCGGAACCCGCACCTTCTTCACGCCGCGCCCTTTCGCTAACCGCCAACCGTTACCGGCCGGCCCGCCCCTCACCCGAGGTGGCGGCGCTCAGCCCGAGCTAAGCGTAGTCGTATCGCGGGGACCGGGTGGCACAGCATCCCCTACGACGCGCCGTCCCGTCCCCGTCCCCGGATGCATCACGCCCACCACGGCCGCCGCACCATCTATAGACGCAACGTTCCGTCCCGTCTCCGGGCGCTTCCGCCGGTCCCCGCCTGCGGCGCCATACGCAACGTTGCGTCCCGCATTGCGGCGCCCGCCAAGCGGCCGCTGACGCCATACGCAACGTTGCGTGTTTCGTCCGGGCACCCCGACCCTCCAGTCACGCCAGCCCCACCGGTGGCGGCAAGCCTCACTACTCCCGGTATTGAACAGAGTGTGGCCAACTGGGCGAACATCGCAGCCGTGCGTGCGGATCGTTACGGTGCCTGGCTTGTCTGGGTCGGTCAACTCTGGCACGCTGGCTCCCCCGGAAGCTTCGCGTACCGGCTGCCGGTTCCCGGCCAGGAGGATCCGTGACGCGCGACCACATCGACGGTTGTCGATGACAGCTTGGTCGTCCGGGCCTGGATTGGCTGCTTACCGTGACGGTGTCACCGTCATCTGTGAGCTGGCGGCCCGCTTCACCGACGCCCAATGGTCGGCCCCGACGCCCTGCGGCGACTGGCGGGCCGCCGACATCGCCGGCCACCTGCGCTGCATGGCCGACGATTACCACGAGTACCTGGACGACGCCCCCCACAGCCGGCTGGCCCGGCTGATGGCGACCGGGTTCCCGGCCGCGACATTGTCCCGCAAGCTGGCTCGCCAGAACGCGGCCGAGCTGGCTGAACTGCCCGACGTGCCCGCGCCCGAGCACATCGCCGCGTTCGCCGCGTCGGCCCGCTCCTACGCGGTCCGGGTCCCGCCGCTGTGGGATCAGCCGCACCACTACTACCGGGGCATCGTGGTCACGGTCGGCGAGATGGCCGGGGTGGCCTGCGGCCAGTGGCACGTGCACGCCTGGGACCTGGCCCGGTCGCTGGGGGTGGACTACCGGCCCGCGGACCCGGAACTGGTCTTCGACGGCTGGTGGGCCGGGTCGCCCCCGCTCCGCCCGGCCGAGGCGTCCGGCCTGCTGGTGGCGGCGCCGGTCGAGGGCGACGTGTGGGAGACGATGCTCACCGTCTTCGGCCGTGACCCGCACTGGCCGAGCTGACCCCGCTCTGGCCGAGCTGACCCGCCAGTGCCAGCATGGCTAGCGTGACCTTCGACGTAGAGACGGTGCGGGCCGCCTATCCGGCCCTTCGCGACGGATACTCCTACCTGGACGGGGCGGCCGGCACTCAGGTCCCGGAGGCTGTCATCGACACGGTGGCGGCCGCCGCCGGGGCCGGGATCGGCAACGCGGGCGGGGCGTTTCCCGCCAGCCACCGGGCCACCGCGATCGTCAACGGCTGCCGGGAGGCCGTCGCCGACCTGGTCGGCGGGCAGTCCGACGGCGTCATCCTCGGCCCCAACATGACCACCCTGACCTACCGGCTGGCGGGGACGCTGGCCGCCACCTGGAGCCGCGGCGACGAGATCGTGGTGTCCCGGCTCGACCACGACGCCAACGTCCGGCCCTGGCTGCAGGCGGCCGAGCGGGCCGGGGCGACCGTGCGCTGGGCCGAGGTCGACATATCGACCGGTGAGCTGCCCACCGGCCAGTACGCCGAGCTGGTGAACGAGCGGACCCGGCTGGTGGCGGTCACCGCCGCCAGCAACATCCTCGGCAGCCGGCCCGACGTGCCCGCGATCACCGCTATCGCCCACCAGGCGGGCGCCTTGACCTACGTGGACGGCGTGCACGCGACGCCGCACGTCCCGGTCGACGTGCTCGCGCTCGGGGCCGACTTCTACGCGACCAGCGCCTACAAGTGGTCGGGGCCGCACGTCGGCACGGTCATCGCCGACCCCGAACTGCTGGACACCCTGCACCCGGACAAGCTCGCGTCGTCGCCCGACACGATCCCCGAACGCTTCGAGTACGGCACCCCCGCCTACGCCGACCTGGCCGGGGTCACCGCCGCCGTCGACCACCTGGCCAGCCTGGGCGGCGAGCGCTACGGCACCCGGCGCGAGCGGATCCTCGGCTCAATGACCGCGGTGCACGCCTACGAGCAGGACCTGTTCGGTACCCTGCTCGGCGGCCTGAACGCGCTCAGCCAGGTCACCACCTACGGCAAGGCGGCCAGCCGGACCGCGACCGCGTACTTCAACGTCAACGGGCGGCCGCCCGCCGAAGTGGCCGCTCAGCTGGCTGAACGCCACATCAACGTCTGGAACGGGCACAACTACGCCTGGGAACTGACCGGGGTCCTCGGCCTGCGTGACTCCGGCGGCGCGATCCGGGCCGGCCTGGTCCACTACAACAACCGCGCCGACGTCGACCGGTTGCTGGCCGCCGTCGGCGAATTGGCGGCGTAAGCTGACCGGCAAGGGCTAGCTTCGGCCGAGGCCAGTTCCGGCGAGGGAGGCGGCGATGCCAGCGATCCGGGCCTGCGCACTGGCGCTGGCTATGGTCGTCGGCTATTTCCTCGCCGCCCCCGGTGGCCTCACCGTGGCCAGCGCGGCCGTGCTCGCCGCGATGCTCACCGGCCTGGTCGTGGCGGTCGTGGCTGGCAGCGCCCGGCGGGCGGCCGCGGTGACCGCCGTTCCGCTGCACCGCCGCGCCTCTGGCCTGCAGGAGAAGTCCTGGTGCGCTGGCTTCCTGCGGCAACGGGACCCGGACGCGGCGGGCCGTTCGCGGCCGAGAGCACCCTCGGCCCGCCCGGCGGCCGCCTGATTCCTCCGCGCCCCGGCGCTGGTCCGCGCCGGCCGGGCGCCCGGGCCTGACGACGGCCGTCTCCAGCACCCGTCAATCCCGTTGACCCGCTGGAGGGTTCTGCCATGTCCGACATCTTCGACGTCCCCGTGGACGCTGCTTACTACGTGGTCAGCGCGCTGGCCGGGGCACTCACCCCACTGGCCGGCGGCCTGGCCGTCACCATCGCGATCATCGTCTTCACCGTCTCGGTCCGTCTGCTCCTGCTGCCGTTCAGCTATCACGCGCTGCGCGGCCAGCTCGCCCAGAGCCGCCTGGCTCCCCAGCTGCAGGCGCTGCGCCAGCGTCACCGCCGCGACCCCGACCGGCTGACCCGGGAAATGAAGGCGCTGTACCGCGCCAACGGCACCAGCATGTTCGCCGGCTACCTGCCGCTGCTGCTGCAGTGGCCGCTGCTGTCGGTCATGTACCTGCTGTTCCGGACGGGCGCCATCAACGGCGCACCGAACCGGCTGCTCCACCACCATCTGTTCAGCGCGGTGCTCGGCGCCCACTGGCTCACCAGCCCCGGCCCGCTGAGTGTTCAGGGCGGCGTCTTCGCCGCGTTGTTCGTGCTGCTGGCGGTGGCTGGTTACCTGGCCGTCCGGATCTCCCGCCGGCTGTTCCCGGTGCCGGCCCGGGCTTCAGCGCCGACGCCGGCCGCGTCCAGGTCTCCGGCGGCGAGCGCCCCGCCCGCCCCAGCCGCCCCGCCCGCCTGGCTGGGCCGGCTGACCCCGCTGATCACCGTGGTGTTCGCGGCCTTCCTGCCGCTGGCGGGGGTGCTCTGCCTGCTCACGACCACCACCTGGACGCTGCTGGAACGCCGGGTGTTCGCCCGCTACCTGGCCCCCGCCACCCCGGCGCTCACGCCGCGGCAGGCAGGCTCCTAGGACTTCACGGTTACCTGGGTGGCGGGGTAGCCGGAGGCGCCGTTGGGCTCGGGCGGGGCCTGGGTCGCGGTCTGGGTGTAGCCGGTGTTGTCGGTGGCGCGGGCCTCCAGGGTGTGGTTGCCGGGCGTCGCGTCCCAGTACCAGACCCACTGGCGCCAGGTGTCGATGCCGGGCACGGCGGCCAGCGTGGCCCGCTGCCAGGAACCGCCGTCGACCCGGACCTCGACGGCGGCGATGCCCTTGTGCTGGGCCCAGGCCACCCCGGCGACCGCGGTCCGGCCGGACTTGACCGTGCCCCCGGCCAGCGGGACGTCGATCCGCGACTCGGTCTTGATCGGCGCCTGCGCGGACCAGCCGCGCTGGGCCCAGTAGGCGATTTCGGCCTGGTAGGTGGTGACCTTGATGTCGGTGACCCACTTGGTGGCCGACACGTAGCCGTACAGGCCGGGCACCACCATCCGGGCCGGGAAGCCGTGCTCGACCGGCAGCGCGGTGCCGTTCATGGCCACCGCCAGCAGCGCCTCGCGGCCGTCCAGCACCACCTCGATCGGCGTGCCCGAGGTGAAGCCGTCCACCGAGGTGCACAGCAGCTGGCTGGCGCCGGCCTGCGGGCGGGCCGAGCGGATGAGGTCGGCCAGGCTGGCCCCGAGCCACTTCGCGTTGCCGATGTAGGGGCCCTCGACCGGGTCGGAGACGCAGGTCAGGGTCACGTAGTGCTCGAGCAGCGGGCGGCGCAGGAGCTCGGCGAAGCTGATCGTGATCTCCCGGTCGACCATGCCGTGAATGTGCAGTTGCCAGCTCGCCGGGTCGACCTGGGGCAGCACGATGGCGGTGTCGACCCGGTAGAAGCTCGAGTTCGAGGTGACGAACGGGCTCAGGTTCGGGATGTTCAGGTTGACCCCGGCCGGCAGCGGCGGGGCCGGATCGGTCGCCTTGGGGATGTGGACGGTGGCGCGGGCCGCGGTGACGCTCTGGCGGGCGTTCAGCTCGCGCCCGGCCAGCGCGGTCACCGCGGTGGTGCCGACCGCCAGCCCGCTGGCCACCAGGAACCGGCGCCGGTCGGGGCGGCTGGGTGACCGGTAGGTCCACGGCTCCAGCGGTGGCCCGTCGCCCGGCGTCGACAGATCGTCCGTCCGATCGGCGGCCGGCCCCGCCCCGGAGCGCGTCCAGGCCGACGCCCCCGCACTGACCGGCGGGGCCGACGTGTCCTCCGTACCCGGCGTGTCTTCAGAGTCCGATGGGGCTGGTGGAGAAGCGGGGGACGTGGGGCTGGCCGCGAGCGCCAATTCGGTCAGCTTTTTCAGGAAAAAGGCGGCTACCAGGGCGCCTATCACCGTCGGCGCGGCCCAGCCCGCGTTGGCCTTGGGGAGGCTGATCGCGGCCGCCACGCCCACCGCCGCGAAGATCACCAGGCCCAGGTAGCCGTAGGCCAGGCGGCGCAAGGCCAGCACCCCGACCACCGCGGCGAAGATCGCCAGCACCACCAGGATGCCTGCCACCAGGACGTTCTTGTCGTTGGAGCCGAACGCGGAAATGGCGAAGTTCTTGACCGGGGGCGGGGCCAGGTTGATGGCGGCCTCGCCGACCACCGCCCAGGGGGCGCCCTGGCGGACGGTCAGCCCGGAGACCAACTGGCCGACCCCCATGGCGACGGCGGCGGTCAGGACGCCGACGATGGCACCGTAGCTGGTGGCCCGGTGCCGCGTGTAAGGGTTCGCAGCCCCTCCCGTTGCCGTGCGCACCGCCGGCCGGCCCGCGTCACCTAGTCATACGGGCACGGAGCGCTTCTGGCTTTCAAACTACCGTCGTTTTAATCGTCAAAGATCCAACGAGTTGGTGACCCTTGGAAATCCGCGTCCCGCATGCCGAACACCCGGGCGGGGCGCACCCCGAACGTCGCGTTCACGGCCGGGTCGAGGTAGCCGAGCTGCATGTGGATGCCGTACTTGGCGTTCATCAGGTCGACGACCCGCTGCAGCTGGGCGGGCTCGGTGACCGCATTGGCCCGGCCCTCGATGATGACCGGGTCGGAGGCGTCGGTGGTGATCACGCACTGCGGGTCGGCCCGCAGGTTCTTGGTCTTGCGGGAGCCGACCGCGCTGGAGAACCACAGCGTGCTGTCGTCCCAGGTGGCCCAGACCGGCATCAGGTGCGGCCGCCCGGTCGGCCACACGGTCGCCACCCAGTAGTTGCGGGACGCGGTCAGCCGGTCCGCCGCCCACGACCAGTCGAGCAGGCCGCTGCCCTGATCGGGGCCCGCGATGCCGTAACCCGGCATGAAGGGTCGGCTGACCCGCGGGATCTCCATGGCGGCATGTCTACCACGCGACAGTGCTCCTGGGTGGGGCTAACGTGGGGCGCGTGAAAGCATCTCCCGAAGCACAACTGCGCCTGCTCGAACTGGCGGATCTCGACGCTGAGCTGGCGCGGCTCGACCATCGCCGCCGGACCCTGCCGGAAATTGCCCAGCTGGAGCAGATCGACGCCCGCAGTACCGAGCTTCGGGACGGCGTCGTGATGGCGGACACTGAGCTCAGTGACCTGGACCGGGAACAGACCCGGGCCGAACGGGACGTGGAGCAGGTCCGCCAGCGGATCGACCGCGACCGGTCCCGGCTGGACAGCGGCCAGGTCTCGGCCGCCCGCGAACTGTCCAACCTGCAGTCCGAGGTCGAATCGCTGCTGCGCCGCCAGTCCGACCTGGAAGAGGTCGTGCTCGACGTGATGGAGCGGCGCGAGGCGGCCGACACCCGCCGGACCGAGCTCGTCACCGAGCAGGACGCCCTGACCGGCCAGGCGGCCGAGCTGACGACCAAGCGCGACGCCGCCCTCACGGAGATCGGCGAGCAGGCGGCCAAGGCCGAGGCCAGCCGGTCCACGGTCGCGGCCGACGTGCCCGCCGACGTGCTGACCCTGTACGACAAGCTGCGGGCCCAGCACGGGGTGGGCGCGGCCATGCTGCGGCGCGGCCGCTGCGAGGGCTGCCACCTGACGCTGAACACCGTTGACCTGAACCAGATCCGTGCCACCCCGGCCGACGAAGTGGTCCGTTGCGAGGAGTGCCGCCGCATCCTCGTCCGTACCGCCGAGTCTGGCCTCTGATGCCCCGGTTCATCGTTGAAGCGGACGGTGGCTCACGCGGCAACCCCGGGCCGGCCGGCTACGGGGCGCTGGTCCGGGACGTGGAGACCGGCATCGTGCTGGCCGAGCGGTCCGAGTCGCTCGGCACCACCACCAACAACGTGGCCGAGTACAACGGGCTGATCGCCGGGCTGCGGGCCGCCGCCGAGATCGACCCGCGAGCCGACGTCGAAGTCCGGATGGACTCCAAGCTGGTGGTCGAGCAGATGTCCGGCCGCTGGAAGGTCAAGCATCCGGACATGAAGCCGCTGGCGGCGACGGCGGCCGAGGTGGCCAGCTCGTTCAGCCGGGTGACCTACACCTGGGTGCCCCGCGAGCAGAACAAGGACGCCGACCGGCTCGCCAACGAGGCGATGGACGCCGCTACCGGGCGTTCCAGCCGCAAGAGCCGCCCGGACCCTAAGCCGGTCCCGCCCGCCGCTGATAACAGCAAGAAGCGTACCGCCGCCCCCGCTGTGGATGCCTCTTCTGCGAATGCCCCGGCTACGGGCTGGGGCGCGGCTCAGGGCCAGCCCACGATCATGCTGCTGCTGCGGCACGGGCAGACTCCGCTGTCGACCGAGCGGCGGTTCGCCGGCCTCGGCGACATCGAGCTCACCGAGACCGGCGTTCGCCAGGCCAAGCTGGCGGGGGAACGGCTGGCGGCCCAGGGCGGGGTGGACGTGATCGTGACCTCGCCGCTGCTGCGCGCCCGGCAGACCGCGGCCGAGGTGGCGGCGGCGACCGGCGCCCCGGTGATGACCGACGGCGACCTGCGGGAGACCGACTTCGGGGCCTGGGAAGGCCTGACCTTCGCCGAGGCCCAGCAGCGCTGGCCGGACGAGGTGACCGCCTGGCTGAGCGACCCCGAGGTGGCCCCGCCCGGCGGTGAGAGCTTCGCCACGGTCGGCGTCCGGGTCCGGGCGGCGCTGGCCCGGCTGCTGGACCGCTACCCGCAGGAGACGGTGGTAGTGGTCAGCCACGTGACGCCGATCAAAACGCTGCTGACCGAGGCGTTGCTGGCGCCGCCGGCGGCCATGTACCGGATGCACCTGGACGTCGGCGCGCTGAACGAGATCCACTGGTTCAGTGACGGCCCGGCGGTCGTTAGGTCACTGAACGATACCGGCCACCTGCGCTAGCGCTCAGGCCAGCGGCCCGTGCGGTAATGTCGGCTGGCGCCTGGTTAGGTCTGGCGCCGGGAACGCGTGCTCCAGGTCACAAAGGAAACCAAATTCATGGCTGATCGTTCGCAGCTCAGCGCCCCTGGGAGCCTGGCGAACGCCGAGGGCATCACCAAGGTCGCCACGCCGCTGCCGAGCGAGCCGCTGGCTCAGCTGGCGACCAGGGCCGGGCTGAAGCCGAGCGCCGAGCGGCCCGGGTTCTTCGACTACGTGGGCAAGCTGTGGCAGCGGCGGCACTTCATCTGGGCCTACGCCACCGCCCGGAACGTGTCGATGTACACCGACGCGCGTCTCGGCCAGGTGTGGCAGGTGCTGACCCCGCTGCTGAACTGCGCGGTCTACTACCTGATCTTCGGCATCTTGTTCAAGGCCAACCGGGGGATCGAGCACTACATCCCCTACCTGGTCATCGGCGTGTTTATCTTCACCTTCACCGAGCGGTCGATCCTGACCGGGTCGCGGGTGATGTCGAACAACCTGTCGCTGATCAGGGCCTTGCAGTTCCCGCGGGCCTCGCTGCCGCTGGCCTACACGATCGTGGAGCTTCAGCAGCTGCTGCTGTCCATGGTGGTGATGGTCGCGTTCGTGCTCGGCTACGGTGAGCCGCTGACCTGGTACTGGTTCCTGGCGGTGCCGGTGCTGATCCTGCAGTCGACGTTCAACGTGGGCGCGGCCCTGATCATCGCCCGCATCGGCGCCGAGCTCAACGACGTCAGCCAGCTGGTGCCGTTCCTGACCCGGGTGTGGCGCTACTTCTGCGGCGTCATGTACTCGATCGCCAGCCTGCCGGCCGTGCTCCCGCTCTGGTCCAAGGACGTGCTTCAGCTCAACCCGGCCGCGGTCTACATCTCGCTGATGCGGCTGGCGGTGATGAAGAGCCAGCGCACCAACGCGCCCGGTTCCCAGCCGTACAACGCGAACGTGTGCGCCTACTTCAAGGCCCACCTGACCGACTACCACGCCCAGGCGTTCTGCCGCCCCGAGGTCACGATGCCCGAGCTGTGGGTGGCCGGCGTGGGCTGGGCGGTGTTCGCGGCGGTCGTCGGCATCGTCTACTTCTGGCGGGCCGAAGCCCGCTACGGCCGCGGCTGAGCCCCGGCCGGGCGCAGCTCCGCCTGCCGCGCCCGCCGCTGGGAGCGCCACCAGCTGACGGTGGCGACCGCCAGCAGGATCCCCCAGACCAGGAACCACAGGTCCCAGACTCCGGTGTGCCAGCGCAGCGCGGTCCGGTCCACGGTCCCGGCCGGGTGGACGACGTTCGCCAGCACCAGGGCGCCGGCCAGCACGTAGAGCCCGCCGTAGACCACCAGCAGCACGCTGGCGGCCGAGGCCACGATCAGCAGCCCGCGCTGGGGGATGGCCCGGCCCCAGCGCTGCACCAGCGCCAGCGCCAGCAGCCCGCCCACCACCTTGGCCACCACGTCGGCTAGGCCGAGCGCGGTCGCCCCGGCCCCGCCCGACGAGGCCGCCTGTTCGGCGTAACCGCCGATCGTACTCAGCAGCCCCCGCCCGCAGGCCGCCCAGTACAAGCTCACCGCCGCGTACCCGAACGCGACCACGGCGGCTGCGTAAGCGGCGATCGTCCCCCGGCCCGTCACCCGCCAAGTATCCGGCGGCCCCGCCGTCCAGCCAACGGAATATCTAGGCCGCGGGGACCGGGATGGCGAAGGTCTGGCCCTCCGGGTCGCGCGCGTTGAGCCAGTCGCCGGACCTCAAGGCGGCCAGCGTGGCCAGCGCCCACACCGTGGTCGGGTCGGTGTGGGGGAGCCGCAGCAGCTTCTCGGCCGCCGGGCGGCTGACGATCGAGAACAACTCCCCGGCGCCCAGGACGTAGTCACGCAGGAACGCCGCCACCTCGTCGCCGTAAGCGCGCCGCCAGTCGAAGCGGCCCCGGCCGCCCGGGGCGGCCCCGCCCACCACCGGCTCGACCGGGGGCGGGCACTTCCACTTGTCGGCCGCCAGCGGCAGGTCGGCCAGCGGCGCGTGCAGCGACCGGATCGCGCCCCGGACCAGCCGGTCGTCGAGCCGTTCGGCCAGCGGGACCGCCCGGGCGGCCCGTACCACCTGGTCGTCGAAGAACGGCTGCGCCAGTACCGACCGGATGGCGTAGGCCTGGCGGGCGGCCGCCGACCACCGGCCCGCCCGGTTGACCAGGTAGAAGTCGTCCAGAGCGCGGGCCGGCCGCGCGCCCACGGCCGCCACCCAGGGCGCCAGCGTAGCCAGGTACGAACCGCGCCCGCGGGCCCGCAGCAGCGGGACCCGGCGCATGGTCAGCCGCCGGAACATCTCGGCCGAGGCCGCCGCCCGCCGGGCGGCCGAACCCGGGATCAGCTTGGCGTAGCCACCCCGCAGCAGCTCACCGCCGTGGCCGCCGATGGCGATGGCCGCCTCGCTCGGGTCGGGGTCGGGGCGGCCGACGTTCTCGAACGCGGACAGCATCCCGTCGGCCACCAGCACCCCGGCCCGCAGCCGGGCCAGCACGTCGACCTCCTGGACCGCCGCCGCGTCGCCTGAACCCGATGCTGACGTCTTCGGCTCGGCGACCTCGTGCTCGAGGCCCAGCTCGCGGGCGACCTGGGCGGCCACCAGCACGTCCGGGTGGTCGGCGAACCCGTAGGTCCGGGCCCGGGTGGGTACCTTGGCCACCGCCAGCGCGGCCGCGATCAGCCGGCTGTCCTTGCCGCCGGTCAGGCTCAGCTCGACCGGCCGCCCGGCGTCGCGCAGCGGGGTGACCGCCTCGACCAGGGCGGCCGCTGTGCGGGCGGCACCCGCCGCGCCGCCGACGCCCGGCTCGGTCAGCGGCGGCCGCCGCTCCTCGGTGAACACCCCGGCCACGGCCCGGCCGGACGCGCCCGGCGCCAGCGCCCGGACCCCAGCGAACGGGGTGACCGCGCCCAGCGGGTAACCGGGCCCGAGCACCCCTGCGTACAGCAGCGGATCGGGGCTGCTCAGCTTCCCGGTCACGGCCGCCGCCCAGCTGGCCCGGTCCGACAGCACCACGGCCCGCCCGGCCCGGGCGAGGTACACCGGGTCGACCCGGCACACGCCGGTGGCCACGGACACCGCGCCACCGGCCTCGTCGCTGACCCGGATCGTCCCTGCGGCCGAGCGGGACACGTACCCCGGAGGCGCGCCGGTACCCCAGACCAGCAGGGCCGCCCGGCCGTTCGGGGCTCGCCAGGCCACCCGGCCCGGCCCCGGCACGGGCAGTGCCCGCAGGTCGGCCGCGCAGGCCCGCCGGGTCAGCTCCGCGCAGGCCGCGGCGTCCGGACCCGAGACCGCCAGCGTGAAGTACATGCCGCCGTCAGGGCATGCCAGGAAGCGAGAACCGGGCCACCGAGCTGGCGGGCGGCAGGTCCTCGGACATCAGCCGGTACCAGGTCGGGAACACCGTGCGCGGGTTGTAGATCTCCTTGGCCTGCGCCTTGGCCAGGTCGGCGGCCTGCTGCCACTTCTCGTCGGTGTCGAGCGCGGCGATGGCGGCCGCCATGCCCGCCGTGTCCTCGTGGATCCAGCGGGTGTCGTAGACGGTCTCGGCCCCCGGCCAGTGCCGGACGACCGGGACCGCGCCGGACACCATGCCCTCGACCGGGGCGACGTGGAAGCTCTCGTCGTCGCTGGTCGACAGCACGAACCCGACCCGCCGGAGCCAGGCCGGGACGTCCCGGCCGGCCTGGTCGAACACCACCGCGCCGCGCAGCAGCGGCGAGCGCTGGATCCGGTGCAGGGCGGCCGCGTAGTGCCCGCGCTCCTCCGGCTTCTGCCAGATCCACCAGTGGTCCCAGGGCATGCCCGACTTGACGTAGAGCATGTACCGCTCGTCGTCCCGGCGCAGCTCCTCGAGCACGTCGAGGGCCAGGTCGATGCGCTTGCGGGACGGCACGATGCCGACCATCCCGAGTGCGAACCGGGCGCCGTCGAGCTTGGGCCGGTCGAGCTGGTTGACCTGGACCGTGTTCGGCACCGCGACGATCTTCCTGGCCGGCCAGCCGGTCTTGTCCGCGGTGAGCTGCGCGTAGTACTTGTCCACGCAGACGACCTGGTCGACGTTCTTGATCTGGACCCGGTACGGGTAGCGGGCGAACAGCTCGAACCGGTGCAGCCGGACGATGAGCCGGGTGCCCTTGCGCTTGTTTTGGCTGTACCAGATCGCGTTGGGGCCGCACCATTCGCAGATCACCACGTCGGCCCAGTCGCAGATCCGCTGGCTGGCCTCCTCGTCGTGCTCGCCGAGCGAGATCCAGTGATCGGTCCGGACCTCCAGGCCGTCCTGGGCGCGCAGGTACTCCAGCAGCGGGGTGAAGAACTTGAGGTCGTGCCCGGCCACCGCGACCTTGAGGGTCTTGGCGTTGGCGGGTGCCTGGCTGCGGGGGAGCGCGTCGTCCAGGTACCGCTGGACCCGCTCCGAGGCCTTGTCCAGCGTGTACTCAGCGGCCGCGGCCGACGTCCGGTTGGCGGCCAGCTTGACCACGGCCGGGTCGGCGGCCGCGCTCTCGGCGATCGCCACCACGTCGTCCAGGTCCTTGGCGAACATCGGGTAGTCGGCCCCGAGCAGCGCCTCGTGCATCGGCGTCCGGTTCAGGATGACCGGCAGCCCGAGCAGGCCGAACTCCAGCACCTTGGTGGACAGCTCGAGGCTGGCGTCCAGCGACGGGTGCCGCCAGCCGAGCCCGATGTCGGCGGCGGCCGCGATCCGCATCGCGCCTTCGCGGGAGTGGCCGCCGTGCCACACCACCCCGTTGGCGGGGACCGGCAGCGGGCCGGTCCCGGTGTCGGCCGGGGGGTCGCCGAGCGCGTCCCGCATCCGCCGGTTATAGCCGGGGTCGTCCGGGTCGTTGTGGATCTTGTCGCCCACCATGTGCAGTTCGGCCCGGACCCCGCGCTGGGCCAGCAGCGCGGGCAGCTGGGTCATCTCGTAGGTGTTCCAGCGGGGGGCGAACTTGCCGGTGTAGACCAGCCGCAGCACCCCGTTGGGCTCGGCCGGCTCGCCGGTCAGCTCGGGCGCCGGCGGCACCACCGGCGGGAACAGCACGCACTTGCCGCAGGCGGCGGGCACGCTGCCCTCCAGGAAGCAGCGCAGCTCCTCGGTCTGGCAGAGCACGTACTGCGAGGCGTCGGCCACCCCGGCCAGCCAGCTGACCGCCTCCGGGGTCATCTCCGGTATCGACTGCGGGATGTCGGTCAGGTAGGTCCACAGGCGGCCGCGGAAGTCGTCGTCGGTGACCACCTGGTCGACCAGCCGCCGCCCGCGCAGCACCACGATGTCGTGGCGGGCACCGGCCGCCCCAGCCGCCCGCTCGGCGTCGACCGCGCTCAGCACCTGCGACGCCTGCTTGGGGGTCATCCCGTTGGGGCCGATGCCGGCCAGCAGCGCTTCCTCGGCGGGCCGCCGGATCGTGACCCCGGGCTGGCCGTCGAGCGGGGCGATCAGCCGGTCGGTCTGCACCGGGGCCTTGACCACCAGCGTGACCTCGCAGCCCGCGCGGGACAGGGCCAGCACCATCGACTGGACCCAGATCGCCGACCCGTCGATCAGGTTGAGGTTGACGTCCCCGTAGACCAGGGCGGACCGCGCGGGCATCAGGCCTGCTCCTTCTCACTCGTGGCGGCGGCCGTGACGGCCGCCGTGGGGACGGCCGTGGGGGCGACCGCGAACAGCCGCAGACCCCGGCGCCCCCAGGCCGACGCGGGCGGCGCCCCGTCCCGGAACAGCTCGGTCCGGGCCACGGCCGGGTCGAGGGCGTCGGTGAACACGTAGTCGGCGCCGGGCACCTGGCCGGCCGCGTCGGCCCGCGAGCACTCCAGCGCGCACATCAGTTCCAGCAGCCACGACGGCGGGTAGCTGGTACCTGGTGCCCAGCGCGCGGCCCACGGCGCGGTGGCCGACCGGGCCGCGGCGGCCAGGCCGGTGCCGGTCACCACGGTGACGGCGACGCCCTCGGCCTTGAGCGGGTCGAGCGCGGCCGCCGACCCCGGCTGGGCGCCGTCGAGCCAGACCACGACCTCGGCCGGCCGCAGCCGCTGGCTGAGCACGCTGTCGGCCAGCAGGCCGGCGTCGCCCGGGTCCCGCAGCCCGGCCAGCACCGCCACCCGGCGGCCGGGAACCGGCCGCGGCGGCAGGCCCACCTTGGCGCTCAGCTCGGCCAGCCGGACCGGGGTGGCCTGGGTCTCGAACAGGTCGTGCAGCACCGCCTTGATCTCGGCCAGACGGCGCGGGCCGGCCTCGGCGGCGGCCGCCAGCTCGCGCCCGGCCGCCCCGTCCAGCAGCGCGGTCACCGGGCCGACCGCCCGGGCGCCGCAGGCCAGCTGCTCACGGGCCTGTTCGTCGGTGGCGGCCAGGAACACCGCGTGCTCGCGGTACACGGCCGGCGCGGAGCGCCAGGTGGGGGCGCCGATGACCCGGACCGAGCCCGGCCCGGCCTCCTCGCCCCCGGTCACCTCGTCCAGCAGCCGTTTGGTGGCGGGCCGTTCGCGCTCGTCCCGGGCGGCCGCGTACACCGGGGTCTGGTCCCGCTCGGCGGGCAGGTCGATGGGGTTGAACCGGGCCAGCTGCACCCCCAGGCCGCCGTCCACCACCGCGTCGCAGTAGGTGCCCAGCCAGTCCAGGTAGGGCATCAGGTAGGAGGGCGCGTTGCGGAGGAAGATGACCGGCTTGCCGAGTGCCCGGGCCAGGTCGATCAGGTCGGCCAGCCGCCGCCCCCGGTCGGTCGCGGCCGGGTCGCCCGCGTGCGCCCAGGCGCCCCCGGGCAGCAGCGCCGCCGCCTCGATCAGCACCAGGTCGGCGCCCGAGCCTTCCAGCACGAACGGCGCGTCGTGGGGCAGCAGCTGCTCGGCGGTGGCGTCAGGAGCCAGCGCGGCGCAGCTGGTGTCGGTCAGCACCCCGGCCACCACCAGCCCGTCGGCCAGGTCCTCACCGTCCGCCCGGGCCGACGACGACCAGGCCAGGCCGGGCACCGTGTAGGCGGCCAGGAACCGGTCGCCAGCCGCCCCGGCCCCGGCGTCCTCCAGGATCCGGGCCCAGCGGGCCTCGTCCTCGGACCGGAACCCGTCGCCCTGGGCGCTGGCGGCCGACCGGACCGCGCGGCCCTCCCGCCACATCCGGTACAGGTGCCGGGGCAGCCGCGGGCCGCCGATCCAGGGCCGCTTGGCCGCCGCGACGATGGCCTGGCCCAGCTGCAGGGTGGCCGAGCGCTTCATCGCCTGCATCTGCGATTCGGCCGTGGCCAGCTGCCGGTGGGTGTCGCGCAGCGCCCGCGCCAGCCGGTCCCGCTCGGCCGCCAGCACCAGCGCGGACGCGGTGGAGGCCGCATCGGGCGCCTGGCCGGTGCCGGAGCCCTCGCCGTCCCCGTCCGGCTCGTCCAGGTCCGGGGCGTACACGGTCA
>JAFAYQ010000050.1 GCA_019240215.1 Actinomycetota bacterium | reverse complement strand
CCGCCGCACCCCCCTCGGCCCCGGCCCCGCAGGCGGCCACCCCGGCCGCGCGCCCGCCCGCGGCGCCCGCCGCCCCGGCGGGCGGCGCCCAGCGTGACCGGCTGCGCGGCGCCGCCGCCCGGACCGCGACCAACATGGCCGCCAGCCTGGCCGTGCCCACCGCGACCAGCGTCCGCGACATCCCCGCCAAGCTGCTGATCGACAACCGCATCGTGGTGAACAACCACCTCCGGCGCGGCCGCGGCGGCAAGGTGTCGTTCACTCACCTGATCGGCTTCGCGGTCGTCCGCGCGCTGGCCGCCATCCCGGCCATGAACGACTCGTTCGCCGAGGACGACGGCAAGCCCATGCTGGTCCAGCCCGAGCACGTCAACCTGGGCCTCGCCATCGACGTGGCCAAGGACGACGGGACCCGCCAGCTGCTGGTGCCCAACATCAAGGGCGCCGAGGCCATGGACTTCCGGCAGTTCTGGACCGCCTACGAGGACGTGGTGCGCAAGGCCCGCACCGGCAAGCTGACCGTCGAGGACTTCGCCGGCACCACGATCAGCCTGACCAACCCGGGCACGATCGGCACCGAGCACTCGATCCCGCGGCTGATGTCCGGGCAGGGCACGATCGTCGGCGTCGGCGCGATGGAGCTGCCGGCCGCCTACCAGGGCGCGTCGGAGGAGACGCTGGCCCGGCTGGCGGTCAGCCGCCAGGTCACGATGACCTCGACCTACGACCACCGGATCATCCAGGGCGCCCAGTCCGGTGAGTTCCTGCAGCGGATCCACCAGCTGCTGCTGGGCGACGACGGCTTCTACGACGACATCTTCACCGCCCTGCAGATCCCGTACGAGCCGGTCCGCTGGGTCCGGGACATCTCGGCCGGGCACGAGGACGACGTCACCAAGCCGGCCCGGGTGCAGGAGCTGATCCACGCCTACCGGGTCCGCGGCCACCTGATGGCCGACACCAACCCGCTCGAGTTCCCGCAGCGCAAGCACCCCGACCTGGACATCAACCAGCACGGGCTGACCCTGTGGGACCTGGAGCGCGAGTTCGCGACCGGCGGCTTCGGCGGCCAGCCGCTGATGAAGCTGCGCAAGATCCTCGGCGTGCTGCGCGACTCCTACTGCCGGACCGTCGGCATCGAGTACATGCACATCCAGGAGCCGGACGAGCGGGCCTGGATCCAGGCCCGGATCGAGCGGCCGCACGAGCGGCCCGGCCACGACGAGCAGCTGCGGATCCTGTCCCGGCTGAACGTGGCCGAGGCGTTCGAGATGTTTCTGCAGACCAAGTTCGTGGGCCAGCGCCGGTTCTCGCTGGAGGGCGCCGAGTCGCTGATCCCGCTGCTGGACGCGGTGCTGACCGAGGCCGCCATGGACGGCCTGGACGAGTCGGTGCTGGCCATGGCCCACCGCGGCCGGCTCAACGTGCTGGCCAACATCGTCGGCAAGTCCTACGGGCAGATCTTCAACGAGTTCGAGGGCAACATGGACCCCCGCAGCACCCAGGGGTCCGGCGACGTCAAGTACCACCTGGGCGCCGAGGGCGTGTACAAGACGCCGGACGGCCCGGAGATCCCGATCGATCTGGTGGCCAACCCCAGCCACCTGGAGGCCGTTGACCCGGTCATGGAAGGTGTGGTCCGGGCCAAGCAGGACGTGCTCGACAAGGGCGGCGAGGGCGGCTTCACCGTGCTGCCGGTCATGGTGCACGGCGACGCCGCGTTCGCCGGCCAGGGCGTGGTGGCCGAGACGCTGAACCTGTCCCAGCTGCGCGGCTACCGCACTGGCGGCACCGTTCACATCGTGGTCAACAACCAGCTCGGCTTCACCACCGGTCCGGCCTCGAGCCGGTCGAGCCAGTACGCGACCGACGTGGCCCGCATGATCCAGGCGCCGATCTTCCACGTGAACGGGGACGACCCCGAGGCCGTGGTCCGGGTCGGGCACCTGGCCTACGAGTACCGGCAGGCGTTCCACAAGGACGTCGTGATCGACCTGGTCTGCTACCGGCGGCGCGGCCACAACGAGGCCGACAACCCCTCGTTCACCCAGCCGCTCATGTACGACCTGATCGAGGCCAAGCGGTCGACCCGCAAGCTCTACACCGAGTCGCTGATCGGCCGGGGCGACATCACCATGGAAGAGGCCGAGGCGGCCCTGCGCGACTACCAGCGGCAGCTGGAGCGGGCGTTCACCGAGACCCGCGAGGCGGCCCAGAAGCCGCCCGAGCCGGGTGCGGTCCGCCGCCCGGAGCCGGAAGAGCGCCCGATCAACCACACCGGGACGCCCACCGCGATCAGCCTGGAAGCGGTCAAGCAGATCATCGAGACCCAGGTGTCGATGCCGGACGGCTTCACCCCGCACCCGCGGCTGCAGCCCCAGCTGGCCCGCCGGTCGGACATGATCACCGAGGACACCATCGACTGGGCGACCGGCGAGCTGCTCGCGTTCGGCGGCCTGCTGCTCGACAGCCACCCGGTCCGGCTGGTCGGCCAGGACAGCCGCCGGGGCACGTTCGGTCAGCGGCACGCGGTCGTGGTCGACCGCCACAACGGCAACGAGTACACGCCGCTCAAGCGGTTCGACCACGGGTCGTGCAAGTTCTACGTGTACGACTCGCTGCTGTCGGAGTTCGCCGCGATGGGCTTCGAGTACGGCTACTCCGTCGCCCGGCCGGACGCCCTGGTGGCCTGGGAAGCCCAGTTCGGCGACTTCTTCAACGGCGCCCAGTCGATCATCGACGAGTTCATCAGCGCCGGCGAGCAGAAGTGGGGCCAGCACTCCGGCGTGGTCCTGCTGCTGCCGCACGGTTACGAGGGCCAGGGCCCGGACCACTCCTCGGCCCGGATCGAGCGGTTCCTGTCGCTGTGTGCGCAGGACAACATGACGATCGCCCAGCCCACCACCCCGGCCAACTACTTCCACCTGCTGCGCTGGCAGGGGCTGTCCGGCCGGAACAAGCCGCTGATCGTGTTCACGCCCAAGTCGATGCTCCGGCTCAAGGCGGCCACGTCGCCGGCCACGGCGTTCACCAGCGGGTCGTTCCAGCCGCTGATCGGCGAGCCGGACGACTTCGACGCCAGCGGCGTCCGCAAGGTCATCCTGTGCAGCGGCAAGATCTACTACGACCTGATCCAGCAGCGGCAGGCGACCGGCTCGACCGCCGCCATCGTCCGGGTCGAGCGGCTCTACCCGCTGCCGCTGGAGGAGCTGCAGGCCGAGCTGGCCCGTTACCCGCAGGCCGAGCAGCTGGTCTGGGCTCAGGATGAGCCGGCCAACATGGGCGCCTGGCCGCGGATGGCGCTGCGGCTGCCCGAGCTGCTCGGGCGCAAGCTGGAGCTGGTGTCGCTGCCGGCCAGCTCGGCCCCGGCCACCGGCTCGGCCAAGCAGCACGCGGCCACCCACAAGCAGCTGATCGAGACGGCGCTGGCCTGACCAGGCCCGGGGTGGCCAGTCACGGCCACCCCGGCGCCCAGGCCGCGGCCGGGAGGACAGATGTACTTCACCGACCAGGGCATCGAGGAACTCGCCGAACGGCGCGGCGAGGAGGAGGTCAGCCTGTCCTGGCTGGCCGAACGGCTGCGCGACTTCGTCGACCTCAACCCCGAGTTCGAGGTTCCCGTTGACCGGCTGGCCAAGTGGCTGGCCCGGCTCGACGAGGATGACTGACCAGCCGATCCCCTTTCAAGACACATCTTGACCACCGGAGTAATCGAGGACAAGATATATCTTGATTCATAAAGGGCTGGTAACGGCGGGAGTTCCGGGCCGGTGCCGGGTCGGACGTGGTCGCGGCGGAATCCGCGCCGGGATCGGGTCAGACCCGGTCACTGCGGAGTCCCGCCGGGGCCGGTGCGACGTAGGCGACGGCGGAAAGCCGCGGGCTGGTGAGACATGGCGACGGCGGAAGGCCGCCGGGGCCGGTGAGAAATGGCGACGGCGGAAGGCCGCCGGGCCGGGTGAGACAGGAGACAGCCGATGACGCAGTGGACGGTCGACGCACCGACCCGCCTCGCCTTTGACGACGTGACCGCTCTCAAGGTCCGGACCATCGCCGGCTCGGTGGCGGTCCTGGCCACTGGCGAAGCCCCCGCCCTCGACATCACCAGCATCACCGGCCAGCCGCTGGTGGTCAGCCACGACGGCGGCGTGCTGACGATCAGCTACCAGGACCTGACCTGGGACGGCCTCCTGGACTGGCTGCGGCCGCAGGTGCACGCGGCCGAGATGACCGTCACCGTCCCGCGCGACTGCCCGGCCCAGGTCGGCGTGGTGGCCGCCACCGCGGTGGTGTCGGGGGTGAGCGCCCGCACCTCGGTGCGCAGCCTGTCCGGGCCGATCACGCTGGACGGGCTGGGCGGCCGGGTCGAGGCCCGCACGGTGTCCGGCGACGTCGAAGCCCAGGACCTGAACGGCCAGGTCACGTTCAACTCGGTGTCCGGCGACCTCACGCTGGCGGGCGGCTCGCTGGACCGGCTGGACGCCAAGACCGTCAGCGGCAGCGTCACCGCCGACGTGCACCTGGGTACACCAGGCCAGGTGCGGGTAGCGACGGTGTCGTCCGACGTGGCCCTGCGGCTGCCCGCCCGGCCGGACGCCAAGGTCAGCCTGCGGTCGACCTCGGGCCGGGTGCTGAGTGAGTTCGACTGCCTGCGCAGCGCACACGCTCCAGCCTCGCGAATGGTGAACGGTACGCTGGGCGCCGGTTCAGGGCAGATTTCCGTGACCACGCTGTCCGGTCAGGTCACACTGCTCAAACGGCCCGAGCCCGCGCCGCCCACCCACGGCGGCGACCAGGCCGAGGACGCACAGACGAAGGGCGAGACTCGATGAGTCCGGTTTTCCGGCACGGCAGGCTCCGGCTCTACCTGCTGCGGCTGCTCGACGAGGAGCCGCGGCACGGGTACGAGGTCATCCGGATGCTGCGCGACCAGTTCATGGGCGTCTACGCTCCCTCGCCCGGCACGATCTATCCCCGGCTGGCCCGGCTGGAGGAGGAAGGCCTGGTCACCCACGACGAGGTCGACGGCCGCAAGGTCTACCGGATCACCGACGCCGGCCGCCAGGAGCTGCGGGAGCGCGAGGACGAGCTGGCCGAGCTCGAGCAGGAGCTGTCGGACTCCGTACGTGACGTGGTGCGCGAAGTCAAGGAGGACGTCCGCGAGACCGTGCGCAGCCTGCGCGAGGAGCTGACCTGGGCTGCCCGTAACGCCCGGCCGCCCGAGGGGGCCGGGCCGGACACCGGCCGGGCCGCGGCCGAGCAGGCCCGCCAGCGGGCGCGCTGGAACCGGGAAGAGGCCCGGGAGCGGGCCCGCCAGGCGCGCGACGACGCCAAGGAGAGCGCCCGCCGGATCCGCGACGACGCCAAGGAGTGGGCCCGGGCCGAGCGTGAGCAGGCCAAGGCCGAACGCGACCAGGGCCGCAGCGAACGCGAGCAGGCCCGGTCGGCCGGCCAGGACTGGGGCAACTGGGCCGCCTGGGCCGACTGGCCCGGCCGCCGCGGGTTCCCGGGCAAGCCCGACGTCCGGCTGCTGCACGACCTCGAGCACACGGTCAAGGACTTCGTCCGCGAGATGCGCAAGATGGCCTGGCAGGCCAGCGCCGAGGCCGGTGAGGACGCGCTGACCGAGCTGCGCATCATCCTCGACGAGACCCTGGACCGGGTGCGCAGCGAGATCTTCGGCGCGGAACAGCGGCCCAGCGCGGGCGAGACCAGCCCGACACCGGAACCGCCCGCGGAGACCAGCTCGACCGGCGGTCCCGGCGACACCACCAGCTGACCGGCGGCTGGCCGGCGGCTGGCCGGCGGCGCTGCCCGGCGGCGTCAGCCGACGGTGAAGACGATCTTGCCGAACTGCTCGCCCAGCGCCATCGCGGCGAAGCCCTCGCGGGCCTCGGCCAGCGGCAGCCGCATCCCGATCAGCGGCCGGGCGCCGGTCTGCTCGCAGAACTGGACCAGCCGGCCCAGCTCGGCCTTGGTGCCCATGGTCGAGCCGACCACCGACAGCTGCAGGAAGAAGATCCGCTGAAGCTCGGCGGGCGGCATGTGCCCGCTGGTGGCACCGCAGATGACGATCCGCCCGCCGGGCTTGAGCGATTTGACCGAGTGGCCCCAGGTCGCGTCGCCGACGCTTTCCATCACCGCGTCGACCCGTTCGGGCAGCCGGGCCCCGGACTCGAAGGCCTGGTCGGCCCCGAGGTCGACGGCCAGCGCCCGCTTCTCCTCGCTGCGGCTGGTGGCCCAGACCCGGAACCCGGCCGCCCGGCCCAGCGTGATCAGCGCGGTCGCGACCCCGCCGCCCGCCCCCTGGACCAGGATCGTCGAGCCGGGCTGGAGCCCGGACTTGGTGAACAGCATCCGGTAGGCGGTCAGGTAGGCGGTCGGCAGGCAGGCCGCCTCCTCGAACGACAGCCCCTCGGGCTTGGGCACCAGGTTGCGGCGGGGCACCGCGACCTTCTCGGCCAGCGCGCCCTGGTACCGCTCGGACAGCAGGCTGCGCCGCGGGTCCAGGGTCTCGTCGCCGCCGCCGGCGTCGGGGTCACCGATGACCGCGTGCACCACGACCTCGTGGCCGTCCTCGTCGATCCCGGCCGCGTCACAGCCGAGGATCATCGGCAGCTGGTCCTCCTTGAGGCCCACCCCGCGCAGGCTGAACAGGTCGTGGTGGTTCAGCGCGGCCGCCCGCACGCTGACGGTGGTCCACCCCTCGGGCACCTTCGGGTCGGGCCGCTCACCCAGCTCCAGCCCGTGCAGAGGATCTTCCGGATCGATGCG
This sequence comes from Actinomycetota bacterium, assembly GCA_019240215.1. GTDB lineage: Bacteria > Actinomycetota > Actinomycetes > Streptosporangiales > Streptosporangiaceae > Bog-532. The sequence continues at coordinate 77,323 of JAFAYQ010000050.1, read as the reverse complement.
CACAGCGCTCACGGCAAACATATGGATACAGTAGCGACCGCGTTCGCGGGCCAGCCAGACCGGCCCGACGCCGCAGCGGCGCCGGACTGGTCTGGCTGCTATCAGCCGCGGGCGACGCCGTCGGCCCGGGCCCGGGTGGCGACGGCGGCGGCGACGGCCGGGGCGACCCGGGGGTCGAACGGGCCGGGGATCACGTAGTCCTCGGTCAGCTCGTCGCCGATCAGGGTGGCGATGGCGTCGGCCGCGGCCAGCTTCATGCCCTCGGTGATCTGGGCGGCGCGCACGTCCAGGGCCCCCCGGAACACGCCGGGGAACGCGAGCACGTTGTTGATCTGGTTCGGGAAGTCGCTGCGGCCGGTCGCCACCACCCGCGCGTGCGCCCGGGCCACGTCCGGGTGGATCTCCGGGTCCGGGTTGGACAGCGCGAACACGATCGCGCCGGGCGCCATCGCGGCGATCGCCGACTCGGCCACGGTCGCGCCGGACAGGCCGATGAACACGTCGGCGCCGGGCAGCGCGCTCTCGGTCGAGCCGGTCAGCCCGGCCGTGTTGGTGATCTCGGCCAGCTCGGCCTTGACCGGGTTCAGGCCGTCCCGGCCGCGGTAGACCAGGCCCTTGCGGTCGGACACCGCGACGTCGCCGATGCCGGCGCTGAGGAGGATCTTCGCCACCGCGATACCGGACGCGCCCGCGCCCGCCACCACCGCCCGCAGGTCGCTCAGGGCCCGGCCGGTCAGCCGGGCCGCGTTGCCCAGGGCCGCCAGCGTCACGATCGCGGTGCCGTGCTGGTCGTCGTGGAACACCGGGATGTCGAGCCGGGCGCGCAGCCGGTCCTCCACCTCGAAGCAGCGCGGAGCGGAGATGTCCTCCAGGTTGATGCCGCCGAAGCTCGGGGCCAGCGCGGCCACCGTCTCCACCAGCTCGTCGACGTCGGTGCAGGCCAGGCAGATGGGCACCGCGTCGACGCCGCCGAAGTTCTTGAACAGCAGCGCCTTGCCCTCCATGACCGGCATGGCGGCCGCGGGCCCGATGTCACCGAGGCCGAGCACGGCGGTGCCGTCGGAGACGACGGCGACGGTGTTGGCCACCCAGGTGTAGGTGTGGGCCAGCTCGGGCTGGTCGGCGATGGCGGTGCAGACCCGGGCGACGCCGGGCGTGTAGGCCAGCGACAGGTCGGCCGGGCCGTTGACGGGAATGGTCGAGCTGACTTCGATCTTGCCGCCCCGGTGCATCTGGAAGACCGGGTCGGTGGCGTACGGGTACTCAGGCACAGTTAACCCCTAGGCAGGTCCAAGCGAGGATTTCCGGTCGTCGGCCTGCTGCGGGCGGTCAAGGTACGCCAGCTCCGCGCGGCCGTGGTCGGATCGTCCGGGGGTCACCCGTCCGCCCATTGTGCCATACGCCCGCGGTAGCACCCAGGTGCCAATCGGTGACCGGTGTAATAGCCCGAATGGCGGGAAGCCCATTACCCAGCGGATCAATCAGTGGAACTCCCGCAGCCAGGGAGCGGGTGTGGAACTAGCCACATACGCGGAGCTCGCCGTCCGGCTGGCCAACACGGCCGCTTACCACGAGGACGGCCACGACCGGCTGACCAGCATGGATGAGCTGCGGGCGCTGGTCGCGGACCGGGAGCACCTGACCGGGGCCAGCCGGGCCGACCTGGAGGCGCTGCGGGCGCTACGGGACGAATTCCGTGCGGTCTTCGCCGCCTGCGCGGGCGGCCGGGACTCCGAGGCCGCCGAGCGGCTCAATTCGCTGCTGATCCGGCACCCGGTCCACCCCCAGTTGTCCGGCCACGACGGTCAGGCCTGGCACGTGCACTTCACCGAGAGCGGGTCAATGGCCGACAAATACGCGGCCGGGGCGTCGATGGGCCTGGCCGTCCGGCTCACCGATCTCGGTTACGGACGTTTCGGCATTTGCCAGGCGCCCCCCTGTCAGGGCGTGTTCATCGACACCAGCGCCAACCGGTCCCGCCGCTATTGCGGCCAGCGCTGCGCCAGCCGCGCCAACGTGAGCGCATTCCAGGCTCGCTGGGTCGCGCCCTCGAACCCTTAATCCGCCGGCGTTTGCGCACGTCGGCCCGGATTTGCCGGCCGCCACGACTGCGACACTGTTGAAATGCGGCAGACATCGGTCTGTAATCACAGGTGGGTATTTCCGATACCAACGGGCGCGACCAGGCGCAGCCCAGACCGAAGGTATACGGAGCGTTCTTGGGGGGCCACAGCTCAGCGATGCACGTTACCGAAAAGACGCCGATAGGCCACTTCTCAGATATAGGCCGCGTCTCTACGATGTTCTCACTCAGCGCATACGCATCGCTCACCTGTATTTCGCGCGATCCGACACGCGGGTGACACCTGCCCTGCGGGGCCACGATCGGAAAAGGATCGAGTATGAGCAGTAATACGGAGGCCGCCACTACGACGGTCGCCCCGGCTGACGTTGGACTTAAACGTGAGCTGGGTCTGATCGGCGCTGCCTGGGCGTCCGAAACTTCGATCATCGGTTCCGGATGGCTGTTCGGATCGCTCTACGCCGCCCAGGCGGTAGGCGGCGCGGCCATCCTCGACTGGATCATCGCCGGCGTCGTTGTCATCATCCTGGCCCTGGTGCACGCCGAGCTCGGCGCCATGTACCCGGTCGCCGGGGGCACGGCCCGCTTCCCGCACTTCGCGTTCGGCGGCGCGGCCGGTTACGGGTTCGGCTTCTTCGCCTACCTGCAGTGCGTGACGATCGCGCCGATCGAGTGCTTCGCGGTCATGGAGTACCTGTCGCACTTCTGGCCGAGCATCTACGACGCCAAGACCAGCAACGTCACCGGCGTCGGGTTCGTGCTGACCATCGTCCTGATGGCCATCTTCGTCGCGGTGAACTTCCTGGCGATGCGGATCTTCGCCCGGGTCAACAACGTGCTGACCTGGTGGAAGATCGCGATCCCGCTGCTGGCGATCATCGTCCTGCTGTTCAAGTTCCACGGTGCCAACTTCACCGCGGGCGGCAGCTTCATGCCGGGTGGCCCGAAGGCGCTGTTCGCGGCGCTGCCGGCGGCCGGCATCGTGTTCGCCTACTCCGGCTTCGAGCAGGCCGACCAGCTGGCCGGTGAGATCAAGGACGCGCAGCGCAACCTGCCGCGCGCCATCATCCTGGCGGTCACCGTCGGCATCATCATCTACTGCATGCTGCAGCTGGTGTTCATCGGCGCGATGCCGCACGACCTGCTGGGCAAGGGCTTCGCCGGCATCACCAACAAGGACATCATCTCCGGGCCGTTCGCGGGCCTGGCCGGCGTCGTCGGGCTGGCCTGGCTGGCCTTCGTCCTGCGGATCGACGCCTTCATCTCCCCGTCCGGCACCGGCCTGATCTACACCACCGGCACCTCGCGGATCAGCTACGGCCTGGCCCGCAACCGGTACGCCCCGGCCCTGCTGACCAGGACGGACAAGAACGGCGTCCCGTGGGTCGGGCTCATCTCGGCGTTCGTCATCGGGCTGTTCTTCCTGCTGCCGTTCCCGAGCTGGCACTCGCTGGTCGGCCTGATCACCGGGGCCAGCGTGCTGATGTACGCCGGTGCGCCGCTGTCGATGGGCGCGTTCCGCCGGCAGGTGCCGGAGGCCGAGCGCCCGTACCGGCTGCCGGCCGCCACCGTGCTCGGCCCGGTCGCCTTCGTCATCGCCGACCTGCTGATCTACTGGTCGGGCTGGGAAGTGGTGTGGAAGCTGGGCATCGTCCTGGTCATCGGCTACGTGGTGATGGCGTCCTTCCGGCTGTCCCCGAAGCTGCGCCCGCCGCTGAACTTCCGTTCGGCGATGTGGATGCCGGTGTGGCTGATCGGCCTGGGCATCATCTCCTGGCAGGGCCAGTTCGCCGGCGGCGCGGTCAAGCCGCCGCTGAACACGGCCAACATCCCGTTCTGGTGGGACATCGTCGTGGTGGCGGTGTTCTCCCTGGTCATCTACTTCTGGGCGATGGCCACCCGGCTGCCCCGGGAGCAGATGCTGGCGCTGGTCGAGGAGCAGTCGCACGAGGCGCCCCCGCCGGGGCCGGAGCTTGTGGGCTGAGCAACCGCAAGGCTGTATCCGGAGGCCCCGTCCTGGTTCGTCCAGGGCGGGGCTTCCGCCCGTTTCCGGCCTATGAGGTCCGGGCGGGCCGCCGCAGCGGCCAGTAGCGCAGCAGCACCCGGCCCTCGATGAGCCCGTCCGGCACCACCCCGAAGCGGGCACTGTCGACCGCCCCGGCGGCCGGGTTGGCCGACTCCAGCCACCAGCCGCCGTCCTGGCGCCGGGCCGCCCGCTTCACGATCAGCAGCGTCGGCCGCCCCGGGTGGCGGGCCAGCACGATCTGACCAGGCCGGATCCGGCTGGTCGGCCGGACCAGGAGCCAGTCTCCCGGCCACAGCACCGGCTCCATCGAGTGCTCGACGACCGCGATCCGGCGGACCGGCCACTGCATGGAGGCCCTCCAGTGTCGGCTCAAGCCAGCGGGGTAGTGTCGGACCTGAATACCAGTGATCAGACACTACGGAAGGTGGATCGATGAGGCTGCTCGCACGCCTGCTCGAACCAAAGGCCGTCGCCTATGCGCACTGCGACCTGCCCTGCGGAGTCTACGACCCCGCTCAGGCCCGGATCGAGGCTGAGTCGATCAAGGCCATCGACGAGAAGTACCAGGCGAACTCGGACCCCGAGTTCCGGACCCGGGCGCTGATCATCAAGGAGCAGCGCTCCGAGCTGGTCAAGCACCACCTGTGGGTGCTGTGGACCGACTACTTCAAGCCGCCGCACTTTGAGAAGTACCCGAACCTGCACACGCTGTTCAACGAGGCCACGAAGCTGGCGGGCGCCTCCGGCACCAAGGGCAGCGCGGACCCGGCCACGGCCGACCAGCTGCTGGCGAAGATTGACGAGATCAACAAGATCTTCTGGGAGACCAAGCAGGGCTGACCTGCCCGGCAGTCACATCGCCGACGCACCGTAGGAGGGGCCGCGACATCGTCGCGGCCCCTCGTGCTATTTCCGGGACCCCGAAGTAGCGGTATTTTCGGGTTGAAGGCTCACACCGGGGCAACGCGGCCCCACCCCCGATGACCGCGTGGGATCATACGATCGCCGCCGCGCGGCACACCGGATACGTGCGCCGGAGGCGATAGGTTGCATGGAGCCATCCGGCCGGGCAGCCACCGCAGGCCGGCCAGCGACCGGAGCGAGCCGGCCGGGCAACCGGCCTGAAGGAGAGACGTGACCGAAGAGACCGCAGCGAGGCAGGCCGCTCAGCAGGGCGCCGGGCCGAGCCCAGGAGCGGTGGCCGCCGATCGCGAGACCCGGGACCGGGTGCGCGTGAGCATGCCGGCTGAGGGTGCCTACCTGTCCGTGCTGCGCACGGCGACCGCCGGCCTGGCCGCGCGACTCGACTTCACCCTGGACGAGATCGAGGACCTGCGGATCGCGGTCGACGAGGCCTGCGCGATGCTGCTCAGCCAGGCGATCCCGGGCACCAGCCTGGAGTGCGACTTCGAGCTCGGCACCGACTCGATGACGATCACGGTGCTGGTGGTCGCGGCCCAGCCGCGCACCCCGGCCCGCGACACGTTCGCCTGGACGGTGCTCTCGGCGCTGGCGGGCGACGTCGACGCCAAGCTCGAGCCCGACGATCGGGTCGCCATCGTGCTGCGCAAGCGCCGCGGGGCGTCGGGGTCCTGATGGCCGACTTCGAAGTCCGCGTCCCCGGTAACGACGTCCAGGTGACCGACGAATACGACGCCCGCCCGGAAGACACCCAGGAGACGCGGGAAGCGGTCACCTCGGTCGCCCGGGACGACCACGCGGTCCCCGACCGGGCCCGCGCCCGCGAGCTGTTCGAGCGGCTGGCCACGCTCCCGCCTGGCAGCCCCGAGCGCGAGCGGATCCGCGGCACCCTGGTCGAGCTGCACCTGCCGCTGGTCGAGTACCTGGCCCGCCGGTTCCGCAACCGGGGCGAGTGGCTGGACGACCTGACCCAGGTGGCGACGATCGGCCTGATCAAGTCGATCGACCGGTTCGACCTCGAGCGCGGGGTGGAGTTCTCCACCTACGCCACCCCGACCATCGTCGGCGAGATCAAGCGGCACTTCCGGGACAAGGGCTGGGCTGTGCGGGTGCCCCGGCGGCTGCAGGAGCTCAAGCTCTCGCTGACCAAGGCCATCGGCGAGCTCGCCCAGCGCGAGGGCCGGGCCCCGACCGTCAGCGAGCTGGCCGCGCACCTGCAGATGTCGGAAGAAGAGGTCCTGGAGGGCCTGGAGTCGGCCAACGCCTACTCCACGGTGTCCCTGGACGCGCCCGACTCCGGTGACGAGGACGCCCCGGCCGTGGCCGACTCGCTCGGCATCGTCGACGAGGCGCTGGAGGGGGTCGAGTACCGGGAGTCGCTCAAGCCGCTGCTGGAACGGCTGCCGCCGCGGGAGAAGAAGATCCTCCTGCTCCGGTTCTTCGGCAACCTCACCCAGTCCCAGATCGCGGCCGAGCTCGGCATCTCCCAGATGCACGTCTCCCGCCTGCTGGCCCGCACCCTCACCCAGCTCCGCGACGGCCTCACCAACGACGAGTAGCCGGGGCTCCCGGGAAGCGTGGGACGTGAGGGGGGCGGACCGCCCTCAGCGGCGGCGGGCCGACGCCTTCTTGCGGGCCGGGGGGACCGGCGCGGGCTCGGCCGGCGGCGGGGCGGGCGGCTCTTGGCGTTCGGCCAGGCCGGGGCGGGAGAGGGCCTGCCAGCTGGCGGGCAGGCAGAGGCCGGCGAAGCCGGCGATGGCGACCACCAGAGTGGGCCAGCCGAGGGCCGGGTGGTGGCCTTCGAGCAGGTAGACGCCGGTGGTGCCGACGAACAGCTGGATGAGCAGCGACGGAGTCCGGCTCCACTGGCTGACCCGGAACAGGCCCCAGCCGACCAGCGCGACCGCGACCACCGCCAGGTAGGCCAGGAACGTCAGCGCGATGCCACTGCTCTGCTGGTAGGAGTGCCCGGAGATGGTGTCGATCGTGGTCACCACGGCCACCGCCAGCAGCCCAGCCGCCTCCAGCCCCTGAGCCGCCACGGCCAGCAGCAGAGTCCACGGACGTGGTCGCATGTGTGCACCTTTCTGCCCAGGACTAGCCTATGCGCGTGCGCGCGCTACTCATCGTCAATCCCCGGGCGACCACGACCACCAAGCCGGTGCTGGACACGATCGTGCGCACGCTGGCGGCCAACGCCGAGCTCGAGGTGGTCGAGACCAAGTACCGCGGTAACGCCCGCGAGATCGCGGCCGGGGCGGTCGACGCGGGCTGGGACGCGCTGCTGGTGCTGAGCGGGGACGGCACGATCAACGAGGCCGTCAACGGGCTGATGGACAAGGCGACGGTCCAGGCCGGTCTGGCGACCAGCGCCAGCGCCGACGGGGGGGCCGACGGGGGCCCGATGACGGCGGCGGAGCAGCTGCCTGCGCTGGGGGCGCTGCCGGGCGGCAACGCCAACGTGTTCACCCGCGACCTCGGGGTCCCCTCCGACCCGCTGGCGGCGGTCGACGTGATCGCCGCCCGGCTGGCGGCCGGGACCACCCGGACGGTCGGCCTCGGCCAGGCCGGTGACCGCTACTTCACGTTCAACGCCGGCCTGGGCTGGGACGCCGAGGTCATCCGCGCGGTCGAAGACCGCAGGGCCAAAGGACAATCCGCCTCCAACACCCTTTATATGCGGACGGCGCTGCACCAGTACTACCGGCGGACCGACCGGCGGCACCCCAACCTGAGCGTGCAGGCGGCCGACGGCCACCGGATCGAGCCGGTCGGCCTGGCGCTGATCGCCAATACCTCGCCGTGGAGCTACGTCGGCCAGCACCCGATGAGCCCGGCCCCGCAAGCATCGTTCGACACCGGGCTGGATGCATTCCTGCTCCGGCGATTGCGTACTATTTCCACCCTGAACGCCATGCGCCAGATGGCGCGGCGGTCGGGACGGCCGGTGACCGGCAAATACGCGGTTACGCTGCACGATCAGGCTGAGATCACGGTGCGGTCCCGGGAACCGGCCGCGCTGCAGGTGGACGGTGATTATGTAGGTGACTTCGAGTCCGTCACATTTCGCTCCGTGCCCGATGCACTACGCGTTATTGCGTGATTACCCTGAGCCGTTACATTCTGTTAATTCAAAATTAGAATTTGTGACTTAGGTCACAATCGCAATGACGAAGATCACGGTTGCGCCCTCTTGCGTTGGCGACGGCACGCTTGAGAAGCTTTAAACGATGCCGGGCGGAAGCCCGCTTCGTGCGCGTAATGAACGAAGCAGGTTTCCCGGTCCGACCTGCATCGGGGCTATGAAGCAGCTCCGGGCCGATCGCCGACTGGCACCAGAACTGACACGGGGAAATAACTGCTTTCTCCCGATATACAACTTAGCTCGTGAATTCGTTCACAAGCTCTGATAAGCGGGCACGCGAGGCCCTGCAGTCCCCCGCGTGACCTGCTTGCCCGAAGGAGTGACCTCATGGACTGGCGCCATGACGCCGCCTGCCGTGACGTGGACCCTGAATTGTTCTTCCCGATCGGAAACACTGGTCCCGCGCTACTTCAGATCGACGAAGCCAAGCGTGTTTGTCATCGTTGTCCGGTAATGGAGCCGTGCCTGCACTGGGCCATCGAGTCCGGCCAGGACTCGGGGGTGTGGGGCGGCCTCAGCGAAGACGAACGGCGGGCCGTCAAGCGGCGCGCGCTGCGGCTTCGCGCCCGGACGCACGTCTGAACCGGGGACGGCAGGTAGCTGCCTGACGTTCCCGGCCGGCCGTTCCGCCATGATCATGGGCCAGGCCGCGCTCGTCGCGGTCATCGGTCCGTGGTCATGACCGTCCTGGCCTGTCCTGGTCGAGCTTGGCCTGGCCGCACCGAGCCCATTCCGGCACCCAGACGCCCGCCTCCCGCCCATTCGGGCGGGACCGGGAGAGATGATCGCGCAGGGTCTTGAGCGCGGGGTGCGCGTTGTCCGCCCGCCAGATCAGCGAGTGCGGGTAGACCGGCACCGGGTCGCGCAGCGGGATCCGCCGCAGGCCGAAGCCGTCCGGCCACACCAGCCGGGTCTGCGCCCCGACCAGGCTGGCCAGCGTGGCCGAGCCGGCCAGCACGTCGAGCAGCGGTTCGGTGCCGAAGTCGGGACCGGTCACGTCCAGGCTGAGCCCGAACGCGGCCGCCAGGTCCTCGTAGAACGTGGTCCACTCGGTACCCGGGTCGAGTGCGGGCATCCAGATCGGGTGCCCGGCCAGCTCGGCCAGGGACACCCCGGCCGCACCGGCCGCGCCCGCCAGCGGGTGATCCGGGCCGGTGAGCAGCTCGAGCGGCTCGTCCAGGACCGGGGCGGTGGCGAGGCCGGGCGGCAATTGGCGGGCGGGCAGCGTGACCGCCCGGAACGAGGCGTCGACGGCACCGGTGCGGACCGCCTCGATCGCCGCGCGGGCGTCGAACAGCCGCATGACCTTGACCGGCGTGTCCGGGTAGGCGCGGTGGAAACCCTGCAGCAGCCGGGCCGGGGCGACCTGCCGGCTGATCACGTCGACCCGCAGGGCCCGGCCGGGACGGACCGCGGCGGCCGCCCGCTCCGCGGCCAGCAGCAGGTCGCGGGCGCGAGGCAGGAAGGCGCGGCCGTCGGCGGTCAGCTCGGCTCCGCGCGGCGTGCGGGTGAACAGCGCCACCCCCAGCTCCCGTTCCAGCGCGGCCACCCGCTTGGACACCGCCTGCTGGGAGACCGACAGCCCGGCCGCCGCCGCCGAGAACTGGCCCGCCTCGGCGACCACCACGAACGTGCGCACGGCGTCGGTGTCCATGGCGGCCGACCCTAGCGCCACAACCTCGGGTTGTGACGCGCCGATCGACCAATTGTTGGATTCGGCGGCCGGTCAACCGGTTGGATCTGGAGGGCGGGCACCCGGGCTGGCGCCCGAGCCAGCCAACCAGACGAGGGGGCCCACCGAGATGACGATCTGGCGGTCGCTGGGGCGGCAGTTCGAATGGCTGTGGGCCGCCTACGCGGTCAGCTCGTTCGGCACCTGCTTCGCGTTCGGTGCGTTCCCGCTGATCGCGATCGTCGTCCTGCATGCGGGCCCGGCCGCGGTGTCGGCCCTGGCGGCGGTGGGGCTGGCGGTCGGGGCGGCGGTCGCGGTGCCGCTCGGCCCGTGGATGGAGTTCCGGGCCAAGCGGCCGGTGATGATGGCCATGGACCTGAGCCGGTTCGCGGCGATGGGCAGCGTCCCGCTGGCCTACGCGTTCGGCGGGCTGACGTTCGGCCAGCTGCTGGTGGTGTCGGTCATCGCCGGGGCGGCCGACATCACGTTCAAGGCGGCCAGCGGCGCCTGCCTGAAGTCGGTCGTCGCCCCCGGTGACCTGCTGGTCGCGAACTCGCGGATGGAGTCCACCACCTGGTCCAGCACCGTGCTCGGGCCGCCGCTCGGCGGGGCCGCGATCGGGCTGCTGGGCCCGGTCACCACCGTGCTGGCCGACGCGGCCAGCTACCTGATGTCGGCGCTGGCGATCCGCGCCATCGGCGGCCAGGAGCCCCCGCCCGAGCGGCCGGCGCGGCCAGAGCGGACCGCCGGGGAGCGCTCGCGGGCCTTCGACCTGCTCGACGGCTGGCGCTACATCCTCCGGCACCCCACGCTGCGCTGGCAGTTCTTCAACAACATCATGTTCAGCGGGCTGATCATGGCGACCGAGCCGCTGCTGGCGGTGCTGATGCTCGGCCGCCTGCACTTCCGGCCCTGGCAGTACGGACTGGCGTTCGCGGTACCGTGCCTGGGCGGCCTGATCGGCTCGCGGATCGCCCGCCGGGTCGCCGACCGGTTCGGGCGGCGCCGGGTGATGCTGGTGGGCGGGACGGTGCGGGCCTGCTGGCCGGTCTGGCTGGTGTTCATGGGCCCCGGGCTCGGCGGGCTGCTGCTGGTCATGGCGGCCGAGCTGGGACTGATCGGTTGCATCGGGGTGTCCAACCCGGTGTTCGCGACCTACAAGCTGGAGCAGAGCCCGCCCGACCGGGTGGCCCGGGTGCTGTCGGCCTGGTCGGTCAGCAGCAAGGCCTCGATCGCGGCCCTGACCGCGCTGGGCGGCCTGCTGGCCAGCTACATCGGCCCGCGGGCGGCGATCGGGGTGGCGGGCGGCCTGCTGCTGCTCAGCCCGCTCCTGCTGCCCTGGCGCGACCGCCCGTCAGCGGCGGCCGAGCCGGCCGGCCAGGCCGAACCAGCCGCGGCCTAGTTTTCTTCGACCGGGAGGTCGACCAGGGCCTGGGTACCGCCTTCGGGGCGGGGGGTGAGCTCCAGCTTGCCGCCCAGCTCGCCGACGACCAGGGTGCGCACGATCTGCAGGCCGAGCGAGTTGGTCGATTCGGGATCGAAGTCGTCGGGCAGCCCCACGCCGTCGTCGGTGACCACCACGGTCAGCCGATCGGGGACGCGCACGGCGCTGACCTCGACGCTGCCGGACAGCGTGGGCTTGGAGTCGGATGCGGCCGCCTCCGGGAAGGCGAAACCGTGCTGCAGCGCGTTCTGCAGCAGCTCGGTCAGGACCAGCGCCAGCGGCATCGCGATGTAGGCCGGGAGCAGGCCGAACTTGCCGGTCAGCTTGGGGGTGACCCGGATCTCGGTGCCGGCCACCTCGGTCGCCATCATCATCACCCGGTCGGCCACCTCGTCGAAGGCGACGATCTCGTCGGGGGCGTGCGACAGGGTCTCGTGCACGATCGCGATCGAGCCGACCCGGCGGGTGGCGTCCTCGAGCGCGGCCCGCGCCTCCGGGCCCTGCAGCCGCCGGGCCTGCAGCCGGAGCAGGGCCGCCACCGTCTGCAGGTTGTTCTTGACCCGGTGGTGGATCTCCCGGATGGTGGCGTCCTTGGTCATCAGCTCGCGCTCGCGGCGGCGCAGCTCGGTGACGTCACGGACCAGGATCAGCGCCCCGGTCCGGTCGCCGCCGACGATGAGCGGGATCGCCCGCAGCTGGACGACCGAGCCGTTGCCCTCGATCTCGGCGTCGCGCGGGGATCGGCCGCAGGCGACCAGCATCAGCGACTCGTCGACCGGCTCGCCGGGGGCGCACAGCTTGGCCGTCAGCGGGCCCAGCTCGGCCCCGACCAGGTCGGTGGCCAGGCCCAGGCGGCGGAAGGCCGACAGCGCGTTCGGGCTGGCGTAGGTGACCCGGGCCGCCCGGCCCAGCCGGAGCAGGCCGTCGCCGACCCTTGGCGAGCGGACCAGCTGGGCCTCCTCGCCGAACGGGAACGTGCCCTCGGCCACCATCCGGGCCAGGTCGTCGGCCCCCTGCAGGTAGGTCAGCTCCAGGCGGCTGGGGGTGCGGGCCGAGTTCAGGTTGGTGTTGCGCTCGATCACCGCGATCACCCGGCCCTCGCGGGTGACCGGGATCGTCTCGGCCCGGACGGGGACGCCGGTGGTCCAGTCCGGGTCGCTCTCGCGCCAGATCCGGCGCTCGTCCTTGGCCGTGTCCAGCAGCGGCTTGTCCTCGGGGCTGGCCAGCTGCCCGACCACGTCCTCCTGGAACGAGGTCGGGCCGGTGGTCGGCCGCATCTGGGCCAGCGCCATCCACCCGCTGCCGTCGCGCAGCGGAGCCCACAAGATCAGGTCGGCGAACGACAGGTCGGCCAGCAGCTGCCAGTCCGACACCAGCGCGTGCAGGCACTCCAGGTCCGCGCGGGTCAGGCAGGTATGGCGTCTGGCCAGGTCAGTCAGGGAGGGCACACATCCATAATCTCATCCCGCCGCGGGTCATTCCCGGCCCGTCCAGGTGCCGGCCCGCCACACTTTGCTCACCGGCCCGGCTGGTAGGACAAAGATCGGTCATTGGCAAGAACGGAAAAAGGAGGCCCGGGTGGAGTCACAGGTACTGCCGGCGCTGCGGGAGGCGGCCGCCGAGCGGCGGGCGGCCGGGCTGAACCGGGTGCTGACCGCCCGGGCGGCCCACGCCCGCGGCCCGCTCGACCTGGCCTCCAACGACTACCTGGGGCTGGCGGGCGACCCGCGGCTGGCCGAGGCGGCGGCCGCCGCCGCCCGCGACTGGGGGCCGGGGGCGACCGGTTCGCGGCTGGTGACCGGGACCACCGAGCTGCACCGGCGGCTGGAGGCGGAGCTGGCCGCGTTCGCGGGGGCGCCCCGGGCGCTGGTGTTCTCCTCCGGCTACCTGGCCAACCTGGCCGTGGTGACCGCGCTGGCGCAGGTCCTGGGCCGGAGCGGGGCCGGGGATGGGGATGGCGTGCTGATCGTCAGCGACGCCGCCAACCACGCCTCGCTGATCGACGGCTGCCGGCTGGCGCGGGCGAACCGGGCCCGGGTCGCGGTGACCCCGCACGCGGACGTGGCCGCGGTCGAACGGGCGCTGGCCGGCCGGCCGGAACGGCACGCGCTGGTGGTCTCCGACACCGTGTTCTCGGTCGCCGGCGACCTGGCCCCGGTCCGCGACCTGCACCGGGTGGCCACCGCCCACGGCGCCCTGCTGGTGCTGGACGAGGCGCACGCGTTCGGGGTGCTCGGCCCGGGCGGGCGCGGGGCGGCCGCGGCGGCCGGGATCGCCGCTGACCCGAACCTGGTGCAAACCTTCACGCTGTCGAAGGCGCTGGGCAGCCAGGGCGGGGCGGTGGTGGCGGCCGCCGAGGTGACCGAGACGCTGACCGACGTGGGGCGGGCGTTCATCTTCGACACCGGGCTGGCCCCGCCCAGCGCCGCCGCCGCGCTGGCGGCGCTGGCCATCCTGCGTGACGAGCCCGGCCTCGGCCAGCGCGCCCGGGACCATGCCCGCCGGCTGGCCGAGGCGGCCAGGGCCCTGGGTTTCGAAACCAGTGAACCGGCCGCCGCGGTGGTCCGGGTACTGCTCGGGGAGGCGGCCGCGGCGGCCGCGGCCCGGGACACCTGCGCCCGCCAGGGCGTGCGGGTCGGATGCTTCCGGCCCCCCTCGGTCATGCCCGGTGAAGCATGCCTCCGGCTTACCGCGCGGGCAAATCTCTCAGAAGTTCACCTCGCCTTGGCATTCCGTGCACTGGGTTCCGTGAGGGATCATGTCCGGATAACCGCTTGAGCGGGAAGGAATCAACCATGACCGTCTCCCCTATCCCCGTCGCCCCGGAGCCGCCGGAGAATGCCAGCGTGCCGGGCGCACGGACCGGGGGGAGCACGCCGGACGAGTCGGCCCCGAGCACGCTGCTCCGGCTGCCCAAGTACTACACGGTCAAGCGGCAGCTGCTGGAGCTGATCGTCACGATGGCGCCGGGCAGCCCGGTGCCGCCCGAGCGGGAGCTGGCCCGCGACTACGGCACGTCCCGGACCACCGTCCGGCAGGCGCTGGCCGAGCTGGTGGTGGAGGGCCGGCTGCTGCGGCGGCAGGGCAAGGGCACGTTCGTGGCCAAGCCCAAGGTCGCCCAGGCGCTGGAGCTGGCCAGCCACACCGAGGGGATGCGGGCGCACGGCCTGCACCCGCAGACCCGGATCCTGGAGATCGGCTACATGGCGGCCGACGAGGACCTGGCCACCCGCCTCGGTATCCGCCCGGGCGCCCGCACGCTGCGCATCCACCGGCTGCGGCTGGCCGACGGGGAGCCGATGTCGGTCGACACCTCGCACCTGCCCGCCCGCCGTTTCCCCGGCCTGCGCAAGCAGCTCAACCGGCACAGCTCGCTGTACGAGACGCTGGCCTCGGCCTACGGGGTGCGGCTGACCGAGGCCGAGGAGACGATCGAGACCGTGCTGGCCGACCCGCACAACGCCGACCTGCTGGCGGTCGACGTCGGCCTGCCGCTGCTGCTGCTGTCCCGGCACGCGGTCGACACCACCGGTGAGACGGTGGAGTGGGCCCAGTCCTGGTACCGGGGTGACCGGTACAAGTTCGTCACCCGGCTGCGGCGGTTATCCGGTTGAGCCTGCTCATCGTCAGCGGCACCGGGACCGACGTCGGCAAGACCGTCGCCACCGCCGCGGTGGCCGCGCTGGCCCACGCCCGCGGCCGGCGGGTGGCGGTGGTCAAGCCGGTCCAGACCGGCGAGCGGCCGGGGGCGCCCGGTGACCTGGCGGCGGTGGCCGCCCTGACCGGCCTGGACGACCTGCACGAGCTGGCCCGCTACCCCGATCCGCTGTCACCCGAGGCGGCCGCCCGCACGGCCGGGCGGCCCCCGCTGGACCTGCGGCGGGCGGCCGACCACATCGCCGCCCTGGCCGCCGACCGGGACCTGGTCATTGTCGAGGGCGCGGGCGGCCTGCTGGTCCGCTACGACCCGGCCGGGTCCACCATCGCCGACCTGGCCGCCATGCTCGACGCCCCGGTGCTGGTGGTGGCGGCGGCCGGGCTGGGCACCCTCAACCACACCGCGCTGACGCTGGAAGCACTGGCCGCCCGCAAGCTGACCTGCGCGGGCGTGGTGGTCGGCAGCTGGCCGGCCGACCCCGGGCTGGCCGAGCGGTGCAACCTGGTCGACCTGGCCGCGCTGGCCGACGGGCCGCTGGCCGGCCTCCTCCCGGCCGGGGCCGGGCGGCTGGCCCCCGGGCCGTTCACGGAGCTGGCCAGCCGCAGCCTGGGGCGGGCGCTGGGCGGCTCGTTCGACGTGGCCGCGTTCCGCGCCGCGCAGGCCTGCGCCGCCGATCCCCGGCCCTGGCCGCCGCCGACCCCCGGCCCTTGGCCGCCGACCCCCGGCCCTTGGCCGCCGCCGACCCTCGGCCGCTAGCGGCCCGGCCCCACCCCCACCGCAATCGATTGATGATCGATAACTTCTGAACCATTGCTCTCCCTGTTCGATCGCGGCAACATTGTGGTGACTTTTGCCCAACTGTCACCTGGGGGCTACGGAGGGAGACCGATGACTGACAACGGCCGTCCGCGTCGCCGGCGTCCGGTGGTGCTGCTGCTGGTGCTACCGCTGATCGCGGTCCTCGTGCCGGAGTTCTACAACTTCGGCCACCCGGCCATCGGCGGCATGCCGTTCTTCTACTGGTGGCAGCTGGCCTGGATCGCGGGCGTCGCCGTGTGCACCGGCATCGTCTACCGCGCCACCCGGAGCCCGCGGTGATCCCCCCGTTCAGCGGGCTCGAGTTCGGCATCGTGCTGGCGATGTTCGCGATCGTGACCGTGCTCGGCTTCGCCGCGACCCGCTGGCGGCGGGGAGCGACGCTGGCCAGCGTCGAGGAGTGGGGGCTGGGCGGCCGCCGGTTCGGGACCTGGGTGACCTGGTTCCTGCTCGGCGGCGACCTCTACACCGCCTACACCTTCGTGGCGGTGCCCGCGCTGCTGTTCGGGTCCGGCGCGATCGGCTTCTACGCGGTGCCGTACACGATCGTGGCCTGGCCGCTGGTGATGTTCGCGGCCGCCCGGATGTGGTCGGTCTGCCACGAGCACGGGTACGCGACCGCGGCCGACTTCGTGCGCGGGCGGCACGGGTCGGCGCTGCTGGCGCTGCTGATCGCGATCACCGGCATCGTCGCCACCCTGCCCTACATCGCGCTCCAGCTGACCGGCATCAAGGCGATCATCGAGGCGATGGGCATCGGCGGCGACTGGCCGCTGTGGATCGCCTTCGTGGTGCTGGCCGCCTACACGTTCACCTCCGGCCTGCGGGCGCCGGCGCTGATCGCGTTCGTCAAGGACATCCTCATCTACGTCGTCGTCCTCATCGCCATCATCTACATCCCGTACAAGCTGGGCGGCTACGACGTCATCTTCCACAAGGCGAACACCGCGCTCGTCCCCAAGAAGGCCACCACCCTGCTGGCCGGGTCGCAGTACCTGGGCTACTCCACGCTGGCCCTCGGCTCGGCCCTGGCCCTGTTCCTCTACCCGCACTCGCTGACCGGCGTGCTCGCGGCCAAGAGCCGGAACACGGTCAAGAAGAACATGGCGCTGCTGCCGGCCTACTCGCTGATGCTGGGGTTCATCGCCCTGCTCGGGTACATGGCGCTGGCGGCCAAGGTCAAGCCGGTGGGCGGCACCAAGAAGGCCCCGGACACCACCACGATCGTCCCGCAGCTGTTCAACACCGAGTTCCCGCACTGGTTCGCCGGCCTCGCGTTCGGCGCGATCGCGATCGGGGCGCTGGTCCCGGCCGCGATCATGGCCATCGCGGCCGCCAACACGTTCGCCCGCGACATCTACCGGCCCTACCTGCGGCCGTCGGCCAGCGACCGGGAGGAGGGCCTGGTCAGCCAGATCGCGTCGGTGGTGCTGAAGCTGGGCGCGGTGGCGGTGATCGTCGCCCTCAAGGTCTCGTTCGCGATCGAGCTGCAGCTCATCGGCGGCGTCATCATCATCGAGATCCTGCCCGCGGTCGTGCTCGGCCTCTACACCCGCTGGTTCCACCAGTGGGCGCTGGTGGCGGGCTGGGTGGTCGGCATGGGCCTGTCGGTCTACATGCTCTACGTCACCCCGAGCAAGACCGCGGCCCACTTCGGCAGCGCCTCGTTCGCGTTCAGCACCTGGGGCTTCCACACCAAGGTGACGATCTGGACCGGCGTCGTCGGGCTGGTCGCCAACCTGATCGTGGCCAGCGCGCTCACGCCGCTGCTGGGGCGCCTGCCGCGCGGTCAGGACCAGACCAGCCCGGCCGATTACGAGGAAGCGGAGGCGCCGGCGATGGCCCTCGACCCGCCTGCCCACCCCGGCACGGTATGACCGGGGGTATGACTGACGAGGGATCGGCCCGGCACCACGGCGGCACGCTGGCCGTCCAGGCCGCCCAGCGGTACGGCGTGACCCACCTGTTCACGCTGTCCGGCGGGCACGTTTTCCCGCTGTACGACGCGGCCGTCCACGCCGAGCCGCCGCTGCCGCTGATCGACGTCCGGCACGAGCAGACCGCGGTGTTCGCGGCCGAGGCGACCGCCCGGCTGACCCGCTCCCCCGCGCTGGCGGTGGTCACGGCCGGGCCGGGGGTGACCAACAGCGTCAGCGCGGTCACCACCGCCCACTTCAACGGCGCCCCGGTGGTGGTGCTGGCGGGCCGGGCGCCGGACTACCGCTGGGGGGCGGGCAGCCTGCAGGAGATCGACCACCCGCCGCTGCTGGCCCCGGTGACCAAGCGGGCCTGGACCGAGCACACCACCGCCCAGGTCGCGGGGTCGGTGGACGAGGCGTTCCGGCTGGCCGCGACCCCGCACCGCGGCCCGGTGTTCCTGGACGTGTCGCTGGAGGCGCTGTACGACCAGGCCGCCCCGCCGGCCGCGGCGGGCGGCCCGGACGAGCCGGCCGGCCGGGCCCCCGACCCCGGGATGGTCAGCGACATCGCCACCCGGCTGGCCGGCGCCCGGCGGCCGGTCCTGGTGCTGGGGTCGGACGTGTGGCTGGACGGAGCCGACGACGCCGCCCGCGCCTGCGCCGAGGCCTGGTCGCTGCCGGTCATCGCCAACGGCCAGGGCCGGGGCATCCTCCCGGCCGGGCACCCGCAGCTGGTCACCCGGGCCCGGTCGGCCGCCTTCCGCGAGGCCGACCTGGTCGTGGTGGCAGGGGCACCGCTGGACTTCCGGCTCGGCTACGGCCAGTTCGGGCCCGGGAATGAACACCGGGGCGAGAAGACTCCGGTGGTGCACGTGGTCGACAGCCCCGGGCAGATCGCCACCCACTGCCCGCTGGTGGCGGCGGCCGCCGGTGACCTGAGCGCGTTCTTCGCGGCCCTCGGGGCGGTGGCCGGCGGCGGCGAGTACCAGGCCCGTCAGCAGTGGCTGACCCGGCTGCAGGACACCGCCCGGGCCGCCATCGCGGCCGACGCCCCGCTGCTGGCCAGCGCGGCCACCCCGATCCACCCGATGCGGATCTACGGCGAGCTGAACCAGGTGCTGGCCGAGGACGCGGTGATCATCGGCGACGGCGGGGACTTCGTCTCCTACGCAGGCCGGCTGGTGGAACCGGCCCGGCCCGGCCACTGGCTCGACCCGGGCCCGTTCGGCTGCCTGGGCACCGGCCTCGGTTACGCGATCGCGGCCCGCCTGGCCCGGCCGTCGTCGCAGGTGGTGCTGCTGCTCGGGGACGGCGCGGCCGGGTTCTCGCTGATGGACGCGGACACCCTGGTCCGCCACCGGCTGCCGGTCGTCATCGTGTGCGGCAACAACGGCGCCTGGGGGCTGGAGAAGCACCCGATGCGGGCGCTGTACGGCTACGACGTCGCCGCCGACCTGCAGCCGGGCTGCCGCTACGACGAGGTCGTGCGGGCGCTGGGCGGGGCCGGTGAGCTGGTCACCGAGCCGGGGCAGATCGGCCCGGCCCTGCGGCGGGCGTTCGCGGCCGGGGTCCCGTACCTGGTCAACGTGGTCACCGACCCGGAGATCGCCTACCCCCGGTCGACCACCGGGGTCTAGCCGGCTGGGTCCGGCGGCGCCGGGCCCGGCCCTCAGTCGATGACGGCGAGCAGGTCGCCTTCCTGGACCACGTCCCCCTCGGCCACGTTGAGCTTGGACAGCGTGCCGGGATCCTCGGCCAGCACCGGGATCTCCATCTTCATCGACTCGAGGATGACCACGGTGTCGCCCGCGTCGAGCTGCTGGCCCTCGGCCGCGACGACCTTCCAGACGTTGGCGACCATCTCCGCCCGGATCTCCGCCACCCAAGCTCCTCTCGTCGGCTGGTCTCGACTGCCCCCGAGCAGCATAGAGGAGGCTACGGCGGCGGGAGCGGTGACCGGCGGGCGATGACCCGGCCCAGCGCCGCCACCACGTGGGGGTCGTATTCGGCGCTGGTGTCCAGCCGCAGCCGCTCCACCACCGCGGCCGCCTTGCCCGGGTTGACCGAGCTGCCGACCAGGTCGTCGAAGGCGTTCGCGGCCCGGATGATCCGGCTGCTGAGCGGGGGCGGGGTGGCGGCCGGGTCCCGGTAGGCGTCGCTCTGGCGGCGGACGATCTCGGCCACGCTGTCGAGCATCTGGGCCTGCTCGATGACCTCGGCGCCGAGCTCGGCGATCTGGCGCTGTTCCTCCGGCGGCACCAGCACGGTCGCCCCGCCCGGGATCGGGTCCGGCAGCGACAGCTGGCCGATGTCGTGGATCAGGGCCGCGTACTGCAGCTCCAGCAGCTGCTGCTCGGTCAGGCCGAGCTCGCGGCCGACGGTGACCGCCAGCCGGCTGACCCGGTCCGAATGGCCGGCGTCGACGTAACCGCCGATCTCGGTGACCCGGGCCAGGGCCCGGACGGTCTGCAGGTAGGTGGCCCGGATACCGGCGTAGCGGCGGAACGCGACCTGGGTGACCAGCAGCGGGGCGATGAACACGGCCACCGCGACCAGCCCCATGGCCTCGGCCGCGAACACGATCAGGGCGGCCGAGGCGCCGATCGCCACCCCGAGCGGGCCCTGGACCCGCACCTCGTCGGTGAACGTGACCCACCAGCGGGTCCGCAGCGCCCCGGCCCGGATCACGGTCTCGATCACCACGGTGATCAGCCAGGCCACCGCCAGCAGCGACGCCATCACCGCGAACGCCGTCCACCAGTGCTCGATGACGGCGGGCCGGGCGGCCAGCGGCCGGAACGCGAAGGCGGCGAACGCCACCGCCAGCAGCCGGGCCGCCATGCTGGTGAGCCGGGCCGGGCGGCCCGCCGCCAGGTGCGGCAGCGCCCCGATCGTCATGCCGATCCCGGTCACCGCCACCACCTGCAGGACCGAGTGCCGGGCGGGGATCGGCCCGACCCGGATCAGCAGCGCGTTGGCCAGCGCGCAGGCGGTGCCGATGGGGGCCGCCTCGCGGTCACCGGGCAGGTTGAGCCGGAGCAGCTCGCCCACCGCGACCAGGGCCGTGAACACCAGCGCCCAGCGAGGCTGGACCGCGCCGACCAGCAGCGTGTGCACCACCGCGACCGCCACCAGCAGGCCGGCCGCGGCGATCACCACCCGGGACCCGGTACCGCCGGGCCGCCAGGGCCGGGTACGCAGGCGCGGGGCCACGATCCGGCCCCGCTCGCCCACGCTCACGCGGCCCTGGCTGATGCTCACTGCTGTCCCGTCCCTCAGCGGCTGCCGACGACGCGCAGCGGCGCCGCCGGGTCGTCGTGGTCGTATCCGGGGCCGACCGGCTCACCGGGCGGCGCGACCGGGGTGTCCGGGGTCTGCCAGCCGTCCCGCTCGACCGCGGACACCAGCGCGTCGACGAAGGCCGGGTCGAACTGGGTGCCGGAGCACCGGCGCAGCTCGGCGACGGCGTCGGCGACCGGGCGGGCGCCCCGGTAGGACCGGGTCGAGGTCATGCAGTCGAACGCGTCGGCCACCGCCAGCACCCGGGCGAACTCGGGGATCTCGTCCCCGGCCAGCCCCATCGGGTAGCCGCAGCCGTCGATCCGCTCGTGATGGTGCATGATCCCGGCCAGCGCCTCGTCCAGGAAGCCGATCTCCTTGATGATCTCCAGGCCGCGCATGGGGTGCAGCTGGATGGCGGCGTACTCTTCCTCGGTCAGCTTGCCGGTCTTCTGCAGCACCTTGGTCGGGACCCCGAGCTTGCCCACGTCGTGCAGCATGCCGGCGAACCTGATCGCCTCCACCCGCTCGGGCCGCATCCCGATCGCGCGGGCGATCATGACCGAGCCCCGGGACACCCGCTCGCTGTGCCCGCGGGTGTAGAAGTCCTTGGTCTCGACCGCCTGGCACAGCACCCGCAGGGTGCCTTCGTAGGCCCGCTGCTGGTCGGCGAACTGGGCGATGGCCCAGCGGGCCACGAACAGCGGGATCAGCACCAGGATGGCGGCGAACGCGCCCACCACGCTCCACAGCGCCGCGATCAGCAGGCCGAAGGCGGCGTAGCCGAGGTCGGGCAGCGACAGCCGCAGGTTCAGCAGGCGGCGGCCGCTGTCGCGCCCGGCCGTCAGCCCCAGCACCAGGCTCACCATGCCGTAGTTGGCCACGATGTGGGCGGCCGCGGCTCCCACGAACGGGCCGATGATCAGCGGGAACGAGTCGCGGGTGGGGATGCCGACGGGGCCGCCGAGGACCAGGAACACCCGCCCGGCCGCGTAGGCGCTGAGCGCGTACATGCCGCCGTTGAACACCCGCTGCATGATCGTCGGGCCGCGGCGCAGGCTGAACGCGCTGACCGTGCCGACCAGGGCGGCCCCGACCGGGCCGACCAGGACCACCGAGGCGAGGGTGGCGGCGTAACCGGGTGACCAGGCCACCCGGCTCGGCATGATCGACGTCGGGGTGGACTCGCACACCAGGAACAGCACGGCCAGTACCGCCAGGCGGCTCCACTCGGTACCCGGCAGCGGGCCGTAGCCGATGACGGCTACGGCCGCGGCGGCGATGACACCGATGTAAAGCCATGCTGCTCGCGACAGCCTGCCCAAACTCCCCCCTCACCGTGGCCGAGTGATGCCGAGCATCAGGCCAGGCACGGTAAGCCCCAGCTGATCCCTAGCCGCAGCACGCCGTGCCTCCTCCCTCACTCGGACCCGCCGGGTCAGCGGGACGCGAGGGTCACGTCCAGCGGTGCTGGCCGACGGTCGTAACCCGCCGCACAACACTGGAAAGCTCAGCGTAACCCGACCTGGTAGATCTCTGTAGGCCCAAACTTCATCGTGAGCGAATAGTACCTACCGGATCGCCCAAAGTGACCGGATCAGTCGACGACCCGGATCTCGGCGCGGACTTCCTGAATCCGGACGAGGACCTTGGCCCGCAGGTCGACCGGGGCCGGGTCGCAGCAGCGCTGCCGGATCAGCTTCTTGACCACGTCCTCGAGGCCGTACTCGCGCAGGCAGGGGCCGCACTCGTCGAGGTGCTGCCGCACCTTGGACCCCTCTTCGGCGTCGAGCTCGCCGTCCAGGTACGCATAGATGCGGTCGAGCACCTCGGTACAGGGCGTGTCATGGTGCTTACCGCAGCTCATCGGGCTTCCTCCCCGGACTCGCCATCCGCCGCTCCGTTGCTGGCGGATCCAGTGCCGGACCGGACCAGGCCGCGCTCGGCGGCGTAGTCCTCGAGCATGTCGCGCAGTTGCCGGCGCCCGCGGTGCAGGCGGGACATCACCGTGCCGATCGGCGTGCCCATGATGTCGGCGATCTCCTTGTACGCGAAACCTTCCACGTCGGCCAGGTAGACCGCGATGCGGAAGTCTTCGGGCAGCGCCTGCAGGGCCGACTTGATGTCGGAGTCGGGCAGCCCCTCGAGCGCTTCCGCCTCGGCCGACTTCAGCCCGCCGGAGGTGTGCGAGGCGGCCCGCGCGAGCTGCCAGTCCTCCACCTCTTCGGCCCCGGAACGCTGCGGCTCCCGCTGCCGTTTCCGGTAGGTGTTGATGAAGGTGTTGGTCAGGATCCGGAACAGCCAGGCCTTGAGGTTGGTACCCGGCTGGAACTGGTGGAAGGATGCGTACGCCTTGGCGAACGTCTCCTGCACCAGGTCTTCGGCGTCCGCTGGGTTGCGGGTCATCCGGAGCCCGGCGGAATACAGCTGATCCAGGAACGGCAGCACATCCTGCTCGAACCGTTCGTCGCGCTGCTCAAGTGTCTCCGGGACGGGACCCACCTCCTCGGTATCCTGCGTGGCCGGCCCGTAAAAACCGTATGGCCGGGAGGATACATGGCTGGGTGCCCCGCTGATGTCCCCGAGGCTGGCAGTTCCGCCCTTCCGCGGTGCCGCTGGCACCGTCTGGACACTCAGGTCGAGGCCGGCGGTCGCCGCCGGAGGTGCGCCACAAGCTACTGGCATGTGCACTGGAACACGAAGGCTGGCCGCGTCATTCCGGGTGGCCCTCATTCCTCCTCAGTGGGGGTGAACTGGCCGCGGCGGGGAACATACATGGGACAACCCGTGCGGCCGAGGGGGAAGCCGCAGCCACAGCAGGAGTTTCGGTGAGGCCTTCGGCCAGCGCCACGGCCGTCGGCGATCCCGGGTCACTGTCGCCGTACTGGCGCTTTCACCAGGCGGTGGCCGAGGCGCAGCTCGCGTCCTGGCTGCCGCGCGAAGGCCGCCTGCTGGTCGACATCTCGGGACCGCACGCGCGAGCGGCCAGCATTGCCGCCACAGCCGGCCATACCGTCGTACGGGTGTCCGGCGTCGCGCCGTCACCCAGCGGCGAGGTCGACGGGGTGCCGCCCGGCCTGGTGCCGCCCCCGCCCGACGGTCACCTGAACGGTTTCAGCGTCAACGGCCACCACGACCGCCACGGAGCCAGGGGCGGCCAGGTGGCCAGCGTGTCCTCCGATTCGGGCTCGCTGTCGTTCCTGGCCGACGGCTGCGCCGACGGCGTCATCGCCGAGGACCGCACGCTGTCCATGGAGCTGGCGGCCGAGAACCTGATCGCCGACGTGGCCCGGGTGCTGCGCCCGGCCGGGCGGGTCCTGGCCTGCGTGGACTCGCTGGTGCTGGGCATGGCGATGCTGGCCGAGCAGCGGCACTGGGCCGAGCTGACCGACCTGCCGCACGCCGAGGTGGTGCTGGTGCCCTGGCCGGACGGGACGATCACCCGCTGCTTCGGCGCCGAGCAGCTGCGCGAGCTGTTCAACGACGCCGGCCTGACCGTGATGTGGATCCGGCCGCGCACGGTGTTCTCGCCGTCGACGGTGGCCCACGTCCTCAACCGCGACCCCAAGGGCCTCCCCCGCCTGGTCGAAGCCGAGCTGGCCAGCCACCCCGACGAGTCGGTCGGCGTCCAGCTGATCGTCTCCGCCCGCAAGCAAGGCCCCCGCCGCCCCCGCTGATCAGCGGCCGGGCGGGAGCCCGCGCGTCACGCCCCGGCGTCAGCGATGGCGCCGGTCGTGTTTCCCCTGGCAGGCGACGCAGCGGGACGCGTCGGGGCGGGCTTCGAGGCGCCCGTCCGGCACCGGCTTGCCGCAGTCGACGCAGAGCCCGTAGCTCCCGTCCTGCATCCGGGTCAGCGCGGCCAGCACGTTGCCGCGCTGCTGGCGGGCGGAGTGCAGCACCGCCGCGGTGCGGTCGGTCTCGGACAGGTTGGCGCCCGCGTCGGCCGGGTCGAACGGGTTCGACGGGCCGTCCTCGGGGGCCGGGCGCTCGCCGGTCAGCACCGCGATCGACCGGTCCAGGCCGTCGAGCATCTCCTCAAGGCGCTTACGCGTGACGTCAGTGTCCACGGCAGCATCCGCCTCCTGTCCGCCGGCCCCTGCGGCCGGGTGGTCATGCCGTCCCCGGCTCACCCGCTTCAGCCACGGGAGCGATCAGGTCCGGCCCGTCGTTGCGCACGGAATTGACGGCGGTCGACACCGCCCGGGTCCCGAGCTCGTCCGACCCGGCGGGCGTCATCACCTTGAGCAGGCGCTCGGCGTCACCGGGGACCGGGTCGAGCCACTCCGTCCACCGGTCGGGACTGACCACCATCGGCATCCGGTCGTGCACCCAGCCCAGCTCGTCGGTGGCGCTGGTGGTGATGATCGTCGCCGTCCACAGCCAGGCCTGGGGGTGGTCGTCGGGCAGATCCCGGTCCCGCCGCAGCTCGTACAGCCCGGCCAGCGCCAGCCCGGTGCCGTCGGCCCGGTGGATGAAGTACGGCTGCTTGCGCGGCTTGCCGCCATCGGCGCTGGGCAGCGTCCGCCACTCGTAGTAGCCGTCGGCCGGGATCAGGCAGCGCCGCCGGGCGAAGGCGTTGCGGAACGAGGGCTTCTCGGTGACGGTCTCGGCCCGGGCGTTGATCAGCCGCCCGGCCCCGGACAGGTCCTTGGCCCAGGACGGGATCAGGCCCCAGCGCACCGTGTGCAGTTCGCGGGCGGGCGGGGCGTCCTTGTCCTCCCGCGGCGGCCGGGTCATGACCGCGTAGATGGAATCGGTCGGGGCGACGTTGTAGTCGGGCGCCAGCTCACCGGCCACCTGATCGCGCTCGATGCCGAACTCGTCGATGAGTTGCCGGCGCTCGCGCGCGGAGACGAATCGCCCGCACATACTCCATGTCCCGATACATAAGTCGTTGCGTGAACAGACGCTTAATGCGCCGTTTCATTTCCGGAAAGGCGGTCAGCCAAACCCGGGGCCCCGGCTGGCGGCCGCGCGCGACAAGGCGCCCCCGGCCGCCAGCCGATAACCTCACGCTATGGCCTGTGACACGGTACGACGGGAGCGGGAGCACTGAGCCCACGCGACCTCGACGAGGACGACATCCGGGTGCGCCCGGGTAAGGGCACGCGGCCGCGCACGCGGCGCCGCCCGGCCCACTCCGGTGCGCCGGAAGGGTTCGTGACCACGGTCGACCGGGGCCGCTACACCTGCCTGACCGACGACCGGATGGTCACCGCGATGAAGGCCCGCGAGCTGGGACGGCGCAGCGTCGTGGTCGGCGATCGGGTGGTGCTGGCCGGCGACGTGTCCGGGGACCCGGGCACGCTGGCCCGGATCGTCCGCATCCAGCCGCGGACCTCGGCCCTGCGCCGGTCGCCCGATGACACGGACCCGGTGGAGCGGGTCATCGTGGCCAACGCCGACCAGCTGGTCGTCGTCTGCGCGCTGGCCCAGCCGTCGCCGCACCTGCGGTTCGTGGACCGGTGCCTGGTCGCCGCCTACGACGCCGGCATCAGCCCGCTGCTCGCGCTGACCAAGGCCGACCTGGCTTCGCCGGACGAGGTGCTCAGCGTCTACGCGCCGCTGGGCGTGCCCGCGCACGTGACCCAGCGCCCGCTGACCGCGGAGCAGCTGGCCGGGTTGCAGGCGGTACTGGACGGGAAGATCAGCGTGATGATCGGCCAGTCCGGGGTGGGAAAGTCGACGCTGGTCAACGCCCTGGTCCCGGACGCCGACCGGGTCACCGGCACGGTCAACCCGGTGACCGGCCGGGGCCGCCACACCTCGTCGTCGGCGGTGGCGCTGCCGCTGCCCGGCAGCGGCTGGATCATCGACACCCCCGGGGTGCGGGGCTTCGGCCTCGGCGGAGTCAGCCCGGAGCGGGTGCTGGAAGCCTTCCCCGACCTGGCCGAGGGCATCGCCGACTGTCCGCCCGGCGACGATCACCTGGGCCCGGACTGCCACCTGGACGAGTGGGCGGCCGAACACGGGGCTCAGACCCGGCTGGACTCGTTGCGCCGGCTGCTGGCCAGCCGGGACGGCAGTGACGCCTGAGGTCGCAGGGGCGAGCGGGGTGAGGGGTACGGGTCAGGCTGGTTCGAGGTCGACGGTGCCGCCGCTGCGCCAGTAGACGCCGGCCTGCCGGGACAGGAATCCCTCGTCGACCAGGTACCGGCGCAGGGCCGCGTGGTCCTCGCACAGCACCCGCAGCACGTCGTCGACGACCGCCTCCGGGTAGCGCAGGCCCGGCTCGAACGCCTGGGCCACGCAGTCCAGCAGGAGCCGCCGCCGGGCCGGGCGGGCCGGCATGGCGACGATGCGGCCCTGGCGCACGAACGGCCCGAACTGCTCGTCCTGCCCCAGCTGACCGGACACCCGGCTGGCCGCGTCCCCCGCTTTCTTCAGGCTGACTTCGCCCATCTGTTCAGTGTGCCCCCTGCGCCGCGCCGGCGCTCGCCTGGTCACCAGACTCGCCAAAGCGGTAGCGTTCAGCGCGTGCCCCGCTATGACGACGATCTGCGCTTTGCGCACGTCCTCGCCGACGCGGCCGACGACATCACCAGCCGGCGTTTCAAGGCGCTGAATCTCGAGGTCGAGACCAAGCCGGACCTGACCCCGGTGACCGATGCCGACCGCGCGGCCGAGGAGTCGCTGCGCAACGTGCTGCGCCGGTCCCGGCCGCGCGACGCGGTGCTGGGCGAGGAGTTCGGCCGGGCCGGGCACGGGCCGCGCTGCTGGGTCATCGACCCGATCGACGGCACCAAGAACTTCATCCGCGGCGTGCCGGTCTGGGCCACGCTGATCGGGCTGATGGACGGCGACGAGGTCGTGGTCGGCGTGGTGTCGGCCCCGGCCCTGGGCCGCCGCTGGTGGGCGGCGGCCGGCGGCGGCGCCTGGACCGGGCGCAGCCTGCTCAAGGCCACCCGCTGCACGGTGTCCGGGGTCAGTCAGCTGAGCGACGCGTCGCTGTCCTACTCCAGCCTGGGCGGCTGGGTCGACCGGGACCGGATCGAGGGTTTCCTCGGCCTGACCCAGTCGGTGTGGCGGAGCCGGGCCTACGGCGACTTCTGGTCCCACGTGCTGGTGGCCGAGGGGGCGGTCGACGTGTCGGCCGAGCCCGAGGTCTCGCTCTGGGACATCGCCGCCCTCCAGGTCATCGTGGAGGAGGCGGGCGGCCGGTTCACCGACATCGACGGCAACCGCACCCCCGAGGGCGGCAGCATCGTCTGCACCAACGGCCGCCTGCACGACGAGGTACTCGGCCGCCTCAAGGCCCTTTAAATATTTTTATTAAAGGGTCCGCACTGGCCTGCGCAAAGCGGAAAGTGCGGGGCGACACACCCGCGGGTGATTACCGCCGCCGGCGGCTGGGGATGCCTCGAACGGCAGCTCCAGGGGGAAGCTCGGAACGGTCCGCGGCGGGCGGGCCCGGGCGGCCGATGGACCGGCGGCCGGGGCCCGACACCCGAGGGGCCCCGGCCGCCCCATGCGCTGACCCACGCGCTCCGTGTCATCAGAGTCATCGGGGCACTACCTTCGGTATCTTGATCCTCACTTTGAGTGGCCAGGACGGAAGGGTGCGATGGTCTCCGACACGCAGATGCAGACCCAGCTGGAGCGGCTGCCGCCCGGGCACCCATCGTCGCCGTGGGACGCCGACGGCCGTCGCCGGCCACCGCCGCCGTGGCTGGCCGAGCTCGAGCTGCCGTTCCCCGGTCACTGGCCGGGGAGCCCGGCGAACAGCGCAGCCAGCGAAAACTCGGAAAAATGATGCCGCCGGGGGAACCGCGAGGGCGGTCGGCCGCGTCATAGTTCTGCCGGTGGCCAGAGGGCCGGGCAGGCGAACCCATCCTCGCCAGCCCGGCCCCCGCACTTTTTCCGGCCCGGCCGGGCCCGGCGGGCTCGGGCCCGGACCTCGCTGATTCGCGCATGTTCGGGCCGGAGTGAGACCGTAGACGGGTGAACCGTGACCGCGCGGAACGCCATCTGCGGCTGGCCGCCGAGGCGGGGCTGCGGCGGGCCCGGGCCCTGTCCGATGACGGCGGTCCCGGCGCCCAGGCGGTCTTCAGCGAGTGCGTGCTCCGGCTCAACGGCGTCGCGATGGCACTGACCGCGGTCGGCGCCCTCGACGTCGATGCGGCCGACGACATCATGGTGCAGTTCCAGGCGGCGCTGGCCGTCCGCCGCCGGCTGCAGCCGCAGACGGCCGGGCCGCTGCTGCGGCGCGGCCGCCGGGCCCGGGTCATGGCCGCGGCCGGGGCCGGGGCCACCGCGGGCCCGGGGGCGCCGGCCGAACCGGAGCCGGCCGAACCGGAGCCGCCAGCGAAGCCCTGGCGGCTGTGGCCGGTGGGGCGGATGCTGCCGTTCCGGGATGAGTTCGTGGCCGGCGAACTGTACGTGCTGGCGCTGCTGGTGACGGCCCGGCGGGCCCAGGCGCTGACGTTCGCGCCGCTGCGCCCGGCCGTGAGCGGCGGCATCTTCAGCGGTTTCCCCGAACCGTTCGCCCGGCTGGTCGCGGCCGACGACCGCGGCACCGCCTACCAGGTGACGTTCCAGGGCGGCGGCGCCGGCCTGCAGTGGGAAGGCGAGCTGAACATCGAGCCGGCCCCGCCCGACGGCGCCCGCTGGCTCGAGCTGGCGACCGGGGCCGGCACCCCCCGGCTGCGGATCGACCTGACCGGGCCGCCGCCCACGGCCGAGGTGAGCGGCCAGCCCCAGGACAGCCAGCCCGGCGAGCAGTTGCTGGAGCACGCCGCCCAGCAGCTGCTGGCCACCTCGGCGGCCGGCCGCATCGGTGACACCCGGCGGCAGGCCTACGGCCTCGGCGACGTGGTCACCGCGCTGGAGGCGGCCGGGGCGCTGTCGCCGTTCAGCCCGGTGCCCGGGTACCTGGCCACGATCTGCGAACGGCTCGGCATCGGCAACCACGGCATCACCGCCGCCCCCAGCGCCCGGCTGCCGGGGCCGTGGCTGAGCGTGCTGGCCTGGTCCGGCCGGCGGCACCGGCCCCCGGTCCACGACGGCACCGCCGCCCTCAGCGCGGTGCTGCCCGACGTGAACGGCGCCCGGGTCGCGCTCGGCGGCCTGCACACCCGCAGCCAGCAGACGTTCCTGCACCTGGTGGTGGCGCCGCCGGCCACCTCCGGGGACCGGCCGGACGGCGGCCCGTTCTCGTACCGGGACTTCTGCTGCTGGCTGCGCGACGACACCAGCCAGTGGCACGTGGCGGTGCCCGGGACCTGGCACGGCGAGACCGGCGGCGAGCTGGCCGGGACGCTGCGGGTGCTGCCGCCGCTGGGCCGCGACAGCACCCGGCTCACGGTGCTGGCCAGCACGCTGACCGGCCGGGTGCGGGCCGAGGTGCCGTTGCGCTGGTGGGCGGCGCCGTGACCGGGGTGCCCTGGTGGCGGGCGCTGCCGGCGGTCGAGACCTGGGTGCCGTGCGGGGACGGCCTCCACCCGGTGCGCTGGCAGGACGGGGCGCTGACGCTGCCCGCCCACGCCGATCCCGAGGGGGAGGCGGTGCTGGCCGCGCTGGGCGGGGAAAGGGCCGCCTGCCTGGAGGTGGCCGAGGCCTGGCACCGCCACGACGACGACCTCGACCTGCTGGCGGTCGGCCCGCGCGGGCCGGACGACGACGTCGGGGTCAGCTGGGACGAGGTCCGCGAGTTCCGCGAGAACCGGCTGGGCAGCCGGTTCGCCCGGCGGCTGCCGGGAAGCGGCGGGTTCGGGGCCGGGCTGTTCGCGGGCACCGGCCGCCCCGGCAGCCGGCCGATGATCCCGGCCGGCGGCCGTCCCGGTGGGGGCGGGCTGCCCCCGGGGCCGCCGCCAGAGCTGGCCCAGCTGCGGGCCGAACGGCTGGAGATGCTGATCCTGCTGGCGCTCGGCTCGGCCTTCCAGCAGCTGCTGTCGGGCACGATCGCGGCCGCCTGGGCGGACGGTGGCCTGCGGGCGGGCGAGGCGGCCGATCATCGGCCCGCGCTGGAGGCGGCGCTGACCGGGCGGCTGGCCCCGGCCGCCAAGGCCTGGCTGGGGGTCGACCCCGACCTGGTCGAGGCCGATCTGGCCGAGGCCGGCCGGGCCGGGGAGCACTCGGGCTGGGGCGAGCTCGGGCTGACCGGCTCCCGGGCCGGGGCCCGGCTGCGGGCCACGCTGCCGGTCGGCTGGCTGGCCACCGTGTGGGCGCCGGGGCTGGCGGTGGTGGACGGCCACCTGGTGGTCGCGGTCGAGCAGGCCGCCTGGCCGGACGCCACCGTGCTGGCCGTCCCGGCCCCGGGCCGGCCGCCGGTCCGGCTGCGGGTCCGGGCGGTCGACGGCGAGACCGGAATCGACGTCGGTGGCCCCGGGCACTCCGCCCAGTGGGCACACTGGGAGACAACCGACAGCCAGGAAGGCGGCCAGCGTTGAGCGAGCGGGAGGGCCGCGGCGTTGCCTGGACTGAGGAGCGCCGTGCGAGGAACGAGCGCGGCGCGACGAGGGAAGGCGACGCAGTGAAGGGGGAATGGGGAGGCGGGCGGGGGCCCGGGAGCGAGCGGGGAACACTGTGAGTGTGGACGAGGAGCCGAGGGCCCGCCCGGCCGGCGTGCGCGACTCCGACCCGACGGTGGCGGCGCTGACGGTGGCGGTCGCCGCCCGGGTGCCGGTGCTGTTGTGGGGCGCGCCCGGCACCGGCAAGACCTCGGCCATCCGGGCGATGGCGGCCGCGGCCGGGCTGCCGTGCGAGACCGTGATCGCCTCGATCCGCGAGCCGTCCGACTTCGCGGGCCTGCCGGTGGTGGTCGGCCAGGGGGTCCGGTTCGCGCCGCCGACCTGGGCCCAGCGGCTGGCCGCGGCCGGCCGCGGCCTGCTGTTCCTGGACGAGCTGTCGACCGCGCCGCCCGCCGTGCAGGCGGCGCTGCTGCGGGTGGTGCTGGAACGGGTGGTCGGCGACCTCGACCTGCCCGCCGGGGTGGCGGTGGTGGCGGCCGCCAACCCGCCCGAACAGGCGGCCGACGGCTGGGACCTGTCCGCGCCCCTGGCCAACCGGCTCTGCCACCTGACCTGGGAGATCAACCCGCGGGTGGTGGCCGACGGGCTGGCCGGGGGCTGGACGCCGCCGCGGATCCCCGAGCTGACCGGGGACTGGGCGGCGGCCGAGGTGATGGCGCGCGGGCTGGTGGCGGCGTTCCTGCGGGTGCGGCCCGCGCTGGCCTGCGCGCCGCCGACCGACCCGGCCACCGCCGGGCGCGGCTGGCCCAGCCCCCGCACCTGGGAGATGACGGCCCGGCTGTGGGCGGCGGCCGACGCGGCCGGGGCCAGCGGCGAGACCCGGTCGGCGCTGGTGCGCGGCTGCGTGGGCGACGGCGCGGGCGCCGAGTTCCTGACTTGGCTGGCCGAGATGGACCTGCCCGACCCGGAGGAGGTGCTGGCCGACCCGGCCTCGTTCACCCTGCCCGACCGGGCCGACCGGGCCTACGCGGCGCTGGCCGCGGTCACCGCCGCGGTCACGGCCGACCTCACCCCCGAGCGCTGGTCGGCCGGCTGGCGGGTGCTGGCCACCGCCGCTACCGGCGCCCCCGACGTGGCCGCGGCCGCCGCCCGGGTGCTGGCCCGGCACCGCCCCGACGGCGCCCCGCTGCCACCGGAGATCCGGCTGTTCGCCCCGGTCCTGCGCGACGCCGGGCTGCTGTCGTGACCAGCCAGCACCTGCCCGGTCTGGCGGGGGCGCGACTGTGGGCGGCCGCCCGGTTCCCGTACCTGGCCAGCGGGATCTTCGCCACCCAGGTGACGGCGGCCCCCGGTGCGGAGTCGGTCGCGGTCGACGAGCAGTGGCGGCTGCGGGCCGACCCGGACCTGGCCGGCCAGTGGACGGCGGCCGAGTTCGGCAGCGTGCTCGTGCACCACGTGTGCCACCTGCTGCGGGCGCACGCGGAGCGGGCCCGGGCGCTCGGGATCCGGCCCGAGGACGCCCCGCAGTGGACCCGGGCGGCCGACGCCGAGATCAACGACGACCTGGTCCCGGCCGGGCTCGACCTGCCGGGCGGGCCGGTGCTGCCGCACCACCTCGGGGCCGACCCGGGCGGGCTGGCCGAGCAGTACTTCCGCCCCGGTTACGCGGCCGCGGCAGGCGGCGACGGTGACTGCGGCAGCGGCGCCGACGGCCAGCCCCGGCCGGGCGAGTCGCCGGCCGGCGACGACCAGCCGGACGGGGACGGCGGGTTGCCGGGCTGGCAGGCCGACCTGCTCCGCCGCCAGGTGGCAGCCGAGATCCTGCGGCACGGCCGCGAAGCGGGCACGGTCCCGGCCGGGCTGGCCCGCTGGGCCCAGCAGACGCTGGCGCCGGTCGTCAACTGGCGCACGCTGCTGGCGGCCGAGCTGCGCCGGGCGGTCGCCGACCGGGCGGGCGCGGCCGACTACTCCTACCGGCGGCCGTCCCGGCGGGCGGCCGCCGTCGGCGACGTGGTGCTGCCCGCCCTGCGGCGGCCGGTGCCCGACGTCGCCGTCGTCTGCGACACCTCCGGCAGCATGACCAGCGAGCTCCTGGCGATGACCTTGGCCGAGGTGGAGGGGCTGCTCCGGTCGCTGGGGGTGATCCGCCAGCTGCGGGTGCTGGCCTGCGACGCCGCCGCCGGGCCGGCCCAGCGGGTCTCCTCGGCCCGCCAGATCGAGCTGGTCGGCGGGGGCGGCACCGACATGGGCGCGGGCATCGCGGCGGCGGCCGGCCTGCGCCCCCGGCCCGCGATCACGGTGGTGCTGACCGACGGCTTCACCCCCTGGCCGGCCCAGCCGCCCAAGGGCATGCGGGTGGTCATCGCCCTGCTCGGGGACCGCTCGCCCGACGCCCCGGCCTGGGCCCGGGCGGTCCGGGTGCCGACCGCCGCATGAGCGACGGCGACCGGGCGCCGGGTACTCCGGGGGCGTGGGCCCTGACGATCATCGCGGCCCTGCTCACGGTCGGTTCGGCGGCCACCGACATCATGGCCTTCACCCGGCTCGGCAGCGTGTTCGCCAGCGTGATGACCTCGAACATCGTGTTCCTGGGGCTGGCCGCCGCCCGCCACTCCGGCACCCTGGCGGTGCACGCCGCGGTCAGCTTCGGCGGCTACGCGGCCGGCGTGGCCGCCGGCTCCCGGCTGGCCCGGCGGCCGGCCGCGGGCGGCCCGTGGACACCGTGGGTGGCGGCCGCCCTCGGCCTGGAGACGGCGGTCCTGACCGGCTTCACGATCGGCTGGGAGGTGACCGGCGCCCGGCCCGGCGGCGGGACCCAGCTGCTGCTGATCGCGCTGGCCACCGTGGCCATGGGCATCCAGAGCGCGGTGGTCGTGGTGCTCAACATCTCCGGGGTCGGCACCACCTACCTGACCGGCACCCTGACCTCGCTGATCGACTCGCTGGCGAGCCCCGGCGCCGACCGCGACCCCGCCCGCCGCCGGGAGGCCAATCGCCGCCGGGCGGTCGCGCTGGCCGCCCTGGTCGTCGGCGCCCTGCTGGCCGGCCTGCTGATCTCGGCCGCCCCGGCCGCGGTCCCCGCGATCCCGCTGGCCGTCCTGGTCATCGTGCTCACGATCGGCCGCCGGGTCCTTGATGCCCCGCAGCCGCGGCTCGCCCCTGGCGATGGGGGTGCGGGATGAGCAGTGCGGTACCGGAGCGGGGACCGGAGTACGGCGAGGTGCTGGCCGGTCACGGGAAAGCGGGCAGCTCACGGCGGCGGCGGGCCAGGAAGGCGCGCTCGGCCGTGTTGGCGGTGCGGTCGATGGCAGCCTGGTAGGCCTGGGCCGCTTCGGCCGGGCGGTCCAGGCGGCGCAGCAGGTCGGCCCGGACCGCGTGGAACACGTGATGCTGGCCCAGGTCGAGCTGGTCGACCAGGGCCAGGGCGGGAGCGGGGCCGTCCACCTCGGCCACCGCGACCGCCCGGTGGAGGGCCACCACCGGGCCCGGGGCGCAGGCCAGGAGCTGGTCGTAGAGGGCGAGGATCTGATCCCAGGCGGTGGCGGCGGGGGTGGCGGCGTCGCTGTGGACCGCGCTGATCGCGGCCTGCAACTGGTACGGGCCGGGCTGGCCGCGGCGCAGGCAGGCCCGCACCAGAACCTGGCCCTCGGCGATCCGTTCGCGGTCCCAGCGGGCCCGGTCCTGCTCGTCGAGCGGGATCAGGGTGCCGTCGGCCGCCGCCCGGGTGTCCCGGCGGGCGTCGGTCAGCAGCATCAGCGCCAGCAGCCCGGCCACCTCGGGCTCGTCCGGCATCAGCTCGGCCAGCAGCCGCCCGAGACGAATGGCCTCCGCGCACAGCTCGGCCCGGGCCAGCACCTCACCGGCGCTGGCCAGGTAGCCCTCGTTGAAGATCAGGTAGACCACGGCCAGCACCGCCCGCAGCCGGTCGGGCAGGTCGGCGTCGGCCGGGACCCGGTAGGGGATGCGGGCGTCGCGGATCTTGGCCTTGGCCCGGACCAGCCGCTGGGCCATGGTCGGCTCGGGGACCAGGAACGCGCGGGCGATCTCGGTGGTGCCGAGCCCGCCGAGCAGCCGCAGGGTCAGCGCCACCCGGGCGGCCGGGGCCAGGGCCGGGTGGCAGCAGGTGAAGATGAGCCGCAGCCGGTCGTCGTGCACGGGACCCTCCTCCGGCGGCCCGGCGCCCGCCTGGACGGCCTGCAGCCGGGCCGCCTGGGCCTGGCGGTCGTCGCGGGACGATTCCCGGCGCAGCCGGTCGATGGCCCGGCGGCGGGCGGTGGTGATGATCCAGCCCGCCGGGCTGGGCGGCTGCCCGTCGGCCGGCCAGCGTTGCAGCGCGGCCGTGAACGCCTCCTGGACGGCGTCCTCGGCCACCTCGAGGTCGCCGAACACGCCGGTCAGGACCGCGACCGCGCGCCCGTATTCGGCCCGGAAGACCCGCTCGATGTCACCGGCGTCCGGGGCAGGCGGGGTGTCCGGGGGCGTCACCCGTCCGCTTCGCCCTGGAACGGGCGGACCTCGATCGTCAGCCCGGTGGCCTCCGCGTAGCGGCGTCCCCAGGCCAGGGCGGCGTCGAGATCGGCCGCCTTGATGATGGTGACCCCGCCGAGGTACTCCTTGCCCTCGGCGAACGGGCCGTCGGTGATCAGCACCTCACCGTCCTCGGGCCGCAGCACGGTGGCGGTCTCCGGTGCGTGCAAGCCGTTCCCGAACACCCAGGACCCCTGGTCCTGCAGGTCGCGCCGGAACTGGCCGAGCTTTTCCATGATCGGGCCGAGCACCTCGGGCGGCGGGATCGACCCGTGGGTGGGCTGGTACATGCTGAGCAGGTACTGCTTCATGGCTGGGGCTCCCGGGGGCGGCGGCCGGCGGGTGCCGGCCTCTCACTTCCTACACGAACGGGGCCAGCCGGGATCGACACCCGGAAACAGAAGATCCCCGGCGGCGGGCCGATGGGTCAGCGTCGCCGCCGGGCGGTCATTCGATTAAGCCGGTCAGGTAGCCGGCCGCGTACCGGAGCAGGGCGCGGATCGTGGTCTCGGCCAGCTGGGCAGGGTCGGTGGCCGGCAGCGCCTCCGTGGCCGCCAGGGCCCCGGTCGACAGCGCCTCGGCGACCGGCGCGCCCAGCAGGGTGGCGCCGTCCGCGGCAGTCCGGTACACGCCGGACAGGGTGAGGGTGGTGGTGTGCTCGCTGGCCGCCGCCAGCGTGATGTCGGCGTCCAGGACCGGGAACAGCCCGACCGACACGCCGCTGGCCTCCCAGCGCAGGCCGACGGTTATGGCGTCCGCCCGTTCGACCGGCGGCAGCAGGCGGACCCGGGCCAGCCGGGGGGCGGGATCGGCGTCCGCCGGGCCGGCCACCGGGCCGGCCCGGATGAGGCTGGTCACGCCCTCCAGGTAGGCCGCCCGGGACGCATCGACGAGCGCGCGGCTGCTGGCCAGGCTGACCAGGCGGGGCTGCGCCACGTCGAAGGAGACGTCCAGCAGGACGTCGTGGGCGACGAACATCATCGAAGAGTGACACCCCGCTGACCCGGCCAACAGGGACCAACGTCACTTGCCTCAGCACGAATATTGACCAGGGAAAATGTGCATTCGAGGCCTCCCGGGCAGACCGCGTTGTCGGGGGGTCGTGGCAGGCTGGGAGGGTGCGGGATGCGGCCGTGGATCTGATGGCGAGGCTGCGCCAGGCCGGGGTCGGCCGGGGCGAGCTGGTGGGCCTGGCGGTGGCGCCGGGCACCGCGGTCGGGCTGGCCACCGGGGCCGGGGCGTGGGCGCTGCCGGCCGCCCCGGGCAACCGGGTCGGCGACCCCGGCGAAGGGACGGGCGGCGGCCCCGGCGCAGGCGCGGGCGGCGCGCTCAGCGCAGGCGCGGGCAGCGGCCCCGGCCGCGGCGTGGGCGACAGGCTCGGCCGAGGCGTGGGCGGCGGGCTCGGCGGCGACCTGGCCGGGCAGCTGGCCTTGGTCGACCGGGAGCTGCGGCCGCGCTGGGTGGTTTGGTCGGGTGAGACCGCCGCCACCCTCGTCGCCGCCTCGGTCCGGCTGGCCACCGCCTGGGACATCACCGCCGTCCAGCGGCTGCTGGCGGGCGGCTGGCGGGCCGACCCGGGCCGGGCCTGGGCCCACCTGGAGCCGGGGCTGCCGCCGCTCGCCAGCGGGCCGCCCGACCTGTTCCAGCCGGGCGACGGGGGTGACCCGGACGAGCCGGTCGGGCCGAGCGGGCACCTGCGCCCGGAGTGGGCCGACGGCGGCTGGCGGGCCAGCCCGGAGCGGGTGGCCCGCTGGGCCGAGCTGGCCCGGTCGGTGGCCGTCCGCCAGCAGCAGGCCCTGGCCCGGCTCGACGGCCGGCCGATGGCCCTGGCCACCGCCCACTCCGAGTCGGCGGCCGAGTTGCTGTGCGCGGAGCTGTCGGCCGACGGGCTGCCGATGAGCCGGGCGGTGGCCGAGCAGGTGCTGGCCGGGTTCATCGGGCCGCGGCCCCGGGACGAGGCCGAGGCGGTCAGGAACCGGGCCGCCCGGGATGCGGCCGTGCTGCGCCTGGCGCCCGACGGCACCCGGGCCGACCTGCGCAGCCCCGCCCAGGTGAAGACGCTGCTGACCGCGATCGGGGTGGACGTGCCGGACACCCGGGCGTGGCGGCTGAAGGCCCTGCAGGACACCCACCCACTGGTGGCCGCGCTGCTGGAGTGGCGCAAGGCCGAGCGGATCGCCACCACCTACGGCTACGGCTGGCTCGACCAGCACCTGGGGCCCGACGACCGCCTGCGCGGGGCGTGGACCGGCTCGGACGGGGCCGCCGGGCGGATGACCGCGTCCGGTGGCCTGCACAACATGCCCGCCGCCATGCGCCAGGCGGTGGTGGCGGGCGACGGCCACGTGTTCGTCCGGGCCGACCTCGGGCAGATCGAGCCGCGGGTGCTGGCGGCGGTGGCGGGCGACCGGGCGCTGGCCGCCGCGACCCGCGCCGACGACCTCTACGCGCCGGTCGCCGCCCAGCTCGGGGTGGACCGGCCGACGGCCAAGGTGGCGGTGCTGGGGGCGATGTACGGGCAGACGACCGGTCACGGCGCCCAGGCCCTGCGGCGGCTCAAGCGCGCCTACCCGGTCGCCATGGGTTACCTGGAAGAAGGCGACCGGGCCGGGCAGGACCGGCGTGACGTGCGCACCTACGGCGGCCGGCTGATCGCGCTGAGCCGGGCGGGCGGCGGCGCCGGCGGCGACAGCCCGGCCCGGGCGGCCGCCCGGGGCCGTTACGGCCGCAACGCGCTGATCCAGGGGGCGGCGGCCGAGCTGTTCAAGATGTGGGCGGTGACCGTACGCGCCCGCGCCGCCGCCCTGGACGCCCGCATCGTCCTCTGCCTGCACGACGAGCTGCTGGTGCACGCGCCGGCCGGGCACGGCCCGGCGGTGGCCGCCCTGGTCGACGACTGCCTGCAGGAGGC
This sequence comes from Actinomycetota bacterium, assembly GCA_019240215.1. Lineage (GTDB taxonomy): Bacteria > Actinomycetota > Actinomycetes > Streptosporangiales > Streptosporangiaceae > Bog-532. The sequence goes on along the minus strand of JAFAYQ010000050.1, from coordinate 38,513 downwards.
GGCCCGGCGCTGGGCACCGGACGCCTCGGTCCGCTTCATCGCCGACACCAGCGTGGTCGAGCGCTGGGCCGACGCCAAGGGCGGCGGGTCGCCGCCCTTGGCGTCAGACCTCGACTGAGCTCTTACTGGCCGAGCAGCCAGTGGTCGGGCTCGACCAGCTTGGCGGCCTCGGCCGGTCCCCACGAACCCTGCGGGTAGGGCACGACCGCGGGCGGGTGGTTGAGCAACGGGGCGGACACCTCCCAGACCGCGGCCAGGCCGTCCGGCCGGGTGAACAGCGACCGGTCGCCGATGATCACGTCGTGGATCAGCCGCACGTAGGGCGGCAGCGGGTCGGCCCCGTCCAGGCCGGCCAGCGGGATCGCGGCCCGGGCCTCCTCGGTGACCAGGGCCGGCCCGGGCTTCTTGGCCACCAGCATCACGTCGATCTCGCCGTCACCCGACAGCGAGAACGACAGCACGTTGGAGTCGGCCTCCAGCTTGCCGGCCAGCGGCCCGTCCGGCTCGCGCAGGATGATGCTGACGACCTGCTTGGACTCGGCCAGCCGCTTGCCGGTGCGCAGGTAGAACGGCACCCCGCGCCAGCGGTCGTTGTCGATCCAGAGCCGGGCGGCCACGTAGGTGTTCTGGTTCGAGTTCTTGTCGATGCCGGGCACGTCCCGGTAGCCCTCGTACTGGCCGAGGACGACGTCCTTGGGGTCGATCGGCCGGAAGCAGCGGATCACCGTTTCGCGGGCGGCCTGCAGGTCATTGGCGTCCAGGCTGGCGGGCGGCTCCATGGCCACCTCGGCGGCCACCTGGAACAGGTGGGTGACCAGCATGTCGAGCACCGCGCCGGTGGCGTCGTAGAACCCGGCCCGGTCGTCGATGTCGAGCGTCTCGGGCACGTCGATCTGCACCGACTCGATGTGCTCGCTGCTCCACATGGCGGCGAACAGCCCGTTGGCGAACCGCAGCACGTGCAGGTCCTGGGTCGCTTCCTTGCCCAGGAAGTGGTCGATCCGGTAGACCTGCGACTCGTCCAGGACCGAGTGCACGACCTGGTCGAGCTGCTCGAAGTTCTGCTGTGAGGTGCCGAACGGCTTCTCGTAGACGACCCGGGCGCCCTCGGCCAGCCCGTGCTGGCCGAGCGCCTGGGTCAGCTCGGTGAACGCGACCGGCGGGACCGCGAGGTAGTGGATCAGCTGCGGGCTGCCGCCCAGCCGCTCCTTGGCCTTGGCCAGGTTGTCCAGCAGGCTGCCGGGGTCGTCGGTGTTGAACCCGCCGCCGGCGAAGTACACCCGCTGGGAGAAGTCCTGCCACTGGGCCGGGTCGGGCTTGGGCCCGAACTCCTCCAGTACGTCGTGGAAGTGCGCCCGGAAGTCCTCGTGGGCCACGTCGCCGCGGCCGTTGCCGACCAGCAGCCAGTCCTTGGGCAGCAGGTGCTCGAGCCACAGCTTGTAGAAGGCCGGCAGCACCATCCGCTTGGCGAGGTCGCCGGTCGCGCCGAACAGCACGAAGATGGTCGGGCCGGGGTCCGGGGCGTCGCCCGTGACGGTGGTGGTCGTGGAGGTGCCAGTCGAGCCACTATTCGCAGTCGCCATGACCCATAACCTAGTCCGCCACCTTGCCACGCAGCTTCCGGGTGGCAAAGGTGAAGGTATGGGTGTGCTGAACATTGAGCGGCGGGACGCCGCCGCCGAAGTGGCGACCAGGATGGCGGCGGCCGCGGCCGCGTGGCTGGAGGCGCTGGAACCGGACCAGCGGGCGGTCGCCACCCGCCCCGCGCCGGGCACCGGGGACGAGTCCGAGAGCGAGCGGCAACGCTGGTTCTACACGCCGACCGACCACGGCGGGCTGACCCTGGGCGCGCAGACCGCGGCCCAGCAGCGGCTGGCCCACCAGCTGGTGGCCAGCGGGCTGTCCCGGGCCGGTTACGTCACCGTGGCCACCGTCATCGGGCTGGAGAACATCCTCGACCAGGTCGAAGGCTGGAAGGCCAGCTTCGAGCGCGACCGCGGGCGCGACCCCGAGCTGTACTACCTGCGGGTGTTCGGCGAGCCGGGCGGATCGGAGCCGTGGGGCTGGCGCTTCGGCGGCCACCACGTCTCGCTCAACAACCTGATCGTCGACGGCCGGGTGCAGGCGATGACCCCCTGCTTCCTGGGAGCCGACCCGGCCACCTCGCCACTGCTCGGCCCGGAGCCGCTGCGGCCGCTGGCCGGGGCCGAGGACCTGGCCCGGGCGCTGATGCGCTCGCTCGGCCCTGAGCACGAGGCGGCCGCCACCCTGCACCAGCGGGCCCCGTCCGACATCGTCGGCGGCAACCGCTCCCGGCTGGCCAACGGCGACCAGATGATCCGCTTGCGGCACATCTGGAACGGCTACTTCACCGACCCCGACGTCGCGGCCGGCATCCTCGCCCTCGACAACCGCAACGAAGAAGCGACCGGCTACGACCCCGACGACCACCGCCAGGTGGCGCTGACCACCGTCCCCAAGGGCCTGGCGGCCCGGGAGATGGACGACGACCAGCGGCGCCAGCTGCGCCGGGTGCTGGCCTGCTACCTGGGCCGGGTCCCCGAGTCGGTGTCGCCGCTGGGCGACTACGACGACGACCGGGTCCTGGACGACGTGCACCTGGCCTGGGCCGGCCCGGTCGCCCCGGGCCAGCCCGTCTATTACCGCCTGCAGGGCCCCGGCCTGCTGATCGAGTACGACAACGTCCAGCGCGGAGCCAACCACGCCCACTCGGTCTGGCGCGACCCCGAATCCGACTTCGGCCTCGACGTCCTCGCCGCCCACCGCGCCGCCCACCACTGACTCCGGCCCCGTTGCCGGCGTCACCGAGGGCTAGCTCGACGAGACCTGGGTGGCTCCGGAGGCTCGTGGGACGCGGGTGGTCTATGACCCCGGGGACTCGGCCCTCACTGGAGCGAAACCGGTGATAATCACCGACTTTGCTCCAGTGAGACCGGACCCGGGACGGGTGTGGCTGGGGTGCTGAGTGAGGCACGCCAAGTGCACACTCATGGCCGGGCTGGCCCATCCCGTCGCCGTCGTCCCGGCAGCCGAGCGGGCGACGGCGAACGGGAAAAGGCCAGGCCAAAGGGTCTTCTCGCATCCCAGAGCCTGAAGTATCCCGCCGGAGGCCGAGCTCCGGGTAGTGAGGACTCAGCCTTCGCTGCTGCGGGCTCGGGCTTCATTGAAGCCCAATCGATAAATAACCAGAAATGCACTAAGAAAGCCTCAAACCTCAGTAACGGTCGACGGGTAAGCGAGGCCGGCTGCCCCCGATGGCGCCTTCGAGCCCACTAATTTCCCTTGGCGTCGCCATCGGGTTCGTTGAAAACGTGCTGCTGACAAGACAGCTGGGCGCTGCAGGTCAGTTGGCGCGGAGGGTGCCACGGAGGACGCTGACGGCGGAGTGGGCGGGGTTGCCGTTGTTGGCTTGCAGGCTGATGTCGACGGCGGAGTAGCCGGCCATCAGGCCGGCGGCCACCGCGAAGGTGGTCTGGCCGGAGGGAGCGAGGGCGCCCATCGGCATCATTTTGAGGGTGGCCGGGTCGAGCAGCCAGACCTCGTAGAAGTGGCCCTGGCCGGGGTCGGGCAGGTCGGCGGTGGTGACCTGGACCTGGCGGGCCCCCGAGGCGGCGGTGACGGTCACCGCGCCGCTGGCGCCGGCCGGGGCCTGCAGGGGGCGCAGTGCGGCCTGGTTCAGGACCGGGGGGCCGGAGGCGGACAGGCCGAGGCCGGCCGCGACCGCGCCGGCCGCGATCACGACGGCGGCCGCCAGGGCCACCAGGCGCTGGCGGGGACTCCAGCGGGCGGGACCGCGGCGGGGGATGCGGCGGAGCCAGTCCGGACTGGCGGGGACCGTTTCCGGTGGGACGTTTTCAGGGTTTTCCAAAACGGGAGCGGACGACGGCGGGGTGCTGGCCAACGGCGGGAAACCGGGCCAGGCGGCCGGCGCCTGCTCGGCCCGGGCGGCCGCCCGCAGGGTGCCGGCCGCCACCACCATCGAGACCAGTTCCTCCTGGCACTCGGGGCAGCGTCGCAGATGAGCAGCGACGGCCAGCGTCTGCTCGCGGGTCAGCTCGCCGGCCAGCAGCGCGGGCAGTTCGTCGGCGATGTGAGCGGGCTCCGCATAGGTCATAGAGCCCTCCCTTCCATCAGGGTCGCTAGCCGGCGCAGGCCGCGGGACACCCGGGCCTTGACGGTGCCCAGCGGGATGCCCAGCCGTTCGGCGATCTCGCGCTGGGTGAGCTGGCCGAAGTAGGCCAGTTCTATCGCTTCCCGCTGTTCGGCGGGCATCTGGGCCAGCGCCGCCCGGACCTCGGCGGCCCAGGCCAGTTGCTCGGCCAACTGGTCACCGTCCTCCCCCATCAGGTCGCGGACCACCGCCACGTCGACCACGCCGCGGCGGCGGCGCAGCGAGTCGATGGCCCGGCGGCGGGCGATGGCGAACAGCCACGGCTCGAACCGGCGGCCCGGGTCGAGCTGGCCGCGGCAGCGCCAGACGTCCAGGAACGTGTCCTGCAGGACGTCGTCGACGTCCGGCGGCGGCACGAACCGGCGCAGGTAGCCGCGGACCGCGGGGCCATAGCGCTGGTAACACTCCTCGAGGGCGCGTTCGTCGCCGGCCACCAGGCGTTCGCCAACCGGTGCGGGCGGGTCACTCATCTGCCTCACCCGGCCGGGGTGGCCACGACGACGATGTTGTCCAGGTAAAGATGCGTGGCCGCATCGTACGCTCCCCCGCAGCTGACCAGCACCAGCGCCGGCGCCCCCTGGGTGGACAGCAATCCGGAAAGGGCCAGCTCGGACTGGGGTAGCAGCCGCCGCTGGGTCACGGTGTAGACGGCTACCGGGCCGGACGCGGTCGTCACCCGGATCGTCGCGCCGGTCTGGACGTCGTTCAGGTGCAGGAGCGCGCCGGGCACCCTGTCGTCGTCGATGTGGCCGGCCAGCAGGGTGGTGCCGCTCTGGCCGGGGGCGGGTCCGCGGTCGTACCAGCCGACCTGGGCGGGCGGCGGGATGTCGAGGGTGCCGCCGGGGCCGAGGCCCTCGGGGACGATGCGGGCGGTGACGTCGATGGCGGGAATGACCAGGGCGATTGGCGGCGAGACGGTGGCGCCGGTGACCACCTGGCTGGCGGACCGGTGACCGCTGGGGGCGGCAGCGGCCACCGGGTCCTGGGAGGCTGGCAGGGCATGTGGTTTGGGTGGGGCTTTCGGGGCTGAAGTGGTTTTGGGGTTGGAAGAGCTGGACGGGGTGAGCTTGATCGGGGTGGGCACCGACCAGGCCGCCCAGGCCACCACGGCGCCGGCCGCGAGCAGGGCCGACGCCGCCAGGCCGAGCAGCGCGCGCGACCGCCGGGGCCGCCCACCGGTGCGGTGGGACGGTCCCGGTTGCCGCCGGCGGCCCGGCCGGGGGGATCGCACCTGGGCTAGCTCCGCCGGTTCCGGGGCGAGCGGAGCAGACGGGCCGAGGCCAGCGCGCCGGCCGCGGCGATCGCCAGCAGGGCGGCGAACAGGCCGGTGGGCAGGCCGTGGTGGGTGGCGGCCGGGCTGTTGCCGGTCACCACCATGCCGGGCATGCCGCTCAGCGACACCGTCTGGACGATGGCCGAGTACTTGGCCGACGACGAGCCGACCACGTAGACGATGGTGTCAGCATCTGCTGTCACCGGCACCGAGGCGCCGGACAGGGCGGCCGCCCCGCTGCTGGCCACGTCGACGTCGACGCCCGAGTAGGTCTTGGCCGGCACCGTGACCGCGGCCTGCGCGCCGGGCGCCAGGCTGCTGGCCAGGGTGGTGCCGCCCGCGCTGACCTTGACGGCCGGGGCGTCGGCGTTGTGGCTGAGGACCAGCCGGCCCTGGCCGGACGGGACCGACGCCAGGCTGCTGCGGTACAGCCCGATGGTGGGCTTGCCCGAGCTGTTCAGGTAGGCGATGGCGCTGGCGTTCTCACCGCTCGACAACGTGGCCGAGGCCGAGGCCAGGTAGTTGGACGAGGTGCAGGCCGAGCCGGACTTGACGATGCCGAGCGAGTAGGTACCGGCCGGCAGCGACAGCGACTTCTGGCTGTTGAAGGTGAAGCCGGTGATGGCGGCCTTGCCGTCCGCGCACACGTCGACGGTGACCCCCGGGACGCCGTGGATCACGGTCAGCGCGGCGTCGCCGCTCTGAGTGGGCGCGGCGCTGGCGACGCCGGCCGTGGCCAGCAGGCCGCCCGCGGTCACGGCGGCGGCCACCGTCGAAACTCCAAGCAATCGGGCTACGAAAGCACGCATTGCGAAACTCCTCGGGGAGGGGGCCCGCACGACCGCGGGCCTTCCGTGGGGCCCGCACCGCGGCGGGCCTTCCGGTGGTGATTCGCGCGCAACCGGCCGCCCGGATGCATCCGAGGGCAAATCGTGATCTTTGGGGAGGGCGGCCGGGAGGCTGGCGGGCGGGTCAGGGCATGCGGGCCAGGCCGGCCCAGCAGCTCAGCATGCCGGCCGCCGCGGGCTCGACCTCGCCCGGGCCGAACCATTCGTCCAGCGCGACCGGGCCGATCACGTCGGGCTGGATGTCGGCGGCCGCGTGGGCGATGACCAGGAAACTGCCCGGCGGCACGGCGGCCAGGACCCGGCGGACCACCTGCCACGGGTCGTCGGCGTCGGGGATGAAGTGCAGCACGGCCATGAACAGCACCGCGACCGGCTGGCCGAAGTCGAGGATGTCGCGGGTCCCGGCCAGGACCGCGTCCACGTCCCGCAGGTCGGCGTCCACGTAGCCGGTGCGGCCTTCGGGGCGGCTGGTCAGCAGGGCGCCGGCGTGGGCGAGCACGTCCGGGTCGTTGTCGACGTAGGCGACCCGGGCGGCCGGGGCGAACTGCTGGGCCACCTGGTGGGTGTTGCCCGCGGTGGGCAGGCCGGTCCCGAGGTCGAGGAACTGCCGGAGGCCGTGCTCGACGGCCAGCTGGCGGACGGCGTCGGCCAGGAAACGCCGGACGTAGCGGGCGACGACCGGCATGAACGGCATCGAGTCCCGGACCTGCTGACCGGCTTCCCGGTCGGCGGGAAGTTGTCGGTGCCGCCCACCCAGTAGTTCCAGATCCGGGCCGGGGTGGCCACCGAGGGGTCGATACCGGGCGGGGGCCCGGGTTCCTGTCGCGTCACAGTGGCACCATAACGGCATGGATCTCTTCGATCTCACCGGCAAAGTCGCTGTGGTCACCGGGGGCACCCGCGGCATCGGCCTGATGATGGCGCGGGGGCTGCTGCAGGCGGGCGCGGCCGTCTACGTCAGCTCGCGCAAACCGGAGGCCGGGGAGGCGGCCGTCAAGGAACTGTCGGAGTACGGGCGGGTGGTCTCGGTACCCGCCGACCTGTCCAGCGAGGCCGAGTGCCGGCGGCTGGCCGCGGAGGTCGGCGCGGCCGAGTCCGGGGTGCACATCCTGGTCAACAACGCCGGCGCGGCCTGGGCGGCGCCGCTCGAGGAGTACCCGGAGTCGGCCTGGGACAAGCTCGTCGACCTGAACCTGAAGGCGCCGTTCTTCCTGGTCCGGGCGTTCCTGCCGCTGCTCGAGGCGGCGGCCACGTTCGACGACCCGGCCCGGGTCATCAACGTCGGCAGCATCGACGGGCTGCAGGTGCCGCCGCTGCCGACCTACGCCTACTCCTCGACCAAGGCCGGGCTGCACCAGCTGACCCGGGTGCTGGCCCACGAGCTGGGACCGCGGCACATCACCGTCAACGCGGTGGCGCCGGGGCCGTTCGAGTCGAAGATGATGGCCGCCACCCTGGCCGAGCACGGCGAGACGATCGCGGCCTCGTCACCGCTGGGGCGGATCGGCCGGGCGGAGGACATGGCCGGGGTCGCGATCTGGCTGAGCGGCCGGGGCGGGTCGTACGTGACCGGAGCGGTGATCCCGGTGGACGGAGGGATCTGGGCGGCCCGCTAGCCGGGTGAGACCAGCTCGCTGGGCTGCGGGTCAGCAGGACGGGCCGGTGGTGATGGCGACGTCGGCGGGCTGGGCGGCGGTGGCTCCGGTGGCGGTGCCGCAGCAGGCCGGGGCGTCCTGGTCGCCGTAGAAGGTCGCGCTGTCGTCGATGACGGTGTAGATCTCCCAGGATTCGCCGCCGGGGGTGCCTTCGACCCAGAACTTGTCCTGCTTGGCGTAGCAGCAGGTGGTGTCCCGCTCATCGACGGAGGCGAGGCCGGCGGCGGCGAGCCGGGTCTGCTCGGCGTCGACCGTTTCGGTGTCGGGGACCTCGATCCCGAGGTGGTTGAGGGTACCGCCCTGGCCGGGGTTTTCCAGCAGCACCAGCTTGAGCGGCGGCTGGGCGATGGCGAAGTTGGCGTAGCCGTCGCGGCGCTTGGCGGGCGCGGTGCCGAACAGCCTGGTGTAGAAGGCGACGGCCGCGTCGATGTCGTTGACGTTGAGGGCGAGCTGGACCCGGGACATGCGGACCTCCGGTAAGACTTCGATGATTATCTATGTCTTGCTCGCTGCCGACCTTGCCAGACACCTGATGGCTCGTCAATATAGATGAGTGTCTAAGTCTGACAACCTGGATGGCGTCCGCGAACGCGCCGAGTACCGCGATGGCCTGGCCCAGGCGGGGTTCATTCAGGGCACGGTCACGCCTACCCACCAGGTGACCGACGGGCTCCACTCAGCCATCATCCAGGCGATCAAGCCCTGACCGGCGGCTCCGACAACAGGGCGTGGACGGCGGCTTCGGCTTCGACGGCGGCGGGCAGCTCGGCCGGGCCGGGCGGGATCGAGGACAGGGCGCCGTCGGCCTGGTAGCGGGTGATCAGCCGGGGGTCGATGTAGGAGGAGCGGGCCACCGTCGGGGTGTCGCCGAGCCAGCCCGCGACGCCCTTGACGCTGGTGGTGATGATCCGCTGGCGGGCCCGGCCGGAGGCGGCCGGCTCGGCCCCGGCCAGCAGCAGCGCCATCAGCACGGTGGCGTTCCAGGTGCGGAACTCCTTGGCGGTGAAGTGGGCCCCGGCCCGGTCGGCGATGTAGGCGCTGACGTCGTGGGAGTGCAGCGGGCGCCAGGCGCCGCCCGCCTCCCAGGCGAACAGCGAGTCCAGGTCGTTGCCGGCGTCGGCCAGCGTGCGCAGGGTGGGCAGGATGGCGCGGTCGGTGACCGTGATCTCCCGGCGCTTGCCCTCCTTGGCGACGTAGTCGAACGTGACGGCCGACCGGCCCACGGCCACGTGCCGTTTCTCCAGCGTGGTGACGCCGTAATGGTGGTCGAGCTCGGCGTAGCGCTCGCCGCCGATCCGGAACAGGCCGAGGTCGAGCAGGCGGACCGCGGTGGCCACCACCCGGTCCCGGCTCAGCGGGCGGCGGCGCAGGTCGTGCAGGGTGGCGTCGCGGAGCCCGGGCAGCGCGACCGCGAACCGGAGCATGTGCGCGAACTTCTGCTCGTCGCGGTGCTCGCGCCAGCGGTCGTGGTAGCGGTACTGGGTCCGGCCGCGGCGGTCGATGCCGGTCGCCTGGATGTGGCCGAGCGGGTCGGGTGAGATCCACACCTGGCGCCAGGCGGGCGGCAGCACCAGCGCCCGGATCCGGTTCAGGGTGGCGGGGTCGGTGACCGGGGCGCCGTCCGGACCGGTGTACGCGAAGCCGTCGCCGGCCGGCTGCCGGGTGATGCCGGGACTGCGCGGATCGCTGCGATTCAGGCCCGCCACCGCCGCCTCGCGGCCGGTGGTCTCAGTGTCCACCAGCGTGCCCCTTTCGCAACTTGCGTCCCCATTGCCAACTGGTGCCCGGAGCGTCTTAATTAACGTACTCAACGCAGAGGTGAGGCCAGAAAAGAGGGCTGCATGAGCGTGACGCGGGACGAGCGGGACGAGGACGGCGCCGATCTCGAGCGCTTGGGCTACCAGCAGGAGCTCAAGCGGGTGCTGGGCCTGTTCGACAACTTCAGCATCGCGTTTTCCTACCTGTCGCCCATGGTCGGCGTGTACTCGCTGTTCGTGCTGGGGGCGGGCGCGGCCGGCCCCGGCTACATCTGGCTGATGGTCCCCGTGGTCGGGTTCATGCTGCTGGTGGCGCTGGTGTTCGGCGAGCTGGGCAGCAGTTACCCGCTGGCCGGGGCGCTCTACCAGTACGGCAAGCGCACGGTCGGCCCCGGCTACGGCTGGTGGGTCGGCTGGATCTACGGCCTCGCCCTGCTGGTCACGGTGGCCAGCGTGGACACCGGGTTCATCATCTATTTCGCCCCGCTGATGAAGAACCTTTTCAATATCAATATCAATGCCACCAGCCACGGCGTGATCCTGCTCGCCACCTTGATCCTGATCGCGGTGCAGACCGTCCTCAACGCGGTCGGGGCCAGGATGATGGGCCACGTGACCCGGATCGGGGTCTACGTGGAGACGGCCGGGACGTTCGGGGTGGCGATCGCGCTCGGCATCGTCGGCTTCCACCACGGGCTCGGCTTCCTGTTCACCACCCACGGGGCCGCCCACGCGGCCACCAACCCGCTCGGCGTCAACTTCGGCGGCAACTGGCTGACCGGGGCGGCGCTGGTCGCGGTGCTGGCCCACGTGTACATCTTCTACGGCTTCGAGTCGGCCGGCGACGTGGCCGAGGAGACCCAGCAGGCGTCCCGGATGGTGCCGCGGGCCATGCGGCGGGCGCTGCTGTACGGCGGCATCGCCTCGTTCGTACTGGTGGCGGCCCTGCTGCTGGCCACCCCGGCGTCGGCCAAGGGGTACGCGAGCGCGATCTCGTTCACCGGCGGGGTGCCCGCCATCCTGGCCGAGCTGCCGACCTGGGTGCAGGACATCTTCCTGGTGCTGGTGTGCGTGGCGTTCTTCTCCTGCGGCACCGCCGTGCAGGGGGCCGGCTCGCGGCTGGTCTACTCCTACGCCCGCGACGGCGCGATCCCGGCCAGCGGCTGGGCCCGCCGGGTGTCGTCCCGGTTCGGCACCCCGATCAACGCGCTGCTGGTCGGGGCGGTGATCCCGGCCCTGTTCGTGCTGCTGGTGAACATCAACCCGGCCCACAACGTGCACATCTTGTGGTTCGTGTTCCCGGCCGGAATCAACGCGCTGACCCTGCTGGTCTCGTTCGGGGTGTCCGGGATCTACCTGTCGTTCCTGCTCACGGTCATCGGGTCGATGATCGCGCGGGCAGGCGGGTGGCAGCCGAGCGGCCGCTTCCGGCTGGGCCGCTGGGGCTGGCCGGTCAGCATCCTGGCGGCCGCCTACCTGGCGCTGATGCTGATCAACATCGTCTACCCGTCCGGGCTGACCAGCCCGCGCGGCGCCCTGTTCAACTTCGACTGGATCACGCTGGTGGTGATGATCCTGCTGCTGCTGATCGGGGCGATCTACTTTGTGCTGGCGCGGCCGGACAAGCGGCTGTCGGGGCCGAGCGCGGAGCCGGTGACCCGGCCCGCTGAGTCGCCGGCCGCTGATCGCTGACCCGGCGGGGCCGGGCGGGGCCGGGCGGGGCCGGGCGGGGGCGTCGTATCGTTTACGGCAGTATGTCTCGTCCCCAAGTGACGGGAGAGCCCGCAGGCCGCGGCACACCAGCGGTGGGACGGCCGCCCGCCTCCCGCATCCCGCTGGTGATCCTGCTGGTCGCCGTGACCCTGATCGGCCTGCGCGGCCGCTTGGCGGCCCCGCACTGGGACGGGCCGCTGCACCGGGACGGGACCGCCGTCGGCGCGGGGTTCGCGCTGGTGCTGGCGGCGCTGCTGACGGCCACGCTGATCCGCGGCCGCCGGGCCGCTGGACGGGCCGAGCCGGCTGAGGTGGCCCGGGTGCGGCGCTGGCTGCGGGTCGCGCTCACGGCCGGGCTGATCGCCGTGGTCGCCCTGACCCTGATCAGCGCCCACCTGCATATCTTCAGCGGCGGGTCGCGAGCGCGGCCGTCGCCCGTGACCCCGCCCCACGTCCGGCCGCACGCGCTGGCCTCGCCGAAGGTGGGCGCCCCGGGCGGCTCGACCGCCTTGCTGCTGTGGGGCCTGCTCATCGCGCTGGTTATCGCCGCGGTCGTGTTCGGGCTGGTCATGGTGGTGCGGCACCGCCGGCCGATGCCGGTGCTGGTGCCCCGCGAGGTCGTGTTCGACCTCGACCCGGCCGACCTGAGCGCGGCCGTCACCTCGGGCCGGGCCGCCCTGCGCGAACTGGACGACGCGCGGGCCGCCATCATCGCCTGCTACCTGGCCATGGAAACGAGCCTGGCCAGCAAGGGCGCGGCCCGGGCGGCGGCCGACACCCCCGACGAGCTGCTGGCCCGGGCGACCGCCGCCGGGATCGTCCGGGGCCGGGCCGCCGGGCGGCTGACCAAACTGTTCTACGAGGCCCGGTTCTCCCGCCACCGGCTGACGGACGCGGACCGGGAGCAGGCCGACCGCGCCCTCGACGAACTGGCGGCCGAGCTGCGGGAGACCGGCCCGGCGGCTGAGCCCCGGGAGCCCGGCCCAGCGGCTGAGCCCGGGCAGCCTGGCCCGGCCGGGACCGGCCCTGGCCCGGCGGGCGCGCCGTGACCGCCGGCCGGGCCGGGTGGGCCGAACTGGTCATCGCCGCCCTGACCGTCGCGGCCACGGCCGTGGCCGGCTACGCGCTGGCGGGCGTGGCCGGCGCGGCCCTGGTACTGCTGATCGCGGCGGTGGTGGCGCTGGTGGCGCTGCGGGTCCTGGTCCCGGGCGACGCCGCCGACGGGGCCGCCGGCGCCGGGCACCCGGACCAGCGGCCCCAGCCGGGCACCGGCCCGGCCATGACCGGCTACTGGGCGCAGCGGCATTCCGTGGTCGGCGGCACGACCCAGCGGCACTCCTACGAGACCGGCCTGCGGCGCACCCTCGAACGGCTGCTGGCTGCCCGGCTGTCCGAACGGCACGGGATCAACCTCTACGAGGATCCGGCCGCGGCCCGCCGGGTCTTCTGCCGCGGCGAACGCGACGCTCAGCTGTGGTCCTGGATCGCGCCGGAGCGCGAGCCCGATCCGGACGCGCGCGGTTCGGGCATCCCGCGCCGGACCCTGGCCCGCCTACTCGACCGATTGGAGCAGCTGTGACCGAGGAACTGGCCGCGAGCCCGGCCGGGACGGTGTCCTTCAGCCCGGCCGGGACGGCCCGCCGCTGCGAGGCCATCCTGGCCGAGGTCGAACGGGCCGTGGTCGGCCGGCGGCGGGCCCTCGAACTCGTCCTCACCGGCATCCTGGCCGGGGGCCACGTGCTCATCGAGGACCTGCCCGGGCTGGGCAAGACCCTCATCGCCCGGTCGTTCGCGCAGGCCCTCGGGCTGGATTTCGCCCGCATCCAGTTCACTCCGGACCTGCTGCCTTCCGACGTCATCGGCGCGCCGCTGTACGACCAGCGGACCGCGGAGATGGTGTTCCGGCCGGGCCCCATCTTCACCCAGTTCCTGCTGGCCGACGAGATCAACCGGACCCCGCCCAAGACGCAGTCCGCCCTGCTCGAGGCCATGGGCGAGGGCCAGGTCAGCGCGGACGGGCAGACCCGGCCGGTGCCGCAGCCGTTCATCGTGCTGGCCACCGACAACCCGATCGAGTACGAGGGCACCTACGAGCTGCCCGAGGCCCAGCTCGACCGGTTCCTGCTGCGGCTGCGGCTCGGCCACCTGCCGCCGGGCGACGAGACCAGCATGCTCCAGCGGCGGCTGGACCGCCGCACCGACGACGCGCCGCTGCGGCCGGTCACCGACGCCGCCGACCTGCTGGCCATGCGCGCGTCCCTGGAACAGGTCGACGTCTCCCCCGACCTGCTCGACTACGTGGTCACCATCCTGGGCGCGACCCGCACCGACGCCCAGATCCAGGTGGGCGCCAGCCCGCGCGGCGGCCTGGCCCTGGTCAAACTGGCCCGGGCCCAGGCGCTGCTCGACCACCGCGACTACGTGATCCCGGACGACATCAAGCAGATCGCGGTGCCCGCGCTGGCGCACCGGGTGACGCTCCGGCCCGAACTGTGGGTCCGCCAGGTCAGCGCCGACGACGTCATCGCCCGGCTGCTGGCCTCGGTGCCGGCCCCGCGCACCGACCCGGCCGCCCGCACCGACCCGCCCGCGCGAAGCTGATGGACGGCGGGGAGGCGGCCGGGACGGAACTGCGCTGGCGGCTGTCCCGGCACACAAGGCGGCTGGTCACCCTCGCCCTCGCCGGGCTGGCCTTCGCGCTGATCACCGGCCGCCCGGAATTCGCCGGCCTCGCCGCGCCCGCCCTGCTCATCCTGGCCGCCCGCCGCCCGGGCCGGCCGGCCCGGGTGGGCGTGCAGGTGCGGCTGAGCACGACCCGGACCCACGAGGGCGAGCCCGAGGCGGTCGAGGTCAGCCTGAGCGGCGCCGGTGAGCACGACGCCGAGCTGTTCTTCCGGCCGGGCGAGGCCATCGATCCGGCCGGGCCCACCGCCGCCAGCGGGACCCAGGCCCGGTTCGGCTTCACCTGCGCCCGCTGGGGCCGGCGGCCGGCCGGTGAACTGGACATCGTGCTCCGGGACCGCTGGCGGCTCACCGAAGGCCACGCGACCGAGCCGCTGCCCACCCTCGACTGCTACCCGCGCCCGGCCCCGCAGCGCGCCGCGGTGGTGCTCAGCCGGCTGCCCAACCGCCTGGGCGAGCACCCGGTCCGCACCCCCGGGGATGGCCTGGAGTTCGCCGGCGTCCGCGAGTACGTCCCCGGCGACCGGCAGCGCCGCATCAACTGGCCGGCCAGCCTGCGGCGCGGGCGCCTCCAGGTCAACACCTTCGCGGGCGAACGGTCGCAGGATGTGGTGCTGTTGCTGGACGCGGCGTTCGACGCCGGGCCGCCCGGGGCCTCCGCCGTCGATCTGGCCCTGCGGGCGGCGACCGGCACCGCCCGGGCCTGCCTGGCCGCCCGCGACCGGGTCGGGTTCGTGGCCTACCAGGCGGGCGGGGTGCGGTGGCTGCCGCCCAGCCTGAGCCAGCGCCAGGTCTACCGGATGGCCGAGTCGATGCTGGCCGGCCAGCGCGGACTGTCGCCCGCCGACCTGCTGCGACGGCTGCCGCGGGCCGCCCTGCCGCCGGGCGCGCTGATCACCGTGTTCAGCCCGCTGCTGAGCCCGGCCTTCATCGAGGCCGTGCGCGACCTGCGGGAACGCGGATTCGCGATCATCGTCATCGACGTGCTGAACGCGGAACCGAAGTACGGCCGGTCGGCCGTCGACCGGCTGACCGAGCGGATCTGGCGGCTGGAGCAGGAGGCCATCCGGTTCTCCCTGCGCGAGCTGGGCGTCCCGGTCGTGCACTGGGACGGCGAGCAGAGCCTGGACCTGCCGCTGGCGCCGTACACCCGCCGGGCGCTGGTGACGCGCCGATGAGGGCGCGCCGATGACCGGCGGGCGGGCCGCGATCGCCACCGCCGGGGCCGCGGGCCTGCGGGCCGGGGCGGCGTGCCTGCGGGCGGGGGTGGCGGCCCTGCTGGCCGGGGCCTGCGTGGCCTGGGCGGCGTTCCCGCTGCGGCCGGCCGGCCTGGCCGAGCTGGCCCTGGTCCTGGCCGTGGCCGGTGCCGTCCTGGGCGTGCTGCGGATGGCCCTGGCCTCGGTGGTGGCACCGGCGGAAGCGTTCGCGTCCGGGCCGGAGCGCGTCTGGGCGCGTTTTCTGCGGCTGATCCGGCGGTTGCCGGAGGAGGAGGGCACCGTCCTGGCGGTGCTCTGGCTGGAGGTTCAGCACCCGGCCCGGCCCTGGTACACGGCCGGGCTGGGCGTGGCCCTGGTCGCCTACCTGCTGGCGGTCCACCTGGACGAGTCGCGGGCCGCGCCCGGTGTGCTCCGGCGGCAGGCCCCGCTGCTGGCGGTGGGCGCCTGCCTGCTGGCAGCGGGCGCCGGGGCGGCCATGATCCCCGCCGTGGGCCGCGGGTCCGGGCCGGACTGGCTCCGGGTGCTGGCCTCGGCCGCCGCGGTCGGCGCCGCCCTCCTGGTCGTGCCGGTGAGCCGACTCGGCCACCGCGGCCGGGCGGCCGCGTCACCCCCCGGCGGGGCGGCCGGATCCCCCGGCGCCGGCCGCTGACCAACGCGATCGGTTTAGAACCTGTTGACCTGGGCAGACGCATTTAGCACTAAATTAAAAGGAGACGCAGGAGGGGTTAATGGATACCGCCGAAGTCGTCACCGAACTGTCGACGATCAACCGGTCCGCGGGGGTGTCGGACGCCACCGCCAAGGGCGCGGGTGAGGACGAGCGGGTCGAGATCGGCCGCTACGCCGCCCGGCTGGCCGCGTTCGAGCGCACCGTACTGCCGGTCGCCGAGCGCCAGCTCGACGACGGCGGGACGCGGGCCGGGCAGCTGCGGGAGGGCGGCGAGCAGCTGAACACCGTGCTGCACTGGCTGGACCGCCACCTGACCGGGGACGTTCGGGCCAGGACCTGGCCGGGCGACGACCTGGCCCAGGACGTGGAGTCCGCGGTCAGCCACTACTCCGACATGGAGCGCGGGCTGATCGATGAGCTGACCCAGGCCCTGAGCGACGCCGACCTCACCGAACTGGTCAAGTCCTACCACCGGGCGGAGCAGGGCGCGCCGACCAGGCCGCATCCGAAGCTGAGCTACGACGGCCCGCTCGGGGGCCTCAAGTTCCGGCTGGCCGCCCTGGTCGACGACGTCCGCGACGGCACCGAGAGCCGCCCGGCCGGGCCGGTCGTCGGGGCCGAAGCCGCCCAGGCCCTGCACGATCTGGACGCGGATACCGACCAGGCGGACGCGGCCCAGACCGCGGCCGGGCAGCAGGCCGCCGAGGCGGCCGCCCGGGGCGAGCCCGCGATCGAACCGGATTCGAAGCCCACGGGCACGGATTCCTGACCAGCCTGCCCCCGTGCCATCGTCCACGACACCGCCGCCCGCCCCGGGCGCGTCCGAGCCGATCAGCCTGCGCGAGACGGCCCGGCGCCTCGGTGTGCACTACATGACCGCCTACCGCTACGTGCGGACCGGGCGGCTGCCCGCCCGCCAGGTCGGCCAGGAGTGGCTGATCGACCCAGCCGACCTGGCCCGGCTGCGAGAACCGGCGGCGGCCGAACCCGGGCGGCGGGCCCGTCGCGACCGGGTGCCGATCCTCATCGACCGGATGACGGCCGGCGACGAGGCCGGTGCCTGGCGGGTCATCGACGAGGCCCTGACGGGCGGCCAGGACGCCACCGGGGTCTACCTCGACCTGCTGGTCCCGGCCTTGCGGGGGGTGGGCGAGGCGTGGGCGGCGGGCTCCGTCTCGGTGGCCGGTGAGCACCGGGCGTCGGCGATCGCCCAGCGGATCATCGGGCGGCTGGGTCCCCGGTTCGCCCGCCGCGGCCGCAAACGCGGCACCGTGGTGCTGGGCGGCCCGGCCGGGGAACAGCACAGCCTGCCCGGCGCCCTCATCTCCGACCTGCTCCGCGGCCGGGGCTTCGACGTCATCGACCTGGGGGCCAACACGCCGGCCGGGTCGTTCGCCGAGACCGCTGGGCAGGCTGGGCAACTGGTCGCGGTGATCATCGGGGTCACCGCTCCGGGCCTCGACGACAGCGTGCGGGCGGCCGTGGCCGCCTTGCGTGCGGCCGCCGTCAGCGCCCCGGTGCTGGCCGGCGGGGCGGCGGTGACCAGCACCGAACACGCCCGGGCGCTGGGCGCGGACGCCTGGACCGGTCCGGACGGCCGGGCGGCGCTGGCCACGGTGGACCGGCTGGCCGGGCCGCGGGCGGCGACCCGGACCACGGCCCAGGCGGCCCAGTCAGCGACCCAGTCAGCGGCCCAGTCAGCGGCGCGGGCGGGCGGTGACCGGCCGTCGGCTACGGATGCTGTTTCCGGTCCGGCTTAGCATTCCGGCTTCGGGGTCACCGGCACTTGCCTGCGGTGATATTCAGGTAGCGACCGCACAATGCCGGCCACACGTTTAGCCAAGCGATCGGCATTTGATCGAGGGGAAAGCCAAGTGGAGTTCCCGCGTGTTCCCGCAGCCGGTCTAGCGGCTGTGCCTAGTAGCACTGTCCGCTTCCAGCAGCTTTCACGCAATTGCGTGCGGATTTCCTCTTTAATAATCCGCTATAGCTGGCCTTAGTTGTGGTTGAATAATCTCCCAGATACGGCTGGGGTCGTCTTTGCTGATATTAAGGGTGACTCGCTTACTAAGATATCCTGAAGAGGAGACGAGATGGCGCAGAAGGTACAGGTCATGCTGCTGTGCGACCTGGACGACGGTAACGTCGATGCCGCCGAGACACTGCAGTTCAGCCTGGGCAACACCGCTTATGAGGTGGATGTCTGCGTCAAACACGCCCAGCAGATCCGTGATGGCCTGGAGCCGTTTGTCAGCCAGGCCCGCAAGGTCAGCGCCGGGTCGGGCGGCCGTCGCCGCCAGCGCACCGTCGGCACCCGCCAGGAAACCGCCAGTATCCGGTCGTGGGCGAAGGATCAGGGCATCCAGGTGAACGAGCGCGGCCGCATTCCCGCCTCGGTGGTCAAGGAGTACGAAGCCGCTCACTAGCGGCGCCTATTCGTTTATTGTGCCGTCGCCTCCGGGGCGGCCGCCGACCGCAATTACGCCTTTCGGGCCAATCTTTTCAACGCGGTGCAGGCTCCCCGGGGACGACACCGGCACCGTGCGCTAACTGTTCGTTCAGTCCAGGGTGATACGCACGGAACGGGCAATGGCTTCGGCCATAGCGGCCAGCCGGTCGCCGTACTGGAGTGCCGCCCAGGTCATGGTGACGACGATGGCGTCGTCGAGGCCGGGCGGCCGGATCGCGTAGGTGACCCCCTCCATGACCGTGCTCTGGCCGGTGGGGTCGCTGGGCTCGGCCCGCTGACGGCGGACCCGCAGGGCCGGGCCGCCCGGCAGGTCGACCTGCTGCTCGTCGATGTCGCCGAGGGTGCCGGCCGACGGCTGGGCGAACAGTTCGCGCAGCACGCCGGTGGTCAGCTCCGGGTAGACCTGCTGGTCGGGCACCAGCCGCAGCACGTCGAGGAACGCCAGCGGCCCGGGCGCGTCCGGCTCGGTGTAGAACACCAGCCCGTGCAGGGCGTCGCGGGCCCGGGCCCCGTAGGTCGCGCGGGTCAGCTGCTGGGCCCGCTCGTTCAGCCGCTCGGGCTCGGCGCTGTCCCCCAGCATCGACCGGGCCTGCCCGGCCGCCCAGGCTTCGACCTTCCGGTCGCGGGCGAACTTGCCCGGGTTGTCGCGGACCGGCAGCCGGACCCAGCCCCGCTGGATCGAAAACGTGAATTCGTAGCTGGGTTTTTTGCTCATGACATCCATCTCAGGGTGCCGGCGACCGCGTCGAACATGCCCACCAGGGCGTCGGCCAGCGGCGCCAGCGGGGTGGAGAACGACAGCAGCAGCCAGGCGCCGCTGTCCGGGATCGGGACGTGCAGGTCGAGGCGGGTGACCGGCGGGTCGAAGCGGCGGACCCGGACCGCCCGCCCGGCCGCCAGCTCGACGGTCGTGATCTCGCCGCCATCGGCCGCGGCGCCGCCGGGCTCGGCGGTGGCGGCCAGGGTGGCGGCCAGCAGCTCGGGGGTCACGGTGACGCGCTCGTCGGGATGGGGCGGGGTGAGCGTGACGACCAGCGCGGCCGGCAGCGGCATGCCCGCCGCCGCCTGCAGCGACACGTACAGCTCGATGCCGCCGTTGCCGTAGGCGTCGGCCGCGGTGACCAGCAGCTTGTCCCGGGCCTCGGCCTTCAGGTGGGGGATGTCGTCGGCCCCGCGGAACTGGCGCTCGATCAGGGCGGCGGCGGCCTGCTCGCGGGTGCCGGGCTCGAGGTCGATACGGAACCAGCCGTCCGGCAAGACCAGCTGGTAGTCGCTCGGGGGGGCCACCGGGCTCATCCGGCCGCCGACCCGAGGCCGACGGCGGTCAGCAGCGGGTCCTTGAGGCCGCTGGCCGTCAGCACGTGGTTGGCCCAGTCGGCGGCGACGGCCGGGACGGTGACGTAGTTCCAGATCGCGTGGTTGCGGGCCACGTTGGTCACGAACCCGCTGACCCCCTCGATCCTGCCCCAGTCGCCGAGCTCGCCGATCTTCGCCACCGCCTCGCGGATCTCCGGGTCGCCGACGAAGAACTTGGCGTCCTTCCAGGTCCCGCCGTCGCCGAGCTTGGCCCAGTTGGACGGCTTGAGGTCACCAATGTCGTGGAACCCGTCCTGGAGGATCGACACCGGGTGGAAGCCGCGCAGCACCGCGCCCCAGTCGGGCCAGGCCCCGGGGGCGTGCAGGCGGGCGGCGCTGAGCTCCTCGGGGTCGAGGTCGCCGGCCCGGGTGGTGACGTCCTCCACCATCGGGGTGAGGTCCCGTTCGAGGCCTTCCTCGCCGCCCTCGAGCCAGGACGATCCGCTCATCAGCGTCTTGACCGCGTCCATGGGGCCCTCGTTGACGGCGGTGCCCCGGGCCAGCAGCGCGGAGTCCTTGACGGCGCCGGTCGCGGCCCGGCCGAGCCCGAACGACGCCACCGCGATCACGTCCAGGGCCACGTCGAACCAGCTGCCCTGGCCGCCGATCATCAGCAGCACGTCGGCCAGCAGCGTGACCACGCTGGCGATCAGGGCCAGGGTGCCGAGCACGGCCGCCAGGGCCTGGCCGATGATCGGGATCCAGCCCACGCACAGGGCCAGCGTCCCCGCGATCGAGGCCACCCAGCCCGCCACCTTGGAGATCGTGCTCAGCAGGCCGGCGTGCTCGTCGATGAAGTTGGTGACGTGGTCCCAGAATCCGTCGGTCAGCCCGTCGTGCCCGATCGCGTAGCTGATCAGCGCGGACGCGTTGCTGGCGGCCTGATCGCGGATCTGCTCGGCCCGGGCCAGCCGGGTGCGGGCCGCGCCGAGCTGGTCGGCCGCCTGGTTGTAGTGGCCCTTGAGCGCGGTGACCTGGGCCGTTTCGCTGGGGCGGATCGGCAGGTGGCCCGAAGAGTCCGGGGTCAGCGCGCCCAGCGAAAGGTCGAGGGCGCCCGGGATCGTGGTGTGGCCGGTGCCGGTCTCGATGGCCGTCTGGAGCTGCGACATGGCCTGCCGCTGGGCCGCGGCCGCGTCCTGGGCCGAGGTCAGCGCCTGCCGCGACAGCTGCTGGGCGTGCTGCAGCGACCCGGCGTAGCGGGGGCTGGCGGCACTGGACCCGCTGGTGTCGCCCGGGTCGGTACCGAGCGCGGTGGCCGCCGCGTGATACCGGTCGTAGGCCTTGGCCAGCTTGCCCGCGGTGTCGACCGACCGGCTGCGGAACGCGACGCCGGCGTCGGATTCCCAGAACTCGTCGGTGCACATCGTCCGCAGCCGCTCCGACGCCTGCTCGATCGCGGCCGCGGTGGCCCGGAACCGGCGGCCGAGCGCCGCCACCTCGTCCGGATCGCCGGGCACCGGATCGCCGTCCGCTAACGGGCTCCAGTCGGCCGGGCGTCCCATCAGCCAGCCGCCGCTTGCTGCTTGCGCAGCGCCGCCGCCAACGCGTCGTCGGTGCCGTTATAGGCCTTGACCGCGGTGTCGGCCAGCTTGGACTCCTGCTCGAGGTCGTCCAGCAGCCGGGCCCGGTGGATGGCCCAGTCGGTCGCGAACGAGCCCAGCGCGCTGGCCAGGGCGGCATCACCGAGGGCGGGCTGGTACCCCTCGGTCAGCTTGGTGGCCTGCCCGAACTCGTTCGCCAGCTGCTCGATCTGGCGCGACACCTGAGCAATGCGGGTCAGGTCCGCCTTCAACCGGCCGCCCACCGTACCTCCGTGTCGCTTGGCCCCCGCGGATGAGCCTATTGGGACGCAAAGGGCCGCATACGCCGTTTTCCACGGTTCTCCGGCCGTGACAGTTCAGTTCGCGTCTGGCACCGGACCACGAGGGTACGTCCGTAAATCAGAAATGTACGTTAACTAATACTTGACACTCCGATCAAGCCAGATCTACGCTCCTGCCAGCACCACAGTTTGGGAGCATTTTTCCCGGTCAGGGCCATCACCGAGCGCCCGCGGGAGCAGGCTCAGCATGTTCCCGGCCGCACCAACGCTGTCCATCAACAGTTGACAGGAGATTCGTCGTGGCCCAACGTGAAGTCGAATTCAGCAGCAGTGGCGAGACCGTCCGCGGCGACCTGCTGCTCCCCGACGGCGATGGGCCGTTCCCGGTCGTGGTCATGGCTGGCGGCTGGTGTTACGTGAAGGAACTGCGCCAGCCTCAGTACGCGGCCGAGTTCGTCCGGCGCGGTTTCGCGGCGCTGATCTTCGACTACCGGCGCATGGGCGCCAGCGACGGGGAGCCCCGTCAGCACATCGAGCCCTGGGACCAGATCGAGGACTATAAGAACGCCGTCACCTTCGTCGCCAGCCTGCCCGAGATCGACGCCAGCCGGATCGGAATCTGGGGCATCTCCTACAGTGGCGGCCACGTGCTGATCGTCGGGGCCACCGACGAGCGGGTGAAGTCGGTCGTCTCGAACGTCCCGGTCATCGATGGCTACCAGACGATGTGGCGCATGCACGGCACGGTTCGGTTCCGCGCGCTCAAGTCGCTGGTGGCCGAGGACCGGCTGAAGCGGACCGAGACCGGCGGCTACGGTTACATGCCGATGTCCGGCACCCCGACCGGGCCGAACGACGAGTTCTCGGTCTGGCCCGACGACGACGTCAAGAAGGTGTTCGAGGAGCTCAAGGCGGCTCAAGCCCCGCGGCACGAACACCGCAACACGATCGCATCGCTGGAACGGCTGATGGAGTACGACGCCTCGGTCTTCGCCCCCCGGCTGATCAACGTGCCGACCATGATGATCGTCGCCGACCACGACGACATCACCATGTGGGACCAGGAAATCGCCGCGTTCAAGGCCATCCCCAGCTCGCGCAAGGAGCTGGTGGTGATCCCCGGCACCTCGCACATGACGCTCTACAGCAACGTCAGCGCGCTGGAGTTCGCGGCCAAGGCGGCCGCCTCGTGGTTCGCGCGCACGCTGATGGAGCCGCCCACCACCGACAACCAGGTCGGCCAGTTCAGCTGAGCCGGGGCTCGGCCGAACGAGGGAGACCGCGATGACGCGGCACAGTCAAGCACCCCAAGCAGCCATCCCCGGCCCGGCCACGGCCGCCCGGCTGCGGCCCTCCTGGGCCGACCTGCGCTGGCGGGGCGCGCCGGTGGCCGTGCCCTGGGCCGTCGCGCTAGCCATGCTCGTGGTCAGCGTCATCCTCTACCCGGCCACCGTGCACTTCGGCGGCCTGGCCACCCTCACCCCGCTGCTCGGCGTCCTGGTCATCGCCTCGCTGGGCCAGTCGCTGGTCATCGGCACCGGCGGCATCGACCTGAGCGTGTCCTCGGTGATCACCGTGGTCGGCGTGGTGTTCGTCATGGAGGCCGGCCCGAAGGGCGGCTCGACCGTCGTGGGGCTGGTCTACGCGCTGCTCATCGGGCTGGCCTGCGGCCTGGCCAACGGATTCCTGGTCGAGTACCTGCGGCTCAGCCCGCTGGTCACCACGCTGGCGACCGGCCAGGTGATGGCCGGGCTGGCCAGCCTCTGGTACGGGAACGGCACCAACGGCCTGACCGCGCCGACCCGGTGGAAGAACCTGACCGGCGACACGATCGCCGGCGGCGTCAGCTACGTGCTGATCATCGCGGTGGCCGCCGCGATCGTCCTCAGCCTGCTGCTCAGCTACACCACCGTCGGGCGGCGGCTCACCGTGGCCAGCACCAGTCCGCGGGCGGCCGGTTACCAGGGCATCAGGGCCCGGCGCTACCGGGCCGCGACCTACGTGGTCGCCTCGGTACTTTACGCGCTGGCCGGGGTGCTGTTCGTCGGGGTCATCGGCACGTCCACGCTGTCCCTGGGCGACGTGTACCAGCTGTCCACGATCGTGGCCGTGGTGCTCGGCGGCGCCGCCCTGAGCGGCGGCAAACTGCACCCGGCCGCCACCTTGGCCGGTGCCTTGTTCCTGGCCCTGATCAACAACGACGTGTCGGCCTCCGGGATCCCGTCGGGCTGGCAGAGCGTGCTGCAGGGCGCGGTGCTGGTGCTGGCCATGGCGGCCACCGCCACCGGAGTCCTGCGTGGCCTGCGGCGCCGACGGCTCCGCACGGCGCTGGCCCCGCCCGCGGCGCTGGCCCCGCCCACCCCCAGCGAGCCAGCTCCGGCCGGACCGGCCGCCGATCCCGGCTCCCCTGCCCCGCCCGGCGACCCAGAGCAACCCGATCCCCCCACGGCACAGCCGTCCCGGGAGTAGGCGCGGCCACCCGTCCGCGCACCCGGCCGGCATCACTGTTTCCACTCCACCAGGGCCCCGGGCCAGTCCGGCCCGGGCCTCACCTCAGAGAAGAGGTTCGTAGTGATCGGTTTTACAGCCCTGGGCAAGCGCCACGTCCGCGCGGTTGCCGGGTTCGCCATCGCCGCGATCATCGCGGCTCCAGCCCTGGCCGCCTGCGGTTCCTCCGGCGGCGGCTCGTCCTCCAGCTCGTCGGGCAGCAGCAGCAACAACAGCTCCAAGTACAGCCCGACCCCGCTGAACCTGACCGCCGCCCAGCAGAGCGCCATCCTCAAGAAGGCGTTCCTGACCGACTCGGTCACGGCCGGCAGCCTCAACCCGGTCATCCTGCAGGGCCTGGAGTATGCGGGCAAGACCTACACCACCGCGCAGGTCAACAAGGCCTGGGCCTGCCAGTCCCAGACCACCTGCAAGATCGGTAGCGGCTCCCAGACGCTGGCCTACCTGGACGGCTCCGGCGGGAACCTGTGGCGCGAGATCACCCGCGCGGCGATCGCCCTGCAGGCCGAGAACTACCCCAACATCGGCACGGTCATCTACGAGAACGCGGGCGGCAGCCTGCAGACCATGCAGGCCGACCTGAAGACGCTGATCGCCCGCCGGGTCACCGCCATCGTCACCTACGACGACTTCGGGGCGGCCATGACCGCGTCGTTCCAGCAGGCCAAGAACGCCGGCATCCCGATCGCGGCGTTCGGCGGCACTCCGGGCCCGGGCGCGGCCAACGCGGTCGTCACCCAGGTGCAGTCCAGCTTCTGCGCCGACGGCGTGCAGATGGCCGAGACCACGGACAAGATGCTGAGCGGCCAGGGCAACGTGGCCTTCTTCACCGGCACCCCGGGCAACCCGCAGGGGGCCGGCTGGCAGAGTTGCGCGGCCAGCTGGTTCAGCAAGAACGCGCCCGGCATCAAGGTGGTGGACAAGTCCAACACCAGCTGGTCGAACTCCGGCGCGGTGGCCGCGACCACGTCGCTGATCTCGACCGGTAAGAAGATCGACGCGGTGCTGTACGACTACGCCAACCAGACGGTCAACATCGTGCAGACCTACCAGCACGCCAAGCAGTCGGTGCCCGACCAGGTGACCTGGACGACGGACAACCAGCTGCTGCAGCTGTTCGAGCAGGGCCAAAAGTCCTCCGACCCCTGGAAGCTGGCTGGCTCGTCCAGCATCAACTTCGAGGGCAACATCGCGGTGACCGCGGTGATGGACCACCTGACCGGCAAGTCGGTCGCCAGCACGCTCACCTTCCCGCTGCCGTTCGTCCAGGCCCAGGTGGGTGATTACGACGCCAGCCAGCCCGCGGACGGACCCGGCCCGACGCTGATGCCCGACGCGCTGCTGTCCAAGCTGCTGGCCAGCAGCTGACGGAGCACTGGCCGTTGAATCCGCGCACGCCGATCGTCAACCGTGGAGGGTGACGTGCAGCAGTACGAATCGGACCAGGCCAGCGTCCTGTCCGCCGACCCGGCCGGGAACGTCCCGGCCGGGCCCGGCGGCCCGGGGCGCGACGGGCTGGTGGCCGAGGGCCTGACCAAGACCTTCGGCCCGACCACCGCACTGCGCCAGGTGTCGGTCCACTTCGGGCGCGGCCGTGTGCACGGGCTGATCGGCGAGAACGGATCGGGCAAGTCCACCTTCGTCAAGGTGCTGGCCGGCATCCACCGGGCCGATCTGGGCCGCGTGACCCTGGACGGGGCGACCGTCGCGGCCAGCGACGGCACCGCCCCCGGCCGGGTTCGGGTGGGCACGGTCTACCAGGACGGTTCGCTCATCGAGGAGCTGACCGTGGGGCAGAACCTCGACCTCATCGTCGAGCCCGCGGCCCGCGAAAAGGCCACCGTCGCCGCGGCCGGCGCGGCCGACGGTGAGGCCGGCCCGGCGGGCGGCGGGGCCGGCGCAGCCGGTGACGCTGGTTCCTGGCGTCGCCGGCTGCTCGACCGCTTCGGGCTGGCCGGGATCGACCTGGCCAGCCGGGTGGTCGACCTGCCCGCCAACGAGCAGCGGCTGGTCGAGATCGCAGCGGTGCTGGCCCGGCGGCCCGACGTGCTGCTGTTCGACGAGTCCACCTCGGTGCTGGACGAGCGGGGAGTGGCCCAGGTGCTGGCGGCGATGCGGGAAGCCGCCGCCCAGGGCGCCTGCGTCATCTTCGTCACCCACCGGCTGCACGAGGTGCTGGCGGTGGCCAGCGACGTCACCGTGCTGCGGGACGGTGCGGTGGTGGCGGCCGGGCTGCCCACCGTCGGCGCGTCCACCGATGCGCTGGTCCGGTACATGGCGGGCCGGGAGGTGGCCGCGTTTCAGCGCCGGGATGTCTCGCACGCCGGCGCGGCGACTGCGCTGACCGCGAGCCAGGTGCGGGCGGAGCGGTGCGGCCCGGTCGACCTGACCGTGCGCAGCGGCGAAATCGTCGGGATCGCCGGCGCGGCCGGCAACGGCCAGGCCGAGCTGATCCGGGCGCTGGCCGGGGAAGGCCAGCGCGGCGGCCGGGTCGAGATCAGTGGCCGGAGCCTGAGCCGCCCCGAGCGGGCGGTCCAGCTCGGCGCGGTGTTCGTCAGCGCCGACCGGCGCCAGCAGTCGCTGTCCAGCCTGCTGTCGGTGCGGGAGAACTACACGATCGCGCGGCCCGCAAGCACCGGCCGGTGGTGGTCGTGGCTGCGGCGCGGCCCGGAGACCAGGGCGGCCAACGCGCTGGCCGACCGCTACGACCTAGCCCGCGGCTCGATCGAGCAGCCGGTCAGCTCGCTGTCCGGCGGCAACCAGCAGAAGGTGGCGATCGGCCGGGCGGTGGCCCGGCGGCCGGACGTGCTGCTGGTCGAGGAGCCGACCGCCGGCGTGGACGTGCGGTCGCGGTTCAGCATCTACCGCTCGCTGACCGAAGTGGCCCAACAGGGCACGGCGGTGGTGTTCACCTCCACCGACGCCGGCGAGCTGCGGCTGCTGGCCGACCGGGTGATTGTGCTGGCCCGCGGGCGGCGGGTGGCCGAGCTGCAGGGCGAGGACGTGACCGAGGAAGCGATTGTGCACGCGTTCTCGACCGCCACCGAGAACGAATCGGCCGCGGAGGCCGGGAGCCAGGCCATCCCCCGCGGCCGCCGCCTGCTGAACCAGGTGACCTGGACCCCGGCCACGTTCGCGCTACTGGTCGTGCTGCTGATCGCGCTGGGCGGCTACGCTTCGGCCCGGGCTTCGTCGTTCGCCACCATGGGTAACGTCGGTTCGATCCTGCAGCTCTGCCTGCCGCTGGCCCTGGTGGCGATGGCCGAGATGCCGGTGCTGCTGGCCGGGGAGATCGACGCCTCGCTCGGCTCGATGATGGGCCTGATCGTGGTGATGCTGTCGTTCCTGCCGCACCTGTCGGTGCCGGTGGCGTTCCTGCTGGCCATCGCCGCGGGCGGCGTCTGCGGGCTGGTGAACGCGCTGCTGGTGGTGGGGATACGCATCAACTCGGTGATCGCCACCATCGCCACCCTGGGTATCTTCCTGGGTGCCGGGGAGATTCTACGGCCCACCCCGGGCGGCGTGATCAGCCTGCACCTGTCCAGCGCGGTCCAGTCCCAAGTCGGCCAGATCCCCGTGCTGTTCATCGTCGCGGTGGTGCTGGCCATCCTCATCGACCTGGGTATCAACCTGACCCGCACCGGCCTCAAGACCCGCGCGGTCGGCTACTCGGCTCCCCGGTCGGCCCAGCTCGGGGTCCGGTTCCCGCTGTTCCGGGCGGCCATGTACGTGCTGGCCGGCCTGATCGCCGGGCTGGGCGGGGCCGTGCTGGCCGCACAGACTGCCACCGGCGACCCGAGCGTCGGCTCCGGCTACACGCTGCTGTCGCTGGCCGTGCCGGTGATCGGGGGTGCGCTGCTGTCCGGCGGCCGCGGCTCGGCCATCGGCTGCGTGCTCGGCGCGATGTTCATCGCCGAGCTGGAGGACTTCATCCCGTTCATCAACATCCCCAACGGGGGCTACCTGATCACGATCGGCGCGCTGACCGTGCTCGCGCTGATCGTGGGCTCCCGGCATGATCTCGCCCCAAGGGCGGCACTCGCCCGTCTCACGTCGATCGGCCGGGCCCGGCCCGGCAGAAAGTAGGACTCCGTGGCAGACCTGCACGGCCGGGTGGCGCTGGTCACCGGGGCCGCCCGCGGCCAGGGCCGCTCGCACGCGCTGATGCTGGCCGAGGCCGGCGCCGACATCATCGCCGCCGACATCTGCACCTCGGTGCCGACCGCGCCGTACCCGCTGGCCACCCGGGAGGACCTGGACACCACGGTCGCCGAGATCGAGAAGCTGGACCGCCGGGCGCTGCCGCTGGAGTGCGACATCCGCAGCAGCGCCCAGCTGGACACGGTGGTGGCGGCCGGGCTGGCCGAGTTCGGGAAGATCGACATCCTGGTCGCCAACGCCGGGATCTGGGCGCTGGGCCGCCTGTGGGAGCTGACCGACGAGCAGTGGGGCGAGGTCGTCGACATCAACCTGAACGGGACCTGGCGCACGATCAAGGCGGTCGTGCCCTCGATGATCGAGAAGCGGGGCGGCTCGATCGTGGTCACCGCGTCGGTGAACGGATTCGAGGCCGGCGGCGGGATGACCCACTACGTGGCGGCCAAGCACGGCGTGCTCGGGCTGATGAAGAACGCGGCGCTGGAACTGGGCCCCTACAACATCCGCTGCAACGCGGTCTGCCCGGGGATCGTCGACACCAAGATGAACGACTGGCAGGGCTGCTACGACATGATGGCCGGCCATCCCGGCGGCACCCCGGAGGACCGCCGCGAGGGCGCCTACAGCTGGTCGGTGCTGGCCGGCCGGGGCCTGCTGCGCCCGTCCGCAGTCAGCAAGGCGGTGCTGTGGCTGGCCTCCGACGACGCCAGCGACGTAACCGGGGTGGCGCTGCCCATCGACGGCGGCCACTCGATCCTGCCCGGGGTCAACCCCGCGCCGGTGCGAGACTTCTGAGCCGGACATGGCCGCCGAACCGCCGCCCCGGGCAGGAGTGAGGTGATCGAATGCCGGTGACCGCGACGTGGCAGTCGCCGCTGCGCTTCCCGGAGGCGGCGGCCATCACCGACCCCACGCCGACCCTGCTGGACCGGGTGACCCGGGCGGACCCGGCCCGCGTGCTCGTGGTCGACGGGGCGGCCGGGCTGACCGGCGCGGCGTTGCGGGCCGCGGTCGCGGCCAGCCAGGCGCGGCTGCGGGCGGCCGGCGTCGGCCGGGGCGACGTCGTCTGCGTCCAGCTGCCCAACTGGTGGGAGGCGGTGGCGCTGGCGCACGCGGTGTGGGGACTGGGCGCGACGCTGTGCCCGGTGCCGGTCAACTACCGGGTGGCCGAGGTGTCGGCCATCCTGGCCGCGGTCCCGGTGGCCGCGATCGTGGCCCCGGCCGAGTACCGCGGCACCGCCTACCGGCCGCTGCTGGACGGGGCGATGGAGCGGGCCGGGGTGCGGGTGCCGCTGCTGACCGTGCGGGCGCCCGGCCACCCGGCGTCCTTTTATGAATTTGAAAAAGGATCCGATCCGGAGCGCGGACCGGAACCGGGCAGCAGGACGGATCCGGAGCTGGACGCGGACCTGGACGCGGTGTGCCTGCTGATGTTCACCTCGGGCACCACCGGGCGTCCCAAGGGCGTGCTGCACTCGCACCGCACCCTGCTGGCCGACGCCCGATCCATCGCCGGCCTCTACCGGATGGACGGCGACCGGGTCTACATGCCCTCTCCCGTCGGGCACGTCACCGGCCTGGTCTACGGCGTGATGATGCCGCTGCTGATGGGGGGCTCGTGCGTGCTCCAGGCCGAGTGGGACGCGGCCGCCGGGGCGGCTCTGGTCGAGCAGCACGGCTGCACGGTGTGCGTGGGGGCGACCCCGTTCCTACGCGGCCTCACCGACGAGTACACCAGGCGGGGCCAGCCGTCGGCGCTGCGGGCGTTCATCTGCGGAGGCGCCGACGTCCCGCCGACCCTGGTCCGCGAGGCCGAGCGGGCGCTGGGCGGGACCGTGGCCCGGGCCTACGGGCTGACCGAGATGCCCACCGTCACCTGCGGCGGCCCGGACGACCCGGAAGCGATCAGGGCCGGCACCGACGGTCGGCTGACCGGTACCTCGCAGGCCCGGCTGGCCGCCGGCAGCGACGGTGACACCGGGGAGCTCGAGGTGCGCGGGCCGGAGCTCTGCCTGGGCTACCTGGACCCGGCCGACACGGCGGCGGCGTTCACCGCCGACGGCTGGTTCCGGACTGGGGACCTGGCCCGGCTCGGCCCGGACGCGGACGTGACGATCGTCGGGCGGGCCAAGGACATCGTGGTCCGCGGGGGCGAGAACATCAGCATGAAGGAGGTCGAGGACTACCTGGCCGCCCACCCGCGGGTGGCCGACGTGGCCATCGTCGGGGTGCCGGACGACGTGCTCGGCGAACGGGCCTGCGCGTTCGTGGTCCCCCGGGACGGCGGCGCCCCGACCCTGCCCGAGCTGGCCGGCTACCTGGCCGGCCAGGGCATCGCCCGGCACAAGCTGCCCGAGTACCTGCTGATCGTGGATGCCTTCCCGCGCACGCTGAGCGGCAAGATCCAGAAGTTCGTGCTCCGGCAGCAGGCGGCCGGGCTGCTGGCGGCCGGCCACGGCGAGCGCCGATGAACGCCGCCGAGCTGCTGGCCGCCTACGAGCAGATGGCGCTGATCCGGGCCATGGAGGAGCGGATCACCGAGCTGTACCGGGACGGAGTGATCCCCGGATTCGTGCACACCTCGATCGGCCAGGAGGCGGTCGCGGTGGGCACGCTGTTCCACACCCGGCCGGACGACGTGATCACCTCGACCCACCGCGGGCACGGGCACGTGCTGGCCAAAGGCCTGGAACCGGGCCGGATGCTGGCCGAGCTGATGGGCCGCCGGGACGGGGCCTGCCGCGGGCGCGGCGGGTCAATGCACGTCGCCGACCCCGCCCTCGGCATCTTCGGGGCGAACGGGATCGTCGGGGCAGGGCTGCCGATCGCGGCCGGCGCCGCGCACGCCCTCAAGGCCCGGGGGGCCGGGCAGGTGGCGGTCGCGTTCTTCGGCGACGGGGCGGTGGCCACCGGGGCGTTCCACGAAGCGGTCAACCTGGCCGCGCTGTGGCGGCTGCCGGTCGTGTTCTTGTGCGAGAACAACGGCTTCTCCGAGTTCTCCCGGGCCGCCGATCAGCACCCGGTGAGCCTGGCCGGGCGGGCGGGCGGTTACGGGTTGCCGTTCCGCGCGGTGCCCGGCAACGACGTTGAGGCCACCGCCGACGCGATGGCCGCGGTGCTGGACCAGGTCCGGTCGGGGGCGGGCCCGTACCTGGTGGAAGCGGCCACCATCCGGGTGCACGGCCACTACGAGGGAGACCCGCAGCGGTACCGGGACCAGGCCGAGTTCGCGGTCGCCGAAGCCCAGGACCCACTGGTACTGGCGCGCAAGCGGCTGACCGAGCTGGGGGTGACCGCGGCCCAGATCGACGAGGCGGACACGAGAGCGACGGCCACGGTGGCCGGCGCCGAAGAGTTCGCCCGCCGTTCCCCCGAGCCGGAGCCGGCCGAGCTGCTCGACTACGTGATCAAGCCACGCCCGGTCCCGCGGCCCCGGCCGGCGGGGAGCGCCGCCGGGAATCCGGCCGGGAAACCAGTGTCGGTGTCCCGGGTCATCCGCCAGGCCCTGCACGACGCGCTGGCCGACGACCCGGCCGTCTTCCTGGCCGGGGTCGACGTCGGCGGCGGCAACGTCTTCGGCCTGACCAGCGGGCTCAAGGACCAGTGGCCCGACCGGGTGCTGGACACCCCGATCGCCGAGACCGCGATCATGGGCCTCGCGGTCGGCTCGGCCATGGCCGGGCTGCGGCCGGTGGTCGAGCTGATGTACCTGGACTTCCTGGGCGTGTGCCTGGACCAGATCCTCAACCAGGCGGCCAAGCTCCGCTACATGACCGGCGGGGCGGTGACGCTGCCGCTGGTCATCCGCACCCAGTTCGGCTCGGGCCGGTCCTCGGGCAGCCAGCACTCGCAGAGCCTGGAGGTCATGCTGGCCCACATCCCGGGGCTGACCGTGGTCATGCCGAGCACGGCCGCGGACGCCTACGGCCTGCTGCGCACGGCGATCGATGACGACAACCCGGTGATCTTCATCGAGAACCGGCTGCTGTACGAACGCAAGGCGCCCCCACCCGGGCCAGATCACCGGGTGCCACTGGGGCAGGCCGCGATCACCAGGCCCGGCCGCGACCTGACCATCGTGGCCTGGTCGCACATGACCGAGCTGGCCCTGGCGGCCGCCCGGGAACTGGCCGCCGACGGCATCGAGGCCGAAGTGATCGACCTGCGCACGATCGTGCCGCTGGACCGGGCCACGGTGCTGGATTCGCTGCGGCGGACCAACCGCCTGGTCATCGCCCAGGAGGCGGTCACCGACTTCGGGGTGGGGGCGGAGATCGCCGCGCTGGCCGTGCGCGAGGGCTTCTGGACGCTGGACGCGCCGGTGTTCCGGGTCGGCGCTCCCCGCTCACCGGCCCCGTACGCGCCGAGCCTGGAGCGGGTCTGGCGGCCCAGCGTGGACGGCATCGTCGCCGCCGCCCGGGAGGCGGCCGTGGACCGGTGACCAACCGGTTGAATCACTGACAATGAAGGGCAGGAAGGGACTTATGAAGCTCGACGGCAGGATCGCGGTGGTCACCGGCGCAGGGTCCGGGATGGGCCGGGCCATGGTCCAGGAGCTCCACGCCAACGGCGCCAGCGTGGTGGCCGTGGACGTTCGCGGCGACGCCGCCGAGGAGACGGTGTCGCTGGTGAAGGACGCGGATCACGCGCTGGCGGTGGCCGCCGACGTGTCCCGCCGCGACGAGGTGGAAGGCGTCGCCGCCGCCGCCATCGACCGGTTCGGCCGGATCGACCTGCTGTGCAACAACGCGGGCGTGCTCGATGACTACACCCCGGCCCACGAGACCTCGGACGAGCTGTGGAATCGGGTCATCGGGATCAACCTGACCGGCGCGTTCATGTTCGCCCGGGCGGTGGTGCCCCCGATGATGGCCCAGGGCAAAGGCGTCATCATCAACACCGCGTCGATCTCGTCGTTCGTGGCCGGCGGCGGCGGGGCCGCCTACACCGCGTCCAAGCACGGCATCCTCGGCCTCACCAAGCAGCTCGCGTTCGATTACGGTAAGCACGGCGTACGGGTGAACGCGATCTGCCCGGGGGCCATCCACACCGGCATGACCAACTACTTGTTCACTCCGGAGGGCCGCAACCCGCACGTGGACGCGGCGGTTGCGGGCACTCCGGCCGGGCGCTGGGGCACCCCCGAGGAGATCGCCCATCTGGCCCTGTACCTGGCCAGTGACGAGGCCGGGTTCATCCACGGCGCGGCCTTCACCATCGACGGCGGATGGTTGCTGCCGTGAGGTGGCGGGCAGCCGCAGCCATTTGGCCGCCCCCGGTGGTCATGCCGCCGGCCCAGTGAGGAGCTGATAGGTGAGTCGGGATCCCGCGTTGGACAAGGGCGGCCCAGCAGACGGCGGACCGGACGACGGCGCACCGCCCGCTCCCGCGGGTGCCAGCCACGCCCCTATCGGGCAGCAGCTCCGCCGGGCGCGGATGGCCGCCGGGATATCGCTGCGGGAGATGGCCCGCCGGGTGGACGTGTCGGCCAGCTTCATCTCCCAGGTCGAGCTGGGCCGCACCATGCCGTCGGTCGGCACGCTGTACTCGATTGCCTCGGAACTGGGCGTTTCGCTGGACGGGCTGATGCCGACCGCGCAGGCTCAGCCGTCCGCCCCCGCCAGCGAACCACCCGCGACGATCGTGCTCCGCGAGCTCCGCACCCCGCCCCGGCCGTTCAGCCGGGCCGGGGCCGAGGCTCCCGTGCAACGCGCCAGTAACCGGCACGAGCTGAAGATCGGCGGGGCGGTCTGGGGCCGGCTGACCGCCGGCCACGACCCGGCCAACGACTTCCTCCACGTCATCTATCAGCCCGGTGCGGAGTCCTGCCCGGAAGACCAGATGATCCACCACCGGGGCTTCGAGTACGGCTACATCGTCACCGGCCGGCTGGAGGTTCAGGTCGGCTTCGACGTCTACGAGCTGGGGCCGGGCGACTCGATCAGCTTTGACTCGATGACGCCGCATCGGCTGTCCAACCCCTATGTCGAGGTGTCCCAGTCCATCTGGGTGGTCGTCGGCCGGGGTGGCACACCCGTTCTCTGACAACGGAAAGGGGTCCCATGACCCGGGCCACAGGCAAGGTCGCTCTCATCACCGGGGCCGGGGGCGAGGTGGGCCGCAGCCACGCGCTGCGGCTGGCCGCGGCCGGGGCGGACATCATCGCGGTCGACGGCGAGGGCGCTGGCCCAGCCGGCGGCCGGGCGGCTGGCGGCCTGGCGGGGACCGCGGAGCTGGTGCGGGCGCTGGGCAGCCGGGCGGTGGCGGTCCCGGCCGACGTGCGCGACGCGGGCCAGCTGCGGGCCGGGGTGGACCGGGCGGTCACGGAGCTGGGGCGGCTGGACATCGTGGCGACCACGGCGGCCGGGCACGCCACCGGGCCTGCGCACGAGCTCACCGAGCAGGATTGGACGCGGGTCATCGACGTCGCACTGACCGGAGCCTGGCTCACCTGCAAGGTGGCCGTACCGCACGTCATCGCGGGCGGCCGGGGCGGATCGGTAGTGCTGTCCAGCTCGGCGGCCGGGGCCCGGCCCTACCCGGACCTGGCGCCGTGGATCGCGGCCGAACACGCGCTGACCGGGCTGGCCCGCACGCTCGCCCAGGAACTGGCGACCGACAACATCCGCGTCAACGTGCTGATAGGGCCCCCGCCGGCGGCGGTAACCGGCCCGGAACCGCTGTTGCCGGCCGCGGCCCAGCCCCGTGACGCCAGCGCGGCGCTGATGTTCCTGGTGTCCGATGCGGCCGGGCACATCACCGGCAGCGCGCTGCCGGTCGAGGCCGGAGTGCTGGCCCAGTGAGCGCCCCCGTGCGTGGCCGCCTGGCCGACCGGGTCGCCTTCATCACCGGAGCCGCCCGCGGCCAGGGCCGCAGCCACGCCATCCGGCTGGCCGCCGAGGGCGCCGACATCATCGCGGCCGACCTGTGCGGGCCGGTCCCCACCGTCGGCTACCCGCTGTCCACCCCGGCCGACCTGGCCGAGACCGTGCGGCAGGTCGAGGAACTGGACCGGCGGATCGTCGCCCACCAGGCCGACGTCCGCGACTTGGGCAGCCTTGAGGCGGCGGTGACCGATGGGGTGGCCACCCTGGGCCGCCTGGACATCGTGGTCGCCAACGCCGGCATCCTGTCCAGCGGCTCGCTCGCCGACCTGTCCGAGCAGGCCTGGCGGCAGATGATCGACATCAACCTCAACGGCGTCTGGCGCACCTGCCGGGCCGCCGTCCCCGAGTTGATCGCGGGCGGCCGGGGCGGCTCGGTCATCCTGATCAGCTCGGTGGCCGGGCTGAAGTCCTACCCCAACATCGCGCACTACGTAGCGGCCAAGCACGGCGTCACCGGCCTGGCCCGCGCGCTGGCCACCGAGCTGGCCTCGCACCGGATCCGAGTCAACAGCATCCACCCCACTCAGGTCGACACCGACATGATCCAGAACGAGGTCATGTACCGCCTGTTCGTCCCGGACGTCGAGCATGCCAGCCAGGCCGAATTCGCCGCCGCGTCCCGCGCCACCGGGCTGCTCCCGGTCGACTGGGTGGAGGCGGCCGACGTCAGCTCGGTGGTCGCCTTCCTGGCTTCGGACGACGCCCGGTACATGACCGGCGCCGCGGTTCCAGTGGACGCCGGCGCCCTGATCCACTGATCAAACGACGTGCGGCCCCCGGCCGCCACTTACGCTGCGCGCCTGGGTGCCAACCCGGCCGGTGCCGCTTACCCTTGACCGTCGCCTATCAAAGTGATATCACTTTGATAGTGGACAGGACGGCCGGGAGGGCCGCCCGCAGGAGGCGATCCTGATGAATGGACCCGACGACAACAGCACGGCTGGTGGCCTGCGCAAGTGGTGGTTCTATCCCCCGCGGCCCGGGCTGCAGCGACTGATCAACCCGTGGGAGTACCGGCACCTCCGCTTCTCCGGGGCGATCCGGATCTTCGGGGGGTGTATCGCGGCGGGGGCGGGAATTATCTGCCTGGGGTACAGCGCCTGGGGGTGGGCGACGTTCTTCCTGGTGCTGGGGGCGCTGAACCTGGCGGGCGGCGGCTGGTACCTCAGCATCGACGGCTCGGGCGCGGCCGGGACCTGAGCGGCCCTCCTGGGCTTGGGTTAACTTGGTCCGAGGAGGACCTTATGCGCCAGGTCGCCAGGAGAGTGTGGCTGTTCACGGTCGGCTGCGTGAACCAAGGGGTGTTTTCCATCTCCCGGGGGCGGGTGATGCTCTACCGCTTCCACGGAACCAGCGGGGTCAGCCTGACCGTGGCCGGTGCGACCGCGATCGTCAGCTGTCTGCCGGACGGCGATGACTACGTGGTGCTCGACGCCGGTCATCGCCTGGTGGCCACCCTGGCAGCGGCCACCACCGCGACGATCGAGGTGGCCGGTCAGCAGGTACCGGTCGACGTCACGGTGCTGGCCGGCCGAACCGGGCAGACGGTGTTGCTCAAGCGACTGCTCAAGCACGTTTCCCTTTACGAGCGGGACCAGGTGAGCCGGGGCCGTCTGGTCCCGGTCGCTCGCCTGCGGCCGCACTACAAGCCCGCAGCTGGTGACCCGGTAGCGGTCAGCCGGGCCCGGACCTGAGTGCCGGACACGACGGCCCGTGGGCATATTCGCGGCTTGAGCGCTGGAACTCAACCATGGTTGAGACTGCAGACTGGCCGAGTGATCTTCACCGAGGGCGAGCGCGAGTACCTGGCCGAGCATCCGCTGGGACGGCTGGGCACCATCGGCCCGGACGGCGGGCCGCAGATCCACCCGGTGGCCTTCCGGCTGAACGCTGACGGAACCATCGACATCGGCGGCCCCGCCCTGGCCCGGAGCCAGAAGTTCGGCAACGTCCGCGCCGATCCCCGCGTCTCATTCGCCGTCGACGACCAGGCGGCCACGCCCAACGCCCTTGGCCAAACCGGGCGCGGGATCGAGATTCGCGGGGCGGCGGAGACCGTCGGCGGTGAGACCATCCGCATTCATGCGCGCCGGATCATCGCCTGGAACATCGGCGAGTTCGGCCCGCTGCCACCGGGCCGGGAGCCGCACCTGCAGGGTTACAACTCGCGTGACGTGTCTCCCTGAGCGTCAGGTCTCGTCGCCGGCGTGGCAGACGACTTCGAGCATGAAGCCATGCGGGTTGAGGAAGTAGGTCGCGTAATGCTCCCCGTACTCGGGGAACTCCCGGGGCGGATGCACGATCTCGCCGTCATGCGCGACCGCCCAGTCGTGAGCGGCCCGGACGGTGGCCCGGCTGGCCACCACGAACGACAGGTGCTGCAGGCCGGGCCGGTGGCGTGAGTAGGGCTCGGCCTCGAGCGTCTGGTAGAAGAAGGTCTGCGGCCCACGGGCACCGGCCGGGCCGTAGTTGAATTCGCCCGCTGCGGTCGTCGGGAACCAGGCTTTCAGGCCCGGGATCGGCATCAGCTCGTCGTAGTACCGCTGGGCGGCGGCCAGATCGGGGACCCCGATCCCGATGTGATCGATGAATCCGGGTGGCACCGTTTCCTCCGTGTCCCTGCCTGCTCAGACCGCGCGGACTTCGGCGAGCCGCTTGACGGCGAACTGGTCGATCCCGGTGGGGTCCCAGCAGACGGCGGCGGCCCACGCGGCCTGCGCCTGGGCGGCGGTGTCGTAGGCGTCGGTGTCGAGAGCGGCGGCGTTGCCGGGCAGCGCCAGGTCGAGATCGGGGACGTCGACGTGCGACTCGTCCCAGTCGATCAGCGCCACGCGATCGGCGGTCAGGCGAATGTTGCGCGGGTTGGGGTCGCCGTGGATGATGCAGGTCGGGCGGCCGGCCAGCCGCGCCCAGGCGGCCCGGCAGCGGGCCACCCCCTCCGGCGGCATCGCGGCCAGGTCGACCCGGGTCCCGGTCTCGGCCTGCAGGAGGTCGATCGACGATCGCCAGCCCGGGCGCTGGGGCCAGCCCCGGGTCAGCGTATGCAGCTGGCGGAGGGCGCCGGCCACGCGACGCCAGTCGGCGTCGGTCGCGGGCGGGCCGCCCTCCACGTAGGTCATCACCACCAGGCCGTCGGCGAAGTACCGGCCGTCCGTGGTTGGCACCGGCACGGGCACCGTCATCCCGGCCCGGTCGAGATGCCGCAGCAGGCCGGTCTCCCAGGCCAGGTCGGTGTCGCCACGCTGGCCGAGACGAGCGACCGCGAGGCGGCCGTTGACGCGCACGCTCCACACCTGGTTGACGCC
>JAFAYQ010000070.1 GCA_019240215.1 Actinomycetota bacterium | reverse complement strand
GCTGGCGGGGGTGGGGCGCAGGCGTCGCGGGGTGGGGGCGGAACGCTGGCGGGGGTGGGGCGCAGGCGTCGCGGGGTGGGGGCGGAGCGCTGGCGGGGGTGAGGGGGGCGGGGGGCGCGGCGACGCGGGGGCGCGGACGCACGGCCTGGGGTGCGGGGCGCGACCGGGGCGGGCCGGTCGGCGCTGGTCAGCGGGGCCGGCGCTGCTCAGCGGGCCCGGGCGGCGGTGGGCGGGCCGCTGGCCAGGATGGCGGCGGTGAGGGCCTCGGCGGGCTGGCTGACCAGGCGGGCGCCGGCCAGCAGGACCAGGTCGATCTCGCCCAGGTCGGGCAGGCCGGCCGAGGCGGGCAGCTCGACCAGGCCGTCGGGGATCAGGCTGCGAGCGAAGATCGCCAGGCCGAGGCCGGCCCGGGCGGCCGCCACCACGCCCAGCACGCCGCGGACGGTGCAGGTGACGCGGTAGGGCAGCCCGGCCTCCTCCAGCGCCCGCACGCCGCTCGACCGGCTGATGCTGGGTGACTGGTAGACGACCAGGGCGACCCGCTGGCCAGGGGTGACCCGGGTCCCGGGCGGCGCCGCCCAGACCAGCCGGTCGCGCCGGACCAGGCGGCCGTGCCCCTCCCCCGGCGGCAGCTTGACGAATGCCACGTCGAGGTGGCCGGACTCTACCCGGCGCTGCAGCGAGCTGCTCTGGGAGACGGTCAGCTCGAGGTCGATCCGGGGGTAGAGCTGGCGGAAGTCACGCAGGATGCTGGGCACCGGGGTGAGCGCGAGGTCATCGGTGACCCCGAACCGGATCCGGCCGCTGAGCCCGGAGCCGGTGAAGTAGCCGACCGCCTGCTCGTGGGCGGCCAGGATCGAGCGGGCGAAACCGGCCATCGCCTCGCCGTCGGCGGTCAGCGTGACGCTGCGGGTGTCGCGCACGAACAGCGGCCGCCCGACCGCGTCCTCGAGCTTGCGGACGTGCTGGCTGACGGTCGGCTGGCCGAGGCCGAGGCTGGCGGCGGCCCGGGTGAAGCTGAGCGATTGCGCCACCGCCAGGAACGTCCGCAGTAGCTCGGGGTCGTACACGCGGGGACCCTTTCATTATGAAATGCAATAACAGTAATTATACTAATTTCCTTTTTTAATGATAAGGCCGGGCGTTGGATAGAGATATCCCGGACGACGATGAAGTGGATGTCCTTGCCTGCGACCGCCAGATCCCACCGTCCCCATTTCCCCCTTTCCCGGTCGGCCTCCAACTCCGTCTTCAGCTCCCTGCGGAGCCGCAATTTCCGGTTGTTCGTGGCCGGCCAGCTGTTCTCGAACACCGGCACCTGGGTGCAGCGGATCGCCCAGGACTGGCTGGTGCTCAGCCTGACCGGCAGCGCCACTGCGGTCGGGGTCACGACCGCCCTGCAGTTCCTCCCGACCCTGCTGTTCGGGCTGTTCGGCGGCCTGATCGCCGACCGCTACGCCAAGCGCGGGGTGCTGCTGGTCACCCAGTCGGCGCTGGCCGCGATCGCCGGGGTACTGGCCGTCCTGACGCTGACCCACGTGGTCCAGGCCTGGCACGTGTACGTGGTCGCGTTCGCGCTCGGGCTGGTCACCGCGGTCGACAATCCGACCCGGCAGGCGTTCGCCAACGAAATGGTCGGCCCGGCCCAGCTGTCCAATGCGATCAGCCTCAATTCGTCGGTCTTTCAGCTCGGCGGGCTGATCGGCCCGGCCATCAGCGGCGCGCTCATCAGCGCGGTCGGGCCCGGTTATTCGTTCGCCATCAACGCGCTCTCCTACGCCGCGCCGCTGGCCGCGCTGGTGCGGATGCGGCCGGCCGAGCTGCGCACGGTGGACTGGGACCGGGACGGCTCCGGCCAGCTCCGGGACGGGCTCCGGTACGCGCTGACCGAGCCGCGGGTGCTCTGGCCGACCGTCCTGGCCGGGGTGTTCGGCCTGTTCACGGCCAACCTGGCGGTGACCCTGGCCGCCTTCGCGCACTCGGTGTTCCACTCCGGGCCCCGCGGCTACGGCCTGCTCAGCGCCACCGTGGCGATCGGCTCGGTGACCGGGGCGCTGGTCTGCGCCCGGCTGCCGCGGCCCCGGCTGCGGGTGCTGTTCGGCTACGGGGCGGTGCTGAGCGTCCTGGACGTGGTGTCGGCGGCGGTGCCGGGCCAGCTCGGCTACAGCCTCCTGCTGGTCCCGATCGGGGCCTGCACGCTGCTGCTGCTCACGTCGACCAACTCACTGGTGCAGTCGACCGCCCACGACGCCATCCGCG
Source organism: Actinomycetota bacterium (assembly GCA_019240215.1). Lineage (GTDB taxonomy): Bacteria > Actinomycetota > Actinomycetes > Streptosporangiales > Streptosporangiaceae > Bog-532. Next base: position 8,790 of record JAFAYQ010000070.1, on the reverse strand, counting down.
GCCGCATCATGGGCCTCTACCTGCTGGTCTTCATCGGCGGGGCGGCCATCGGGGGCCCGCTGCTCGGCCTGGTCGACGAAGACTTCGGCCCCCGGGCCGGCATGCTGCTGGCGGGCATCGTCCCCGGCCTGGCCACGCTGGTGATCGGCGGCTACCTGGCCTGGGCGGGCCGCGCCCGGCGGCGCGAGTCAGTCCTGGCCGTGTCCCGGTAGCAGGTCGAAGTTGGATGGGGGGTCCTGCCCGAGGTCCTCGTCGCCGGGGTCGGGGGCGCGGCGAAGGTAGCGCCAGGGGGAGGTGGCCGCCACCAGCAGGAGCAGGCCGAGGACGCCGAGACCGAGCGGGCCGGCCAGGTTCACCATCGTGATCGAGCTGGCGTTCTTGTCGGCCGTGGCGGCCAGCGACTGGCGGCTGGCCTGGTCCATGCGCAGGTCGAGGTCGACCGCGACCAGCCGTCCCTGGCCGTTGGGACCGGTCAGATAGGACTGGCCCTTGACCTCCTGGTCGACCAGGACGCCGGTCCGGGGGTCGACCCAGAACGTGTTGGTGGCCTCCCAGTAGCGGCTGGCGACCACGTTCCGGGACGGGCCGGAGATGCCCAGCAGCGAGGTGGGGACGCCGGTCATCTGGTCGACCAGGGTGGCCGGCACGTGCTGGGTGAACTCGTAGGTCTGCACGCCGGTGTCCTCGGCTTCGCCCACGTAGGTGGCCGGCCAGGACTTCATGCTGTTGTTGTCGAAGACCTGGTAGGTCTGCCGCCTGGTGCCGATCGGCCAGAACAGCCCGAGGCCGGACTGCCTGATCGAGGTGCTGTCGTTGACCGAGGCGCCGCAGCAGTTGCTGAGCTGGCCGGTGCGGCGGTTGAAGGCGTAGCGCTGGTAGACGGTGTTGATCACGTTGTGCAGCTTGGGGTCGGCCAGCGACGCGAACGTGTCCCACACCGCCGTGGTGTTGTTGCTGGACTGCTGGTCCCCGCGGACGGTGAGGGTGTAGGTCAGCCGCACGTCGTGCCAGGTGACCAGCGCGCCCTCGTCGAAGTAGGAGGCGTGCGGGGACACCAGCGTGAGCTGCTCGTAGGTGTCGTCGGGGGCGACGATCAGCCGGGGCGCGGCGTAGAAGCGCAGCAGCACGCCGACGACCAGCAGGAACGCGCCGACACCGGCCAGCACCACCGGCCACCGGCCGCGGCCCCGGCGCCCGGTGCGGGGCTCGGCCGGGGGCGGGGCCGCGGGCGGGCGGGCTCCGTTCACGCCGTCCTCGTCGGGGTCGCCGGGGTCGCCGGCTGGGGTTCCCGCGGCGGTGCGGGTGAAGACGTTACGGACACTCACTACGAACCACCGAACCTAGGCCGCGTCCTCGCCGGAATCGCCGGAGTCCGCCACCTGGTCCGGGTGCCCCCGCAGTTCGGCCAGGTAGGGCAGCAGCGCGTCCCGCAACGGCACCTGCAAGGTGGCCTGGGCGCCGTCGGCCGCGGCCTGGCGCAGCAGGTCCTGGTGCCGCTCGCCGGTCACGGTCTCGCCCTGGTCGGCCAGCATGACCGGGATGTCGTCACGGACGTAGTACAGGCGGCGCAGCCGCGGGTTGTACAGCAGACCCTCGTCGGCCAGGTACAGCAGGGTCTGCTTGTCGATCGGGCAGGCCAGCAGGTCCAGCAGTAGCGGATCCAGGCTCATCGTGGGGACGCCTTTCGGTGGAGGGAAACGGGCCGGGCGCGGGCTCGTCTCCGATGGGCGGAAGCGGGCGGGGCGCGGGACCGCTTCCGGTGGCAGGCCGCCGGCGGGCCGCGGCCCGTTCGGCGGTGACGGTCAGGACGACCGGGACGAACACGGCGGCGATGCCGCCGATCAGCCGCAGGGACAGCAGGACCGGGCTGGCCGGCAGCCGCTCGTGGAACAGCCACGAGCCGATGACGATCAGGTAGCCGGTGCTGATGATGGCGCCGAGCGGGACGACGATCGAGGCCGGGCTGCGCTGCAGCGCGGTCTGGAACAGGCACAACCCGGCCGCCATGCAGCCGAGCGCCACGTACAGGTAAGGCGACAGGGCGGCCGCGGCCACCAGCGAGTGGGCCCGGTGGCCGGAGAACAGCGAGGCCGACAGGCACTTGAGGGCCAGCCCGGCCACCCCGTACATCAGGCCCGCGCACAGCCCGTAGCTGACGCCGGACACCCCGCGCCGGTAGCGGTGCCGGGCCCGCCCGGCCCGCTGGGCCGCCCAGTAGATTCCGGCGCAGAGGGCGAAGCCGGGCAGCGCCGCCAGGGTGACGCTGAGCCCGTCGGCGTGGGTGCCCGCCTGCGACCCGTGGCCGCCGGACAGGCTGAGCAGGATGACCGAGGCGACCAGGACCGCGATGCAGACCAGTTCGGTGCGGCCGAGGCGTTCGCGCAGGACCAGCCGGGACAGCAGGATCGTGACCACCACGCCGGAGGCCTGCAGGGGCTGGGCCACCGTCAGCGGCTCCAGCGACAGCACCACCAGCTGCAGCACCATGCCGATGAGGATCAGCGCGAACCCGGCCAGCCAGCCGGGCGCGGTGAACAAGGTGCGCAGCAGCGACCAGATCCGGTGCGCGTCGATGACCGGCAGATAGGTCAGCGCCCGCTTCTCGAGCACGAAGCCGACGTTGTAGATGGTGGTGGCGACCAGCGCGATCGCGACCCCGGCGTGGGTCATGACCGCGCACTGCCTTCCGGTCCCGTTGCTGGTGCCGTTGCTGGTGCCGTTTCTGGTTCCGGGCGGGCCAGCTCGCGCAGGCAGGCCCGGAAACCGGCCATGAAGTCGCCGGCCGCGGCCCGGTCCAGCAGCGCGAGCCGGTACCGGACCGACAGGTGCAGCTGCCCGGCCACGGTGGCGGCGCCCACCGACAGGCCGCGCGGCATCGGGCAGGGCGGAGCCAGCCACATCGGCTCGGTGCCGCTGCCGTCGAACGAGGGCGGATCCGGGAGCAGGCCCAGGTTGCTGACCACGGTGGTGTCGGTCAGCACGGGGGCGGTCAGGCTGCGGACCAGCCGGGCCGCCCGCCGTTTGACGCCGACCGGGGCCCAGCCGGTGGCGAGCCCCCGGCTCATCGCGTCCACCCCGCTGCGGCCCCGCTCCTTGGCCGCCCGGGTCTGCGCCGTCACCCGGCCGAGCAGCCGCGCCGGATCGGCCCGGTCGGCCGGGGTGGTCACCACCCGCGTCAGCCAGGACCGGTTCCCGTCGCCCTGCCAGCGCCGGGCCGGCGGGCGGCCGTTCACCGGGATCGTCACGCTGATCTGGCCGCTGGCCCGCCCCTGAGCCGCGTTCCACCGGTCGATGGCCAGGCACACCGCCGCCACCAGGAGGTCGTTCACGGTGGGCTGCGGGCCGGCCGCGAGCACGGCGGGCCGGGCGACCGGCTCGGAGACCAGGATGAAGCCGTAACCAGGCCGCCCGGGCTGGCCACCCTGCCGGGCGATACGGGTCACCGAACCCGGCCAGCTCGGTCCGCGCGGGCCGGGGCGCGGTCTTGGGGTTCGAGCGCGGGCTGGGGTTGAGGGGTCTGGTGGGGCTGACGGGGCTAGAAGAGCTGAAGGAGCTGGAAGGGCTGGAGGGGCTGGCGAATTGGGCGGGGCTGGTGAGGCTGGTGGGTCTGGCGGTGCGGGTACGGCGTGCAGGGGCAGGGCGCGGGCGCGGTAGGCGTCGGCGACCGACCTGAACAGGCGGAGGCTGGCGATGCCGTCGCCGGACGTGTGGTGGATCTGCAGGATCACCACGTCGTACTCCGGGCCCACGGCCAGCGTCACCCGGACGGCCGCGTCGGCCAGGGCGATGGGCCAGGCGAACAGCCGCTCGCGCAGCGCCGCCAGCTCGGCCGGGGTACGCCAGCTGACCACGGTGAGCGGCGTGGCGGCGGACGGCGGGATGGCCGGGCGCCAGTAGGGGTGGCGTCCCCAGCGGGGGACGGCGGCCAGCCGGCGGCGCGCACCCGCGTCGGCGGCGAACGCGACCCGGACCGCCTCGGCCAGCCCGTCCCGGTCCAGGTGACCGTGGCAGCGCGTCTCCATCAGCACCAGGTTGGGCTCGTCCGGCCGGTCCAGCAGATAGTCGAGCTCCTCGATCGCGGTCATCCGCTCGGCGGTGGGCGGGCCGGGCGGGCCGGGAACGGTGTCCACCGTGATCACGAGCCCTCCCCCGGTTCGGGGACGCGGGCGGTGAACGGCGGGCCGTAGGGGGCGGCGGCCGGTTCCGGGGCCGACGAGCCGGTCCGCGGGGCCGAGACCAGCGCCGCCGCCAGCGCGACGACGGCGGCCGCCTGAGCCGGCCAGCCGAACGCGCCGAACCCGTGCTGCGGGCCGTGGCTGAGTCCGGCGATCGCGAACCCGCCGGCCACGCACATGGCCAGGAACGCCAGCCACGGCACCCAGCGCGGGACCGCCCAGCCGACCAGCAGCACCGCGGGCACCACGAACGCCAGCCAGCCGCCGGCCAGCGCCAGCACCACGGTGGCGGCGACCACCGTGATCCAGTAGGCGCGACGGCTGAGCTTCCAGCGCCGGTCGGGGCTGGTGGGGCTGGTGGGGTCGCTGTGGTCGGTGGTGTTGTCGAGGCCCTCGGGGTCCTCGGGGTCCTCGGGGTGGGAGCGCCGGAACGGGGTGCGGCGGCGTCCCGACCAGAGGGCCAGGCCGATCAGGACGCAGAACGCGATGATCGCGCCGATCAGGGCCCAGTGGTAGCTGGTGGCCGGGGTGTAGGTCATGACCACCGCGCCGCCCGCGCCGGCCGGGACGATGAACGCCTGCTGCCAGCCGTCGAGGGTGACCGGCTTGAGCTGCTGGCCGTCCAGAGTGGCGGTCCAGCCGGGGGCGGCGGCCTGGTGGACCTCCAGGTAGGACTGGCCGCCGGCCCCGATCGTGCCGGTCCGGCGCTCGGTGCCCCAGTCCCTGACCGTGAAGCTCCGGCCGGTGGCGGCCGTCGTGGTGGTGGCCGTCGAGGTGTTCTTCAGGCTGAGACCGTTGACGGTCAGCGGCAGGCCGTCGCCCGGCGAGGTCAGCCAGTGCCGCCCAGCGGGCAGGGTCAGGGCCGTGCCGCTGGTACACAGGTGCACCGGCAGCGCCTTGAAGCCGGTCAGGTCGGCGACGGTGCCGGAGACGGAGGTCGGGTAGGTCTTGCCGTCGACGGTCACCGACGGGCCCTGGCCGCAGGCCAGCGTGAACTTGGTGCTGGCGCCCGGCACCGCGGTGGTCAGGCTGGACAGGGCGGGGACGGTCACCTCGGCCAGGCCGACCGGGAGTTGCTGGGTCCGGCCCACCAGCGGGTTGTAGGCGGTGGTGGCCTCGACGCCGGGGAAGCTGAGGGTCAGCTGGCTGGTGTCGAGCGGGGCGAACCGCAGCACGCCGCCGGCCGGGACCGGCACGTCGCGGGTCCCGGCCGGGCTGGAGATCTTCACCCGGGTCGGCTGGGCGGCGATACCGGTGGTGGCCGCGGTCAGGTCGATCTCGCTGATCTCGTGCTTACCGGCCCAGGCCAGGTGCAGGCGGGCGTCCGGGCCGGCCGCGACCCAGCCGGTGGCGGCGCTGCCGTCCAGCAGGTTCTGGGCGCGGAAGGCGGGCAGCCCGCCGAACGTCGAGCTGGCGCTGATCGTCAGCTGCGGATGGCGGGGGCCGAGCGAGTCCAGCAGCGCGTTGAGCGCGGCGCCGGGGACCGCGGTGGCGGTGCCCGCGACCTGGAACCGCTGCCGCGAGGCGGTGGTGAACGTGCGGTTGAGGGCGGGCTCGGGCGACTGGCCCGGCAGCCCGATCGACGAGCTGGTGGCCCGCTCGAAGCTGAACGACGGGGTGGGGCCGGCCGCGGTCTGCGACGGCTGCAGGAACCGGGTCACCCACACGCCGGGGATCGCGACCCCGCTGATGCCGGCCCCGGGGCCGCCCGCGGTGCCGCCCTTGGTCGCGTCGATCGTGATCCGCAGCCAGCTGGTGGTGCCGGACGGGATGTTCAGGTGCTGGGTGGCCGCCGTCACCTGGGTGGCCGTGTCCACCTGGCCGGTGGCGGTGGTGACGGTCAGCCGGGTGGCGACCGGGCGGGGGATGTCGTCCAGCAGCTTGATGTCGACCGGGGTGCCCACGTCCATCGGGTGGGTGAAGTCGATCTGCAGCCACTGCCCGGCCGCCCTGGTGGTGCCCTCGACCCAGGCGGTGCCGGGGTCGCCGTCGAACGCGTTGACCGGGTCACCCTGCGGGTACTCCCACAGCCAGGAACCGGCCGAGGAGGCGGTGACGTCCTTGGCCCCGCGCAGCACCGCCACCGTCTGGTGGCCGGCGGTACCGGCCGGCAGCAGCTGCCGGGGGGCCTGGCCGGCCGCCCCGAGCGGGTCGTCAGGCGGGTTGGTCCCGGTCGCGGTGTAGGTGTACGAGGTGTTGTCGTCGGTCTGGCCGAACGAGGTGTCGGCCCGCCGGTTCCCGTCGGTCACGTCCTGGCTGGTCGCGGCCGGGGCGCCCGCGCCGTCCTGGCCGGCCACGATCGCCGACTGCTGGGCGCCGACCAGGCCCTGGGCCTCGAGCTGCTGGAGGGCGGCCGGGCCGCCGTCGACCAGCGCGGTGTCGTCGGCCGGCAGCACCGAGACCGGCCCGCTGGGGCGCAGCGACGAGCTCTTGGCCTGGTAGATCTCAACCGGCGGGTAGGCCGGGCTGATTGCCTGCACCTGCAGCGAGGTGCCCTGGCCGGCCGGCGGCGGCGGCAGCGGGCTGCCGAACGAGGCCACCCGGGTGAACCCGGACCCGGCCAGCGCCGCGTGCACCACGGTTGGCGAAACGTAGCCGAGCTGGGCCGGGTCGAGGTCGTTGCGGACCAGCAGGTAGCGGATCCCGGCCCGGGCCAGGTAGGCGGCCAGGCCCGGCTGGGCGGTGCCGGACTCGATGGCCTGCTCGGCCCCGGCCACGAAGCTGGTGGCGCCGCCGCCGCTGTAAGGCACCAGGCTGTCTTCGGTCCACGGGGAGCTGGCCAGCGGCTCCAGCGGCTCGTCGATCGGCTGGCCCCAGGTGTAGATGCCGTGCGCGTCGGCCGGGACGACCAGCGTAGTCTGGTCCTTGGCGTGGGTGGCCATGAAGCTGGCCGCCTGCTGCCAGTAGCTGGGGATCGAGGAGAACGAGCCCGGCTGCAGCACCTGCCCGTTCAGGAACGGCAGGCACAGGCCGGCCAGCGCCACCACCGCGACCAGGGCGGCCAGCACCCGGGCGGCGCGGCCGCGCAAGGCGCCGTGGGCGGGCCGCCGCCAGACCCCGCGGGCCAGCACGTGGGCGATGCCCAGGCAGAGCACGGCGGCCAGCACCGGCTCGATCTTGTAGACGTTGCGCAGGGCCGACAGCGCGCCGTTGAGTACGTCCTGGACCTGCTGGTGCAGCGGGCCCCCGAGCGGGCCGGAGTACCCGGTCAGCCCCCACAGGGCCGCGACCAGCACGGTCCAGCGCAGCCAGATCGCCTCCGGCAGGTCGCGGCGGGCCAGGCCGGCCAGGCCCGCCCCGGACGCCACCGAGGCGGCCGCCACCGGCCACCCGTAGGCGACCAGGACCGAGCCGGCCGTCAGCCACGGCACCCCGAAGTTCAGGTAGGCGACCCAGTTGCCGGCGCCCCGCAGCACCGCGTCGGCCGACGTGGTGGCGGTGGTGGTGGACGCCTGCTCGATGTAGGGCAGGAAGTTGAACCCGTACCGGCCCTGGTAGAACAGCGGCACCAGCCACCAGGCGGTGGCCAGCAGGACGGCCAGCACCTCCCAGCCGAACAGGATCCACTTGCGCCGGTCCCCGGCCGAGCCCCGGGTCAGGATGTACAGGCCCGGCAGCACCAGGGCGGCCAGCGTGGAGGCCGCGTTGACCCCGCCCATGCAGGCCACCAGCAGCCCGGACCGGGCCGCGGCGGACCAGGCGGCGGTGGGGCGCCCCGTCCCGTTCCAGTAGCGGACCAGCGGCAGCGTGGCCCAGGTGGCGAAGATCCCCGGCAGCAGTGCGGCCGAGGTCGAGCCGACCAGGATCAGGTAGGTGGGCCAGACCGCGAACGCCGCCCCGGCCAGCAGCCGGGTCGGCCGGCTGCCGATGCCGGTCGCCTCGGCCAGCCGGACGAGGCCCCAGAACCCGACCGCGATCAGGATCGACATCCACAGCCGCTCGGCCACCCAGACCGGCAGGTGCACCGCGTGCGCGACCAGGTAGTACAGCCCCATCGGGAACGCGTAGCCGATGTACTGGTCCTGCAGGCTGCCCTGCCATTCGAGCGGGTTCCACAGGTGCCACAGCCGCCGGTAGAACTCGACCGGGTCGATGTCCACGCCCAGCTTGGTGTCGAACGTCATCCGGCCCGGGTGGGTCAGCAGCAGCGCGATGAGGGCCACGGCCCACACCAGCAGCAGCCAGCGGCGGCCGGACCGTTCGGCCGCGTCCCCCCAGCCGCCCCCCAGCCAGCGCGGCCGTCGCCCGCCGCCCGCGTCGGAACCGGGCTGGTAGCCGGTGGCCTGGTCCTGGTCGGGTAGCTGAAGGGTCGTCATCGTCAGGCCGTCCGCCGCAGTATCACCAGAAGATTCCAGGTCACGAGCTCACGTAGTCCGGGCAGGAAGATCAGGAACTTGCACCAGCGCGGGTAGTAGCGCGGCCGGGCTTCGAGCACCGCGATGTCCTTGCGCTTGCGCAGCAGGGCCAGCACCGGGCCGACGCCGAGCGGGAACATCGTCTGGCCGAACTCGTGCTTGGGCGGGTGGCCGTGCTTGCGCGCGTACCGGCGGCCCGCGTACTCGCCGCCCAGGTAGTGGAACGGCGCGGTCTCGTGCCCGCCCCAGGGCGACAGCCA
>JAFAYQ010000009.1 GCA_019240215.1 Actinomycetota bacterium | reverse complement strand
CAGATCATCCCCGAGCTTGAGAGCGAGCAGGAGCCCGACCTCAAGCACGACTCCTCGACCAACACCCTGATCCGCAAGTACCGGGCGCTCAAGAGCCAGTAGCGCGAGAACCAATAACGGGAGCTGACTTCGATGGCAACTGACAAGCCGATGCAGCTGGGCATGATCGGGCTCGGCCGGATGGGCGCCAACCTCGTCCGCCGGCTGATGCGCGACGGCCACCACTGCGTGGTCTACGACATCAGCGCCGACGCCGTGAAGGAACTGGAGGGCGAGGGGGCCAAGGGCTCCACCGACCTGGCCACGTTCGTGAACATGCTGGAGACGCCCCGCAACATCTGGCTGATGATCCCGGCCGGGATCGTCGAGAAGACGCTGGACCAGCTCAAGCCGCTGGTCGCAGCCGGGGACACCATCATCGACGGCGGCAACTCCTACTACCGCGACGACATCCTCCGGTCCAAGGGGCTCAAGCCCGACGGCATCAACTGGGTGGACTGCGGCACCAGCGGCGGCATCTGGGGCCTGGACCGGGGCTACTGCCTGATGATCGGCGGCGACGACGAGCCGGTGGAGCGGCTGGACCCGATCTGGAAGTCCATCGCCCCCGGCAAGGGCATGGTGCCGCCCACCCCGAGCCTGGACGACAGCCAGAGCACCGCCGACCAGGGTTACCTGCACTGCGGGCCGCCCGGGGCCGGGCACTTCGTCAAGATGGTCCACAACGGCATCGAATACGGCATGATGGCCGCGATCGCCGAGGGCCTGTCGATCATCCAGCACGCCGACGTGGGTGAGCACCAGGACGAGATCGACGCCGAGACCACGCCGCTGCGTGACCCGTGGGCCTACATGTACAACATCAACGTGGCCGACGTGGCCGAGGTGTGGCGGCGCGGCTCGGTGATCAGTTCCTGGCTGATCGACCTGACCGCCGACGCGTTCGCCAAGTCGCCCGACCTGAGCGACTACAGCGGCCGGGTGTCGGACTCCGGCGAGGGCCGCTGGACGGTCGAGGCGGCCATCGACACCGGTGTCCCCGCCCCCGTGATCTCCTCGGCGCTGTACGAGCGGTTCGAGTCGCGCGGTGACGGCAAGTTCACCGGCCAGGTGCTGTCGGCCATGCGCTCCGGCTTCGGCGGCCACCAGGAGAAGAAGGCCGACTAACCCTTCGGTTAAAGGGTTGCCCACGGGGCACAGCGCGAGAGATAGTGGCGCGTTGTGCCCCGACGGTTCCGCCTGCTCGCCGACGTCGAGCCGCTGCGGCAATCGGCGGCGTTCCGGCGGCTGTGGACCGGCACCACGATCTCGTCGGTCGGCGGCACGCTGACCTACTTCGCGGTCAGCCTGCAGATCTACCAGCTGACCCACTCCTCGTTCGCGGTCGGCGCCCTGGGCCTGGTCCAGGTGGTACCGATCCTCACGGTGGGGCTGCTGGCCAGCTCGCTGACCGACGCGTTCGACCGGCGGCGGCTGACGCTGGTCACCGGCAGCGTGCTGACCCTGCTGTCGGCCGGCCTGGCCGTCCAGGCGTTCGCCGGGCGGCGGGAGCTGTGGCTGCTGTACCTGCTGGCCGGGACCCAGTCGGCGGTGGCCGCGATCGACTGGCCGGCCCGGGCGGCGCTGGTGCCGGCCCTGGTGCCGGCCGGGCAGCGCACCGCCGCGCTGGCCCTGACCCGGTTCACCTTCCAGCTCGCGGCGATGGTGGGCCCGGCCCTGGCCGGGGTCATCGCCGGCACCCCGCACCTCGGCCTGCGGGCCTGTTACCTCCTCGACGCGGTCAGCTTCCTGGCCGCGCTCTACGGAATCAGCCGGCTGCCCGCCATGCGGCCCGAGCAGGCGGCCCGGCCGGGGCTGCGGGCGGCGGCCGAGGGAGCCCGGTTCATCCGCCGCAGCCAGCCGCTGGCGGGCGCGTTCCTGGCCGACCTGAACGCCACCGTGTTCGGCCTGCCGATCTCGCTGTTCCCGGCCATCAACGCCGCCCGGTTCGGCGGCAGCCCGCGCACGCTCGGCCTTTTCACCGCCGCGATCGGGGCCGGCGGGCTGGTCAGCGCGGTGCTGTCGGGGCCGCTGAGCCGGCTGGCCCGGCCCGGCCGGGCGATGCTGATCACGGTCGCGATCTGGGGCGGCGCGTTCGCCGGGTTCGCGCTGGCCCGCTCGCTGTGGCTGACGCTGACGATGCTGGCGGCGGCGGGCGCGGCCGACATGTTCACGGTTGTCTTCCGCGGTGCGATCCTCCAGGAGGTCACCCCCGACCCGCTGCGCGGCCGGGTGATGGCCACCGACTACGTGGTCGGCGCGGGCGGCTCGCACCTCGGCAACCTGGAAGCGGGCGCGCTCGGGTCGCTGACCACCCCCGCCATCAGCGCCCTGGCCGGCGGCCTGGCCACCGTGGCCGGGGCCCTGGTGCTGGCGGTGGCGCTGCCCGGCTTCTACCGCTACCGCTGGGCCCGCCTGCCGGTGGGGAGCCCTCCCCTTGTCACACCATCGGCCGATAACTGACCCTGATGGTGACGAAGGGGCGGCGGGGGCCGCCCCGTGGATGGGAAGGGGACGCGATGACCGCGTCAGCAAGCAGCAATCGCCGGCCGCGGGGGCGCTGGCGGACCCGGGCGGTGCTGGCCGCCGCGGCCGGCGCCGGCCTGGCCACCGCGCTGGTCACCGGGGCGACCACGGCCGGGGCGGCCACCGCGGCCACCGCGCCGCCGTCGCCGTTCTTCACCCCGGGCGGCGTGTACGTGGGGCACAGCCTGGTCTCCGCCTGGACCACCGGCAACCACTCGGTCCAGGTGCGCAACCTGGCCAGCGGGGCCTCGTTCAACGCCGGCGGCAACGTCACCGACGCCCTCGGGCTGGCCCCGGCCGGCAGCGACGTGCTGATCTTCGGCCAGGGGGCCGACGGCGCCCTCTGGTACAGCCAGTGCACGCTGACCGGCCACTGCTCGGGCTGGGTGTCGCTCGGCGGCAAGGTCACCTCCCGGCCCGGCGCGGTGTTCCAGGGCCCCAACGTGGCCGACTACTCGGTGTACGCGCGGGGCACCAACGGCGCGGTCTGGGGCCGCTCGCACACCACCGCGGGCTGGGGCGGCTGGCACTCCCTGGGCGGCAACCTGCTGATCGGGACCGGCCCGGCCGCCGCCGACCTCAACGGCACGTTCGTGCTCGCGGTCGGCACCAACCAGCAGCTCTACCTGTCCGAAGCCGGCGTGACCGGCTTCCGGCCGGTCGGCGGGCTGACCACCGCCGACCCCGGCCTGGCGGCGACCGCGGCCCCGGCCGGCGGCCAGGCCGCCCTGGTCGGGGTGGCCCGCGGCACCGACCACCACGGCTACTACCACCGTTTCCTGTCGAACTCGCCCGGCTGGCATGCGCTCGGCGGCACCTTCAGCACCGGGCTGACGATCGCCAACCAGGCCGGCAGCACCACCACGACCACGTTCGGGCTGGGCGCCGACAGCCAGGTCTACGCGGGCACCCAGTCCTGGTCGAAGTACCCGCCCACCATCTACTCCTGGATCCGCGAAAGCTGACCGCGACGGCTAGCTGGGGACCTGGGCGGTGGCAGGCAGCCGCGCCAGGTCCTCGGCCGTCAGCTCGCCGCTGGAGATCAGCAGGGTGGCCAGTTCCTCCAGCGCCCGGGGGCCGCGCAGCCCCGGCACCCCCATCCGCGCGTACCGTTCGCGGATGTTCTCGCAGCGCTTGACGACCGCGTGGGTGCCCCAGCCGATCCGCTCGGCCGCCTCCCGGGCCGTGCACGGCTCCGCCACCCCCGGGTAGCGCCAGGCCAGGTACTTCTCGAACCGGGCGGCCAGGATCAGCCGGTCGGAATCGCTGAGCCGCGGCCGGTAGCGCAGGCCGGCGGTGGCCTGGGCGTCGGCCAGGGCCTGGGCGGCTGGCCCGACCGGCGCCGCGGCCAGCGGCCCGGTCGGCTCGTCGTCCAGGCCCGGCAGCCGCACCAGCAGCGTGTAGCTGCCCCGCCCGCCGGTCAGCCGGAGCTTGGCGTGCCACTGCTGCAGCGGGATCCGCATACCCGGCGCGAGGTCGGCCCGGAAGCCGCGGTCGCCGGTCACGTACAGCAGGCCGGCCTGGCTGTCGTTGCGAGCCCACCAGAAGCCGTCGTGCCAGCGCAGGCTGCCCGCCGTACGCGACAGACTCCGGTCGTCGCGGCTCAGCACCACGGTACATCGTTCTGAACGGCCGAAACTGAACGTTTCCCCCGGCTCGATCGGCCACGAGCGCGGGCCGAACATCACCACCAGCGTCGCCCCGTCGCCGGTCATGTCCCCATTTTCCAACACGATACGTAGACGCCACGGCCCGCCGATTGGTTGGGAAACCCTGAAAAAGTCCTACGGGGCGGGCGTTCATGGTGGATCCAGCGTTGACATCTGATGGTTACCCCGCCTAACGTCGGGTCGTATATGAGATCTGACGTGCGACCGGCGCTCGGAACCTCACTGGCCGCCGCCCCGTCGCGGACCGTGCTGGTGCTGGACGCGATCAAGCACGCGATCCTCACCGGGGAGCTGCGGCCGGGCGACAGCCTGGTCGAGACCGAGCTGGCGGGCCTGCTGGGCGTGTCCAAGACGCCGGTCCGGGAAGCCCTGAAAACGCTCAACGGGGCCGGGCTGGTCACCATGAGCCCGTACAAGGGGGCCAGCGTCCGCCTGGTCGACGACGAGCTGGTCCGCTCGGTGTACGACGTGCGGCTGCTGCTCGAACCGGAGGCGCTGCGGCGGACGATACGCCGGGGCGGCGACTGGCCCACCGCCCGGCGGGCCCTGGACCAGGCGGCCGGGGCGGCCGGCCCGGCCGAGCGGAGCCTCGCCAACCGGGACTTCCACCGCGGCCTCTATGGTGGCTGTGGGAACGCGCTGCTGATCCGGATGCTGGACGACCTGCGCGACCAGACCGCGCTGGTGTCGGTGGCGGCCTGGCGGCGCTCTCCGTCGGCCGTCACTGACGCGGTCCCGACCTGGCCGGAAGAGGCGGCCGAGCACGAGGCGATCCTGGCCGCCGCCGTGGCCGGCGACGCCAGCTCCGCCGCCCGCTTGCTGCATGATCACATTGAGTCGTTCGTGACCAGAAACTTCCCATCCCTCGGGGGTATCGATGGCACTTGACCAGGCCGGCCTCACCCGGCTCAAGGACGCGCTCGGGACCGTGGTGGTGATCCCGGTGACGCCGATGCGGCCCGACGGCAGCCCGGAATGGGGCACCTACACCGACCTCATCCGGCGGGTGGTCGACTCCGGGATCACGGTCGTCACCGCCAACGGCAACACCGGCGAGTTCTACGCGCTGACCGCGGCCGAGGCCCGCGAGGCGACCGAGCGGGCGGTCCGGGCGGCCACCAGCGAGGCCGGCCAGGGCGGTTACGCCGACGTGCTGGCGGGCGTCGGCCACGACGTCGCCACCGCGATCGAGGCGGCCCGGCACGCCCAGGACACCGGCGCGAAGATGATCATGATCCACCAGCCGGTGCACCCGTACCAGGCGGCCGAGGGCTGGGTGGATTACCACCAGGCCATCGCCGACACCGTCCCCGACCTCGGCGTGGTCCTCTACGTGCGCAGCGAGCAGATCACCGGGGCCCAGATCGCCGAGCTGGGGGCCCGCAGCCCCAACGTCGTCGGGGTCAAGTACGGGGTCAAGGACGCGGCCCGGTTCGGGGCGGTCGCCCGCGACGCCGGCCTGGACCGGTTCACCTGGCTGTCCGGGCTGGCCGAGCCCTACGCCCCCGGCTACTGGGCCTACGGCGCCCGCGGCTTCACCTCGGGGCTGGCCAACGTCAGCCCCTCGCTGTCGCTGTCGCTGCTGGGCGCGCTGCGGGGCGGCGACCGCGACGGCGCGATGGACACCTGGGAGCTGATCCGGCCGTTCGAGGACCTGCGGGCGGCGGCCGGGTCGGCCGACAACGTCAGCGTGGTCAAGGAGGCGCTGGCCCAGCTCGGGCTCTGCGGCCGGGACGTGCGGCCGCCCAGCCGGGTGCTGCCCAAGGAGACCAGAGCGGCCGTGACCGAGATCCTCCGCTCCTGGAGCCTGGACCCGGCCGAGGGCCCGGCCGAGGTGCAGCCGTGACCAGGACCCCCGAGGAACTGCGGAGTCACAGCTGGTTCGGCCGTGAGCGGACCTCCGGCCTGCGGGCGTTCGGCCACCGGTCGCGGATGCGCCAGCTCGGCGTCACCCCCGAGGAGCACCTGGGCAAGCCGATCATCGCCATCCTCAACACCTGGTCGGAGATGAACGGCTGCCACATGCACCTGCGCGAGCGGGCCGCCCAGGTCAAGCGGGGCGTGCTGGAGGCCGGCGGCTTCCCGATCGAGTTCCCGGTGGCCACGCTGTCGGAGTCGTTCCAGAAGCCGACCCCGATGATGTACCGGAACCTGCTGGCGATGGACACCGAGGAGCTGCTGCGCTCCTACCCGGCCGACGGCGCGGTGCTGATGGGCGGCTGCGACAAGACCACCCCGGCCCTGCTGATGGGGGCGACCAGCGCCGGCCTGCCCGCCATCTACCTGCCGGCCGGGCCGATGCTGAGCGGCAACTACCGCGGCCGGACCGTCGGCAGCGGCACCGCCCAGTGGAAGTTCTGGGACGACGCCCGGGCCGGGCTGATCGGCGACTGCGAACTGGCCGACCTGGAGGGCGGGATCGCCCGCTCACCCGGGCACTGCATGACGATGGGCACCGCCTCGACCATGACCTCGGCCGCCGAGGCGCTGGGGATGACGATGCCGGGGGCCGCCTCGATCCCGGCCGTCGACTCCGCCCACTACCGCAACGCGGTCGACACCGGCCGCCGGATCGTGCAGATGGTGTGGGACGACCTGCGGCCGGCCGCGATCTTGACCCGCGCGGCGTTCGAGGACGCGGCCGCCACCGTGCTCGCCCTCGGCGGCTCCACCAACGCGCTGATCCACCTGGTCGCGATGGCCGGCCGGGCCAACGTCAAGCTGACCCTGGACGACTTCGACGAGATCTCCCGCCGGGTTCCCGTGCTGGCCAACATCCAGCCCAGCGGGGCCTACCTGATGGAGGACTTCTACTTCGCGGGCGGCCTGCGGGCGCTGCTGGCCCAGCTCGCCACCGTGCCCGGCGCCCTCCACCTGGACCGGCCCACGGTCAGCGGCGGCACCTTCGGCCAGCAGCTCGAAGGCGCCACCATCTACAACGACGACGTCATCCGCACCCCGGACCGGGCGCTGTCGGCCGAGGGCGGGGTAGCGGTGCTGCGCGGCAACCTGGCCCCCGACGGGGCAGTGGTCAAGCACATCGCGGCCGAGCCGCGGCTGCTCAAGCACACCGGCCCCGCTGTCGTCTTTGACAGTTACGCGGACCTGCAAAAACGGATCAACGACCCGGCCCTGGGCGTCACCGCCGACACCGTGCTGGTGCTGCGCAACGCCGGGCCCAAGGGCGGTCCCGGGATGCCCGAGTACGGCATGCTGCCGATCCCCGACTACCTGCTCAAGCAGGGCGTCCGCGACATGGTGCGGATCTCCGACGCGCGGATGAGCGGCACCAGCTACGGGGCCTGCGTGCTGCACGTGGCCCCCGAATCGTTCGTGGGCGGCCCGCTGGCCCTGGTCCGCACCGGCGACCTGATCACGCTGGACGCCGCCGCCCGGGAACTGCGGCTGGAGGTCTCCGACGAGGAACTGGCCGCCCGCCGGGCGGCCTGGCAGGCGCCCGAGCCCAAGTTCGAGCGCGGCTACGGGGTCCTGTTCACCGAGCAGATCACCCAGGCCAACGAAGGCTGCGACTTCGCGTTCCTGGCCAAGCAGGGCCGCAATCCAAGCCCTGATCCCAAGTAAGGGGTCAGTGAGGGGGGATCCCAGCCCGCACTAGTGGAAGCGGTGAGCAACGATGCCCCACCAACTGACCCGGCGTGACCTGCTGCGACTGGCTGCCATGACCGGCGCCGGCGCATTGACGCTGCCCGCGCTGACCGGCCCCGCCAGCGGTGCCGCCCGCGCCGCGTCCGGCGGCCGCACCGGCGGTGCCCCGACCCGGGCGGCCGACGCGGCCGCCGACCGGATCGTCGCCTCGGTGCGCCGTCCGCGCTTCCCGGCCCGGGACTTCCCGGTCACCGACTTCGGGGCCAAGGGCGACGGCGCGTTCGACTGCACGGCCGCGTTCCGGGCCGCCATCGGAGCCGCCAGCCGGGCCGGCGGCGGGCACGTGGTGGTCCCGGCCGGGTCCTGGGCGAGCGCCGCCATCCACCTGCTGAGCGGCGTCGACCTGCACCTGGAGCCGGGGTCGACGATCTTGTTCAGCCAGAACCCGGACGACTACTACCCGCTGGTGTTCACCCGCTGGCAGGGCATCGAGCTGATGAACTACTCGCCGTTCATCTACTCCTACGGGCAGCACGACATCGCCGTTACCGGCTCCGGCACCCTGAACGGCCAAGCCGACGCCAACCACTGGTGGAACTGGAAGAACCTGGAGACCCCGGCCTTCGACCGGCTGGAAGCGCAGGCCGACGCCGGCGTCCCGGTCAGCCAGCGGGTCTACGGCGACGGGTCCTACCTGCCGCCGCAGATGATCCAGCCGTTCGCCAGCGACCGGGTCCTGCTGGAAGGGGTCACGGTCATCAACTCGCCGTTCTGGCACCTGAACCCGAACCTGTGCCGCGACGTGACGATCAGCGGGCTGACCATCGCCTCGTCCGGTCCCAACACCGACGGCTGCGACCCCGAGTCGTGCGACGGGGTCGTCGTCGACCACGTCACCTACAACACCGGCGACGACTGCATGGCGATCAAATCGGGCCGCGACACCGACGGGCGGCGGGTCGGCGTGCCCTGCCAGAACGTCGTCATCCAGCACTGCGACTTCGCTGACGGCCACGGCGGCATCACCATCGGCAGCGAGATGAGCGGCGGGGTCAAGAACGTCTACGCCCGCGACCTGACCATGAACAGCGCCAACCTGCAGGCCGGCCACCGGATCAAGAGCAACACCCTGCGCGGCGGCTACGTGCAGAACACCAACGTCTACCGGGTCACGGCGGGCACGATCGGCGGCCCGCTGCTGCTCATCCAGGGCAACTACAGCGGCCAGACCGGCGGCTTCCCGCCCGACCTGACCGGCATCACGCTGGCCGACTGGACCGTGGACCAGTGCGCCGGGGTGTGGTCGATCGTGGGCGCGTCGGCCAGCGACCCGGTCGGCACCGCCACCCTGGCGGACATCACCGTCACCACCTCCACCGCCGCCAACTCGGCCCAGTACATCTCCAACCTCGTGGTCAAGGACGTCACCGTCGGCGGCGTCGAGCAGACCGGCTGACCCGCGATGCGACGCGCCGCCAACCCCCCTGTCCTCACACACCCCGCCAGCCCCGCCAGCTTCACCAGCCACATCCGCTCCGGCTCGCCCTCATCGCGGTCGTGCTCGCCGTCGCCGCGCTGGCCGGCCCGGCGGCGGCCTCCCCGGGCCGGACGCTGCGGGTCGGGTCCCGGCCGGGGGAGTACCACTCCGTGCAGGCCGCCGTCGACGCGGTGCCCGCCGGGCCCGGCCCCGTCACCATCGTGATCAGCCCCGGCACCTACACCGGCCAGGTGTACGTGCCACCCGACAAGCCGGACCTGACCCTGCTCGGCGCCACCGGGCGGGCGGCCGACGTGGTGATCACCGACGACCTGGCCCACGGCACCGTGGCCCCCAACGGCAACCAGTACGGCACCGACTGCAGCGCGACCCTGTCGGTGGCCGGGAACGGCTTCGCCGCCTACGGGATCACCGTCCAGAACACCTTCGACCCCACCGCCCACCCGGAGATCACCTCGCCCCAGGCGGTGGCGGTCAAGACCGTCGCCGACCGGGTGACCTACGCCCACGACCGGCTGCTCGGCCTGCAGGACACGGTGTTCGCCAGCTCCTACGCCGATCCGTTCACGCCCGAGCAGTGCTTCGCGGCCGGCGGCCCGCCCGCGACCTCCCCGCCCGGGCAGGCCAGCCCGCCACCGGCCCGGCAGCTGTACTACGACGACTACATCACCGGCGACGTGGACTTCCTGTGCGGCTCCGGCACGGCCGTGTTCGACCGCGACACGATCGACATCCTCGGCCACCCGGGCGGCACGGTCAGCGCCCCGGACACGATTGCCGCGCAGAAGTATGGGTATCTGGTCACCCGCAGCGCGATCGTCAACCGCCCCGGCAACCTGGCCGCGGCCAGTTACTTCCTGGCCCGGCCGTGGATCCACACCGGGACGGTGGACCCGGTGCCGCAGATCACCGTGCGGGACAGCTACCTGGCGGCGGCGATCAGCCCGCAGCAGTGGCAGAACTGGTTCAGCCCGCCGTTCCCCTGGCAGGATGCCCGGTTCGCCGAGTACGGCAACGTCGGCCCGGGCGCGGCCGGGGTCACGGTCCCGCAGCTGACCGCGGCCCAGGCCCGGTCGTACACGGTGGCCAGCTACCTGGCCGGCTGGCGGCCGCCCGCCCTGTCGGGCTGGGTCCCGCGGGCGTGATGAGATGACAGTGTCAGATTCGCAGAGTTTGGGGTGCTGATGATTCAGGGGTTCAACCCGCGGACAGGTAAGCCCGCCGGGGAGCCGGTGGCCGAGACACCGGGCGCCGACGTCGACGCGGCGGTCGCGGCGGCGGCCGAGGCGCTGCCGGCCTGGGCCGCGCTGGCCGACGAGGACCGTGCCCGGGCCCTGGAGGCCGTGGCCGACGCCCTCGACGAGCGGACCAAGGAACTGGCGGCGCTGGCCGACGAGGAGACCGCGCTGGGTGACACCCGGCTGACCGGCGAGGTGGGCCGGACCACCGGCCAGCTGCGGCTGTTCGCGGGCGTGCTCCGCGACGGCCGCTACCACGACGTGGCCGAGAGCCCGGCGGGCGGCGGGATCCCCGAGATCGAGCGGATCAGCCACCCGGTCGGCCCGGTCGCGGTGTTCGCCGCGTCCAACTTCCCGTTCGCGTTCTCGGTCATGGGCGGCGACACCGCCTCGGCGCTGGCGGCCGGTTGCCCGGTGGTGGTCAAGGCGCACGAAGGCCACCCCAGCACCTCCGACCTGACCGCCCAGATCGCTCAGCAGGCGCTGGCGTCGGCCGGCGCCCCGGCCGGGGTGTTCGCGCTCATCCACGGGGTCGACGCGGGCCTGCAGCTGCTCAAGCACCCGGACATCGCGGCGGCCGGTTTCACCGGCTCGACCGCGGGCGGGCTGGCGCTGGCCAAGATCTGCGCCGAGCGCGAGGTGCCGATCCCGTTCTTCGGCGAGCTCGGCGCGGTCAACCCGGTGGTGGTGCTGCCGGGCGCCGCCACCCAGCGCGGTGCCGACATCGCCACCGGCTACGCGGGCTCGCTGACGCTTGGGGCCGGGCAGTTCTGCACCAACCCCGGCCTGCTGTTCGTGCCTGCTCAGGACGAGGCGCTGCGGGGCGCGGTCGCCGACGCGGTCACCGAGTCCAGCGGCGCCCCGATGCTGTCCGAGCGGATCTACAGCGGCTACGAGGCGGCCCTGGCCGAGATCGAGGCCCACCCGGCGGTGACCTCGGTGGCGGCCGGGACGACCGGCGAGGGGCCCTGGGGGGCGACCCCGCGGTTGTTCGCGACCACCCTCGAGGAGTTCGCGGCCGACACCGAGGTGCTGGCCAAGGAGCGATTCGGGCCGGCCGGGCTGCTGATCACCTACCCCTCGGCCGAGGAACTGCTGCCGGTGCTCGCCCAGCTCGGCGGCAACCTGGTCGGCGCCGTCCACGGCGACCCGGGCGACCAGGCCGACCTGGCCACCGCCCGTCAGGTCATCGCCGTGTTCCAGCGCACCGTGGGCCGGATCGTGTGGAACGGCTGGCCGACCGGAGTGGCCGTGAACGCGGCCCAGCACCACGGCGGCCCCTACCCGGCCACCACCGCCCCCGCCACCACCTCGGTCGGGTCGGCGGCGATCCGGCGCTGGCTGGTGCCGGTCGCCTACCAGGGGCTGCCCGCCGAGCTGCTGCCCGCCCAGCTGGCCCCCGCGGCCGACGAGGGCTGACCGTGCCGGTCGCCGCCTACTTGTACCCGTGGGATGTGGACGGCGACCCGGCCGCCGCGGACCGGGTCGCCGCGCTCGGGGTCACCGAGGTGTCGCTGGCGGCCGCCTACCACGCGGTGCGGGCGGTCACCCCGTTCCACCCCGGGCACCGGGTGGTGACCCGCGACGCGGCCGTCTACCACCGGCCCGACCCGGCCCGGTGGGCGGGCGCGCACCTGGTCCCGGCCGACCCCGAGCCGGCCGCGGCGGGCTCGTTCGAACGGGCCGCGGCCGCCCTGCGCGGGGCCGGGCTGCAGGTCAACGCCTGGGTGGTGGTGACCCACAACGGTCGCCTGGCCGCCGCCCACCCCGAGTGCGCGGTGCGCAACGCGTTCGGCGACCCCTACCCGTGGGCGCTGTGCGCCGGGGTGCCCGCGGTGGCCGAGTACGCGGCCGCGCTGGCGGCCGAGATCGCCGCGCTCGACGGTGTCACCGACGTCGAGCTGGAAGCCTGCGGCTGGTATGGCTACGACCACGGCAGCGCCCACGACAAGACCGGCGGCACCCCGCCCCGCCCGGCCGGCCGCCTGCTCGACGCCTGCTTCTGCGACCACTGCGCCGCCACCATGCGGGTGGCCGGAGCCGACCCCGGCGTCATCGCGGCCGCGGTCCGGGCCGCCGTCGACGGGCCGCCCGAGGTCCCGGCCGAGCTGGCCGCCCAGCTGGCCGCGGTGCGGACGGCGACCGCCGCCGGTTTCCTGGAGTACGTGGTGGCGGCGGTCCGGGCGGTCGCGCCCAGCCGCGGCGTCCTCGTGCACGCCCACCCGGACCCGGCCGAAGCCGGCTCCAACCCCGGCTACCAGCTGACCACCCTGCTCGGCCCGGCCGGCGCCGACGGCATCATCCTGGCCTGTCCCGGCCCGGCCGGCCCGGCCGCCGCCCAGGTGTCGGCGACCGTTCAGGAGGCGGCGACCGTCGCGCCCGGCCGCCGGGTCGTCGCCACCTTGCCCGCGGTCGCCGTGCTCGGAGCCGACCCTGGCGAGCTGCCCGCCAAGGCCAAGGCGGTGCTGGCGGCCGGCGCCACCGACCTGCGGCTGTACCACGCGGGCCTGGCCTCGGCGGCCGACCATGCGGTCCAGCGCCAGGTCGCCGAACTATAGGCTGAGGCCCGTGAGCCCACAGATCGCCACCAACACCACGGTCGGCCGCGACGAGCTGCTCGAGTTCATCCGCCCCCGTCACCACGCCATCGTCATCACCGCCCGCGCTGACGGCCGTCCGCAGGCCTCGCCGGTCACCTGCGGGGTCGACGAGCAGGGCCGGATCGTCGTGTCCACCTACCCGGAACGGGCCAAGACCCGCAACGCCCGCCGTCAGCCCCAGGCCAGCGTGCTGTTCCTGTCCGACGACTTCGGCGGCGCCTGGGTCCAGGTCGACGGCGACGTCGAGGTCATCGACATGCCGGAGGCGGCCGAGGCGCTGGTCGACTACTACCGGTCGATCGCCGGCGAGCACCCCGACTGGGACGAGTACCGGCAGGCCATGATCCGCCAGGGCAAGTCGCTGCTGCGGATCACCCCCGCGTCGTGGGGCCCAATCGCCACCGGTGGCTTCCCGGCCCGGCTGGCGGGGTGACCGCGGTGGCCAACCTGTCCCTGCGCACCCGGCGGCTGCGGGCCTGGATCGTGCTGGCCTGGCTGGTGCTGGCCGTCCTGCTGATCGCCGGCGTCGTCGTCGGCCTGGCCGTCAGCGGCCTGGCCGGCGTCATCATCTTCGGCGTCGGCACGATCGGCTTCCTGGTGCTGGGCGCCATCGTGTTCATGTTCATGCCCCGGCGGAGCTGACATGGTCATCATCGTGGCGGTGGCGCTGATGGTGGTGGTCGCGGTGCTGGCCGTCGTCCTCAACCGGCTCTTTCGCCGGTAGCGCGGGCCAGCAGGGCCACGTGCAGGGACGTGCGGGACTCAGCTGAGTCCAGGTCGACCCCGAGGATCCGCCCGATCTGGTCCAGCCGCTGGTAGAAGGTGGGCCGGGCCAGGTGGGCGCGCTGGGCGGCGGCCGCCTTGTTACCGCCCTCCTCCAGGTAGGCGGCCAGGCAGCCGAGCAGGTCGGTGCCCTGAGCCTCGTCGGCCGCCAGCAGCGGCCCCAGCTCCCGCTCGGCGAACGTCTGCAGCCGCGCGTCCTCCCGCAGCAGGTGCAGCAGCCCCCGCAGCCGCATGTCCGGCAGCCGGTAGAACGGCCGGTCCGGCTGCCCGCCGGGACCGCCGGCCTGACGGATGGCCAGGTCGCTGACCTGGCGGGCGTCCAGGAACGAACGGCGCACGTCGCGCAGGGTCTCGGTGGGGGCGCCGACGCCGACCACGAACGCGCCCGGGTGCAGCTGGGGCCGCTGCCGCAGCCGCCCGGCCAGCGCGGCCAGCGCGGTGCCGGCGTCGGCCCGCCGCGGCAGCGACAGCAGCGCTCCCGCCCGTACGTCGTCCAGCGACCCGACCAGCGCGGGCAGCCGCCCCTCGCGGCAGGCGTCGGCGACCGCCTCGGTGACCTCGGCGATCCGGGTGTGGGCGGAGATACCCGGCCCCATGTCGCGGATCCGGACGATGACCGCGATCAGCTGCCGGTCACTGACCGGGACCCCGAGGGCCCGGGCGCGGGCGGCCGCTTCCTCCGGGTCGGCCTGCGCGCTCTCCACGATCGCGCTGATCAGCGTGCGGTGGGCCTGCCGTTCGAGGCTCTCCTGCTGGCGGGTCAGCAGCCGCCCGAGCGCGAGCGCGGTGGCCGCCCGCTCGATCAGCACCGTGTCGGCCGGAGCGGGCGGGGCGTCCATCACCTGGATGACCCGGCCCCAGTCCTCACCGCGGGCGCCGACCGTGGTCACCAGCCAGCCTGCCCCCTCGTCGTAGAACGTGCGCCGCGGGCCGGTCACCGCCCGCGCCTGGTGCTCGAACCCGGTCAGCAGCGTGCGCGGGTCGGCCGGGCCGGCGGAGCAGGCCAGCACCCGGTGGGACAGGTCTTCGAGGATGACCGGCCGCCCGGCCAGCAGCGCCGCCTGGCGGACGATCTCCTCGGGCGGCGCCCCGGCCACCGACAGCTCGGTGAACGTCTCATGCACCCGCTCGGAGCGGCGCAGCTCGTCCAGCTGGGCGTCGATGATCATCGCGTGCACGGTCTCGGTGATCTCCACGAACGGGACCTCGCGGCGGAACGCGATCAGCGGCACCTCGTGCCGGTCGGCCGCCGCCACCAGCGCGGCCGGCAGCTCGCGGTAGCGGCGGCCGAGCTCGACCGCCAGCCCGCTGACCCCGGCCGCCGCCAGGTCGGCCGCGTAGGCGGCCAGCGGCGCGGCTTCCTCGGGCAGCGCGATCCCGGTGCTCAGCACCAGCTCACCGCCGTGCAGCAGCCGGGCCGCGTCGGCCTGCTCGATCGCGTGCACCCAGCGCACCGTGCCGTCCAGTTGCCCGGCCGCGGCCAGCACCTGCGGGCGCCCGCGCCGGACCACTTCCAGCTCGAGCACGTCGCGAACGGTGGGCAGCACCGCAGCCTCCTGACACAGTGTCGCCGATCAGCACATTTTCCTTACATTATGTCGCGAGAGTGACTACACAGTAACCCGCACACTGTTAGGTATGGCAGATCTCTACGCCCGCCACCGGGCGGTCATCCCCAGCTGGGTCGCGCTCTACTACGACCAGCCCATCGAGCTGACCGGCGGCAAGGGCTGCCGGGTCACCGACGCTAATGGCCACAGCTACCTGGACTTCTTCGCCGGCATCCTCACCAACATGCTCGGCTACGACGTGGCCGAGGTCCGCGAGGCGGTCGAGCGGCAGCTCGCCACCGGGGTGGTGCACACCTCGACGCTGTACCTGATCCGCAACCAGGTCGAGCTGGCCGAGAAGATCGCCCGGCTGTCCGGCATCGGTGACGCCAAGGTGTTCTTCACCAACTCCGGCACCGAGGCCAACGAGACCGCGCTGCTGCTGGCGACCGCCGCCCGCGGCGCCGACCAGGTGCTGGCCATGCGCAACAGCTACCACGGGCGCTCGTTCGGGGCGGTCGCGATCACCGGCAACGCGGGCTGGAAGCCCTCGTCGCTGTCCCCGTTCGGCGTGCACTACCTGCACGGCGCCGACCGCCAGCTGCCGGCCTTCGCCGGGCTGTCCGACGCCGACTACATCGGTGCCTGCGTCGCCGACCTGAAGAACGTGCTGGCCACCGCCGCTCACCCGGCCGACGTGGCCGCCCTGATCGCCGAGCCGGTTCAGGGCGTGGGCGGCTTCACGATGGCACCCGACGGCCTGTTCGCGGCCTACAAAGAGGTGCTGGACGCGCACGGCATCCTGTTCATCTCCGATGAGGTGCAGACCGGCTGGGGCCGGACCGGTGACCACTTCTGGGGCATCGGCGCCCACGGCGTCACCCCCGACGCGATGACGTTCGCCAAGGGTCTCGGCAACGGGTTCGCGATCGGCGGCGTGGTCGCCCGCGGCGACCTGCTGGACGGCATCCGCGGCAACGGCGTCTCCACCTTCGGCGGCAACCCGATCTCGACCGCCGCCGCCAGCGCCACCATCGACTACGTGCTCTCCCACGATCTGCAGGGCAACGCCAAGCGGCTGGGCGAGATCATCATCCCCGGCCTGCAGGCCGCGGCCGAGACCAGCGCGGCGGCCGGCCCGGTCCGCGGCAAGGGCCTGATGTTCGCGCTGGACATGGTTGACCCGAAGACCGGGCAGGCCAGCGCGCCGCTGGCCGCCCGCATGCTGGAGGCGACCCGCGAGCGCGGGCTGCTCATCGGCAAGGGCGGCCTGTACGGCAACACCCTGCGGATGGCACCCCCGCTCACGCTGAGCGAGGCCGAGGCCCGCGAAGGCCTGGCCATCCTGACCGATGCCCTGCGGGCCGTCAGCGAGGAGGCAAAGTGACCGAGTCTTCGAAGCACGTCACCCACTGGATCGGCGGCAAGCCCTGGGACGGCACCGCCGAACGCCAGGGTGACATCTACGACCCCGCCACCGGCCAGGTCACCGGCCACGTCGACTTCGCCAGCCCGGCCGAGGTGGACGCGGCCGTCGACGCGGCCCGGACCGCCTTCCAGAGCTGGAAGAACGTCTCGCTGTCGAAGCGGGCCGCGATCTTGTTCAAGTTCCGCGAGCTGGTCCACAGCCACGTGGCCGACCTGGCCGCGCTGATCACGGCCGAGCACGGCAAGGTCGCCTCCGACGCGGCCGGCGAGGTCGCCCGCGGCCTCGAGGTCGTCGAGTTCGCCTGCGGCATCCCGCACCTGCTCAAGGGCGGGTTCTCCGAGAACGTCTCGACCGGCGTCGACTCCTACTCGATCCGTCAGCCGCTCGGCGTGGTGGCCGGCATCACCCCGTTCAATTTCCCGGCCATGGTGCCGATGTGGATGTTCCCGATCGCGATCGCCTGCGGCAACACGTTCGTGCTCAAGCCGTCGGAGAAGGACCCGTCCGCCTCGCTGCTGATCGCCCAGCTGTGGGCCGAGGCCGGCCTGCCCGAGGGCGTGTTCAACGTGCTGCAGGGGGACAAGGTCGCGGTCGACGGGCTACTGCACCACCCGGACGTGGCCGCGGTCAGCTTCGTCGGCTCCACCCCGATCGCCCGCTACGTCTACGAGCAGGGCACCCAGGCCGGCAAGCGGGTGCAGGCGCTCGGCGGGGCCAAGAACCACATGGTGGTGCTGCCCGACGCCGACCTCGACCTGGCCGCCGACGCCGCCGTGTCGGCCGGGTTCGGGTCGGCCGGTGAGCGCTGCATGGCGATCTCGGCGCTGGTCGCGGTCGAGCCGGTCGGCGACGAGCTGATCGAGAAGATCAAGACCCGGATCGCCAAGCTGCGGGTCGGCCCCGGCACCGACGAGCGGGCCGAGATGGGCCCGCTGGTCACCGGCGCGCACCGGGACAAGGTCGCGTCCTACCTCGACTCCGGCGTGCGCGAGGGTGCCACCCTGGCCGTCGACGGCCGGGCGCACCCGATCATCGGCGGTGAGTCCGCGGGCTTCTGGCTCGGGCCCAGCGTGCTCGACCACGTCGCCCCGGGCAACAGCGCCTACGACGACGAGATCTTCGGCCCCGTGCTCAGCGTGGCCCGGACCGACTCCTATGAGGAGGCGGTCGAGATGGTCAACAACAGCCAGTACGGCAACGGCACCGCCGTGTTCACCAATGACGGGGGCGCCGCCCGCCGGTTCGTGAACGAGATCCAGGTCGGCATGGTCGGCGTGAACGTGCCGATCCCGGTGCCGATGGCGTTCTACTCGTTCGGCGGCTGGAAGAACTCGCTGTTCGGCGACACCCACGTGCACGGCACCGAGGGCGTCCACTTCTACACCCGGGGCAAGGTCGTCACCTCCCGCTGGCTCGACCCCAGCCACGGCGGCGTCAACCTCGGTTTCCCGACCAACGCCTGACCGGCGGAAGGCGTCCCGGCCGCTAAGGGTTCGGGCCCGCTGCTGACCCGGCTGGCGCCGGCGCCGAGGGCGCCGGCGCCGAGGGCGCCGGTGCCGCCGGGCTGCCACCAGCCGCCGGCGCCGCCAGCTGGGCCGAGGCCAGGATGATGCCGAGGTTGGCGGTGCCCAGGTTGTTGGGGACGGTCACGTAGAGCACGGCCGGCGGCTGCCCGGCGCCCCGGTCGACCACCACCACCGCGCCCATCTGGGTCTGCCAGGCCAGGCCCGCGGCGGCCGCGCTGGTGTAGGTCATCTGGAACTCCACGATCCAGCCCGCGTGCCCGCTGACCTGGAGCGGGTTGTTCTCGACGGTGGCCCGTACGTGCGGCAGCGAGCCGAAGTAGGCGGTGTCGAACGCGTTGACCAGGTTCATGGCCGTCTGCGGGAGGTTCGCGGTGCTGGTGTAGGCGTACTGGGCGGGCAGCAGGCCCGAGCAGGCGCTGGCGTACCAGGGGGCACCGCCGGCCGAGGCGACCGTGCCCGCCACCGCGTTCTCACCGGTCGACCAGGCGAACACCGGGTTGTTCAGCGGGCCCGGGCAGCCCGGCTGCCAGGGCGCGGCCAGCAGCGCGTAGGACAGCCCCGAGGCGGCGTCGGACACCGGGGTCGCGGTCGTCGCGGTCGTCGACGGAACGCTGGTCGACGAGGCGGCCGGGGTGGCGCGGTGGGTGGCGGGCGGCCGCCGGGTGGCGGCCGCGGCCGGGGTGGTGGTGGGGGCGGCCGGGGACGACCCGAACACGCCGACCAGGACCCCGGTGATCAGCATGGCGACCGCCGTGCCCAGCGCCACCAGCCACATCAGCCGGTTGCGGTTGCGCCGGAGCATGCCGCCGTAGCTGGTCCGCTCGACCAGCGGCAGGTTGTCCTCGGTGACCGGGGCGCTGCGGCGCCAGCCCAGCCGGGCCAGCGCGCCGGTCCCGGTCCCGCGGGTTCCCCGGCCGCCGGCCGCATCAGCCGGCCGCAGCGCCCCGTCCAGCACCTGGGTCGAGTTCTCGCCGCCGCGGCCGGACAGCGCGACCGCGGTGCCTGGTCCCGGGCTCGGGGTGTCGTCGAACCACTCGGTCAGCGACTTCCCGTCGTCCTCGGGGGCGGCCGCGAAGTCGCTGACGTCGGCCAGCACCGGCGCCGGGAGAGCTGGCTGGGCGGGTGCGGGCGCCTGGACCATGGGGGCGGTGTGCACCGTCCATTGCGTCCCGTCCCACCAGCGAAGCAGGGTCCCCTGCTGCACAGGGTCCTCATACCAGCCGGGGGGCGGCATTTCCATGCGAGGCTCCTCCGACGCCAACTGCGAGCACATTATCGGAAGTGCCGGTCCGGGCGCTGCTGGAGCGGACAAATACCTTTATTCCGGCGCGGCCGGGCCGGTCAGCAGGGCGGGCGGCGGCAGCGGCGAGGGCTGGGCGGTGGCGTCGGTGGCCGGACGGGCCCCGGCCACGAACCGGTCCAGCTCCCCGCCGTCCAGCACCCGGGCCGGGAACGGGTCGGCCGCGGCCCGCTGGGTCAGCTCGGCGACCGGCAGCGGGCGGCGGCTCCCGGCCACCACCAGGTTGCCGAACCGGCGGCGCCGCAGCACTCCCGGCTCGGCCACCATCACCCCGTAGGGGAAAACCGACATCACGGTCGCGACCTGCTGTTTGGCAAACGCCAGCGGCGGCCCGTCGGCCACGTTCTGGATCAGCACGCCGTCGGCCGCCAGGGCCCGGGCGGCCAGTTCGGCGCACTCGACCGTGGTCAGGTGCGGGGGCGTGCGCGCGCCGGCGAACACGTCGCTGATGACCACGTCGAACCGGCCCGGCGGGACCGACGCCAGCACCTCACGGGCATCCCCGATCCGGACCCGGATGCCGGACCGGGGCGGCAGCGGCAGGTACTCGCGGACCAGGTCGACCAGGGCGGCGTCGCGCTCGGCTACCAGCTGGCTGGACCGGGGCCGGGTCGCCGCCAGGTAGCGGGGCAGGGTCAGCGCCCCGCCGCCCAGGTGCAGCACCCGCAGCGGCGTCCCGGCCGGGGCGATCACGTCCAGCAGGTGCGCGATCCGCTGGACGTACTCGAACTCCAGGCTGGCCGGGTCGTCCAGGTCGACCTGGGACTGCGGCGCGTCGCCCAGGTACAGCAGCCACGAGCCGGGCCGGTCCAGGTCGGGCACCAGCTCGGCCAGGCCGCCCGCCACCTCCCGGTGGACGGCGTACCGTTCAGCCCGCCGGCTCACAGGGCGGTGAACGCGTCCTCCAGGATCGACAGTCCCTCCTCCAGCAGCGCGTCCCCGATGACCAGGGGCGGCAGGAGCCGCAGCACGTTGCCGAACGTGCCGCAGGTCAGCACGACCAGCCCGGCCTGGTGGCAGGCCTTGGCCACCTTGCCCGCGGTGGCCGGGTCGGGGGTGATCCCGCCCGGCTCGACGATCTCGATGGCGATCATCGCGCCCCGGCCGCGGACCTCGCCGATGCGCCCGCTGGCCTCGGCCAGCTTGGTCAGCCGGGGCAGCATCACGTCGCCGATGTGCCGGGCCCGGCCGGCCAGGTCCTCGGCCTCCATCGTCTCGATCGCGCCGAGCGCGGCCGCGCAGGCCACCGGGTTGCCGCCGTAGGTGCCGCCCAGCCCGCCGACGTGGACCGCGTCCATCAGCTCGGCCCGGCCGGTGACCCCGGCCAGCGGCAGCCCATCGGCGATGCCCTTGGCCGTGGTGATCAGGTCGGGCACCACGCCTTCGTGCTCGCAGGCGAACCAGTCGCCGGTCCGGCAGAACCCGGTCTGGATCTCGTCCGCGATCAGCACGATGCCGTAGCTCCGGCAGAACTCGGCCAGCCCGGCCAGGAACCCGGGCGGCGGCACGATGAACCCGCCCTCGCCCTGGATCGGCTCAATGATGACGGCGGCCACGTTCTCCTCGCCGACCTGGGTGTGGATCAGGCCGGTGATCACGTCCAGCGCCTGCTCGCGGCAGGCTTGCGGTCCGCCCGGCCAGCGCAGCGGATAAGCCATCGGGGCCCGGTAGATCTCGCCCGCGAACGGCCCGAAACCCTGCTTGTAGGGCATGTTCTTCGCGGTCAGGGCCATCGTCAGGTTGGTCCGGCCGTGGTAGGCGTGATCGAACGCGACCACCGCCTGGCGGCCGGTCGCGTGCCGGGCGATCTTGATCGCGTTCTCGACCGCCTCGGCCCCCGAGTTCAGCAGCACCGACCGCTTCTCGTGGTCGCCGGGGGTGCGCCGGGCCAGCTCCTCGCAGACGGTCACGTACTCCTCATACGGCGTGACCATGAAGCAGGTGTGGGTGAACTGGGCGGCCTGGGCGCTGACCCGCTCCACCACCCGCGGCGCGGCGTTGCCGGCCGACACCACCGCGATGCCGGAGCCGAAGTCGATCAGCGAGTTGCCGTCCGCGTCGACCAGCACGCCGCCCCCGGCCGCGGTCACGAACACCGGCAGGACGTGGCTGACGCCGCGGGCGACGGTGCGCTGCCGCCGCTCGAGCAGCTCGCGCGAGACGGGCCCGGGGATCTCGGTGACGACGCGGCGTTCCTGGGGCAGTCCGGGGCCGCCCACGCTGGCTGAAGTGCTGGTTGCAGAGGCGTTCATGCTGCCGACCATACGCCTGCCCGCGCGGGTGGCCCACCCCGCGTTTGCCGCCCGTCTAGGGTGATCCCATGTCTGAGCCCGACCAGAACGACAACCGCCGCGGCGTGCTGTTCGGCGGGGTGTTCGGCCACAGCCAGGTGGAGGCGGGCGACGCCGCCTGGCTGCGGGCCATGCTCGACACCGAGGCGGCCCTGGCCCGGGCGGCCGAACGGGCCGGCCTGGTGCCGGCCGGGGCCGGGGCGGCGGTGACCGCGGCGGCCGAGCCCGGCCGCTTCGACCTGGCCGAGCTGGGGGAGCTGTCCGCCCTCACCGGCAACCCGGTCCCGGGCCTGAGCCGGGCGCTCGCCCGGCAGGTCCCCGGCCCGCTCGCGGGCGCCGTGCACAAGGGTGCGACCAGCCAGGACATCATCGACACGGCCGCCATGGTGCTGGCCCAGCGGGCGCTGGCGGTGATCGGCGCCGACCTGGCCGCCGCCGCCGCGGCCGCCGCCAGCCTGGCGGCCGGGCACCGGGACACCGTCATGATCGGGCGGACCCTGCTCCAGCAGGCCGTCCCGACCACGTTCGGCCTGGTCGCGGCCGGCTGGCTGAACGGCCTGGACGAAGCCCGGGCGGCCCTGGCCCGGACCGGCCGCGAGCGGCTGGCCGTGCAGTTCGGCGGGGCCGCGGGCACCCTGGCCGCCCTCGGTGACCACGGTCCCCGGGTGCTGGCCCTGCTGGCCGAGGAGCTGGATCTGCCCGCCCCGCCGCTGCCCTGGCACACGATCCGGCTGCGGGTGCTGGAGCTGGCGGCCGCGCTGGCCGGGGTCGACTCGGTGCTGTCGAAGATCGCCCGCGACGTCACCCTGCTGGCCCAGACCGAGGTGGGCGAGGTCCGCGAGGGCCCCGGCGGCTCGGCCGGCGCGGGCCGTCCGCGCCGCGGCGGTTCGTCGGCCATGCCCAACAAGCAGAACCCGGTGGCCGCCATCGCCATCCTCGGCTGCGTCAAGCAGGCCCCCGGCCTGCTGGCCACGCTGGCGGCCACGGGCGAGCAGGAGCTCCAGCGGGCGGCCGGGGCCTGGCACGCGGAGTGGCAGCCGCTGACCGACCTGCTCACGCTGACCGGCTCGGCCGCGTCCTGGGCGGCCGACCTGCTCGGCGGCCTGATCGTCGACCCGGCCCGGATGAGCGCCAACCTGAACGCGGCCGGCGGGCTGCCGCTCGCCGAGCGGGTCACCGCGCTGCTGGCCGGGTCGCTGGGCCGGGCCGCCGCCCACGACCTGGTGGCCGAGGCCGGGGCGCGGGCGGTTTCGGCCGGGCTGCCGCTGCGCGACGTGCTGCTCGGCCGGCCCCAGTCGGCCGAGCCGCTGGAGGCGGCCGGGATCACCGCCGAGCAGGTCGACGCGGCCCTCGACCCGGCCAACTACCTGGGCGCCGCCGCCGCGTTCGCCGACGCGGCGCTGGCCGCCCACGAGCGCTCGACCGGGAGGACCACCTGATGGACGACGCCGAACGCACCGAGCAGGGCATGGCCGTGCGCCGGGCGGTGCTGGGCGACGAGCACGTGGACCGGGCGGTAGCCCGCACCACCCCGTTCACCGCCCCGTTCCAGGACCTCATCACCCGCTACGCCTGGGGTGACGTCTGGTCCCGGCCCGGCCTGTCGCGGGCCGAGCGCAGCCTGGTCACGCTGGCCGTGCTGACCGCCCTCCAGCACGAGGGTGAGCTGGCCATGCACGTCCAGGCGGCGCTGCGCAACGGGGTGACCCGCGAGCAGATCAGCGAGGTCCTGCTGCAGGTCTCGATCTACGCCGGGGTTCCCACCGGTAACCGCGCGTTCGCGGTGGCCCAGCGCGCCCTCGATGAGGCCGCCGAGGAATAGGCAGCATCGACGCCCGAACCCGGGGCCGCTATTGTACGGATGTCGAACGGTTGTGCACTAGGCGGTCAGAAGCGGAGTGGTATGGCGGAGATCGTGCCCCTGGCCGAGGCGATCGGCGCCGCCGTCCACGACGGCGACGCCGTGGCCATGGAGGGTTTCACGCACCTGATCCCGTTCGCGGCCGGGCACGAGGTGATCCGGCAGCGCAGGCGCGACCTGACCCTGATCCGGATGACCCCCGACCTGATCTACGACCAGCTGATCGGGGCCGGCTGCGCCCGCAAGCTGGTGTTCTCCTGGGGCGGTAACCCCGGCGTCGGCTCGCTGCACCGGTTCCGGGACGCGGTCGAACGGTCCTGGCCCGCGCCGCTGGAGATCGAGGAGCACAGCCACGCCGGGATGGCCAACCGCTACGTGGCGGGCGCGTCCGGGCTCCCGTTCGCGATGCTCCGCGGCTACCGCGGCACCGGCCTGATGGAGGCCGGCGGCCCCGGCCGCGACGGCCCCCAGCATCCCAGTATCCGGGCCGTTACCTGCCCTTTCACCGGCGAAATACTGACCGCGGTGTCCGCCCTCAATCCGGACGTGGCCATCGTCCACGCGCAGCGGGCCGACACCAGCGGCAACGTCCAGCTGTGGGGCATCACCGGGATCCAGAAGGAAGCGGTGCTGGCGGCCCGCCGCTCGGTCGTCACCGTCGAGGAGATCGTGCCCGCGCTGGACCCCCGGCCGGACGCGGTCGTGCTGCCGGCCTGGACGGTCAGTTACGTGGCGGCCGCGCCGGGCGGCTCCCGCCCCTCCTACGCGCTCGGCTACTACGACCGCGACAACGACGCCTACCAGGCCTGGGATCAGATCAGCCGGGACCGGGAGCGGTTCGGTCAGTGGCTCGACACCGAGATCTTCGGCGCCGCCCGTGTCTGAGCACCCGGCTGACTACACCGCCGACGAGATCATGACGGTCACCGCCGCCCGGGCGCTGCGCGACGGCCGCACCTGCTTCGTCGGCATCGGGCTGCCGAGCGGGGCCGCCAACCTGGCCCGGGCCACCCACGCGCCCGGGCTGGTGCTGATCTACGAGTCCGGCACGATCGGGACCAAGCCGGACCGGCTGCCGCTGTCGATCGGCGACGGCATCCTCGCCGAGACCGCCGACGCGGTGGTCAGCGTGCCGGAGATCTTCAACTACTGGCTGCAGCCCGGCCGGATCGACGTCGGTTTCCTCGGCGCCGCCCAGATCGATAAGTTCGGCAACATCAACACCACCGTCATCGGCGACTACAGCGACCCTAAGACCCGGCTTCCCGGGGCGGGCGGGGCTCCGGAGATCGCCGCGTCCTGCCGCGAGGTCATCGTGATCGTCCGCCAGACCCGGCGGGCGTTCGTCGAGCACGTCGACTTCATCACCTCGGTCGGCTACGGATCCGGGCCCGGCAGCCGCGAGCGCCTAGGCCTGACCGGCGCCGGCCCCGGCAAGATCATCACCGACCTCGGCGTGCTTGAGCCCGACCCGCAGACCTGCGAGTTCACGGCGACCGGGCTGTATCCGGGGGTCACCCTCGACCAGGCCCGGGAGCGGACCGGCTGGGACCTGGCGGCCGCCCCCGGGCTGGTCACGCTGCCGCCGCCGACCGCCACCGAGCTGGCCGCGTTGCGGCGGTTCACGACCAGAGCGAAGGAGTAGAACCGGATGACCGCTGAGGTGAGCCGCGGTGGCCTGGTGCTGCCGTCCTACGAGCGCCCGCGCGGCGCGCACCCGCCGCTGGACTTCAGCGGGTACCGGTCGACCGCGCTGCGCCACCCGCAGCAGCCGCTGGTGCTGCTGCCGCAGCGGCTGACCGAGGTGACCGGGCCGCTGCTCGGCAACGACCTGATCACCCCGTCCGACTCCGACCTGACCACCCAGCACGCGGGTGAGCCGCAGGGGCAGCGCATCATCCTCACCGGCCGGGTGCTGGACTCGGGCGGCCGGCCGGTGCCGGACACGCTGATCGAGATCTGGCAGACCAACGCGGCCGGCCGGTACCGGCACGCCCGCGAGCACCACCCGGCCCCGCTCGACCCGAACTTCACCGGCATCGGCCGGGCGATGACCGACGCGGGCGGCAACTACCGGTTCGTCACCATCCAGCCCGGCGCCTACCCGTGGGGTAACCACCACAACGCCTGGCGGCCCGCCCATATCCACTTCTCGCTGTTCGGCCGGGCGTTCACCCAGCGGCTGGTGACCCAGATGTACTTCCCGGGCGACCCGCTGCAGCCGATCGACCCGATCTTCAACTCGGTGCCCGACCCCAAGGCCCGCGAGCGCATGGTCGCCCAGTTCGACATCGACCTCACCCAGCCCGAGTGGGCCCTCGGCTACCGCTGGGACATCGTCCTGCGCGGCCCGGGCGCCACCGTCTTTGAGTCCGAGGTGGACGACCAGTGACCGAAGGCCTCACCCCCTCGCAGACCGTCGGCCCCTTCTTCGCCATGCGGCTGCCCTGGCCGGACGGGCCGTTCGTGGTACCGGAAGACACTCCCGGGGCGATCACCATCGTCGGCCGCATGTACGACGGGGCCGGGAACGTCATCCCCGACGGGCTGGTAGAGACCTGGCAGGCCGACCCGGCGGGCCGGTTCGCCCACCCGGACGACCCCCGCGGGCCGGCCGCCGGCTACCGGGGGTTCCGCGGGTTCGGGCGCTGCCCGACCGCGGTCGACGGCTCGTTCCGGATCATCACCCTCAAGCCCGGCCCGCTGCCCGCTGACGGCGCCGGGGCGGCTGAGGCCCCGCACCTGGACGTGTCGGTGTTCTGCCGGGGCCTGCTGGACCGGGTGGTGACCCGGCTGTACTTCCCCGACGAGCAGGCCGCCAACGAGGCCGACCCGGTGCTGGCCTCGATCGATGAGGCCCGGCGGCCGACGCTGATCGCCACGGCCGAGCCCGCCGACCTGGCCGATCCGGCGGGTCCCGGCACCGTGCTGCGGTTCGACATCCGGCTGCAGGGCGACGGCGAAACCGTGTTCTTCGATGTCTGAGCAGCTGGTCGCGTCCTTGGCCGGCCCCGACGACGCCCCGGTGGTGGCGCTGGGCACCTCGATCGGCACCCACCAGGGCCTGTGGGACCCGCAGGCGGCCGTGCTCGGCCGCCGGTTCCGGCTGCTGCGGTTCGAGTTCCGCGGGCACGGCCCGGCCGGCGCCCAGTCCCCGGCCCCGCCCGGCCCGTACCGCATCGCCGAACTCGGCACCGACGTGCTCGACGTGCTCAACCGCTACGACCTCGACCGGGTCGCCTACTGCGGCGTGTCGCTGGGCGGGATGGTCGGCATGTGGCTGGCCGCCAACGCCCCCGAGCGCATCAGCCGCCTGGCGCTGTGCTGCACCGCCGCCCACATGCCGCCCGCCTCGATGTGGGAGGACCGGGCGAAGACAGCCCGGACCGAGGGGCTGTCGGCGCTGGTCGAGGCGACCACCGGCCGCTGGTTCCCGGCCGCCTTCGCCGCCCGGCACCCGGAGGCGGTCGCGCCGGTCGCGGCCATGTTCACCGGCACCGACCCCGAGGGTTACGCGGGCTGCGCCGAGGCCATCGCGGCCATGGACCAGCGCCAGTCGATCACCTCGATCAGCGCCCCGACCCTGGTCGTGGCCGGGGCTGAGGACCCCTCGACGCCGCCCGGCCAGGGTGCGCGGCTGGCCAGGTCGATCCCCGGCGCCACCCTGACCGTGGTCCGCGGTGCCGCCCACCTGGCCAACTACCAGGACCCCGGTCCGGTCACGGCCGCCCTGGCCGCCCACCTGGCCCCGCTGCTGGGCTGACCCGGCCGGTCCGTTCGGTTTTCCCACGCACGTGCGGCATGCTGTGGGGTGGGGGATCCACGGTGGAGGGAGATCGAATGCTGCCCTGGTCGGCAGATCTGGCCGGACGTCTCGACGAGCACGTGGTCACCAGTGAAATCCTGCGCGACAATCCGCTCGGTGACCCGTTCGAACGGCCGCTGCTCGTCTACGTGCCGCCGGGCTACGACGACGACCCCGGGCGCCGCTATCCGGCCGTCTACGTCATCCAGGGCTACACCGGGCACCTCAGCATGTGGCGGAACCGCTCGCCCTACCGGCAGCCGTTCCCGGAGACCGCCGACGCCGTGTTCGCGCGCGGCGAGGCGCCGCCCGCCCTGGTGGTGTTCGTGGACGCCTGGACCAAGTACGGCGGCAGCCAGTTCGTCGACTCACCGGGCACCGGCCGCTACCACTCCTACCTGTGCGACGAGATCGTGCCCTGGGTGGACGGGCACTACCGCACGCTGGCGGCCGCCCCGCACCGGGCCATCACCGGCAAGTCCAGCGGCGGCTTCGGCGCGATGATCACCCCCATGCTGCGGCCGGACCTGTTCGGCGCGCTCGCCACCCACTCCGGCGACGCGCTGTACGAGTACTCCTACATCCCCGAGTTCGCCAAGGCCACCCGGCACCTGCGCGACTACGGCGGTGACATCTGGCGCTGGTGGGACGACTTCGGTTCCCGGACCTCGTTCACCAAGCCCGAGGACCACGACCTGCTCATGCTGCTCGGGGTGTCGGCCTGCTTCTCGGCCAACAAGGACGGCTCGGTCGACCTGCCGTTCGAGCCGGCCACCGGCGAGCTGCGGCCCGACGTGTGGCAGCGCTGGCTGGACTGGGACCCGGTCCGGATGGCCCCCCAGTACGCGGACGCGCTGACCGCCCAGCGCGGCATCTGGATCGACGCCGGCACCCGGGACGAATGGTTCCTCGACCTCGGCGCCACCGCGTTCAGGGAGACCCTGCGCGACCTCGGGGTCAAGGATGACGTGATCAAGTTCGAGCTGTTCGACGCCACCCACATGGGCATCGACTACCGCTACCCGCTGTCGCTGGCCTGGCTGGCGCAGCGCATCGCGGAATGACCAGATCCTTGACTCCTTAAGGAAGTGTGAACTGCGCCCACCGCCCTCGCGTGACCCGTTTGAGTGACTCAGAGCGGGTCAACGCGAAGGGAGACGTGCGATGCGCAAGCGCGGATGGGCCGTGGCCGTCGTCGGCCTCAGCGGGCTGGTGCCGGTACTGGCCGCCTGCGGCAGCTCGGCCGCCAACACCGGTGCGGGCTCGGCCTACGGCGGTTCTGGCCTGAGCGCCACCCCGACCTCGTCGGCGATGTCGGGCGGCACCACCGGCAGGATGGGCACCAGCACGGCCCGCCTGACGATCAGGACCACCAAGATCGGCAAGGTGCTGACCGACGCCAAGGGCGACACCCTCTACTGGTACTCCAAGGACACCAAGGACGGCCCCTCCACCTGCACCGGCAGCTGCCTCAAGGAGTGGCCGGTCGTGACCGGCAAGGCGGTCGCCGCCCCCGGCGTGCAGCTGGCGGGGGTACTCGGCGCCATCACCGACGCCGGCGGTACCGTCCAGGCCTCCTACAACGGCTACCCGCTGTACACCTACGCCGGTGACATGACCCCCGGCGACACCGCGGGCAACGGTGCCGGCGGCGTCTGGCACGTCATCACCGGCTCCACCCTCACCAGCGCGGCATCCACCGCCGCCGGGGCCGCCAGGACCAGCGCGCCCAGCCCGGCCAAGACCACCTCCGGGGGCTACGGGTCCGGCTGGTAACGTCGCTCGCATGCGCCTCGCCTCCATCAACACCCCCAGCGGACTTCGCCTGCACGTCCGTGGCCGCAGCGGTTACGTCGACGTGGCCGAGGCCACCGGCCAGGACGGCTATGTGACCCTCCAGGGGCTGCTGAACGCCGGCCCGGCCGGGCTCGAGGCGGCCCGGTCGGCCGCCGCGGGGGAGGGCCGCGAGTACGCCGAGCAGGACTTCGGCCCGTCGGTGCCCACCCCGCGGGTCATCCACTGCCTGGGCCTGAACTACGCCGACCACGTGGCCGAGGGCGGCCGTGACCTGCCCTCGTTCCCGAACGTGTTCATGCGCAGCCCCGAGACCGTCACCGGCCCCTTCGCCGACCTGGTGGTGCCCGCCCTGACCGACGGCTACGACTACGAGGGCGAGGTCGGGATCGTCATCGGGGCCGGCGGCCGCTACATCCCGGCCGAGCAGGCGATGGCCGCGATCGCCGGGTTCACGGTGCTGAACGACGCGTCGGCCCGCGACTGGCAGCGGGCCGCCAGCCAGTGGATCCCGGGCAAGAACTTCGACGGCTCGATGCCGATCGGCCCCGAGGTCGTCACCCCCGACGAGGTCGACATCCTCGACACCACGCTGACCACCCGGCTGGACGGCGAGATCATGCAGCAGGCGCGCACCTCGCAGATGCTGATCGACATCCCCAGCACGGTCGAGTTCTACTCCTCGTTCACCACGCTGCCGCCCGGCGACGTCATCGCCACCGGCACCCCCGGCGGCGTCGGCTACGCCCGCAAGCCGCCGGTCTGGCTCGAGCCCGGCAAGACGATCGAGATCACGGTCGACGGCGTCGGCACGATCCGCAACCGCGTGGTGGCCGAGACCGGCGACCACGGCCGGTGGCGCTGGCACCCGCCCCAGGGGAGCTAACCCCGCCAGGTCTCACCGGTCAGCCGCTGGTACACGTCGATGTAGCGGTCCCGGGTCGCGGTCACGATCTCGTCCGGGATCGGCGGCCCGGGCGGGGTCCGGTCCCAGTCCAGGGTGGCCGACCAGTCGCGCACGAACTGCTTGTCCAGCGAGTGCTGGGGCCGTCCCGGCTGCCATTCATCGGCGGGCCAGAACCGGGACGAGTCCGGGGTCAGCACCTCGTCGGCCAGGATCACTGAGCCGTCGGTGCCCAGCCCGAACTCCAGCTTGGTGTCGGCGATGACCACCCCCCGCTCGATGGCCAGGCTGGCCCCGCGCCGGTACACCTCGAGCGTGATCCGCCTGAGGTCGGCGGCCACCCCGGCCCCCACCGCCTGCACGGTCTCGTCATAGCTCATCGGCTCGTCGTGCCCGGCGGCCGCCTTGGTGGTCGGCGTGTACACCGGCTCCGGCAGCTGGGCGCCCTCGGCCAGCCCGGGCGGCAGCTCGACCCCGGAGATCGTCCCGGTCTGCCGGTAGGAGGCGAGCCCCAGCCCGGCCAGGTAGCCGCGGGCGATGCACTCGACCGGCACCATGCCCAGGCGGCGGCAGCGGATGGCCCGGCCCGCCCACTCCGGCGGCACGTCGGTCGCTGAGATCACGTGGTTCGGCACCACGTCGGCCAGCTGCCCGAACCACCACAGGGAGAGCTGGGTGAGGATTTTGCCCTTGTCCGGGATCGGCGTCGGCAGGATCACGTCGTAGACGCTGACCCGGTCCGAGGCGACCAGGATGAGATCTTCTCCGTCGGCGTACAGGTCACGGACCTTGCCGGAATGGACGAGCTGCACGGCCACGAAGTCTAGCGGCGTACGATCAGCCCATAGCGGCGGAGGGCGGCGTCATGACCGGCTCGTCAGCGGACTACCTGCAGGTGCAGACCACGACTGATTCACGGCCGGAGGCGATGGAGCTGGCCCGGGCCGCGGTCGAGTCCCGCCTCGCGGCCGGGGCCCAGGTGGCCGGCCCGATGACCACCACCTACTGGTGGGACGATGGCGTCGAGCGGGCCGAGGAGTGGCTGGTCATGTTCAAGCTGCCGGCCGACCGCTACGAGGAGCTGGCCGCGCTGCTGACCGAGCGCCACAGCTACGACGAGCCCGAGATCGTCGCCCTCCCGATCCTGCGCGGGTCGCCCGGCTACCTGGGCTGGATCACCGAAGAGACCCGCGCCTGAGTCCAGGCCCCCCTGAGCCCCACCCCGCGTGCCCCACGCGCCCCTCGGCCCCACAGGCCCCGCCACTCCCGCGCACCCCACCAGCCCCGCTACCCCCGTGCGCCCCGCCAGCCCCACACGCCTCTTCCGCCTCAGCTGGCCCCGGGCGGGACGTTCCAGCTGGCGATGACCGGCTCGTCGTGCTCGGTCCCGAGCGTCGAGATCGTCCCGGTCGCGAGCGCGAACAGCCGCCCACCGTCCGGTTCCAGCCCCAGGTAACGGGCGGTCAAGATCCGCAGGATGTGCCCGTGCGCGACCAGCGCCACGTTGCCCCGGGCCAGCAGCGGCCTGACCGTGGCCAGCACCCGGTCCGCCCGGGCCCCGACCTGCTGGATCGTCTCACCCGGATGCTCGGCGTCCCCCGGTATCACCCCGTCCCGCCACAGGTACCAGCCGGGCCGGTCCGCCTGAATCTGTTTGGTCGTCAGTCCCTCGTACCCCCCGTAGTCCCACTCCCACAAATCGGGGTCGATGGTGAGGTCGGTCAGCCCCGCCAGCTCCGCCGTCCGCCGCGCCCGCTGGGCCGGACTGCAGTAGGTGGCGACCACGTCCAGCTTGGCCACCGCAGGCTTGAGCTTGGCCGCTGCCGCCTCCCCAACCGGCGTCAGCGGAATGTCGGTCCGCCCGGTGTGACGCCCGTCCCGGCTCCACTCAGTCTCCCCGTGCCGGAGCACGATCAGCTCTCCCATGATCCTCATCTTCCCGCAGC
This sequence comes from Actinomycetota bacterium, assembly GCA_019240215.1. Lineage (GTDB taxonomy): Bacteria > Actinomycetota > Actinomycetes > Streptosporangiales > Streptosporangiaceae > Bog-532. The sequence continues at coordinate 18,495 of JAFAYQ010000009.1, read as the reverse complement.
ACGCCGAGAACACCCAGACCCGATGATCAACGATTCAAACTGAGATACCCCCGCCAGCCTGTGCCCCTCGCACTCGCAGTTCCACGACCTGCGCCCCTGCATCCCCGACTCCCTCTACTCGCATCCCGGTCCACGGCGCCCTCGGTCGGCTGCGGCGGTCTGGGCAGCAGAGTCAGTGAATACGACTGAGTCTGTGGAACGTGAGCGGGGTGTGGGACGCGCAACCGGGCCAGGCCGAAGAGGTCTTCGCTCTGTCCGAGAGCCAGAAGTATCCCGCCCCTCCCGCCACCCCAGACGATGGCCGGGGCAGGCCTGCCCCGCCACACGCCGCATCCCGCACGGGTCTCACCGGTCGCGGTCGCTCTTCGCACCAGCAATCCGCCCACCGCACCGCGTAGGCGCCTGGCCGTCTCTGTTGGGCCGACTCAACCCCACCACCCCCTTGACCCCACCCCACCCGTGGCGCTTATATAAGGAAAGTTTCTTAATAATTTTGTTAATGGAGGATCTGGTGAGGAGAGCAGACTCATGATTCGACGACGCCTGAGATACCTTGCGCCCGGCGTGGCCCTGGTCGCGGCCGCCACCCTCGGCGCCCAAGCCGCCGCCCAGGCGACCACCGCCCGGACCGCCACCGCCCAGACCGCCAACGCCCAGGCCCAGGCCCCCGCCACGTCAGCTATCAGCAAGCCCTGGCCCCGCCAGGTCTACGCCCCCTACTACGAGTCGTGGCTGAGCGGCAGCATCGCCACCAGCGCCCAGCAGTCCGGCTCGCCTTACGAGACGGTCGCCTTCATCCAGACCGCGAGCGCCGGCTCGTGCGCGCTGACCTGGAACGGCGACGCCACCGAGCCGATCCCCGGCACCACCTTCGCCAGCGACATCGCCAGTTTGCAGCGGCGCGGCGGCAACGTGATCCCGAGCTTCGGCGGCTACGGGGCCGACTCGACCGGTACCGAGATCGCCGACTCCTGTACCGACGTCAACGCGATCGCGGCCGACTACGAGGCGGTCATCACGACCTACCACGTGACCCGGCTCGACATGGACGTGGAGGCCAGCTCGCTGACCAACACGGCCGGCATCGCCCGCCGCAACCAGGCGCTCAAGCTGGTCGAGCAATGGGCCGCCCGCCGTCACCAGCGGCTGCAGGTGCAGTACACGCTGCCGGTCGAGCCGACCGGGCTGACCGCGTCCGACCTGGCGGTGCTGCAGAACGCGGCCGCCACCGGCACCCGGGTCGACGTCGTCAACATCATGACGTTCGACTATTACCTGGCCAGCGAGCCGAGCCCACTGCCGATGGGGGCCGACGCGATCAGTGCGGCCACCAACACCCACGCTCAGCTGGCCACCGTCTACCCGCACGCCAGCTCCGCCCAGCGGTGGGCGCTGGAAGGCATCACGATGATGCCCGGCATCGACGACTACCCGGGCGGCACCGAGGTGACCCACCTGTCCGACGCCCAGCAGGTGCTGACGTTCGCCCGCAGCCACGGCCTGGCGCTGCTGTCGATCTGGGCCATCCAGCGTGACAACGGCGGCTGCCCGGGCACCGTCGGTGCCAGCACGTGCTCGGGCATCGCCCAGAACAGCTGGGACTTCAGCCACCTGCTGGAGCACTTCAACCGCTGACGGCCCGGCGTGGTATTCACTGGACATGGCACATAACGAGGACTCCGCTGAGACGCTGGTCGCCCGCCGGGTACTGCTCACCGGCGGGACCAGCGGCCTCGGCCTGGCCATGGCGTCGGCGCTGGCCCAGGCGGGAGCGACGGTGGTGCTGACCGGCCGCGACGCACGCCGGGCGGAGCAGGTGGCGGCCACCGTGCCGGGCGCGTCCGGGCTCGGCCTCGACACCCGCGACGAGGCGTCCGTGCGGGCCGCCGTCCAGGCCGCCACCGACCGCCTCGGCGGCATCGACCTGCTGGTCAACAACGCCGGGCTGGGCATGCTGACGGTCAACCCGCGGTTCATGACCGAGCCTCAGGGGTTCTGGCAGGTGAGCCCGGAAGGCTTCCGGGCGGTGATCGACACCAACCTGACCGGTTACTTCCTGATGGCCCGGGAGGTCACGCCGCTGATGCTGGCGGCCGGGCACGGCCGGATCGTCAACATCTCCGTCAACCACGCCACCATGACCCGGCGCGGGTTCATTCCCTACGGGCCGTCCCGGGCCGGGGCCGAGGCGTTGTCGCGGGTGATGGCGGCCGACCTGGACGGCACCGGCGTGACCGTGAACGTGCTGCTGCCGGGCGGCGCCAGCCGCACCGGCATGATCCCGCCCGAGTTCCGGGACCAGCCGATGCTGGAGCCGGAGGTCATGGGCCCGCCCATCGTCTGGCTGGCCTCGGCCGCCGCCACCGGCACCAGCAACGAGCGGATCGTGGCCAGCGAGTTCGACGACTGGCGGCGCCAGCGCGCCCTCCCGCTCTGAGCTGGGGCGCCCTCCCGCTCTGAGCCAGCGCGCCCGGCCCTACGATCATGGCATGGCGGTACCGAGGGGGGACGCCCGCACACCCAGACCCAGGTGGTGGGTGACCGCCGCGGTCGTCGTACTGGCGATAGCCTGCCTGGCCGCCGCGATCACCGCCGCCGCCCAGGCCCACGCCAAGCTGATCCGCAAACCCACCCCGGCCGAACTGTCGGCCGCGGCCGCCGCCGGGGTGGCCAGCCGCTGGGCCCGCGAGCCGGCCGGTCAGATCTTCCCGGCCACGCTGCCCTACTACTCGGATCTGCGCGACCGCGAGTCGGCCGGACGGGCCGGGATCAGCCCGGCCGGTAGCTGCGCGGCCGCGCTGGACGCGGCGGTGGCCACGATCGCCCGCCGCGACGGCTGCCAGACCGTGCTCCGGGCCAGCTACGCCGACCAGCTGAACGGGGTGGTGTACACGATCGGCGTGCTGGCCTTTTCCAGCGCCGCCCAGGCGGCCGCCTTCCTGGCCCACTACCAGCCCGGCCAGAGCCCGGTGCGCGGGCTGCGGGCCGCCCCCTTCCCGGGCACCGCCGCCGCGTCGTTCAATGATGCGGCCCGGCAGGTGGCGCTCAGCCGCCAGGACGGCCCCTACGCGGTGCTCACGGTGGCGGGGTACGCGGACGGCGCCCCGGCCGCCGCCACCGGCCAGCCCCGCTCCACCCCGTTCTACGCGGCCGGCGAGCTCGCCGAGGACGTCGGCACCCCGCTCGGCCAGCCGGTCACGGTGACCTGCGAGCGGCCGGAGTGGTCGTGCTGACCGGTCTGCTGGCGGCTGCCCGGCTCGCCGCTGGGCTGCTCATCGCCGGCGGCCCGGTCACGGTGGCGAGCATCCGGGCGGCCGAACAGCCCCAGCTCGGCGCCGTCGGCGCGGCCGCCGCGTGGCCGGTGACCCGGGGGAGCGGGGTCACCGTGGCCGTCCTCGACACCGGGGTCGACGCCTCCGTCCCCGACCTGGCCGGCTCGGTGACGGTGGGACCGGACGAGACGGCCGGGACCGACCCGTCCGGGTACCAGCCGCCGCACCTGCACGGGACCTACATCGCTTCGCTCATCGCCGGCCACGGCAGCGGGGCCGGGCGCCGGTCCGGGATCATCGGCATCGCGCCGGCCGCTCGCATCCTTTCCGTGCGGGTCATCCTCGACAACAGCGAGCCCGGCTTCGGCGCCTTCGCCAACGAGTCGGCCAGCGACAACGCGGTCGGCGCCGGCATCCGCTACGCGGTCCAGCACGGCGCCCGCGTGATCAACATGTCGCTCGGCAGCATTGCCCCGACCAAGAATCTGCGGGCGGCGCTCGCCTACGCGGCCGCCCGCGGGGTGGTGCTGGTGGCGGCGGCCGGCAACGACGGCGCGCCCCAGTCCGGGTACACGCCCTACAGTTACCCGGCCGCCATCCCCGGCGTCATCGCGGTGGCCGCGGTCGGCGCGAATGGCACCCGGGCGTCGTTCTCGGAGGACAACTCCTCGGTGGTGCTGTCCGCCCCCGGCGTGGGCGTGATCGGGGCCGGGCCGGGCGGCAGCTACCTGGAGGCCGACGGCACCAGCCCGGCCTCGGCGATCGTGGCCGGGGTGGCGACGCTGATCCGGGCCAAGTATCCGCGGCTGACCCCGTTCCAGGTCGAGCAGGCCCTGATCTCGTCCACCACCCGCCGGCCGCCCGGCGGCTACCGTCCCGCGACCGGCTTCGGCGAGGTCAACGCGCCCGCCGCCCTGGCCGCGGCGGGCCGTCTGGCCGCCGCGCCCGCCCAGGCCGCCGCGCCCGGTCTGGCCGCCAGCGCGCGGTTTGCGCGCCCCGGGCCCATCCAGGTTGTCCACCCCGACGGGCTCCGCGTCGCGATCTACCTGGTGACCGCCGCCGTGCTCGCGCTGGCCTTCCTGGTTTTCATCGCGGGCCTGGCGCTCCACAGCCGGCGCCGCCCCCGGACCCGTCCGCGTGAGTCAGAGCAGCTTGCGCAGCCGCAGTAGGTCGCGCATGCTGGCCTGCACCTTGACCTTGCCGCTGATCCACGCTCGCGGGAACGCCGACACGTTGTCGGCCAGCTCCACCACGGTGTCGCTGCTGGCGGTGAGGCGCACGTCGGCCCGCGGGTCGCCGGGCGCGGCCAGGTGCACCGGGTCGGCTCCCTGCGGCCCGAACCGGGTCACGAACGTGACGTCGAGGTCCGGCACCTGGCAGGAGAACGAGCGTCCGCTGAAAAAGGCGTCCCGGTCGCCGGGGTCCAGATCAGAGAGCCGGGCCGTCAGCTTCTCGAAAGCCTCCTGGCATTCCTGGGCGGTCGCCATCGCGGCTTCCCTTCCACGATCGTCGGGACGGTAGCGTTCAACGCGGAGGTTAGCGCACTACGAGCGCCAACAGACGGAGGCACAGCCCATGACCGACGACGGCACCAGCGAGATCGTCCGCCTCAGCCTGGCCGGCCTCAGCGGCACCGGCGACGAGCGGGTGGACGAGGCCGTCGCCCAGCTCGGCCTGCTCGACGAGGCACCGCTGGAGGAGCACCCGGCCATTCTCGGCCAGGTGCACGACCGCCTGCGCGAGGTCCTCGGCGAGCTGAGTCCGGGCACCGGGCGCCCCGCCGGGACGTCATGACCGGACGTACCACCCGTAAGGCGCCCCGGGCCGTACGGGCCCGGCTGGACGCCGAACTGGTCCGGCGCGGGCTGGCCCGCTCCCGCGAGCAGGCGGCCGAGCTGATCGCGGCCGGGCGGGTCACGGTCAGCGGCGAGATCGCGGCCAAGGCCGCCACCCAGGTCACCCGGGACACGCCGATCCTGGTCGGCGAGGACGACGATGACCCCGGCTACGTCTCCCGCGGCGCCCACAAACTGGCCGGTGCGCTGACCGCGTTCACCGACCTGAACGTCAACGGCCGAATCGCCTTGGACGCCGGCGCGTCGACCGGCGGCTTCACCGACGTGCTCCTGCGGGCCGGCGCCGCCCACGTCGTCGCCGCCGACGTCGGCTACGGCCAGCTGGCCTGGGCGCTGCAGACCGACCCGCGGGTGACGGTCCGGGACCGGGTCAACGTCCGCTCGCTGACCCCCGGGCAGGCGGCCGGCCCGGACGGGCAGCGCCCGGACCTGGTGGTCGGAGACCTGTCGTTCATCTCGCTGGCGCTGGTGCTGCCCGCCCTGGTCGCCAGCGTGGCTCCCGAGGCCGATTTCCTGCTGATGGTGAAACCGCAGTTCGAAGTGGGGAGGGGCCGGGTCGGAGCAGGTGGTGTCGTGCGCGATGCTGGATTGCGGGCCGAAGCGGTCACCGCGGTCACCCAGACCGCGGCCGGACTCGGCCTCGGAGTGCTGGGCGTGACCGCCAGCCCGCTGCCCGGGCCGGCCGGCAACGTTGAGTACTTCGTCTGGCTGCGGCGTGGTGCCCCGCCGCTGGACGATGAAGACCTGCACCGAGCGATCGCGGAGGGACCGCACTGAGCGGAGGGACCGCACCGAACCGGACCAGATCGTGAAAGGGCAAACGACAACCATGAGTGAAGGCAGCGGCAACGCCGGACGGACGGCGCTGGTCGTGGCACACACCGGGCGCAAGGACTCCCTCCGCAGCGCTCGTGAGGTGGTTTCCCGGCTGATCGCGGCCGGCCTGACCGTGCGGGTGCTGACCCCGGAGGCCAGCGACCTGGCCTGCGCGGGCGTGCAGGAGATGGCGCCGGGGCCGCGGGCGGCCGAGGGGGCCGAGATCGTCATCGTGGTCGGGGGCGACGGCACCCTGCTGCGGGCGGCCGAGCTGGCCCGCCCGGCCGGCACCCCGCTGATCGGGGTCAACCTCGGGCACGTGGGCTTCCTGGCCGAAGCCGAGCCCGACGGCCTGGCCGACACCGTCGACCGGGTGATCGCCCGCCACTACGTGGTCGAAGAGCGCATGACGATCGACGTCCAGGTGCTCTACGACGGCGTCCCGGTCTCGGTGACCTGGGCGCTCAACGAGGCCACGGTGGAAAAGGCGGCCCGCGAGCGGGTGCTGGAGGTGGTGACCGAGGTCGACGGCCGGCCGCTGTCCCGGTGGGGCTGCGACGGTGTCGTGTGCGCGACCCCGACCGGCTCCACCGCGTACGCGTTCTCGGCCGGCGGCCCGGTCGTCTGGCCCGAGGTCGAGGCGCTGCTGATGGTGCCGATCAGCGCGCACGCGCTGTTCGCCCGGCCGATGGTCGTCTCGCCCCGCTCGGTGCTGGCCATCGAGGTCATCGGCGGTTCCGGGCGCGGGCCGGCCCCGGCCGGACCGGATCTTCTGGCCGAACCGGCCGGCGCGCCGTCGCCCGGTGCGGTCATGTGGTGCGATGGGCGCCGTATGGTCGATCTGGAGCCCGGGGCCCGGGTCGAGGTCCGGCGCGGCGCGCTCCCGGTGCGGCTGGCACGGCTGCACGGGGTGAGCGCCACCGCCGACGGCGGCCCGGCCACCGACGATGGTGGCGCCCCGTTCACCGACCGGCTGGTGGCCAAGTTCGGCCTGCCAGTGAAAGGCTGGCGAGGGAGCCGGCTCGGTGGCAGGCCCGATCCGGACCAGGACCGGCCCCACCAGGACAGCACGAAGGAGACAGGCTGACCGCCATGCTAGAGGAAGTCCGGATCACCGGGCTCGGGGTCATCGACGACGCGACGCTTGAACTTTCCCCGGGCTTCACCGTGGTCACCGGCGAGACCGGCGCCGGCAAGACGATGGTGGTGACGGGGCTCGGCCTGCTGTTCGGTGGCCGCGCGGACCCGGCCCGGGTCCGGCCCGGCGCCCAGCGCGCCGTGGTCGAGGGCCGGCTGACCATCGACCCCGACGGCAAGGTCGCCCGCCAGGTCGACGAGGCCGGTGGTGAGCTCGACGACGACGGCGGGGCACTGGTCATCAACCGCTCGGTGTCGGCCGAGGGCCGGTCACGGGCGCACGCGGGCGGCCGCTCGGTCCCGGTCTCACTGCTCACCTACCTGGCCGACGACCTGGTCGCGGTGCACGGCCAGTCCGACCAGCAGCAGCTGCTGCGGGCGGGCCGCCAGCGCGAGGCGCTCGACGCCTACGCGGGTCCCGGGCTGGCCCAGGTGCTGGCCGATTATCAGGCCGTCTACCAGCGGCACCGGGACACCCTGGCCGAGCTGACCGAGCTGACCGAGCAGGCGCGCGAACGCATCGCCGAAGCCGAGGGCCTGCGCCAGGCGCTGACCGAGATCGAGGCGGCCGACCCGGCCACCGACGAGGACGTCCAGCTGCGGGCCGAGGAGGAGCGGCTCAGCAACGCCGAGGCGCTGCGGGCGGCCGCTACTGCCGCCCACGAGGCGCTGCTCGGCGACCCGTCGGCCGGCGCCTACGAGCGCCCGGACGCCACCGCCCTGGTCGGCGGGGCCCGCCAGGAGCTCGAGGCGGTCCGCCAGCACGACCCGGCTCTGGCCAGCCTGGCCGACCGGCTGTCGGAGGCGTCCTACCTGCTGGCCGACGTGGCCGGGGAGCTCGCCTCCTATACCGAGGCACTGGACGCCGACCCGGCCCGGCTGGCCGCCGTCCAGGAACGGCGGGCGGCGCTGGCCCGGCTGGTCCGCACCTACGGCCCGCGGGCCGCCACCGAGCTGGCCACCGTGCTGGCCGCATCCCCGGCCAGCGCCGACGGCATCGACCCGGCCGCGATCGACCCGGCCGGGGACCTGGCCACGGTGGTGGCCTGGACCAAGCCCGCCGCCGCGCGGCTGCTGGAGCTGGAGGGCGACGACGACCGGATCGCCGGCCTGGCCGAGGAGACCGACCAGCTGGCCGCCCGCGTCGGCGAATTGGCCGGCCAGCTCACCAGCTTGCGCCAGGACGCGGCCGAGCGCTTCGGCGGCGACGTGACCGCCGAGCTGACCGCGCTGGCGATGCCGCACGCCAGCCTGGTCGCGGTGGTCCGCCCGCTGGATGAGCCTGGCCCGCACGGCGCCGACGACGTGGAGATCCGGCTGGCCGCCCACCCCGGCGCCCCGCCGCTGCCGCTGAACAAGGGTGCGTCCGGCGGTGAGCTGTCCCGGGTCATGCTGGCCATCGAGGTGGTGTTCGCCGGGGCCGACCCGGTCCCGACGTTCGTGTTCGACGAGGTCGACGCCGGGGTCGGCGGTAAAGCGGCGGTCGAGATCGGCCGCCGCCTGGCCCGCCTGGCCCGGCTCGCTCAGGTCATCGTGGTCACCCACCTGCCCCAGGTGGCGGCGTTCGCCGACAATCACCTGGTGGTCATGAAGGCCAACGACGGCCTGGTCACCAGCAGCGGCGTGAGCCGCCTGGATCAGGACGGCCGGGTCCGCGAGCTGTCCCGGATGCTGGCCGGCCTGGAAGACTCCGAATTCGGCCGCGCCCACGCCGAAGAGCTCCTCGACCTGGCCGCCCGCGAACGCGACTCCTGAGCCCGGCCGCCGCCACTCTGGCGAGCGCTGCGCCGGAAATTCCTGCAAGAAAATGACGATCTTTGCCGTAAGCTTGCAGCATGGCGCAGAGGCTGGGTGACGTAGCCCGCAAGGCGGGGGTGAGCGAGGCCACCGTGTCTCGCGTCCTGAACGGCCGCCCGGGCGTGTCCGAATCAACCCGGGCGGCGGTGCTGACCGCCCTTGACGTGCTCGGTTACGAGCGCCCGACCCAGTTGCGGGGTGACCGCGCCCGGCTGGTCGGGCTGGTGCTGCCGGAGCTGGAGAACCCGATCTTCCCGGCCCTGGCCGAGGTGGTCGGCGGCGGCCTCGCGCAGCAAGGTTTCACGCCGGTGCTGTGCACCCGCACGGCCGGCGGCCTGTCCGAGGCGGCCTACGTCAACATGCTGATCCAGCAGCAGGTCTCCGGGGTGGTGTTCGCGGGCGGCCACTTCGCCGAGGACGACTCACCGCACGACCACTACCGGCTGCTGCACGACCGTGGCGTGCCGGTCATGCTGGTCAATGCGGCCGTCGACCAGCTCGGCTTCCCCCGGGTGTCGACCGACGACGTGGTGGCCAGCGAGCAGGCGTTCGGCCACCTGTGGTCGCTCGGCCACACCCGTATCGGCGCCATCATGGGCCCCGCCGACCACATGCCCAGCCGCCGCAAGCTCGCCACCCTGCGGGCCGAGGGCGAGCGGGCCGGCGTCGAGGTCGGCGTCGAGCACGCCCTGTTCAGCATCGAGGGCGGCCACGCGGCCGGCACCCGGCTGATCGAGACCGGCGTCACCGGCATCATCTGCGCCTCGGACCAGCTGGCGCTGGGCGCGGTCCGGGCCGCCCGCCGGGCCGGCCTGGCCGTCCCCGACGACCTGTCGGTGGTCGGTTTCGACGACTCGGCCCTGATGACCTGCACCGCTCCGCCGCTGACGACCGTCCGCCAGCCGATCGAGGCCATGGGCCGGGCCGTGGTCACCATGCTGGTCAATCAGATCGAAGGCGTCCCGGTCGCCCCCGAAGAGCTCCTCTTCGAGCCCGAGCTGGTCGTCCGCGGCTCCACCGCCCGCGTGGCCTGAGCCCCCGCCCCGGCCGCCGGTCTCAGTCACCGGGCCGGCCCACCCTGCCGCGATACGGACATAACGCCGCACCACGGACCACCAAGCCCGCTCACCCTCCAACCTGCGGTTACTTCCTTCTTTACTATGTCGTTATTTTGCAAAATCTTATTCATATATTGCGTTGATCTGGAGGCGCATGTAGCGTCAGCGCCACCCAGGCAGGCCCATCAACGTAGAAGGTGCCCATGACAGAAATCGGCAACAGCCCGGCCGGGCCAGGCCGCGGGACCGGCCGTCGACCCCGCGCCGCGCTGCCCAGCCCCAGCCTTAGCCACGGACGCCGCCACGCCATGATGGCCGGGCTGGCCGTCCTCGGAGCCGTCGCCGTCGCGGCCTGCAGCTCCGGCGGCAGCAGCGGCAGCGGCACGTCGTCCAGCTCGGGCGGCCACGTCACGATCACGGTCGGCTGCGAACCGCCCAAGACCCAGGCGGCCCAGCGCAAGTTCTTCGTCGACGACATCCAGGCGTTCGAGAAGGCCAACCCCAGCATCACCGTGACCGGCGACGACACCAACCCGTGCGACGACCCGGCGACGTTCGACGCCAAGCTGGCCAGCGGCAAGCTCGACAACGTCTTCTACACGTACTTCACCGACGCTGCCAACGTCGTCAGCTCCGGCCAGGCGGCCGACATCAGCAAGTACAGCGGCCAGATCAAGAACCTCGGCAACCTGCAGACCGACCTGGTCAACCTGTACCGCCAGGGCGACAGCGCCAGCGGGGCCCTGTACGGCATCCCGGTCTCGAACTACACGCTCGGGCTGCTCTACAACAAGCAGCTGTTCCAGCGGGCGGGCCTGAACCCGAGCCAGCCGCCCACCACCTGGGCGCAGGTGCGGGCCGACGCCAAGAAGATCAGCGCGCTCGGCGGCGGCATCGTCGGCTACGGCGACTACAGCGCCGCCAACGTCGGCGGCTGGCACTTCACGGCCGAGATGTACTCGCTCGGCGGCACCATGGTCAGCGGGCAGAAAGCCGCCTTCGACAACGCTACGGGGCTGCAGGTGCTGCAGAACCTGCAGGCCATGCGCTGGACCGACAACTCGATGGGGTCCAAGCAGCTGCTCCAGTACAACGACCTGCCGCAGCTGATGGGCGCGGGCAAGCTCGGCATGTACGTGGCCGCCCCCGACAACGTCACCTACATCCACCAGGAGTACGGGTCGGCCTACAGCAATCTGGCCGAGGGACCGATGCCCGGCAACGGCGGCACCCTGCTCGGCGGCGACGGCTACATGTTCAGCAAGAAGGACACCCCCGCCCAGATCGAGGCCGGGATCAAATTCCTCAACTTCGAGTTCCTCACCCCCGGCGCCGGTCAGTTCAACTTCGCCCGCGCCAAGGCGGCCGGCCAGCCGGTCGGCCTGCCCGAGCCGAACATCTGGACCGCGGGCACCGCGGTCGCCCAGAGCACCACCTCCGACGAGGACAGCAACGCCACCATCCCGGTGTCGAACTTCGCGCCCTACCTGAGCGCGGCCCCGAACATGAAGAACGAGATCGAGCCGCCGCAGGCCCAGGCCATCTACGCCCAGGGCGACAAGGTAATGGCGGCCGTCCTCACCGAGCGCAACGCCAACCTCAAGCAGCTTCTCGGCACCTTCTCCTCGCAAGTCAACTCGATCCTCGCCAACCAGCAGTGAGCATCGGCAGTGAGTACTGAGTCACCGGTCGCCCTCCGGGTCAACCACCCGGAGGGCAGGCCCGCGGGTCGCCCCAGCCCGGCCCGCGGGTTCCGGCCGAGCCGCCGGCTGCGCGACAATACCGCCGCCTACGTGCTCATGATCGGGGGGATCTTCTGCTTCGCGCTGTTCTCCTGGTACCCGATGATCCGCGAAGTGATCATGAGCTTCCAGAAGACCAACTTCGCGGGCGAGACCACCTGGGTCGGGCTGGCCAACTACCGGCACATCATCGGTGACCCGAGCTTCTGGGGCGCCTGGCGGGCGACCGCCCTGTTCGCGGCGCTGGCGCTGGTGTTCGGGTACGCGGTCCCGTTCGTCACCGCGGTCGTGCTCAACGAGCTGCGGCACTGGCGCGGATACTTCCGGCTGCTGGTGTACCTGCCGGTGATGATCCCGCCCGCGGCGGCCGCGTTCTTGTGGAAGTGGTTCTACACCCCCGACAACAGCGGCCTGTTCAACGCGGTGCTGCACGCGGTCGGGCTGCCCACCTCCCAGTGGCTGCAGTCGCCGCGCATCGCCCTGCTCTGCCTGGTGCTGTTCTCGACCTGGAGCAACATGGGGGCGGCGGTGCTGGTGTACCTGGCCTCGCTGCAGGGCATCCCCGGCGAGCTGTACGACGCGGCCGAGATCGACGGGGCCGGGCTGCTGCGCCGGGTCTGGCACGTGACCGTCCCGCAGACCCGGCTGATCCTGTCGCTCATGCTGATGCTGCAGGTCGTGGCCACCATGCAGGTGTTCCTGGAACCGCTGATCCTGACCGGCGGGCAGTCCGGCACCACCACCGTCGTGTACCTGATCTACAACTACGCGTTCTCGTTCAACAACTACGGGAGCGCCGCCGCGCTCGGCATCTTGCTGCTGGTGGTGCTGCTGGGGTTCGCGGGCGGCTACCTGTGGCTGTCCCGGCGCCCCGAGGAGGCGAACTAGATGGCCGCCGTCGAATCCGGGCCGCGCACGCTGATCTCGCCGGCCCAGCTCAGCCGCGGCCGCGGCCGGATCATCTACTGGACCGTACTCGGCGTGATGATCCCGCTGTTCGCCGCGCTGTTCCTGTTCCCGCTGTACTGGATGGTGACCGGCGGCCTGAAATCACCCTCGCAGGTCGTTCAGACGCCGCCCACCCTCGTCCCCAGCCAGCCCGAATTCCACAACTACCTGACCGCCTGGAACGACCTCGGCCTCGGGCGGCTGATCCTCAACACGGTCCTCTACGCGGGCGGCGCGCTGGTATTCCAGGTCGTGTTCGACGTGGCCGCCGCCTACGCGATCTCCAAACTGCGGCCCGCGCTCGGCAACGTGATCTTGTTCGCGATGCTGGCGGCGATGATGATCCCGGCCACCGTGCTGGTGCTGCCGCAGTACCTGACGGCCAACAGCCTGCCCTTCCTGCACACGTCGATCCTGAACACGCCGTGGGTGATCTGGCTGCCCTCGGTCGCCAACGGTTTCAATATTTTTATATTGAAAAGGTTCTTTGACTCGGTGCCCGCCGATTTGCTGGCGGCGGCCGCCCTGGACGGGGCGGGCCCGTTCCGCACCCTGTGGCGGGTGGTGCTGCCGATCTCGCGGCCGATCATCGGGGTGGTGTCGATTTTCGCCGCCGTCAACGTCTGGAAGGACTTCCTGTGGCCGCTGCTGGTGCTGTCCGAGCCGTCGGCCCAGACCATCAACATCGGCCTGTACCACCTGAACTACGGCATCCCCGAGGACGTGTTCATCGCCGCCCTGGCCATCGCCTGCGTCCCGACGATCGTCTTCTTCCTCATCTTCCAGCGCAACATCATGGCTGGCCTGACCGCCGGGGGCGTCAAGGGCTGAGGCAGGCTCGGCCCTACCGTCCCGTTCCGATCGGAGGATCGATACTTCCGTGAGTGATCACACTCTGGCCCGGCCCGCGGCCGCGGCTGCCCCCGGCGACCCGGCGGCGCGGCCCTGGTGGCGTGACGCGGTCATCTACCAGGTGTACGTGCGCAGCTTCGCGGCTGGCCCCGGCCAGCCGGCCGTGGCCGGGGCGGGCAACCTGGCCGGGGTCCGGTCCCGGCTGCGCTACCTGGCCGACCTCGGCGTCGACGCGGTCTGGTTCAACCCCTGGTACCCCTCGCCGATGGCCGACGCGGGTTACGACGTGGCTGACTACCGGGCCATCGAGCCGTCGTTCGGCACCCTCGACGAGGCCGAGAAGCTGATCGCCGAAGCCCACGAGCTGGGCATCCGCATCATCCTCGACGTGGTGCCGAACCACGGCTCGGACGCGCAGCCGTGGTTCACGGCCGCGCTGGCGGCCGCACCCGGCTCGCCCGAGCGGGACCGGTTCATCTTCCGCCCCGGCCGCGGCCCGGACGGTGACCGGCCGCCCAACAACTGGGAGTCGGAGTTCGGCGGCCCGGCCTGGACCCGGGTTCCTGGCCCGGGCGGCGAGCCGGGGGAGTGGTACCTGCACCTGTTCACCCCCGAGCAGCCCGACTTCAACTGGGGCAACGCCGACGTGCGGGCCGAGTTCGAAGATGTGCTGCGGTTCTGGTTCGACCGCGGGGTGGACGGGTTCCGGATCGACTCGGCCGTGCTGCTGGCCAAGGACCCCGCCATGGCCGACTTTGACCCGGACGCCGGTGTGCATCCCTTCGTCGACCGGGACGAGGTCCATGCCGTGTACCGGGCCTGGCGGTCGATCGCCGACGGCTACCCCGGGGACCGGGTGCTGATCGGCGAGGTGTGGCTGCCGGACGTGGAACGGACCACCCGCTACCTGCACCCGGGCGAGCTGCAGACCGTGTTCAACTTCGACTTCCTGCGCTGCCCGTGGGACGCGGCCGAGCTGCGCCAGGTCATCGAGGCCACCCTCGCCTCCCACACCCGGGTCGACGCCCCCGCCACCTGGGTGCTCAGCAACCACGACGTGATCAGGAACGTCACCCGCTACGGCCGGGCCGACACCTCGTTCGACCGTCCCGGCTACCGCATCGGCGAGCCGACCGACCTGGTGCTCGGCACCCGCCGGGCGCGGGCGGCGGCGCTGCTGTCGCTGTCGCTGCCCGGCACCGCCTACATCTACCAGGGCGAGGAGCTGGGCCTCTGGGAGGTCGAAGACCTGGCCGACGAGGACCGCCAGGACCCGATGTGGCAGCGCTCAGGCCGCCAGCACCTCGGCCGCGACGGCTGCCGGGTCCCGTTGCCCTGGTCCGGCCGCCGGCCGCCGTTCGGCTTCACCGACGGCGAGGCCCCGACCTGGCTGCCCCAGCCTTCGTCCTGGGCGGGTCTCACGGTCGAAGCCGAGAGCGCCGATCCGGCCTCGATGCTGTCGCTGTACCGGTACGCGCTCCAGGTCCGGCACGCTCAGCCGGCCTTTACGGTGGACAGTTTTGCGTGGCGGCCGGCTCCGGCCGAGGTCCTCTGCTTCCGCCGCGGCGCCGACGTGACGGTGATGATCAACCTGTCCGACCGCCCGGTCGAGCTGCCGACCCACGAGGAGATCCTGGCCGCCAGCCAGCCGGTTATCAGGGGTGGCTCGCTGCCCCCCGACACCGGCGTCTGGCTCCGGACCCGGCCGCGCTGACAACAGCAAGCGGCGTCCTACTCCAGCCGGGCGGTCACCCAGATCGCCCGGTGGTCCGATCCCTTCCGGTTCAGCACCTGCCCGCGGGCGGTCAGGCCGGGCGAGGCCAGCGCGTAGTCGATCGCCCGCAGCGGCCGCGGCCGGGCCGGGAACGTGGCCCGCCGCCCCAGCCAGCGCGAGCGCGGCGCCACCGTCACCCCGTCCGGCAGGTCATCCCGCCAGGTGCCGATCGCGGTGTTGAAGTCCCCGCCCACCAGCCAGGGCGCCTCCAGCTGGCCCAGCAGCGTGGCCAGCCGCTTGAGGGCCACCGCGCGCTCGGTTTCCTGGCTGGCCGGCAGGTGGGTGCTGCCGATCCAGACCGGCGTCCCGGCCACCTCCAGCCGGGCCAGCGCCACCGTCCGCGGCTCGCTCGGCTCGGTGTTCACGTAGCGCTCGGGCGCGTGCACCCGCCACTGCTGCACAGCCAGGATCGGCAGCCGGGTCAGCACCGCGTTCCCGTACCCCTCGGTGGCAGGCTGGCCGCGGAACTCCAGCGCCGGCACGAACACCCACCGGTACCCCAGCCGATCGGCGATCTCGCTCAGCGGCTCCGTCCGCCCCCAGCCGGTGCTCACCTCGGTCAGCGACACCGCGTCCGGCCGCAGGTCCCGGATCAGCCCCTCCACCGCGCCGGCGTTCGGCGCCTTCCGGTCGTCCCGCCACGAATGAATGTTCCAGTGCAGCATGCTCAGCTGCCGGTCACCGCCCACGCCCGCAGGCTAACGTTCCGGCCCGGGGCATCAGCGCTTGCGGTCCTTCACGTAGGTGCCGCGGCCCTGGACGCTGACGATCAGGCCGCGGTCGCGCAGTTCGGCCATGGCCCGGCGGATCGTCAGGTAGGCCACGCCCCAGCGCTCGGCCATGGCCCGTTCCGCGGGCAGCCGGTGACCGGGCTCCCAGTCGCCGGACTCGATGTGGGCCGTGATGTAGTTCACGATCTGCACGTAGATCGGCGTAGGGCCCTCGTGCACGATGTCCGGGCCTTGATCATCCACCACAACTGCATACCGTAGGGCACCGCTGACCTGCGATTACGCATGTAATGCCTCACAATGACATGCATTGCTTTGCGTGTGCAGTTTTCCGGGACAGCGGGTAACCGCCCGAGTCGGTCATGGTAACTGCTGGCTCCTCGCAGTGACCGGGCAGGCCGCCGCGGTGATCGGTCAGGCCGGACCGGCCAGCGACAGGCCGAACCGCTCCTCCCGGTCGGTCCACCAGTGCTCCAGCTCGAACCCGGCCGCGGTCAGCTCGCGGACCACCCCGTCGGGGCGGAACTTGGCACTGACCTCGGTGCGCATCTCCTCACCGTCGGCGAACTCGACGGTCAGGTCGATGGCGGGCAGCCGCACGGTCTGGACGCCGGCCGAGCGCAGCCGCATCTCGATCCACTCCCGGTCGGGGTCCCAGCGGGCCACGTGCTCGAACCGGTCGAGGTCGAAGTCGGCCCCCAGCTCGTGGTTGAGGACCAGCAGCACGTTCTTGTTGAACGCGGCGGTGATCCCGGCCTCGTCGTCGTAGGCGGCCACCAGCACGGCCGGGTCCTTGACGAGGTCGGTGCCCAGCAGCAGCCGGTCACCGGCGGCCAGCCCGGCCCGGACCCGGGCCAGGAACGTGGCCCGTTCGTCGGGCAGCAGGTTGCCGATCGTGCTGCCGATGAACGCCACCAGCCGCGGCCCGTCGGCCGCCCCATCCTCGGCCGGCCCCGCCAGGTAGTCCTCGAAGTCGGACACCACCCCGCTCACCTCGAGGCCCGGGTAGTCGCTGAACAGGGCGCTGGCCGCCGCCAGCAGGGCCTGCTCGCTGACGTCGACCGGCACGTAGCGGTGCAACGTGCCGGCCGTCCGCAGCGCGTCGATCAGCAGCCGGGTCTTCTCCGAGGAACCCGAGCCCAGCTCGACCAGGGTGGCGGCCCGGCTCGCGGCCGCGATCTGGGGCGCCACCGCCTGCAGGATCTCCCGCTCGGCGCGGGTCGGGTAGTACTCGGGCAGTGCGGTGATCTTCTCGAACAGCTCGCTGCCGGCCGCGTCGTAGAACCACTTGGGCGGCAGCGACTTGGGGGTGGCGGTCAGGCCGGCCAGCGCGTCGGCCCGCAGCGAGTCGGCCAGGAAATCGGCGGGCAGACGGCGTTCGACATGCAGCGAAGTCGTCACTGGCTCGGGTTCCTTCCGTCGGGACTGGAGGTGGCGGCCATACCTTCGGGGAAGCTGCCGTGCTGGACGCGCTCGGCGTCGTCGGCGGCGACCTCGGGTGGTACCGGCAGCGGGCGGATCTGCACGTCGGTGGTGGTCGCGGTGACCAGCGAGCGGTCCGGGATCTCGGTCCAGGCCGGGTCGTCGTCGGCCGGCTCGGACGCCACCGTCACGCTGTCCGCCCCGGCCGTGTGCCCCAGCCGGTAGAACAGCGTGTGACCGGCGGTGGTGGCCGCGATCACGTGGCCGTCGGTCAGCAGGAAGTTGAACCGGCCGGTCACCCCGGCCACGTCGAGCAGGCCGATCACCGCGGCCAGGGCGGCGCCGGGCCGGGCCCCCTCCCGCAGCCGCTTGAGCGTCAGCGCCCACAGCAGGGCCGAGTCGACCCGGGCGTCGAGGTTGAGCAGCTCCAGCGGGCTGAGCGTGGCGGCCAGCCCGGCGGCCGTGCCCGGCCACCCCACCAGCGCGCCGTTGTGGCTGAACAGCCAGTGGTCGGCGCCGAACGGCGACGCGGCCGAGATGCCCGGCTCGGTCCCGGCGCTGGCGTCCCGGACCGCCGCCAGCAGCGCGCCGCTGCGGGTGACCCGGGTCAGGTCGGCGAACGACGGATCGGCCCAGATCGGCCCGGAGTTCCGGTACCGGGCCGGGACCGGGTCGCCGTCGGCGTACCAGCCGGCCCCGAAGCCGTCGATGTTCATGGTGCCGCTGTCGCGCATCATCTTCGGCGCCCACGCCTGGCGGTACAGGCCGTACGGGGGGTCGATGATCGCTTCCCGGAGGCTGACCGCGGGGCCCAGGTAGGCCAGGTGGCGGCACATCAGGAGGCCTCCGGGGTGGCCGTGCGGGCGGTGCGGAAGCCGGCGAAGATCTGCCGCCGGATCGGGTAGTCCCAGTTCCGGAAGGTGGCCCGGCCGAGCGCCGGGCTGACCGCGAACGATCCGCCCCGCAGCACCTTGTATCCGGGCCCGAAGAAGACCTCGGAGTACTCGCGGTACGGCCAGGCCTCGAAGCCGGGGTAGGGGAGCAGGTCGCTTGACGTCCACTCCCACACGTCGCCGATCAGCTGCCGGGC
>JAFAYQ010000054.1 GCA_019240215.1 Actinomycetota bacterium | reverse complement strand
AGCCCGGTCAGCGCCGGGACCCGGGCGGAGTCATCGATGGTGGCGGTGGCCGCGGTGAGCGCCTGGGCCAGCAACTCGGCGGGCAGATGCGGGGCCAGCCCGGTCAGCGCCTGGGCCCGGGCGGAGTCATGGGTGATGGCGATGGCCGCGGTGAGCGCCCGGGCCAGCAACTCGGCGGGCAGATGCGGGGCCAGCCCGGTCAGGGCCCGGGCCCGGGCGAAGTCATCGATGGTGGCGATGGCCGCGGTGAGCGCCCGGGCCAGCAACTCGGCGGGCAGATGCGGGGCCAGCTCGGTCAGTGCCCGGGCCCGGGCGTAGTCATTGGTGGTGGCGGTGGCCGCGGTGAGCGCCTGGGCCAGCAACTCGGCGGGCAGATGCGGGGCCAGCTCGGTCAGTGCCCGGGCCCGGGCGAAGTCATTGGTGGTGGCGGTGGCCGCGGTGAGCGCCCGGGCCAGCAACTCGGCGGGCAGATGCGGGGCCAGCCCGGTCAGTACCGAGGCCCGGGCGAAGTCATCGGTGATGGCGGTGGCCGCGGTGAGCGCCCGGGCCAAGACGGCGGCCTGCTCACCAGCGGGCAGATGCGGGGCCAGCCCGGTCAGCGCCGAGGCCCGGGCGTAGTCATTGGTGATGGCGGTGGCCGCGGTGAGCGCCTGGGCCAGCAACTCGGCGGGCAGATGCGGGGCCAGCCCGGTCAGCGCCGGGACCCGGGCGAAGTCATTGGTGATGGCGGTGGCCGCGGTGAGCGCCTGGGCCAGCAACTCGGCGGGCAGATGCGGGGCCAGCCCGGTCAGCGCCGAGGCCCGGGCGAAGTCATGGGTGATGGCGGTGGCCGCGGTGAGCGCCTGGGCCAGCAACTCGGCGGGCAGATGCGGGGCCAGCCCGGTCAGCGCCGGGACCCGGGCGGAGTCATCGGTGATGGCGATGGCCGCGGTAAGCGCCTCGGCAAGTATCTCGTCTCGCCCCTCGGACGGGTACCGATATACGGCGAGCAGAGCGTCGAATCGGCTGCGGGGGTCGGTGAGGCGGCGGGCGTGATCGAGTCCCCGGGCTGGCGACCATAGACCGGCGCGGATCACTTGCACCAGTAGTTCGGTGGAGATGCTGGCGGTTCGGCTGTTGATGCTGGCCGCCATCAGCGAGTAGCGGATCTGGATGCCTAGTGATGCTGCTGGGCGGTGATGTTTGAGAGCCTGACGGGTGGCCTGGGCGCTGTCGCTGCCGGCACGAGCCAAATCGTCCAGGTAGCTGTTAATACAGTCGAAGTGATCGTGGGCGGCAAACCACACGTTGACATGTCCGCCTTCGCCAGCGGGTTGGTCGGCTGCGAGCAGCTGGTGCAGGTCGGCGGAATGTCCGCCGTGCTGCAGGTGACGTGCCAGGTGGCGCAGCGGGTATCCGCCGTCTTCACCAGCGAGGTCAGGGTCGCTGCCCAGCAGCGGCAGGCCATTTTCCAAACCGCCGAAACAAGCCAGGTAAGTGCCAGAAATGCGGCCGTGCGCGGCGGTGGTCGCTTGGGCGAGCTCATCGGCCAGGGCGGCGGATTCGGACGGCTCGCCGGTATCGAGGGCAGAAGAGTCATGATGCGCTTTAAGTACTTCGCGGAAGCTCGCGTGGTAAATCTCGTACCGTTGTGGCAGCCCGGCCGCTGAGGCCTGGGCGGTAAGTAGTGGCCGGAAGGTGAAATCACACCATCGGCGTACTGCGACCGGGTCAAGGTCGCCAGCCAGCCGGGCCAGCGACCCGGCCGGGAGGGGTTCCCCCGCCACCGCCAGAGTTGCCGCTAGCGGCAACAGCCCCCTGTCCCACGCCGGGTCGCGTTGCCAGCGGTGGATCTGATCTGCGTAATAGGCTCGCAGCCCGGTGGGCAGATCTGCGACTGCGCTGGGCGGCCGCAACCCGATCCGTATTTCGTCTACGACGTACCGCAAGTAAACCCACACCCCGTCACAGCGTGCCGCAAGCACCGTAGCGAACTCGGCCGAATCCAGTTCGGCCGCGGCCAGCCGCGCGGCTAGTACCTCCTCGGCCACGACCTCGGCCAGGTAGCCGCTAATATCGTCGCGGTTGCGCGGGTCCTCTTTACTGACCCGGATAGTCGCCGCTGGAGCATCGGGCCGCCCGGGAGAATGGCCCGCCCGGTACGTGCCAATGACATAAACCCCGTCGGGCAACAGCTGCGGCAAGCCGAACGGCAGACCATCTCCGGAAGGCTCCGCCTCATCCAGCCCATCAACGACCAGCACCAGGCCCCGGCCGTCCCGGCGGGCACGCCTGGCAGCGAGCCCCAGCAAGTATTCAAACCCTTCCGGGAACTGTGCCCACTCCGGCAACAGTCCCCCCGGCGCCTGCTCCTCTAGGCCAAAGCCCATGATCAGCTGGGCCGACAGATTCCGCAGTGTCCCCCGTACTGATCTGCCCCCTGCGTAGCGGGAAAAATGTGACAGGTATCCCCGCTGGCTGACCAGCCAGGCAGCGAAGGCTGTCTTGCCCAGCCCCGCCTCCGCCTCGATAAACACGTAGCCGCATGGGTACATGGCCATGAACTGGTTTACCTCGTCAGCTAGCCACGTCCGGCCCGTGAACCCGTCTAGGCCTACCGCCGTGAACACGGTCTGCGGGTCTTTCGCCGCCGCCACGATCGGCATCGACGATCCGCCCAATATCTGCGCCCCGACATGGGTTGCCGAAACCGACCCCGCATCCCCGCGAACCACGATCGAGGCATCACCGCTTGCCTCGATCTCCGGGCGCCTCATCACAAGGTCTCCTGACCCTCCGCCTCCGATACGTCTGCTGATACCGGCCCGGCCGCATCGCCACCCACGCCGATCGCGCCAGGACCGAAAGCAGTGACACCATCGGTGCCGGGTGTGACTTCCTGGCCGCTTACGCCCCTCACGTGGGTGCTGATCTGCCCGGCCGAGCCGCCGATCGCGACCGCGCCAGGGCCAGCTGCTGCGACCGGGGCCCGTGCCTGCCGATCGCTGATCGTCACAGCTGCCTGCAAGACGGCGCCGACAATCACGAGAACCCCTAGGGCCGCCCACAGGCCGCGCGACGAGTGCGCCGTCACTAGCGCTGTCACAACACCGCTTGCCGCAGCCAGCACAAAGGAAACCCCCGCAGCAAGAGCTCTTAACACAACGTACCCCCAAGCAGGAAGTTAATACTCTGGGACATCATGACACCAGGCCGATCGCAGCGTGGTTCCAGCCATCTAGCAAAGCAACTAAGCCGAGCTGCCTCCTTGTGCCGCACGCAAGATCAAACCCGCTGAATAGAACCTGATGGCGGCAAATACGCGGCCATTCGCTCGCGGTACTGATACTGCGACTGCTGTTTATGCTGGCCCACGGCACGATGGCGAGGAACAGATGTCCGGACTCATAATCCGCTTGTCACGTCGGTGAATGCACGAAGCGCCCTTGCTGCCTACTGATCAACCGTTAGCAGTGCTGGATCCGGCGGTCAGCCTTGCGAGGTAGGCCGCTGCTCGACGGTCGACCTCAGGGACTGGGTCGGCGTAGTGCCGCAGCGTCGTGGCACCTCCGCCGCTGTGGCCGAGGCGCGCCGCGGTGTTTCGCAGGTCAAAGCCCCCGGCGAGTAGCTGGCTGGCCGTGTAGTGACGGCCACCCTTGATGTCGAGCTCGACTCCAACCGCATCGGCGGTGTCAGCGACTTTGTGTGTTGCCCAGTCAGGGTTCCAGGGCCGAGCGTGCGCAGGGTCGTTAGAGAACAGGTATGCGTCCTCAGCCACCTCGACGCCGACCTCCGCGAGCGCGGTCCTGATTTCATCGAGGTGGGCCGTGATCAGCGCACATGTGTCCGGGTCGATGGCCAGCCACCGGTCCTGGTGGGTCTTGGTGTCCTTTCGGACATGCTTGCCGCCGCGGACCACGTAATTGAAGGCGATGTGAACCAGTCCCTGGTCTAGGTGGATGTCGCGGACCTGGAGGCCGCACAACTCACCGCGGCGCACACCGGTGACAACCACGAGCCACAAGTACAGGCCGAGGGCGCTGTTGCGCCTGCGAGCCTCCGCGATCACCTTGGCGACGGCTTCGGGAGACGTAGCCGGGATGGTCCGGCGGATCGCGGTGGGAGGTTTGGCCGACTCGGCTGGGTTCCGGTCGATCCATTCCCACCGCTGGGCCGCGGCGAACGCGCCAGACAGGATGCCGTGGATGCCGCGGATCGTGTTGGGCTTCATTGGGTGGCAAACGTGAGGCCGACAACCGGCCAGGCGGCAGTCATGGCCAGGACCTGGCCGCCACCGGCCCGGCCCCTCGCTGATCAGTTTTCCGGCCACGAGTGTGGCCCGGCCGTGCTGAATAGTAATCAAGCCATCGGCGGCTAGATGCCTGATGGCGTGACGTATCACGCCTGTGCCGATGCCTTGCAGAGCACTCAACTCGGTGATCGAAGGCAATTCGTCGCCCGGCGCCAGGTTCCCGGATCGGATAGCTTCGGCCAGCATGTCGCTGACCTGCTGCCAGGCGGGCCGGGAGTCGCCTCGGCTGATCGCCAAGATCGGGACCTTGCGGTGTTCGGTGAACGGCTTACCTGTACAGGACAGGTCACCGCACCGCTTCAGCCGCGTGTAAAGCTTGTCCAGGATGGGCCCGCGAACCTTCCGCACCTCCAAGTGCCCGAGGGCAGGTTTGATCGTCCGCCGGATGAAGCCCTCGTTGGTCTGCCTGGTGGACACGTCCCACTCGGCGATCGCGGCGTACTCCTTCAGCAGCCTGGCCACGGTCGCGTCGGCATCGGGCGTGCGCCCCTCGGAGGCTTCCTTGAGGAGCCTGCCCAGCTCGATCTGCGCCAGCCGCTCGTCCTTGACCGTGGAACGGAGCCGGATCTCCTGCCGGGTCAGCGGATCGACGCCGGCATATACCGACACCCGGAATGACCCGCTGGGCAGTGGCTCTACATGCCCCTTGGCAACCTTCGCCATGACAGCATCGTAAACCGCGCCGAATCACAGTCCGTTCCACGAATCGTTCCACAACCTCGAACGCGATCGTTCTAAAAATTGCTTCTGACCTGGGAGCCGGTGAGCGGATTCGAACCGCTGACCTGCCGTTTACAAGACGGCTGCTCTGCCAACTGAGCTACACCGGCGGGCAGCGGCCAGCCTACCGGGACGCGCGCTGCCGGGCGACCTCATACAGCGCGATACCGGCCGCGACCCCAGCGTTCAGTGATTCAGTGCGGCCCTCGATCGGGATGCGGACGATCACGTCGCAACGGTCGGCCACCAGGCGGGACAGGCCGCGTCCCTCGGACCCGACCACCAGCGCCAGCGGCGCGTCGGCCACCGGCAGCTCGGCCACCGGGGTGTCGCCACCGCCGTCCAGGCCGGCCACGAAGATTCCCGCCTCCTGATAGGCGTTCAGCGCCCGGGTCAGGTTCGGGGTGCGGGCCACCGGCACCCGGGCCAGCGCGCCCGCCGAGGCCTTCCAGGCTCCGGCGGTGACGCTGGCGCTGCGGCGAGCGGGGATCAGCACCCCGTGCCCGCCGAAGGCCGCCACCGAGCGAACCACCGCGCCCAGGTTGCGCGGGTCGGTCACCCCGTCCAGGGCCACGATCAGCGGCAGCTCGCCACGATGGGTGGCCCGCTCGATCAGCTCGTCGGGCACCAGGTAGTCGTAGGGCCGGACGCTGAGCGCGACCCCCTGGTGGACGGCGCCGCCGGTCAGCCGGGCCAGCTCGGCGTGCCCGGCCTCGCGGACCGGGACGCCGGCCTCGGCCGCCAGCTGGACGGCCTCGCGGATCTTGTCGTCGGTGGCGCGCTGCTCGACGAACAGCGCGACCGCGGGCACCGCTGCTCGCAGCGCCTCGGTCACCGAGTTGCGGCCGGCCACCATCTCCGGCGCGTCCCCGCTGCCGCGAACGCCGCCGCCGGGCCGGCCACCGCCGTCGGACGGCCGCCCGTCGTCGCGGGCTCCGTCCCGGCCGGCCGCCCGCGCGCTGGCCGAGGACTTGCGCTGGGCCGGGTGCCCCGGGCGCATATAAGCGGGCGGGGTCGGGCCCTTGCCCTCCAGGCTCTTGCGCCCGTAACCGCCGGTACCCGGGCGCGGCTTGCCCGACTTGGCGTGGGTGCTCTTGTCCGGCCGGCCGGCCGAGGAACGCGAACCGCCCGAGCGTGAACCGCCCGAGCCCGAGGGACGCCGTCCGCTCATCGGCGGATCTCCCAGCGCGAGGCGCCGCCGGTGTCCTCGACCACGATGCCGGCCTTCTCCAGGCCTTCGCGGAGCGCGTCGGCGGTGGCGTAATCCTTGCGCGCGCGGGCCGACTGGCGCTGATCCAGGATCGCCTGGACCAGCGATCCGACGATCTCGCGCATCCGCTCGCTCTGGGTGTCGCTGCTGGTCCACGGCTCGGACAGCGGGTCCAGGCCGAGCACGCCGAGCATCGCCCGCACCTGGGTCAGGCTGGCCCGCACGTCGTCCAGGCGGCCGGCCTGCAGGGCGGTGTTGCCGTCGCGGACGGCGGCGTGCACGCAGGCCAGCGCGGCCGGGACGCCGAGGTCGTCGTCCATCGCGGAAATGAACGACAGCGGCAGGTTGCCTTCGGCCGACGGCGGGTCACCGGGGTCGCCCAGCGCCTCGGCCGCCCGGTCCACGAACCCCTCGATGCGCTTGTAGGCGGCCGCTGCCTCGGCCAGCGAGTCCTCGGAGAACTCCAGCACCGAGCGGTAGTGCGCCCCGCCCAGGTAGTAGCGCAGCTCGACCGGGCGGGCGAGCTTGAGGATCTCCTCGATGCGCAGCGAGTTGCCGAGCGACTTGCTCATCTTCTCGCCGGCCACGCCGAGCAGCGCGTTGTGCATCCAGTACTGCGCGAACGGGAATCCGGCCGACTCGGACTGCGCGATCTCGTTCTCGTGGTGCGGGAACACCAGGTCGATGCCGCCGCCGTGGATGTCGAACGCCTCGCCCAGGTACTTCATCGACATGGCCGAGCACTCCAGGTGCCAGCCGGGACGGCCGGGGCCCCAGGGGGTGTCCCAGAACGGCTCGCCGGGCTTGGCCGCCTTCCACAGCGCGAAGTCACGCGGGTCGCGCTTGAGGGCGGCGTCGGTCACGTCGTCGGCGCCCCGCATCTGGTCGGGCTGCTGGCCGGACAGCTTGCCGTAGTCGGGGTCGGTCCTGACGTCGAAGTAGACGTCCCCGCCGGCCGCGTAGGCGTGGCCGGTGTCGATCAGCCGCTGCATCAGCGCGATCATCTCGGGCACGTGCCCGGTCGCGCGCGGCTCGACGTCCGGCGGCCGGCAGCCCAGCAGCTCGTAGGCGTGGGTGAACGCGCGCTGGTTGCGTTCGGACACCACCCACCAGGGGTTGTCCTCCTGCTCGGCGACGCGAATTATCTTGTCGTCGATATCGGTGACGTTACGGCAGAAAATCACCTGGTAGCCGCGGGCCTCCAGCCAGCGGGCGAGAACGTCGAACGCCAGCGCGGCGCGCAGATGCCCGATATGCGGCGGCGCCTGGACCGTGGCACCACAGACGTACAGCGACACCTGCCCGGGAACCAGGGGCGTGAACTCGCGTACTTCGCGAGTAGCGGTGTCATGGATGCGCAAGGTCACGCTGCTCAGGCTACGGGATCGTACGACCAGCCCGCGCAGCCTTTACCAGCGCGCGATCTGCGGCCACCGAACGGGCGCGGCACCCGGCGTCCGGGGGTCGATCTGCGTAGGATCTTTGCTGATCTTCGCGGAATACCGCGAATTGACGCCTTTATCAGCCGACACTTCCGTAGTCGGCGAAGGAAAGGACGCGGGATTCTGCCATGAACGGCTCTCCCCGATGAGTGACCCACTGGTTGAACAGCGCCGGAGCGTGGGCCGGGTGCTCGGGCACATCGCCGTGGCCATCGTCATCCTGGCGGTCATCGCGGCCGCCTTCTGGCTGTCCTACAACCCGGTACGCGACATCGCCCGCGACGCCGGGGTCGCGCACTACCTGGTCCGCATCTACCCGGGCATTCTCGACGCGGCCTTCCTGGTCACCTGCGGCTGCGCGCTGCTGCTGCGCGGCGCCCGCTGGTGGACCCGCCTCTTCGCGTGGCTGTCGGTCCTGGTCACCGGCGCCCTGATCGCCGCCGCCGACGTGTACCAGGCGGCCGGCCTGCACCTCCCGCGCCGCACCCTGAACGGTGTCGTCTGGGCGCTCCCCTGGGCCCTGATCCTGCTGGCGTTCAGCCTGTGGATCTCCACCATGCAGCACCGCAAGCCCACCCGGGCCGCGGAGCAAGACCCGGCGCCAGGCCCCTCGGCGATCGAAGGCGTCCCGGCCACGCGAGCCCTGCCCGCCCCGTCGCCGGCCGGGCCCGGTGGGCTCTCCGAGGTCGGCTTCGGTGACCGCCGAACCGCACCCGTGGCGGCCGCCGCTGTCCCCCCTGCGGAAAATTCTGAAAGGGCTCCGACGACTGCGGAGCCCCGGTCCACTGCGGAGTCTCACGCCGGGGAGTCTGAGGAGTCCGAGGACACCGGCCGGGGTGTGCCAACCAGCGACGTCCTGGTCTGGGGCACCAAGCAGAAGAGAGATGTCCACGCTGAGAACACCACGCGGCCGGAAAACGCCCCCGCGCTAGCCGAGGCCGCGGCGACCGCAGCGGCTCAGGGCCGGGACGCCACCCCGGCCGACGCGGCGCAAGACAGGGACGCCATCCCGGCCGGGGCACCGGCGGAGCTCAACGAAACCGACACCGCCCCCGCCTCCCCGACCACACCAGCCGCAGAGCCAACCTCGACCGCACCAGCCCCAGCGGCCGCTGACACTGCAGCAATTGCCGAGACCCCCGTGACCGCCGAAACGGCCGGGGCTGGTGGGTCTGCCGAGGCCGAGGCCGAGGCCGTTGGGCCTGCCGAGCCTGCCGGGGCTGCCGGGGCTGCGGAGGCTGCCGGGGCTGCCGGGCCTGCCGGGCCTGCCGGGCCTGCCGAGATTGTCGAGTCCGCGGAGGCTTCCAGGCCTGCCGGGCCTGCCGAGCCTGCCGAGGCTGAGCAGGCAGCGCCGGTCGATGTGCCCGAGTGGCCCTTCGAGAGCTCAGAGACCACACACGCCTCCGAGGCACCCTCCGCCCCGGCCACCACAGCCGCCGACGACGACACGCCGGCCTATGGCTTCCCGGCCATCACCGCGGAAGACATCCCCGCGGAAGACATCCCCGCAGAGGGCGGATACGCAGAGGACGACCACGCGGAGGACGACCACGGGGAGGACGTCCCCGCGGAGGGCGAGCACGCGAAGGACAGCCCCGCGGGCGGCGAGTACGCGGAGGATGGGCACCCGGAGGACATCTACGCGGAGGACGAGTACGCGACCGACGGCCACGCGGCCGAGGCCGCCCGGGACGAGGAGCCGCGGCTGCCGACGCTGCTGTCCGCTCCGGTCCCGGCCGACGTGACCGACCGCGGCGCCCGGGGCGAGCCGCCCACCGCCACCACCGAGCTGCCGGTGGACGAGGCCGAACTCGCCCACGACGAGACCACCCCGGAGGCCCCCGGCGAGGCTGGGGACCCCACCCCACCTCCGTTCGAGCGGGTTCGCAGCACCCCCCGCGACCCCGGCCGCTAGGGCGTCGCGACGATCAGCGCGGTCGCGATCGCGGCGATGCCTTCGCCGCGGCCGGTCAGCCCCAGGCCGTCGGTCGTCGTGCCGGACACGCTGACCGGGGCACCGGCCAGGGCCTCGGACAGGACCTTCTCAGCCTCGGCGCGGCGGGGAGCGATCCTGGGGCGGTTGCCGATCACCTGGACGGACACGTTGCCGACGGTGTAGCCGGCCTCCGTGAGCAGCCGCAGCGTCTCCCCCAGGAGGGCCACCCCGGCGGCGCCGGCCCATTCGGGCCGGGAGGTGCCGAACTGGGCGCCCAGGTCACCGAGGGCCGCCGCCGACAGCAGGGCGTCGCAGACGGCGTGGGCGGCCACGTCGCCGTCGGAGTGGCCGGTCAGGCCGGGCTCCCCCGGCCAGGTCAGGCCGGCCAGGTGCAGGGTCCGGCCCGCCCCGAACGGGTGCACGTCGGTGCCGACCCCCACCCGCGGCCAGCCACCGGCCGGTGCTGATTCAGTCATTGTCGGGTCCGATCAGGTAATTGATAAAACCGTCGCCGGGGACGCGCGAATACTCCGGCGCAATTATGGCAGCCGGAAAAGACTCAGCCCCGGAACCCAGTTGGGTCCCGGGGCTGAACAGTCCCGCTGGCCGTAATCCGGCTGCTGGTGAGGGCTACGGCACCGTCTGCGGCGGCCCGGAGGCGAGAATCTCGTCCAGCAGCGCTTCGGCCTTGTCCTCGTTGGTCTTCTCGGCCAGGGCCAATTCGCTGACGAGGATCTGCCGGGCCTTGGCGAGCATCCGCTTCTCGCCGGCCGACAGCCCGCGCTCCCGGTCGCGGCGCCACAGATCACGGACGACCTCGGCCACCTTGTTGACGTCGCCGGAGGCGAGTTTCTCCAGGTTGGCCTTGTAACGGCGCGACCAGTTGGTGGGCTCCTCGGTGTGCGGGGCGCGGAGCACCTCCAGCACACGCTCCAGCCCTTCCTGGCCAACAACGTCACGGACGCCGACGAGTTCCGTATTATCTGCGGGGACGCGTACGGTCAGGTCACCCTTGTCAACCTTGAGGACCAGGTAGGTCTTGTCCTCGCCCTTGATCGTGCGAGTCTCGACCGCTTCGATGCGAGCAGCCCCATGATGGGGGTAGACGACGGTATCGCCGACCTTGAAAGACATGTGGCAAGTACCCCTTCCGCTGAAGGCTATCTTACCACGTCGGCGGGAGCCGATTGAATGGCCTTTACCCTATAAGGCCAGGTCATCAGGACAATTTCGGCAGGCCGGAATTGCCTAACGGCAGGCTGCGGGGCGCTGACGTAACGATGCTATTAGCAACGTGTTACCGGTCAGCAGCAGTTCGTATCCGCCCAAATGGGCAACGCTTCGTGAGCCGCACAGGCTATTTAGTTCCATACTAGTAGTGACGTGAGCGACCCACGCCGGAGAGGTGCGAGCGTGTGAACCCTGGCGGAGAACCCGGGCGGGACGAAGGCAACCTGCCCCCGGTCGACGTCGACATCCCGGACGACGCCCGGGAGCTCGATCGTGACGTGCTCGCGTACCGCCGCGAGCAGCGGGCCCAGCGCCGTCGCGCGCGCTGGCGCCGGGTGCTCGGCCCGCTGCGCCAGCACGGCGCGATCCTGCCGCTGATCGCCAGCTGTGTCGCGCTGTCGATGCTGGCCGGGACGCTGCTGTCGGTGTTCAGCATCAGCCCGGCGGCCGCCCCTACGCTCGCCCACTCGGCCGCCGCCGGGGCCGGGCTGGGAACCGCCGGCCGGGGCTCGGCCTCGGCGCCCGCCACCGACGCCAGCAGCCTGCCCGCGGGCACCGTCTACGTGAACGGCAAGGCCACCGACGTCCGTGGCCTGAAGCGGGCGCTGCTGGTGCTGGTGCCGTCCGGCTGCAGCTGCCGGCAGGCCGTCCAGCAGGTCAGCACCCAGGCGGCCCGGGCCGGGGTCAAGCGGGTGTACTTCGTCGGCACTACCGACGGCATGACCGACGTCACCGAGCTGACCCGGACGGCCGGGCAGGGCACCGCGGTCGCGGTCAAGGACGCCGCTGACGTGCTCGGCGCCGCCTACCACCCGGCCGGGCTGACGATCGTGCTGGTCCAGGCGGACGCCGCCACCACCGTGCAGCGGAACCTGGTGGCCGGCCACATCCAGGTCGAGGACCAGCTGCGCCAGCTGGGGACCGGCCAGAGCGCTTCGCCGCAGCCGGGCTCGGCCGCCTCGGTGGCGCCCACCCCGACCTGACAGCTGCGCCCCGGCCTGATAACTTTTGCCGCCCTGCCGGACGGGACCGGGCCCGGGATCGCTACGATTTCCGACGTCCCGTAGTACTCACTGTCCTGAGCCCGAGGAGGCCGGCCCGTGGTCCGCAGCCGCAACGGCAGCAAACTGCTGCGCCGTCTGATGATCGGCGGTGTCGCTCTGGTCGTTCCCGTCCTGGCCGGGTGCGAAGCCGGGAACAACTCCCCCGTGCTTGAGTTCCACCCGGCCGCCAACGGCGCCTACGGCACCGCCGACGCGGTGACGATCTCCGACGCCTTCATCCTCGGCGCCCAGGACAGCCAGGGGCTGCCCAAGGGCAGCTCGGCCGGCATGTTCCTGAGCGTCTACAACGGCGGCGACAGCGCCGACAAGCTGGTCAGCGTGGACGCGACCGGCGCCGCCAAGTCGGTCGAGCTGACCGGCGGCTCGATCCCGGTCCCGGCCACCAGCTCGGCCGACCTCGAGGGCCCCCAGCCCAAGGTCGTGCTGCGCAACCTGAGCGCCAAGCTGGCCGGCGGCCAGACGGTGACGGTGCTGCTCACGTTCCAGAACTCGGGCTCGGTCGAGCTGACCGTGCCGGTCGAGAACCGTACCTCCTTCTACTCGACCTACTCCCCGCCCGCGCCGGTGCCGACCGCGACCAAGACCGCCAAGCCGGGCGCCAGCAGCTCGGCCAGCGGCACCCCCACGCCGAGCACCTCGACGTCGGCCAGCGCCACGCCGACCCCCAGCACCACGCCGTAGGCGGCGGCCGGCCCGCTTAAGCGGCGGCCGAGTCGAACTTGTAGCCCAGCCCGCGGACGGTCACGATGTGCCGCGGGTTGGCCGGGTCGGATTCGATCTTGGCCCGCAGCCGCTTGATGTGCACGTCCAGGGTCTTGGTGTCGCCCACGTAGTCGGCGCCCCAGACCCGGTCGATGAGCTGCATCCGGGTCAGCACCCGGTCGGCGTTGCGCAGCAGCACCTGCAGCAGTTCGAACTCCTTGAGCGGGAGCTGGATCTGGCCGCCGCGCACGGTCACCACGTGCCGGTCGACGTCCATCCGGACCGGGCCGGCCTCCATGGCCGAGACCGTCACCTCGTCCGGCTCGCCCCGGCGGCGCAGCACCGCCCGCATCCGGGCGACCAGCTCGCGCGACGAGAACGGCTTGGTCACGTAGTCGTCGGCCCCCAGCTCGAGGCCGACCACCTTGTCGATCTCGCTGTCCTTGGCGGTCAGCATGATGACCGGCACGTTGGACCGCGACCGGAGCGACCGGCACACCTCGCTGCCGGGCAGGCCCGGGAGCATGAGGTCGAGCAGCACCAGATCCGCGCCGGAGCGGTCGAACGCGCTCAGCGCGTCCGGGCCGGTGGCGCAGACGGCGACCTCGAACCCCTCCTTCCGCAGCAGGTAGGAGATCGCGTCGCTGAACGATTCCTCGTCCTCGACCACGAGCACACGTGTCACTGGGGTGCCTCCCGCAAAGGAAGTGAGATGGTGAAGGTGGAGCCCGAACCTTCCACGCTCCGGACGGTCACGGTCCCGCCGTGCGCCGCCGTCACGTGCTTGACGATCGCCAGGCCGAGCCCGGTGCCGCCGGTGGCCCGCGAGCGGGCCGGATCGACCCGGTAGAAACGTTCGAAGATCCGCTGCAGGTCGCGCTCGGGGATGCCGATCCCCTGGTCCTCGACGCTGATCTCGGCCCGGTGCCCGTCGCGGCGGGTGGTGACCACCACCCGGGTCCGCTCCGGGCTGTAGGCGACCGCGTTCTCCAGCAGGTTGCGGATCGCGGTGATCAGCAGGTCCTCGTCGCCGAGGACGCCGAGGTCGCGGTCGCCGACGTCGGCCAGCACGATGCCGCGGGCGTTGGCCTTCATCCGGCACCGGTCCAGCGCCTCGGCGATGACCGCGTCCACCGCCACCGCGGTCGGGTCGGGGACCGGCTCGGCCGCCTGGATGCGGGACAGCGTGATGATGTCCTGGACCAGGTTGGTCAGCCGGGCCGCCTCCTGGCGCATCCGGCCGGCGAACCGGCGGACCGCGTCCGGGTCGTCGGCCGCGTCCTCGACCGTCTCGGCCAGCAGCGCCAGCGCGCCGACCGGGGTCTTCAGCTCGTGGCTGACGTTGGCGACGAAGTCGCGGCGGACCTCGTCCACCCGGCGGCTCTCGCTCTGGTCCTCGGCCAGCACCAGCACCAGGCCCTCGCAGCCGACGTCGCCGCCGAGCGGGGCGACCCGGACCGCGAAGTTGGTCACCCGGCCGCCGACGCCGCCCCCGGGGGTGACCTCGAACTCGCCTTCCCTGATCTCCCCGTCCCGGCGCACCTGGCGGGCCAGCGCCAGCAGCTCGCTGGCCATCAGCTGTTCGCCTTCGACCAGCCCGAACGAGCGGGCCGCGTCGCTGGCCTGCAGGACCCGGTCCTCGGCGTCGAGCACGACGGCCGAGGACGACAGCACCGAAAGGACCGAGGCGATACCTGGAGGCAAGGGCGTGGCCGCCGGATCGGCGGATTCCCGCCACCCGCCGTTGACCGCCCGTGTGCTCACCGGCATTGCTGCTCCCTCGGTGACTGAATCCCGCCGCTCACCGCTGGCGACGTCGCATCGGAACAGCTCAGGCCCACACACCCGATCGTAAACGGCCCCATGCCGGGCACCACAAACAGGGGCCGTTGACGTGCGACTATTACCGGACTGTTTCCCACCAGTCCATTATCCGGACATTTGTGATTTCTTCGGCGCACACCCGATTGCCGCCTGGCGGACGGGTCAGCGGCCCTGGTTCTTAACTGCCTCAGCCGCCTCGGCCGCGGCCTGCGGGTCGAGGTAACGGCCGCCCTTTTCGACCGGGCGGTAGTCGTCGTCGAGGTCGTAGCGCAGGGGGATGCCGGTGGGGATGTTGAGGGCGGCGATGTCGTCGTCGCTGATGCCGTCGAGGTGCTTGACCAGGGCCCGCAGGGAGTTGCCGTGGGCGGTGACCAGGACGGTGCGGCCGACGGCGAGCTCGGGGACGATCTGCTCATACCAGTAGGGCAGCATCCGGGCCTGGACGTCTTTGAGGCATTCGGTGCGGGGCAGCAGGTCGGGGGGCAGCAGCGCGTAGCGGGGGTCGCCGGCCTGGGAGTACTGGTTGTCGTCGGCGATCGGCGGGGGTGGGACGTCGTAGGAGCGGCGCCAGGTCATGAACTGCTCGTCGCCGAACTCCTGGCGGGTCTGGGCCTTGTCCTTGCCCTGCAGGGCGCCGTAGTGGCGTTCGTTCAGCCGCCAGGACCGGTGCACCGGCAGCCAGGCCAGGCCGGCCACGTCCAGGGTGATGTTGGCGGTCTGGATGGCCCGGGTCAGCACCGAGGTGAACAGCACGTCCGGGCCGATCCCCGCCTCACTCAGCAGCCGCCCGGCGTTGCGGGCCTCGTCCGCCCCGGTCTCGGACAGGGGCACATCCACCCATCCGGTAAAAAGTCCCTTGGAATTCCACTCGCTCTCACCGTGGCGCAGCAGCACAAGAGTTCCCATGGCCCGAGCCTATCGGCCCGGCGGCCGGCCAGCCGTCGGCCAGCCAAGGAGGAAGCGGCTCTCAGGTGAGCGGGCTGGTTGACAGGGAAGACTCGGTGGAACGTCGTGGTTGCAGAATCGGAGGTGCTTGCCCGTGCCGCGAAGCGTCCCGAGCCGGATCGCGACGATCAGCGTTCATACGTCCCCGCTCGACCAGCCAGGAACCGGCGATGCCGGGGGCCTGAACGTGTACGTGGTCGAGGTGGCCAAGCGGCTGGCCGCCCGCGGCACCGAGGTGGAGATCTTCACCCGCGCGGTCTCCCGGGACGCCCCGCCGGTCACCGAGCTGGCGCCCGGGGTGCTGGTCCGGCACGTGACCGCGGGCCCGTTCGAGGAGCTCGACAAGGCTGACATCCCCGCCCAGATCTGCCACTTCACGTTCGAGGTGCTGCGCATCGAGGCCGCCTACGTGCCCGGCCGGTACGACCTCGTGCACTCCCACTACTGGCTGTCCGGCCAGGTCGGGGCGGTGGCCAAGGAACGCTGGGGAGTGCCGCTGGTGCAGTCCATGCACACCCTCGGCAAGGTCAAGAACGCCGCCCTGGCGACCGGCGACTCGGCCGAGCCCGACACCCGCATCCGGGGTGAGGAAGAGGTGGTGGCGGTAGCCGACCGGCTGGTGGCCAACACCGCCGAGGAGGCGCGCCAGCTCACCGGGCTCTACGGGGCCGACCCGGCCCGGGTCAAGACCGTGCACCCCGGCGTCGACCTGTCCACCTTCCGGCCCGGTGACCAGCAGGCCGCCCGGCGGGCGCTGGGGGTGCCCGCCGGCGCGGTGATGCTGCTGTTCGCGGGCCGGATGCAGCCGCTCAAGGGACCCGACATCCTGCTGCACGCGGTGGCCCGGATGATCGAGGACGACCCGGACCTGGCCCGCCGGCTGGTGGTGGTGTTCGTGGGCGGCCCCAGCGGCCTCGGCCGCACCGACCCGGACATGGCCACCCAGCTGGCCGCCCGGCTCGGCATCGGTGACGTGGTCCGGGTGGAGCCGCCCTGCGCCCAGTCCGAGCTGGCCGACTGGTACCGGGCGGCCACGGTCGTGGTCGTGCCCTCCCACTCCGAATCGTTCGGCCTGGTCGCGATGGAGGCTCAGGCCTGTGGCACCCCGGTGGTGGCGGCGGCGGTGGGCGGGCTGCGGACCGCGGTGCGGCACCGGGACTCGGGCCTGCTGGTCGACAGCCACAACCCGGCCGACTACGCCCGGGTGCTGCGCCAGCTGGCGGCCGCCCCGGCCGCGCTCGAGCGGATGTCGGCCGGTGCGCTCCGGCACGCCTCCCGGTTCGGCTGGTCGGCCGCGGTCGACCAGCTGCTGGGGGTCTACTCGGGGGCGATGGACGAGGCCCGGGCTACGGTGGAGGCGTGACCGACACCAGTGCGGCCGAAGCCGGGGCCGAGACCGCGGCGGCCGCGGCGGCCATCGAGGCGGCCCTGCAGGAGCTGGACCTGCCGTCCGAGCATCCCAGTCCCGGCGCCTACCTGGTCAAGCTGGCCGGCGAGCACAAGCTGGCCACGGTGACCTGGCTGATCGCGGGCCGCCACAGCCTGCACGTGGAGGCGTTCTTCTGCCGACGGCCGGACGAGAACGCCGAGCAGTTCTACCGGTTCCTGCTCGAGCGCAACGGCCGCACCTACGGTGTCCACTTCGCCATCGACCAGGTCGGCGACGTGTACCTGGTCGGGCGGCTGCCGCTGGCGGCGGTCTCGGCCGCCGAGGTCGACCGCATCCTCGGCTGCGTGCTCAGTTATGCTGACGAGAACTTCGACGCCGCCCTGGAGCTGGGGTTCGCATCCGCGATCCGCCGCGAATGGGCGTGGCGGGCCAAGAACGGCGAGAGCCTGGCCAACCTGCAGGCCTTCGCCCGGTTCGCCGACCCGGAGCACAATTCCGCCCGTTGACCGGCGCGTTCGCGGGTAGCTAGATAGTCTCCTGCCGGAAGAAGAAAAAGTGATCGAAGCGGGTTCCGCGACGTGTGACCCGACGGCGAACGGTCTGCGTGCTATGGCCGGTTCGCCGGCAACCCGCGTGGGTAAAGTGACCAATGTGAACCGGCTTGGCGACCTCGAACGCGCGATCATGGACGTTCTCTGGGGGACGCCTCAGTCCCTCACCGTCCGTGAGGTCAGCGCGCAGCTCACCGAACGCGACCTCGCGCACACCACCGTCATGACGGTGCTGGACCGCCTGGCCAAGAAGGGCTTCGCCCGGCGTGAGCGGGACGGCCGAGCCTGGCGTTACCGCCCGGCCGCGACCAGGGAAGCGTACGTGACCGAGCTGATGCTGACCGCGCTGGACCAGACCGGCGACCGGTCGGCCGCGCTCGCCCGGTTTGCCAAGTCGGTCTCCGGGGCCGAGGCCAGTGCCCTCCGTGGTGCCCTGGACGAGATCGAAGGTGACGGCGGGGGCTGATGACTGGACCGGCCGACGCGGCCCTGCTGGCCGCCGTCGCCATTGGCTGCGTGCGAGGCTCGGCCTTGCTGGGCGCGGCCCGCTGGCCCCGGCGATCGCCGGGGGCGGCCATCCTCTTGTGGCAGGCGCTCGGCCTCGGCGGCGGTCTGGCCGCGGTCGGTGCGCTGATCGAGATCGGCCTGCCCGCTGGTTCGTCGAGCGTGGCCGACGGCGTCGGCCAGGTGGCCCGGATGTCCTCCCACGGGGACCTGTTCCCGGCCGGGCAGCCGGTCTTGCTGGTGCTGTTGCGGCTGGCCAGCCTGGTGCTGGGGCTGGCCCTGCTCGGCCAGCTGTGCTGGGTGCTGCTGGCGTCGGCGATCACCGTGGTCCGCGCCCGGCGGCGGCAGCGGGAGCTGCTCGCGCTGCTCGGCCGCGGCGACCCCAAGGCCCCCGGGGCCCTGGTCGTCGACTACCCGACCGCGGCCGCCTACTGTCTGCCCGGCCTGCGCTCCAAGATCGTGGTCAGCGTGGGCGCGCTCGACCTGCTGCGGCCGGCCGAGCTGGCCGCGGTGCTGGCCCACGAGCGGGCTCACCTGCGCGAACGGCACGACCTGGTGGTGCTGCCGTTCACCGCCCTGCGCCGGGCGTTCGGCTGGTCGCGCGTCTGCGCCGAGGCCCACCAGTCGGTTGCCCTGCTGATCGAAATGCTGGCCGACGACCGGGCGCTGCGGGCCCGGTCGGCTCGCGCGCTGGCCGGCGCGCTGGCCCGGTTCGGCACCGCCGGCTGTGGCGGCGCGGGCAGCGCCCCCGACGGCGCCCTGGCCGTCTCCGGGGCCGCTCACGAGGGCGAGATGACCGCCCGGGTCACCCGCATCATGACCCCGAACCCGCCGCCCCCGGTCGCCGTCCGCGTGGCCATCTGCTGCGCCGCCACCCTGATCGTGGTGGTCCCGGTCGCCCTGCTGGTCCTGCCGAACTGAGGCGCCCACCCCGCTCGGCCGCCCGGCCCCACTCCGCGGTCCGCGGTCCCGTGGGCGCCCCGTCCCGGCCCCTCGCGCGGCGACCCCGCCGAACGTGGGCGGCCCGCCCCCATAGACCCTTTTAAATATGATTAAAAGGGCGCTACCACGGCCCGTACGGACCGGAATGGGTGTGGCCGGTCTTGAACTCCTTGACCTTCGGGTGGACGTCGGCCATGTAGACCGCGGCCGCCACGAACGCGGCGACCGGCAGGATCGAGGTCACCGACGCGCCCCGCAGGTAGAAGGCGTAGCCGAGGCCGACGACCATGGAGACGCCCAGGATGATCAGCCAGATCGGTTTGGTCTGCTTGCCGACGGCCGGGAACGCGGCGGCCGGCCGCCGGACGGCGTCGACGAAGGCCCACGCCTCGAACACGAAGGCCGCGATCGAGAGCGCGGCGAAGAACCAATTCAGCGGCGTCATGGCCGCACCGGTCAACACGGCACCACGTTATCCGTTGTCCACCGATGATGGTCCCGTTCCGGTAACGGGGCCGGTGGCGTCGTCGGTCACCGCCGACCAGGTGCGGTCACGGCTGGGCCGCTCCGGGCGGCCCGGCTCGGGCTCGGCGGTGACGGCCCGCGGCAGCACCGCGACGGTGGCGTCGCCGTCGCCGGCGACCCCGTTCTCCTTGCGGAACGACTCGTAGATCTCGATCAGCACCTGCTTCTGCCGCTCGGACAGGCCCGGGTCGGCCAGCAGGGCGGACCGCACCCCGGAGTCGGCGGGCTGGTCCTCGAGGATGCCGGCCTGCACGTACAGCGCCTCGGCGGAGATACGCAGGCCCTTGGCGATCTGCTGCAGGATCTCGGCGCTGGGCTTGCGCAGCCCGCGCTCGATCTGGCTGAGATAAGGGTTGGAGACCCCCGCCTGCTGCGAGAGCTGGCGCAGCGAGATCTTCGCCTGCTCGCGCTGGTCGCGGATGTAGTCCCCGATCGAGTTCATGTTCACCTGAGGCATGCCTCCAGTATTACCCTCGAGTGCTTGCAATTGCAAACGCCCAGCAAGCGCCCCGGCCGGGTGGGACGGCGGCCCCGGCCGGGCCGGCTCAGCGGGCGGGGACGTGGGTCAGGTGCTCGCGGGCGAAGGCCAGCGACTCGGCCAGGTCGGCTTCGCGGGCGTCGCGGCTCGGGGCGCGGCGGGTGTTGACCTCGAGCACGACCACGCCCGGGTAACCGCTCGCGCCCAGGCGGTGCAGGAACTCCGCGCAGGGCTGGCTGCCGCGCCCGGGCACCAGGTGCTCGTCCGGGAACGGCCCGTTGGGGACGCCGGTGCCGTCGGCCAGGTGCACGTGGGTCAGCCGGCCGCCGACCGCCTCGGCCATCGCCAGCGGATCGGAGCCGGACGCGGCCGTGTGCGAGAGGTCGATGGTCACGTTGGCGCAGTTGATCGCGGTCGGGTCCCAGCTCGGCGCGTAGGGCGCGATCTCGCGGCCGCGGGCGCGCAGCGGGAACATGTTCTCGACCGCGAAGATGATGTCGGTCTCGGCCTCCATCGCGGCCAGCCCGGTCTCGAAGTCGATCGCGTAGTCGCGCTGCCAGCGGAACGGCGGGTGCACGACCACGATCCTGGCCCCCAGCTGCTCGGCCATGTCCTGGGACCGGCGGATCTTCTCCCACGGCTCCCGGCCCCACACCCGCTGGGTCAGCAGCAGGCTGGGGGCGTGCACGGCCAGCACCGGGATCTGGTGGTAGTCGATGAGCCGTTTGATCACGTCGACGTTCTGGCTCACCGGGTCGGTGTAGACCATGACCTCGATGCCGTCGTAGCCCAGCCGCACGGCCGTCTCGAAGGCGTCGGGCGTCCGCTCCGGGTAGACCGACGACGTGGACAGCACGACGGGGGTCCTGGCCGGCCGGTCAGCGTCGCTCAATGCCCTTCCCTCCACGTAGCCTGCCGGATGCCTCGGCAGGGGCTACGTCAAGCAAGCTTAGTTTGACGCCGGGCCGGATTTCCCCCAGCGACGCGGCCGCTCGCATCCCGCCGGATTGTCACCACCCCGCGTTAATGTGCCAGCCATGGCGAAGTCATCGGCAGGGAGCGCCTACCGCTGCTCGGAGTGCGGCTGGCAGGCCCCGAAGTGGGTGGGCCGGTGCGGCGAGTGCCAGGCGTGGGGCACGATCGAGGAGGCCGGGGTCCCCCGGCTGATCCGGGCCGGGGTCCGCGGGGTCGGACCGGGCCCGGTCAGCACGCCGGCCGTCCCCATCGGCGACGTCGACGCCCGGGCGGCCAGCGCCCGGCCGACCGGCATGGACGAGCTCGACCGGGTGCTCGGCGGTGGCCTCGTCCCCGGCGCGGTGCTGCTGCTGGCGGGCGAGCCCGGGGTCGGCAAGTCGACGCTGCTGCTGGAGGCGGCCGCGCTGGTGGCCGGGTCGCGCACGGTGCTGTACGTCACCGGCGAGGAGTCGGCCGCCCAGGTCCGGCTGCGGGCCGACCGGATCGGCGCGGTCAGCGACCACCTGTACCTGGCGGCCGAGACCGACCTGGCGGCGGTGCTCGGCCACGTGGAGACGGTCCGGCCCGACCTGCTGATCGTCGACTCGGTGCAGACGATCTCGGCGGGCGGGGTGGACGGCGTACCGGGTGGGGTGACCCAGGTCCGCGAGGTGTCGGCCGCGCTGATGGCAGCGGCCAAGGAGCGCGCGCTGGCCACGATCCTGGTCGGTCACGTGACCAAGGACGGGTCGATCGCGGGGCCGCGCACGCTCGAGCACATGGTCGACGTGGTGCTGAACTTCGAGGGCGACCGCCATTCCCAGCTGCGCATGGTGCGCGCGGTCAAGAACCGTTACGGCCCGACCGACGAGGTCGGCTGCTTCGACCTCGGCGAGTACGGGCTGATCGGGCTGCCCGATCCCAGCGGGCTGTTCCTGTCCCAGCGCAGCGAGCCGGTCCCCGGCACCTGCGTGACCGTCACCCTGGAGGGGCGCAGGCCGCTGGTGGCCGAGGTGCAGACGCTGGTCGGCCCCTCGGTGCTGGACATGCCCCGCCGGGTCACCTCGGGTCTGGACGGGTCGCGGGTCGGCATGGTGCTGGCGGTGCTCCAGCGGCACGCCGACATCCGGCTCGGCCGCCAGGACGTCTACGCCGCCACCGTCGGCGGGGTCCGGCTGACCGAGCCGTCGGTCGACCTGGCGCTGGCGCTGGCCCTGGCCAGCTCGACGTCGAACCTGAGCATGCCGGCCGGGGTCATCGCCATCGGTGAGGTCGGGCTGGCCGGTGAGGTCCGGCGGGTGAGCGGTATCCCGCGGCGGCTGGCCGAGGCCGAGCGGATGGGCTTCCGGCGGGCGATCGTCCCGGCCGGCGGCGGCCTCAGCCCGGGCGGGGCCGGACCCGCCCGCGAGCGCGACCAGGGCCGGAACGGCTCGCCGACCGCGCTGCCGGGGTCCGACGGCGGCCCCAGCGGCCTGCTGGAGGTCCGCGAGGTCGAGGACGTGCGCCACGCCATCGCCGCCGCCCTGGCCGACTGAGGGCCGCTCAGGCGCCGGCCGACTTGGTGGCCGGGCTGGCGGGCTTGGCGGCGGGCGCGGTCAGCCGGAACGGCGCGCCCGGGCTCTGGGCCCCGCCCGCCTGGGCGACCGCGCTGTAGGTCCGGCCGGTGGCGGCCGCCACCGCGCTGCCGCAGCCGCTGGCCCCCTGCTGCTGCTTGTTCCAGGTCATCGAGGTGACGACCGGGACCCCGCGGCGCAGGCTGATCACGTGCCGGGGGGCGCCGCGCACACAGGCGGCCGAGTTCCAGGCGGTGGTGCCGCCGTGCAGGATGACCAGCTTGAGGGCCTCCGGGCCGGTGGCCAGGGTGCAGGTCGCGGCGTTGGTCGAGACGATGTCGACCTGGAAGGTCGGGGTGTCCTTGGCGCCGTAACTGGCCTGGCTGGCGGTGACGGTCAGCACCAGGTCGGCCGCCGGGCAGGTGACCGGTGCGCTGGCGGCGGCCTTGGCCGGGGCCTCGCGCGGCTTGCCGGACGCGGTGGGCTTCGGGGTGGCGGTGGCTGACTTGGACGGCGAGGCCGACGGCGACACGCTGGGCGACGGGCTGGCCGGGGCCGAGGTGACCGGCGCCGACGGTTTCGGCGTGGCGGTGGCGGTGCTGGCGTAGGCGGCCGACGACGGCCCGCCCGAGCCGGAGGTGCGGGGCGACTTGCCGCCGCTGGCCACGCCCGAGCAGACCCAGGCCAGCAGGCCGATCACGGCCAGCCCGCCCACCAGCGTGAAGAACCGGCGCTGCCAGTAGGCGTCGGCTCCGGGGGTTCGGTCACCCCTCCTACGCTGCGCATCCGGGTCCATAGAGCCAGTTAACTCCGCCGGCCAGCGCTCAGCCCGGCGACATGCCGGCCGACGCGGCCTGGCGGCCGCCGGTTGACGTGCGACAATCATGGCTTGTCATGACAAGCCGCTATCTCGAGCCGGTGCTCGGCTGGTACGCGGACCACGCCCGCGATCTGCCCTGGCGGGCCCCGGGGGCGTCGGCCTGGTCGGTCTTGGTCAGCGAGATCATGCTCCAGCAGACGCCGGTGTCCCGGGTGCTGCCCGCTCATCGCGAGTGGCTGGCCCGCTGGCCGACCCCGGCCGCGCAGGCCGCCGACCCACCCGGTGCGGCGGTCCGCCAGTGGGGGCGGCTCGGTTACCCGCGCCGGGCGCTGCGGCTCCACGAGGCGGCCCGGATCGTGACCGAGCGGCACGGCGGGATCATCCCCGACTCCTACGACGAGCTGCTGACGCTGCCCGGGGTGGGCCGCTACACGGCCGCCGCGGTGGCCAGCTTCGCCTACCGCCAGCGCCATCCGGTCCTCGACACCAACGTCCGGCGGGTGCTGGCCCGGCTGGTCAGCGGGGCCGAGTTCCCGGGCAGGGCGGTCTCGGCGGCCGAGTGGCGGCTGGCCGAGACGCTGCTGCCGGACGAGC
This sequence comes from Actinomycetota bacterium, assembly GCA_019240215.1. Classification (GTDB taxonomy): domain Bacteria; phylum Actinomycetota; class Actinomycetes; order Streptosporangiales; family Streptosporangiaceae; genus Bog-532. The sequence continues at coordinate 36,652 of JAFAYQ010000054.1, read as the reverse complement.
CGGAGACCGCCGCCCGCTGGGCGGTCGGGGTGATGGAGCTGGGCGCGCTGGTGTGCACGGCCGCCCGCCCGCGCTGCGAGGTGTGTCCGGTGGCGGCCGACTGCACGTGGCTGCGGGCCGGGCGCCCGGCCGCTGAGGTCCGGCCGGTGGGTCAGCGCTACGAGGGCACCGACCGGCAGTGCCGGGGACGGCTGCTGGCGGTGCTGCGGGATGCGCCCGGGCCGGTGCCGGCCGCCCGGCTGGATGCCGCCTGGCCGGTCGCTCTCCAGCGCGCCCGCGCCCTCGACGGCCTGGTCGCCGACGGCCTGATCGACGCCCGGCCGGACGGCCAGTACGCGCTCCCGGCCTGAATCGTCAGCGCGTCGGCGCCCGGACGCGTCAGAGCCCAGACCGTTTCCGGCCTGGGCTCTGACTAGGACCTTACGGCGTCAGCTGGGCGACTGGCTCAGCTGCTGCTGCCGAGCGCCTGCGGGCCTTCGCCGCTGCTGGCCGACTCGACCTCGGCCGGCGGGGCGTCCGGCACCGAGTCCGGCTTGGCCACCCCGGTGAAGGTGAACTTGGCCTCGGGCCCCTCGCCGTCGGCGTCCACGATCACGATCTGGCCCGGCCGGAGCTCGCCGAAGAGGATCTTCTCCGACAGCGAGTCCTCGATCTCGCGCTGGATCGTGCGGCGCAGCGGCCGCGCCCCCAGCACCGGGTCGTAACCGCGCTCCGACAGCAGCGACTTGGCGTCCGGGCGCAGCTCCAGACCCATGTCGCGGTCCTTCAGCCGCTCGTCCACCTTGCCGATCATCAGGTCCACGATGGAGAAGATCTCCTCGCGGGCCAGCTGGTGGAACACGATGATGTCGTCGACACGGTTGAGGAACTCCGGCCGGAAGTGCTGCTTGAGCTCCTCCTGGACCCGGCTCTTCATCCGCTCGTAGGAGCTGCGCGACTCATCGGCCTTGGCGAACCCGACCGAGACACCCTTGGAGATGTCGCGGGTACCGAGGTTCGTGGTCATGATGATCACGGTGTTCTTGAAGTCCACCGTCTTACCCTGGGCGTCGGTCAGGCGACCGTCCTCCAGGATCTGCAGCAGCGAGTTGAAGATGTCCGGGTGGGCCTTCTCGATCTCGTCGAACAGGACCACCGAGAACGGCCGCCGCCGGACCTTCTCGGTCAGCTGGCCACCCTCCTCGTACCCGACGTAGCCGGGCGGGGAGCCGAACAGCCGCGAGACCGTGTGCTTCTCCATGTACTCGGACATGTCGAGCTGGATCAGCGCGTCCTCGTCGCCGAACAGGAACTCGGCCAGCGTCTTGGACAGCTCGGTCTTACCGACACCGGACGGGCCCGCGAAGATGAACGAGCCGCCGGGGCGCTTCGGGTCCTTCAGGCCGGCCCGGGTACGCCGGATGGCCTGCGACAGCGCGTGGATGGCGTCGTTCTGGCCGATGACCCGCTTGTGCAGCTCATCTTCCATCCGCAGCAGCCGCTGGGACTCTTCCTCGGTCAGCTTGAACACCGGGATGCCGGTGGCGGTGGCGAGGACCTCGGCGATCAGCTCCTCGTTGACCTCGGCGACGACGTCCATGTCGCCGGCCTTCCACTCCTTCTCCCGGGTGGCCTTCTTGGCCAGCAGCTGCTTCTCGTTGTCACGCAGCGCCGCGGCCTTCTCGAAGTCCTGGGAGTCGATGGCCGACTCCTTCTCCCGGCGGACCTGAGCGATCTTCTCGTCGTAATCCCGCAGGTCCGGCGGCGCGGTCATCCGGCGGATGCGCATCCGCGAACCGGCCTCGTCGATCAGGTCAATCGCCTTGTCGGGCAGGAACCGGTCGCTGATGTAGCGGTCAGCCAGCTGGGCCGCGGCCACCAGGGCACCGTCGGTGATCGACACCCGGTGGTGCGCCTCGTACCGGTCCCGCAGGCCTTTGAGGATCTCGATCGTGTGCGCGATCGTCGGCTCGGCGACCTGGATGGGCTGGAACCGGCGCTCGAGGGCCGCGTCCTTCTCCAGGTACTTGCGGTACTCGTCCAGCGTGGTGGCGCCGATCGTCTGCAGCTCACCGCGGGCCAGCATCGGCTTCAGGATCGAGGCCGCGTCGATCGCGCCCTCGGCCGCCCCCGCCCCGACCAGCGTGTGGATCTCGTCGATGAACAGGATGATGTCGCCGCGGGTGCGGATCTCCTTGAGCACCTTCTTGAGCCGCTCTTCGAAGTCACCGCGGTACCGCGAGCCGGCCACCAGGGCGCCCAGGTCCAGCGTGTACAGCTGCTTGTCCTTGATCGTCTCGGGCACCTCGCCCTGCACGATCTTCTGCGCGAGACCCTCGACCACGGCGGTCTTGCCGACGCCGGGCGCACCCACCAGGACCGGGTTGTTCTTGGTCCGGCGGGAGAGCACCTGCATCACCCGCTCGATCTCCTTCTCGCGGCCGATGACCGGGTCCAGCTTGCCTTCCCGCGCGGCCGCGGTCAGGTTGCGGCCGAACTGGTCCAGCACCAGCGAGGTGGACGGGGCCGACTCGGCCGACGTGCCGGCCGACGCGGGCTCCTTGCCCTGATACCCGTGCAGCAGCTGGATGACCTGCTGGCGGACCCGGTTCAGGTCGGCCCCCAGCTTGACCAGCACCTGCGCGGCGACGCCGTCACCCTCGCGGATCAGGCCGAGCAGGATGTGCTCGGTGCCGATGTAGTTGTGCCCGAGCTGCAGCGCCTCGCGCAGCGACAGCTCCAGGACCTTCTTGGCCCGCGGGGTGAAGGGGATGTGACCAGACGGCGCCTGCTGACCCTGGCCGATGATCTCCTCGACCTGCTGGCGAACGGCCTCGAGACTGATGCCCAGGGATTCCAGGGCCTTCGCCGCCACGCCTTCACCCTCGTGGATGAGGCCCAGCAGGATGTGCTCGGTGCCGATGTAGTTGTGATTGAGCATCCTGGCTTCTTCTTGCGCCAGGACCACAACCCGCCGCGCTCGGTCGGTAAACCGTTCGAACATATCGTTGCTCTCCTCACAGCGCGGTCAGGCAGGTGCGCGAACGATTGCCCTGCCCTACCCGCATGGTAGCCGCGTGCCCAGCGGTGCGCCTTTACGCCGTAGGTCCTACGTTAAAAGTTCCCCGGATGGGTCGCGTTCATCCCATCAAACCGCGCCAACGCCCTGTGGTGTTCCCGCTACGCCGGAAGCGAACGACAGCTCAGACCGCCGGTGCTGCCAGCCGGAACGGTCTTCGGCCGCTACCCCAGTTCGGGGCGGGAAACCATGCCCGGCGGGCATCCGGAGGGCGGGCCGGGAGGGGGCCGGCCGGGCCGGCCGGGCGAGGGCAGAAAAAAGGCAAGCTCTCCGCTCAGAGCGGAAAGCTTGCCGGACGTGGCGTCGGCCTGGCGCGGGCCTGCGGCGGCACCGGACGGCGAGGAGAAGGGCTGGACCCGCCCGGATGCCACGCTCCGGGTGGGCGGCAGGCCGGCCGGTGCCGCGGCCAGGCTCAGCAGACGGAGGTGGCCGGGGCGGCAGGTGCCCCGTCCCCCGTAAAGCCGCGTTTAGTGAGAGGCCTCGTACTCGGAAACGATCGACGCGGGAATACGGCCGCGCTCGTTGACGTGGTAACCGCGCTGCTTCGCCCACTCACGGATTTCCGCACTGCGCTGACGACCGGGCCCGGTACGCGGGCGGCGACGGCGCGCGGGCGCACTTACTTTGCGGGCTTTATCGATGTAGAGAGCCAGCTCTTTGCGGATCTTGTCAGCGTTGGCCGCACTTAGGTCGATCTCATACGCACTGCCGTCAAGACCAAACGATACGGTCTCAGTCGCCTCGCCGCCATCAAGATCGTCGACGAGAAGCACCTGAACCTTCTGTGCCATGGAACCAGCCCTTCTGTGGATCACACATATTTCAGATACTGAAGATATACCCACCATGTTGCCGTTGCCAATTCAGGGTGGTCAACAACATTGGCGTGTTACGGCGAACTCGGCTTGTTCCCTTGCCGAAGGACCTGATACCTCTCACCGGCCGGTGTAACTCTCCGTAATCAGACATTGAGTGGGCTGTTAGCGTTACTGACAGCGTCATGCCGATTGCCGGGCCGGCTCTGTTGTCAGCAACTCTGAGCCGATTCTAAGTACAGGCTCAGCATCAGCGCAGACGCGTCGAGATCTACTAGCGGAGGGCAAACACTTAGTGGGGTGAACCGTGGTCGCCTGATGATCGGCTTACATGATCCGGTTCATCCGCGTTGGCTACTGGGTTTTCCCCAGCGGGCCCAACTGTGTTACCTTCTGAGTTGCCATCCCGGTTGCCTTCCGGGCGGGCAGCCGATGTGGCCTCGTTGGCGTCGATAATGCCGTTGTTGCCGGAAATATTCGCTTCGCGGCGGGCGTCTTCCCGCACTCTACGCTTCGGTGCCATCTCCCGGCGCAGGAACATGACAACTCCGATGATGAACGCGACGCAAACAACCGCTGGTGGAGTGAGCGCCGCGAGATCCTTCAACGTAACGCTTCCTTCCTACGGTTTAACCATCCACCGATGACAACACTGCGCTCTGCCACCGTGCATGTGCTTTGCGCAAGTGCCTGAAATCGATTGTGGCGTTCTCATATGTGGACCGTTACCGGGGCCCGGCAAAAGGCGGCCCGGTCCCGGACGCAGTTTTGCCTTCTACGTCCCGCCCGCCGCTCGGCCGCCGGCCTGGTCACCGGGCGCAGGCGTCCCGCCCGGATACCGGCGGCGGCACCGGAACGGGCCGGCCGAGCCCGACCGGCCGGTCAGCCGGCCGACGGCGCGGCGCGCGGGTTTATTTTTCGCTGCTTCCATTGTCGCGCACCGGCGGTGGTCACCTTTCCATTCCCCCCGTCGACCGCCCTCCGGCTTTCCCTTTTTATCCCTTCCGTGCAGGTCAGGGACGGTGCGGGTGATCGCCGAAGTTGGCCGCGGGCCCGGCCGCCCGGCAGGCCGGGCCGGGCTGAAACCTGGCGGCCAGGGCCGGCCGGCCAAGGCTGGCCGCGAACGAGTCCCGGATATGGCTTGGGCACCGAACTGGCGTGGCAGGATCGAACGCGGCCGCCGTCCCCCCGGCGGCCAGCCGAGAGGGGCGAAACAAACGGCAATGTTCCACGCCGATCTCCACATTCACTCGAAGTTTTCCCGCGCGTGCAGTAAAGACTGCGACATCCCCCATCTGGCCAGCGGCGCGTTGCGTAAGGGCATCACGGTCGTCGGCACCGGCGACTTCACCCATCCCGCCTGGGCCGCAGAACTGAAAAGCACGCTGGTGCCGGCCGAACCCGGCTTGCTGCGGCTGCGGCCAGATCTGGAAAGTGACCTGCGCCGCCGAGTGCCTGCGGCCTGTGACCAGTCGGTGCGTTTCATGCTGTCGGTGGAGATCTCCACAATCTACCGGCGTGACGATCGAACCCGTAAAGTGCACCACCTTATTTACGCGCCCAGCTTCGACGCGGCCGACCGGATCACCGCGGCGTTGTCGAAGATCGGCAACCTTGCTTCTGACGGGCGCCCGATCCTCGGCCTTGACTCACGCGACCTGCTGGAGATCACGCTGGAAGGCGGGCCGGGCTGCTACCTGGTTCCGGCACATATCTGGACACCTTGGTTCGCTGTTCTTGGTTCGCGTTCGGGTTTCGATGCGGTTGCCGACTGTTACGGCGATCTGGCCGGGGAAATATTCGCGGTGGAGACGGGCTTGTCGTCCGATCCGCGTATGAACTGGATGTGTTCGTCGCTCGACCGCTATCGGCTCGTCAGTAACTCAGACGCCCATTCCCCGCCCATGCTGGGCCGGGAGGCGACGACTTTCACGGCGGCGATGGACTACTTCTCGATCGCCGATGCGCTGCGCACCGGAGACGGCCTGGCCGGCACGATCGAGTTCTATCCCGAAGAAGGCAAGTATCACCTGGACGGTCACCGTAAGTGCGGGGTCCGTTTTGATCCGCAGCAAACTCGGGAGCGGGCCGGTCTCTGTCCCGAGTGCCAAAAACCGCTTACGGTCGGGGTTCTGCACCGAGTCGCCGAACTGGCCGATCGCCCCGACGGCTACCGGCCCGACGGTGCGGCCGGATTCAATAATCTGGTTCAGCTACCGGAAATTGTCGGCGAGATCCTCTCGGTCGGCCCTAAGAGCAAGAGCGTCAATCGCCTCATTGACCGTCTGGTGGCCGCGTTCGGGCCGGAACTTTCAATCTTGCAAGAGGTCCCGGCCGACGATTTGGACCGCGTCGGCGGCAGCACGCTGGGCGAGGCGATCGGCCGGCTGCGCCGGGGCGAGGTGGTCAAGGACGCCGGCTACGACGGCGAGTACGGCACCGTCCGGCTGTTCGCGCCGGGGGAGCTGGACCGGGCCGAGGCGCTGTTCGACGTGCCGCAGCCGGTGCCCACCAGGCCGGCGCCCGCCAGCGCAAGCACCCCCGCCCCTTCCGCCACAATTGCCCCTGCCACCACAACCAGCCCAGCGGCCACGGCCGACCCGACCGCCGCGGACAGCACGGCAAGCCCAGCGAGCCCGGCGGTATCCGGGGCGACAGCGGCGGACACACTGCTGGCGGCCCTGGACGACGAGCAGCGATCGGCCGCCGTCTCCCCGGCCGGGACGCCGCTCATGATCATCGCCGGGCCCGGGACCGGCAAGACCCGGACGCTGACCCACCGGATCGCCTACCAGGCGGCCGCCGAGGGCAGGCGGCCGGAGGAGTTCCTGGCCATCACGTTCACCCGCCGGGCGACCCAGGAGATGCGCGACCGGCTGGCCGCTCTGAGCGCGCTGGCGGCCCCGGTCGGCCTGGGGGGCCCGGGGTTCGCGGTCACCACGTTCCACGGGCTGGCGCTGCGGCTGCTGACCGAGCACCCCGAGCAGGCCGGTCTGCCCGCCGACGTCAAGGTCGCGGACGAGGCGGCCCGGCTCGAGGCGGCCGGCCGGGTGGCGGGCTCCGAACGCGACGGCCGCCGGCTGCTGACCGCGCTGGCCACGTTGACCGCTCCGGGCCGGGACGACGGCAAGCAGCGGGAACTCCAGGCCAGCCGGGCCGCGTTCCGGGCCGAGCTGGCCAAGGACGGTCTGCTCGACGTGGACGAGCTGATCGGCCGGGCCCGGCAGCTGCTGACCGACCACCCGGACGTGGCGGCCGCCCTGCGCGAGCGCTGGCCGCGGATCAGCGTGGACGAGTACCAGGACGTCGACGGGCAGCAGTACGAGCTGCTGCGGCGGCTGGCCGGGCCGGGCGACGGCCTCACCGTGATCGGCGACCCGGACCAGGCCATCTACGGCTTCCGGGGCGCCGACGTGGGGTTCTTCCTGCGGTTCGGGGCCGACTACGCGGGCGCCCGGACCGTGTACCTGACCCGGAACTACCGCTCCAGCCCGACCGTGGTGAAGGCCGCGGTCCAGGCCATCGCGCCGGCCACGCTGGTGCCCGACCGGAAGCTGGAGCCGGCCCGGCGCTCGGGCGGCCCGGTCAGCGCGGTCCCCGGGCCGGCGGTGGTGCTGCACGAGGCGACCAGCGACCAGGCCGAGGCAACCTGGATCGCGGCCGAGATCGACCGGCTGATCGGCGGCTCGTCGTTCCACGCGCTCGACAGCGGCCGGGCCGACTCCCGGCTGCGGCACACCACGCTCGGGCTGTCCGACATCGCCGTGCTCTACCGCACCGACGCGCAGACGGCCCCGCTGCTGCAGGCGCTCAACCGGGCCGGGCTGCCCGCCCAGAAGGGTTCCCACGACCGGCTGGCCCGCCGCCCGGGCGTCCGCGACCTCGTCCGCGAGCTGCGGCTGGACCCACCGGACGGCCCGCCCGGCGACGACGCCGCCAGCCAGCTGCGGGCGGCGGCCGGGCGGCTGACCGCGCTGACCCGCGGAGCCGAATCGGTCGACGTCCTCACCGCCGCCGAGGCGCTCGCTCCGCTGGCCCGGCGCAGCCAGGACCTGGAGCAGTTCCTGACCGAGATCTCGCTGGGGGCCGAGGCCGACGCCCAGGACCCGCGGGCCGACGCGGTGACCCTGCTGACCCTGCACGCGGCCAAGGGGCTGGAGTTCGAGGTGGTGTTCCTGGCCGGCTGCGAGCGTGGCCTGCTGCCGCTGCGGTGGCCGGGGGACGCGCCCGACGCCGACACCAGCGAGGAGCGGCGGCTGCTGTTCGTGGGGATGACCCGGGCCCGGAGCCGCCTGCTGCTCAGCTACGCGGCCCCGCGCGGGCCGTCACCGTTCCTGGCCGCGATCGAGCCCGCGCTGCTGACCCGGGCCGAGGTCGCCAAACGCCGGGCTCCGGACCGGCAGCTGCGGCTGCTGTGAGCGACCGGGGGCAGCGAGCCGGAGACACTGCGAGCTAGCGCAGGTGCAGCAGCATCCGGGTGTTGCCCAGGGTGTTGGGCTTCACCCAGTCCAGCCCCAGGAACTCGGCCACGCCCTCGTCGTAGGAGCGCAGCAGCTCGCTGTAGACGTCGGGGGCGACCGGGGTGCCGAAGATCTCGGTGAAGCCGAGGCTGGTGAAGAAGCGCACCTCGAAGGTGAGCACGAACACCCGCTGGACGCCGACCTCGCGCGCCCGGGCCAGCAGTGCCTGGGCGAGCTGGCGCCCGAGCCCGTGGCCCTGGCAGTCGTCGCGGACGGCGATCGTGCGGATCTCGGCCAGGTCCTCCCACAGCACGTGCAGGGCGCCGCAGCCGGCGATCAGGCCGTCGTCGTCGCGGACGGCCACCCAGAACTCCTGGATGTCCTCGTACAGCGTGACGGTGGCCTTGCCGAGCAGCCGTCCGGAGGAGACGTTGGCGTCGATCAGGGCCCGGATTCCCGGCACGTCGGCGGTGCGCGCCTGCCTGACCGTGTATCCCATGGCGGGTCCACGATAGCCGCCGGTACGCGTAGACCGGTGAATTGCGGTCCGGCTTGACCGCAATTGTCGGCGTGTCTAAAAACACGGCAACAGTTGCGCGGTTCAGGCCGCGCACCGTTCAACCATCCAATATCTTTTTTCGCTGCAGCCCCAGACAGTTAATGCAGAGGAGAGCTTCTGTGCGGCGTTCAGCCGACGGTGTGCAGAGCACCCGGAGATTCTCGCCCAAACGGGTGAGGACCACCGCGTCCCGCTCCTGGCGGGCCGCGGCGCTGGTCACCGGCACGGCCACCGCCGCCGCCCTGCTGCTGCCGGCTGCCTCCAGCGACGCGGCCCGGTCGCCGTCGCTGGACACCCTGCTGGCCCAGGCCAAGCAGCTCACGTACCAGATCAACGCGCTCAGCGAGCAGTACGACGGCCTCCGGGTCGAGCTCTCGTCGGCCAGGACCGCGGCCGCCAAGGCCAAGCAGGAGGCGGCCACCGACGGCGCCGCCCTCAAGGTCAGCCAGGCCGCGGTCGGCCGGCTGGCGGCGGCCAGCTACGAGAACGCCGGCTACGACCCGGTGCTGCAGATCCTCAGCGCCACCAACCCGGACCAGTACCTGAACCAGGCTTCGATCATGCAGCAGCTGGATCAGACCAACGGGGAACGGGAAGCGCAGCTGCAGCGGGCGGAGACGACCGACAAGCGCGCCAACCAGACCGCCCAGCAGCAGATCGCCAAGGTCACCGCGCTGGAAACCTCCATGACCGCGAAGACCAAGCAGATCCAGTCCGAGATCAACAAGGTCAACAGCTCGACCATGACCCAGGCGATGGCGGTCTTCAACAAGACCGGCAGCTACCCCAACATCACCATCCCGGGGGGCAACAGCGTGGGCGTCCGGGCGCTGAACGCGGCCCTCAGCCGCCGCGGTGACCCCTACATCTGGGGCGCGGCCGGCCCGAGCGAATTCGACTGCTCCGGCCTGGTCATGTGGGCCTACGCGCAAGAGGGCATCCAGCTCGACCACTACACGGGCGACCAGTGGGACGAGGGCACCCACATCTCCCGCGACCAGCTCCAGCCCGGCGACATGGTGTTCTTCTACGCCGACATCAGCCACGTCGGCCTCTACCTGGGTGACGGCCTGATGGTGGACGCCCCCTCGTTCGGCCAGGACGTGATGGTCCAGAAGATCGACTGGAGTATCTACGTAGGCGCCGTCCGCCCCAGCTAGCCCCGCCTCAGCTAGCCCGGCCCAGCCAGCCCGGTCCGGCCGCCCGGCCATCGGTGTGCACTTGACGCACCTCGCCCACCCCTCAGGTCCCACACCCCGGGAGCCCCGGCTCGTACGGCGTACTGGAGCGAAGTCAGGGATAATCCCTGACTTCGCTCCAGCGAAACCGGGGCTGGGACGACCGCACCCTCAAGTGCCGCGTGTGACTCGTGGGGCTGGAGTGTTGCGCGGTCGCGGAGAGGAGCGGAGAGGAGAGAGAGGAGCGGAGCGGAGCGGAGCCCGGGCTACTCCGGCTTGACGAACGGGAACAGCACCGTGTCCCGGATCGACTGCCCGGTGAACATGATGAGGATCCGGTCCACCCCCACCCCGACCCCCCCGGTCGGCGGCATGCCGTACTCCAGCGCCCGCAGGAAGTCCTCGTCGAGCGACATCGCCTCCGGGTCGCCGCCCGCCGCCAGCAGCGACTGGGCGGTCAGCCGCTTGCGCTGCTCGACCGGGTCGGCCAGCTCCGAGTAGGCGGTGCCGAGCTCGGCCCCGAACGCGACCAGGTCCCAGCGCTCGGCCAGCCGCGGGTCGTCACGATGGGCTCGCGTCAACGGCGAAACCTCGACCGGGAAGTCGCGGTAGAACGTGGGCTCGACGGTCTGCTTCTCCACCAGCCGTTCGTACATCTCCAGCACGACCTGCCCGTGGTTCCAGCCCGGCTCCAGGGGGACGTCGGCGGCCGCACTCAGCTTGCGCAGGGCCTCGAGGCTGGAGTCGGGGGTGATCTCCTCGCCCAGGGCGGCCGAGACCGCCGCGTAGACCGGCACCGAGCGCCACTCGCCGCCGATGTCGGTCTCGGTGCCGTCGGCCCGTTGCAGCACGGTGCTACCGAGCGCGTGCCGGGCGGCGCCCTGGATCAGCTCCCGGGTCAGCGTGGCCATCGTGTCGTAGTCGCCGTAGGCCTGGTAGGCCTCGAGCATGGTGAACTCGGGGTTGTGGGTCGCGTCGACCCCCTCGTTGCGGAACACCCGGCCGATCTCGAAGACGTTCTCGATGCCGCCCACGATCAGCCGCTTGAGGTACAGCTCGAGCGCGATGCGCAGGTACAGCTCGCTGTCGTAGGCGTTGCCGTGGGTGATGAACGGCCGCGCGTTGGCCCCGCCGTGGATGGCCTGCAGGACCGGCGTCTCCACCTCCAGGAAGCCGCGGTCGTGCATCTGGTCCCGCAGCGACCAGACCACGTCGCTGCGCAGCCGGGCCAGCCGCCGGGCCTCGGGGTTGATGATCAGGTCGAGGTAGCGCTGCCGGACCCGCGACTCGGCGTCGCTCAGCCCCTTGTGCTTCTCCGGCAGCGGCCGCAGGCTCTTGCCGATGACCGCGAACTCGTCGGCCAGCACCGACAGCTCGCCGCTGCGGGAGGTGATCACCTCACCGCGCACGCCGACCTGGTCGCCGAGGTCGACGTCGCGCTTCCAGGCGGCCAGCGCCTCCGCCCCGACCTTGGCCAGCGAGACCATGACCTGCAGGTCGCCGGTGCCGTCGCGGAGGGTGGCGAAGCACAGCTTGCCACCGGTGCGGTACAGCATGACCCGCCCGGCCACCGCGACCTCGTCGCCGGTGGAGGTGTCGGGCGGCAGCCCCTCGTACCGGGACCGGACCTCGGCGATCGTCGCCGTGCGCGGGTAGCCGACCGGGTAGGGGTCGCGGCCCTCGGCCAGCAGCGCCTCCCGCTTGGCCATCCGGACCCGCATCTGCTCCGGGAGGTCACGGTCGTCGGTGGGGCCGGGGCCCGCGGGGGCGCCGGCGGGGTCGTTGTCGCTCACCTGGATGAGGCTACCGGGGCCGGTCAGTGGCGGGCACACCGATTTCCGGGGCCGTGTTGCGCTCGAACACCAGCCGCAGCCCGATCAGGGTCAGCCACGGCTCGTGCGCGTCGATGACGCTGACCTCGTTGATGACCAGCGGGGCGAGGCCGCCGGTGGCGATGATCGTGACCGCGTCCGGGTTCTCGGGCGCCAGCTCGCGGGCCATCCGCCGGGCGATGCCCTCGACCTGGCCGGCGAACCCGTAGACGATCCCCGACTGCAGTGCCTCGACCGTGTTCTTGCCGACCACCCGGGGCGGCCGGGTCAGCTCGACCTTGAGCAGCTGGGCGGCCCGCCGGGACAGCGCGTCGACCGAGATCTCGATGCCGGGCGCCAGCGCCCCGCCCACGAACTCGCCGCGGGCGCTGACCGCGTCGAAGTTGGTCGAGGTGCCGAAGTCGACCACGATGGCGGGGCCGCCGAACAGGTGCACGGCCGCCAGCGAGTTCATGATGCGGTCGCTGCCGACCTCTTTGGGGTTGTCCATCCGCACCGGCACCCCGGTCTTGACGCCCGGCTCCACGATGACCGCTGGGATCTCGCGGTAGTAGCGGCGGCACATCTCCCGCATCTCGTGCAGAACGGACGGCACCGTCGAGCACAGCGCGATTCCGGAGATGCCGTCGCCGCCCCCGTCGACCTGCTCCTTGATGACCGGGCTCTGTTCGAGCAGGCCGCGCAGCACCACCGCGATCTCGTCGGCCGTCCGGTCGGGCACGGTGGCGATCCGCCAGTGCTCGATGACCTGCTCGCCGTCGAAGATGCCGAGCACCGTGTTGGTGTTGCCCACGTCGATCGCCAGCAGCATCAGTTACCTCGCTCCACCGAATCCCCGAACCCGACGATGACGTTGTCGATCAGCCGCGTGCTGCCGACCCGGGCCGCCACCAGCAGCAGCGCCGTCCCGGTGAAGGCCGCCCCGGCCGGCGCGAACGTCTGCGCGTCGACCAGGGCCAGGTAGTCGAGCACGAGCGGCGCCGGGTCGAGCAACGCCCGGGCGGCCGCCAGCACCGCCAGCGGCCCCTCCTTGGCCTCGGCCAGACCGGCCTGCAGCGCGGTCGGCAGGGTCAGCGCCACCGCCCGCTCGGCGCCCGACAGATACCGGTTGCGGCTGGAGGCGGCCAGCCCGTCCGGGTCGCGAAAGGTCGGCACCGGTATCACCTCGACGCCCAGGTTGAAATCGGCCGACATCTGCCGGACCAGGGCCAGCTGCTGGGCGTCCTTCTGGCCGAACACGGCCACGTCCGGCCGGGTCAGCGCGAACAGCTTGAGCACGACGGTCAGCACGCCGCCGAAGAAGCCGGGCCGGAACTCGCCCTCCAGCACCTGGCCGGCCGGCCCGGGGTCGACGGTCACCAGCGGGTCGGCCGGGTAGATCTCGCGCACGGCGGGCGCGAACACCAGCGCCACGCCCTCCTCGGCGCACAGGGCGAGATCGTCGTCGAGCGTGCGCGGGTAGCGGTCGAGATCCTCGTTGGGCCCGAACTGGCGGGGGTTGACGAAGATCGTCACCACCACCGAGCCCGACGTACCGGCAATTTCGGACGCCTGCTGCAGCAAGCTTCGGTGACCGGAATGCAGGGCGCCCATCGTCGGCACCAGCACCACGGGGGCGCTGAGCCCAGCCCGGGCCGCCGCCAACTCAGCTCGGGTGGTGGCTACGCCGGTCACCGGTCCGCCCCGGCCAGCACGTCGAGCAGCCGTTCGGCGTCGGGTGGGGACAGCAGCCCGGCCGCCAGCGCCCGGTCGGCGGTCAGCCGGGCCAGCGCCACGTACACGGCCAGCGCCTCCGGCGCGGCGTCGCGCAGGGCGGCCAGGTGCCCGGCCACGGTCCCGGCGTCGCCCCGGGCGACCGGCCCGGTCAGGCCCGCGTCGCCCAGCCGCAGCGCGTTGTCGAGGGCGGCGTACAGCAGCGGGCTGAGCATCCGGGCCGGGCTGGCCGCCCCGGCCGCCTGCAGCAGGTCGCACGCCTCGGTGACCAGCGTGACCAGGTGGTTGGCGGCGCTGGCGAGGGCCGCGTGGTAGAGATCGCGGTGCTCTTCGGCGATGAACACCGGCTCCCCGTCCATCTCGATGACCAGCACCTCGGCCACCGGCCGGAGCTGCTCGAGGGTGGTGATGCCGTAGCTGATGCCGCGCAGCCGCTGCCGGTCATCGCTGCGGCCGGTGAACGTCATGACCGGGTGCAGGGCCAGCGGCAGCGCGCCCTGCCGGGTGGCCGCCTCCAGCACCGAGATCCCGTACCGGCCGCTGGTGTGGGCCAGCAGCCGCCCGGCGACCGGCGCGCCCAGCGTCACCAGGCCGTTGACCAGGCCCGCGAGCGCGTCGTCGGGCACCGTGAGCAGCACCAGGTCGGCCGCCTCGACCACCCCGGCCGGCTCGGCCAGGGCCGCCCGCGGGAAGTGCTCGCGGGCGCGGCCGACCGAGGTGTCGGAGACCGCGGCGACCGCCACGACCTCGTGACCGGCCCGGGTCAGGGCGACCCCGAGGGCCGCGCCGACCCGGCCGGGCCCGATGATGCCGACCTTCAGCCGGGCTGGATGTTCAGCGTCCATAGCTCTCTTTAATCAATGGAAAGGGTCAGCCGGGGGCGGGGGCGGGGGCACGTAGCGAGCGGCGTCCGGGTCGTCCGGCACCCGGCAGCAGTACTCCAGGTACAGCGCGGCCGCCGCCAGCAGCACCGCCCCGCCGAACGTGCAGGTGGCCACGAACACGTCGTGACCGGCCGCGTGGGCCGGCAGCGAACCGGCCGCGGCCGCCGCGAAGCCGGCCGCGACCCCGCCGATCAGCGCCGCCGCCAGCGAGCTGGCCTTGGCCAGCGCCACCATCCGGGCCACCTGCAGCGGCGGCACCGGCTTGGTCCCGGGCTGCCCGAGGATGCGGGCCCGCAGCCCGCGGGCGGTGATGGCCTCGCCGCCGCCCGCGATGACCAGGGCCGGGAGCATGGTCCAGGGGAACGACGGCAGCGAGGAGTACACGGTCCGCAGCAACAGCCAGCTCACCGCGGCCACCGCCACGGTGATCAGCAACAGGGTGCGCAGACGGGTCGGGGTCATGTGCGCTCCGCCACGCGTTGTCCGTCCACGCGAGCAAGGCTATGCCGGCTGCCGCAGCGTTACGTCATCACGCCGCCGAACGCCCTGGTCGGGCAGCTGGGCCAGCAGGTCCGCGACCGGACCGCGGCCGGGCAGTTCGGCCTCCGGGTCCAGGTCCCGCCAGGGCGCCAGCACGAACGCGCGGTCCTGGGCCCGCGGGTGCGGCAGCGTCAGCACCGGGTCGGCGCTGAGCTCGTCGCCGTAGGCGATGATGTCCACGTCGAGCGTGCGCGGCCCCCAGCGCACGGTCCGGGTCCGGCGGGCGGCCGCCTCGATCGCGTGCGCCCGGTCCAGCACCTCGGCCGCGGGCCGCGACGCGACCGCCAGCACCACCGCGTTCAGGTAGTCGGGCTGCTCGGGGCCGCCGACCGGGTCGGTTTCGTAGACCGGCGAGACGGCGGTGACCCGCAGCCCGGGCGTGGCCGCGAGCTCGTCCACCGCCCGCTGCAGCTGCTGCTGGCGGTCGCCCAGGTTGCTGCCCAGCGCCAGCACGACCGGGACCGGGCGGTCGCGGGTGATCGTCACCGCCACGTCGGTGAACGGGCGGGCGATCGGCGCGTCCGGTTTGTGCACGGTGATCTGCACCCGCCGGACGGCGGCCTCGTCCAGGCAGGCCTGGGCCAGCCGCTGCGCCAGCGTCTCGATGAGCTGGACCGGCTCACCGGCCACGATCTCGGCCAGCCGTTCGGCCAGGGCGCCGTAGTCGACGGTCAGCGTCAGGTCGTCGGTGGCCGCGGCCGGGCGGGTGTCCACGCTCAGCAGGGCGTCGATCAGGAAGTTCTGGCCATCCCGGCGCTCGAACGGCAGCACCCCGTGGCGGCCGTGCACCCGCAGCCCGCGCAGCTCAATCCGGTCCATCGCCACCGCTTCCCGGACCGGCGGGCTCCGCCGCCTGCCAGGCGGCCGCCACCCGGACCGCGTCCGCGTTGGCCGGGACCCGGTGTACCCGCACGCACCAGGCGCCCGCGGCCGCCGCCAGCGCGGTGATGGCCACGGTGGCGTCGTCGCTCCCGCTGAACGGCCGCGGGGTCCCGTCCGGCCCGGCCAGCAGCCGCCCCAGGAACCGCTTGCGCGAGGCCCCCACCAGCACCGGGAAGGGCCAAACGCGGCCGGCCGCGGGGCCGAGGGCGGCGATCTCGGGCAGCGCCGCCAGTACCTGCCAGTTGTGGTCGTTGAGCTTGCTGAAGCCGAGCCCCGGGTCGAGGATGACCAGGGCCGGGTCGACGCCCTCGGCCACCACCGCATCGACCCGCCGCCGCAGCTCGTCGCGGACCTCGGCGACCACGTCCCCGTAGATCGCCCGGGCGTTCATGTCGTGGCTGTGGCCGCGCCAGTGCATGACCACGTAGGGCACCGCCGCCTTGGCCACCAGCCGCGGCATGTGCGGGTCGGCGAGACCGCCGCTGACGTCGTTGACCAGGCGCGCTCCCGCCTCCAGGGCCAGCTCGGCCACGGACGCCCGCATGGTGTCGACGCTGACCGGCACCCCGGCCCGGGCCAGCTCGGTGATGACCGGCAGCACCCGCCGGACTTCTTCTTCGGCCGAGATGCGCTGGGCGCCGGGGCGGGTCGACTCGCCGCCGACGTCGACGATGTCGGCGCCCTGAGCGGCCAGGTCGAACCCGTGCGCCACGGCCGCCTCGGTGCCGAGCCACTGGCCGCCGTCCGAGAACGAGTCCGGGGTGACGTTGACGACCCCCATGACCAGGCAGCGCGGCTCGCTCGGGAGCCCGGCCAGCCGGTACCGGGGGGCCGGGTCGCTGCTCATGAGGCCCAGCCTAGTGAGCGGCCGGTGGTCACCTCCGGCGGATGGCCCGCCGTATCCGGTGGCGCGCCCGGCCCAGGCCCAGCTGCCGGGCCCAGCGCCGGGGCTCCAGCGTCGGCCAGACCAGGAACGCTTCGGCCTCCAGGGCGGCCATCGCGATCCGCGGGGCGTCCTTGGCCTTCGGGAAAACAAAATACCGGGGCTGCCAGACCGGCTGGAACTTGGCATTGAATTTGTACAAGGATTCGATCTGGAACCATTTGCTGAGGAAAAGCAAAATAGATCGCCAGGCGCGCAGCACCGGTCCGGCGCCGATCTTCTCCCCGCGTTCCAGCGCGGCCCTGAATACTGCAAAGTTCAACGAAATGCGCTTCACGCCGAGCGCGGCGGCGGCCTTGATCGCCTCCACGATGAGGAAGTCGTTGAGGCCCGGCTGGGCGCTGCGGTCCCGGCGCATCAGGTCCAGCGACAGCCCGTCGTCGCCCCAGGGCACGAAGTGCAGCACCGCCCGCAGCACGCCGTCACTGTGGGCGGTGGCGATCACGCACTGCTCGTCGCCGGGCGCGCCGACCCGCCCCAGGGCCATGGAGAACCCGCGCTCGGTGTGGCTGCCGCGCCAGGAGTCGGCCACCCGCAGGATCTCGTTGATCTCTTCCCGGGGCACGTCCCCGACCCGGCGCACCTCGGCCGTGTAGCCGGCCCGGGACACCCGCGAGCACATCTGCCGCACGTTCCGCATCGGGCGCCCGGACAGGCTGAAGTCGGCCACGTTGACGATGCCCTCGTCACCGAGCTCGAGCGCGGTCAGATCGCCCTCCCGGACCCAGACCTCGGCCCCCAGCTCGCTGCAGCCCATCACGGCCGGGGCCCAGGCGTGCCGGGCGGCCTGGTCCAGGAACTCCTGGATCGCGCCGGGCCACGCCTCGGGGTCGCCGAGCGGGTCGCCGCCCGCCAGCATCACCCCGGACACGACCCGGTAGCAGACGCACGCCTTCCCGGTCGGGGACCAGATCACGCTCTTGTCGTCGCGC
Organism: Actinomycetota bacterium; assembly: GCA_019240215.1. GTDB lineage: Bacteria > Actinomycetota > Actinomycetes > Streptosporangiales > Streptosporangiaceae > Bog-532. Next base: position 18,856 of record JAFAYQ010000054.1, on the reverse strand, counting down.
AGCGCGAAGTAACCGAGCGAGTCGCGGTCGCCGTTCTTGGCCAGCAGCTGGCGGATGCGCTCGGCGTCGGCGGGCGCCAGCCGGGCCTTGGGCTCGGCCGGCCGCAGGAACAGGTAGGCGGTGACCACCAGCGTGAACACTCCGAGGGCGGTGGTCATGGCGTGATAGGTGTCGGCCCGGACGTCGGACGTGAACAGGATGTGCCCGGTCACCCCGCACAGCTCCGCGATCGCATCCACCAGCCGCGTGGGGAACGAGTAGCTGCTGGCCAGGCGGCTGACCGACAGGTAGCTGAGGCTGATCGCGATGTCGGCCACCGCCAGCCCGAGGAACACCCAGGCCGCCAGCCAGCGGGTGCGCCGGTCACCGACCGCGTAGAAGTCGCGGTGGAAGGCCAGCAGCGACACGAACAGCACGGCCGCCACCACCGTGGTCGGCAGGTGCGCGGTCCAGGCCCGCGGGTGCACGAAATGGATGACGATGTCCAGCACCAGCAGGGCCAGCACCGCCTGCCAGGCCCGCCGCTTCCGCCGCCGCAGCCCGTGCGACAGCATCAGCAGCAGCAGGCCGACGATGACGTCAGCGCTGCGGGTGACGTTGTACAGCGTCCCCGGTACGTAGGAGTTGATCCGGTGCAGCCGGGCGTGGAACCCGGGCGAGAAGATCGCGAGCACGTCGGACAGGCCGATCAGCAGGCAGAGCAGGCTGGCGATGAGCGGCACCCAGCGCCGCTGGCCCTGGCGGGCAGCCAGCCAGGGATGCTCGGAGAGGTCGTCGCCCTCCGCCGTCGGCGGTACGGCTGCGGCCGTGTCGCTATTGCTCATGGGAAAGTTTTCCAGGCCCCGGTGTCACGTAATTGGAGGTTAGTCAGGACGATCGCCCTTCGCGTACAAACCTCGTACAAGAAATTGGTTCGTACGGAGTTAATTGTCTGCCTATGCCTGGATGTACCGTTCAAGTTCCCATCCGGCCACTTGACCACCGTACCTCTGTAGACGATGGTTAACCGGATTTGGTTCCGCCGTATCCCGACTCGCTGCGAACCGGCTGGTCAGCGGTGACCCTGGACGAGGCTCATGGCCTCCGCCCGGGTGCGGGCGCTGTCCCGGAAAACGCCGCGCACGGCCGAGGTGACGGTGCGCGCGCCCGGCTTGCGGACCCCGCGCATGGACATGCAGAGGTGCTCGGCTTCGATGACCACGATCACCCCGCGCGGCTCCAGCACCGCCTCCAGCGCGTTGGCGATCTGGCTGGTCATCCGCTCCTGCACCTGGGGGCGGCGGGCGTACAGGTCGACCAGCCGGGCCAGCTTGGACAGCCCGGTGATCTGGCCTTTTTCGTTGGGGATGTAGCCGATGTGGGCCACCCCGAAGAACGGCACCAGGTGGTGCTCACAGGTCGAGTACAGCTCGATGTCGCGGACCAGCACGATCTCGTCGTGATCGGCGTCGAAGACCTTGGTCAGCACGTCCTCGGGCTGCTGCCGCAGCCCGGCGAACTGCTCGGCGTAGGCCCGGGCCACCCGCGCCGGGGTGTCGACCAGCCCGTCCCGCTCCGGGTCCTCGCCGATCGCGAGCAGGATCTCGCGAACGGCGCGCTCGATGCGGGGCTGGTCGACCTCCGGCGGAATCCCGTTACTCATCGCCGGTGGCGGACGAGCCGGGCAGCTCGCCGGGTCCACCGTTGGGGCTGTAGCCGCCGAGCGCCTGGCCGTTGCCGGTGCCGCCGTTGACGGCCGAGCCGTTGGCGGCCGACCCGTTGTCGGAGGCGGCCGCCAGGGCCAGCTCCTTGGGGGTCAGGACCGGCGGGCGGTCCGACGGGAGCCGCTTGCCGTAGCCGGTGTAGCTGCCGCCGATCGGCCGCTTCTCGACGGTGGCGAAGACCTCGAGCACTTCCTTGCGGGACAGGGTCTCCTTGTCCAGCAGCTGGAGCACCAGGTTGTCGAGCACGTCGCGGTACTGGACCAGCACTTCCCAGGCCTCGTCGTGGGCGAACTCCAGCAGCCCGCGGACCTCCTCGTCGATCGCCGACGCGATCTCCTCGGAGTAGTCACGGGCGTGCGAGCGCTCCATGCCCAGGAACGGCTCGCTGTCGCCGGAGCCGAACTTGCGCGCCCCCAGCCGCTCGCTCATGCCGTACTGGGTCACCATGTTGCGGGCGACCTCGCTGGCCTTCTCGATGTCGTTGGCGGCGCCGGTGGTGGGCTCGTGGAACACCAGCTCCTCGGCGGTCCGGCCGCCCAGCAGCATCGCCAGCTGGTCACGCATCTCGGCCCGGGTGACCAGCACCTTGTCCTCGGTCGGGAGGGCCTGGGTGTAGCCCAGGGCGCGGCCGCGGGGGATGATCGTGATCTTGTGCACCGGGTCGGCGTTGGGCATCGCGTGGCCGACCAGGGCGTGGCCGCCCTCGTGGTAGGCGATGAGCTTGCGCTCCCGTTCGGACAGGATCGCGCTCTTGCGCTCCGGCCCGGCCATGACCCGGTCGATCGCTTCTTCCATGGCGCCCATGGTGATCTGCTTGCCGTTGGTCCGGGCGGTCAGCAGGGCGGCCTCGTTGATCACGTTGGCCAGGTCGGCGCCGGTGAAGCCGGGCGTCCGGCGGGCGATGACGTCGAGGTCGGCGTCGGGGGCGATGGGCTTGCCGCGCGCGTGCACCCGGAGGATGCCCTTGCGGCCGACCAGGTCGGGCTGGGCCACCATGATCTGGCGGTCGAAACGGCCGGGCCGCAGCAGGGCCGGGTCGAGGATGTCGGGCCGGTTGGTGGCCGCGATCACGATCACGCCGCCCTTGGTGTCGAACCCGTCCAGCTCGACCAGCATCTGGTTCAGGGTCTGCTCGCGCTCGTCGTGACCGCCGCCGAGACCCGCGCCGCGGTGCCGGCCAACGGCGTCGATCTCGTCCACGAAGACGATGGCGGGGGCGTTGGACTTGGCCTGCTCGAACAGGTCGCGGACGCGGGAGGCGCCGACGCCGACGAACATCTCCACGAAGTCCGAGCCGGAGATCGAGTAGAACGGCACGCCCGCTTCACCGGCGACGGCCCGGGCCAGCAGCGTCTTACCGGTACCAGGGGGACCGTAGAGCAGCACGCCCTTGGGGATCTTCGCCCCGATGGCCTGGAACTTGGCCGGGTTCTGGAGGAACTCCTTGATCTCCTGGAGCTCCTCGATCGCCTCGTCGGCCCCGGCCACGTCCGCGAACGTCGTCTTCGGGGTGTCCTTGGTGATCAGCTTGGCCTTCGACTTGCCGAAGTTCATCACCCGCGATCCGCCACCCTGCATCTGGCTCAGGATCAGGAAGAAGAACAGCGCGATGATGATGTACGGGATGAACGAGAGCAGCACGCTCCAGATCGAGTCGCTGGACGGTATGGAGACCGTGTAACCCTGGGGGAGGTTGCCCGCCTCGTACTGCTTCTGCAGCTCCTGCTGGAGGACGAGACCCTGCCCGCTGACCCAGTCGGCCTGCAGTTGCTTGCCACTGTTGGTCGTGACCTGGATGGTCTGGTTCTTGTCGGTGATCTTGGCCGACTTGACCTGACCCTTGTCGATCAGCTGGACGATCTGTGAGGTGTCGGCCGGCGTGTACGAGCTGCCGGAGTTGGCCAGGTTGAACAGGACCACCACGACCAGCACGGCAAGGGCGAACAGCCCCAGCATCCTGAATGAACGCTTTGAATCCATCGACGAGCGACCCCCTTGGCGAGGGGCCGTTCCCTCCTGACCAGCCTCACGTCCCGCCGACCACCGGCGGGACCGCCTTGCCTTAACCTTGCCCGGTCAACGCTTCTGCGGTTCGGTTCTGTTCCCCCCGTAGACGTGGGGCGCGAGAGTACCGATAAAGGGCAGGTTACGGTACCGCTCCGCGTAGTCGAGCCCGTATCCGATGACGAAGTCGTCGCCGATGTCGAAGCCCGTATAGGTGACCTCGACCTCCCGGGCCCGGGCGGCTCCCGGCTTGCGCAGCATGGTGCAAACCCGAACGGACGCCGGCCCGCGCGACTCCAGGTTTCCGACCAGCCAGGACAGGGTCAGGCCGGAGTCGATGATGTCCTCCACGATCAGCACGTCGCGGCCGGAGATGTCGGTGTCGAGGTCCTTGAGGATGCGGACCACGCCGGACGACTGGGTCCCCGATCCGTAGGAGGAAACCGCCATCCAGTCCATCTGGACCGGCAGGTGCATGGCCCGCGCCAGGTCGGCCATGACCATGATGGCGCCCTTGAGCACGCCGACCAGGAGCAGATCGCGGCCGGCGTAATCGGCGTCAATCTGGGCGGCCAGCTCCGCTATCCGCAGTTTGAGCCGCTCCTCGCTGATCAGTACTTCCTTCAGGTCCGTGCCCAGGTCGCCCGCGTCCACGGTCACCCTCCTCATCCGGCCCTCGCTCTGCCCGGGCGAACCGCACCTGGCCATCCCGCCGGAATCCGCGCACACCGCCGGGCAGGTCGACCCACCGCTGTCCGCGCCATCCTGTCACCAGCGCGTCGAGTTGCTGCACGTGGCCCGCGGTTAGCGCGCCCGGCGGGCAGCCCGCCGCGACCGCCGCCCGGTGCAGCACCCGGGTGCGGATGGCCGTCGGCAGACCGGCCAGCGGTTCGGCCGCCAGCCCGCCGTCCGGGCCGGTCAGCGCCGGGCGGGCGCCGTCGGCCTGGGTGTCCAGCAGGTCGGCGTCGTCCCGCAGCTGCCCGGCGGTCCGCGCCAGCGCCTCGGCCACCCCCGGGCCGAGCACCGCCTCCAGGCCCGGCAGCAGCTCGTGCCGGACCCGGGCCCGGGTGAACCGGGGGTCGGCGTTGTGCGGGTCGTCCCACACCGGCAGGCCCAGCGCGGCGCAGGCGGCCCGGGTGGTGGCCCGGCGCACCGCCAGCAGTGGCCGCCGGTAACGGTCCCGGCGGGCGGCCATGCCCGCCAGCGAGCGGGCGCCGGACCCGCGCGCCAGCCCGAGCAGGACGGTCTCGGCCTGGTCGTCCAGGGTGTGCCCGAGCAGGATGGCGACCGCGCCGGATTCGGCAGCGGCCGCGTCCAGGGCGTGGTACCGGGCCGCCCGGGCGGCCGCCTCGAGCCCGTCGTCAGCGCTGGCCACGGTCACGGTGGCACCGGTGACCGGGTCCAGCCCGAGTTCGGTCAGGCCGCCGGCCACGGCCCGCGCCCGGTCAGCCGAGCCCGGCTGCAGCCCATGGTCGACGGTGACCCCGCCCGCCCGCAGCCCCAGCCGGGGCGCGGTGAACGCGAGCGCGGCCGCCAGCGCCAGCGAGTCGGCCCCGCCCGAGCAGGCGACCAGCACCAGATCGCCCGGGGCGAGGTCGCTGAGGCCGGCCCGGACCGCGGTGCGGATCGTCGCGACGGCCGGGTGCGGGCCCATGGTGGCTGACGGCCGGGCGGTCAGCTGTGGGGCTGATCGTCCGGGTCGGCAGAACCGGTCTCGTCCGCGGGCGGGGTGGCCGGGTCCGGCTCGCTGGCGGCGGGCGTTTCCGACCAGACCGTCGACGGCTCGGCGGTCGCCGACGGTGGCCCGTCCGGCGCACTGTCGGGCGCGCTGTCGGGCGTCGACGGGTTGTCCGGCGTCGACGGTGGCTCGTCGCCCGGCTTCCACGGACGCGGCGTGAACACGCTGGCCGGCGAGGGCTCGGACGCCGTTGACGGGGAAGGAGCCGGTCCCGGAGGCGGCGCCGGGGCCGGGTCGGGGTCCGGCGTCGGGGCCGGTCCGGCCGGTGTACCCGGGGCTGGGCTCGGGTCCGGCGTGGACGCGCTGGGTGGCAGGTACTCCTCCAGCGAGATGTCCTCGGCCCGCGGCGCCCCGTCGGCCGTGCTGCCGTTGCTGCTGGCCGGGGTGGCCGGAGTGCTGCTGGCCGGGCTGGCCGGAGTGCTGGGGCCGGGGCTGGCCGGGTCCTCGGGCGCGGTGACCGGCCCCTCGGGGCTGGCGATCGGGGCCGGAGCCTCCACGGGCGGGGCGGTGAGCGCCGCCGGCTTCACGTAAGCGCTGGCCACGCGGGTGATCCAGGCGTGCGGGTCGGAGATCTCGGCCATCGTCGGGATCGTCTCCGGCGACTCCCAGATCTGGTTGAACCCGTCCATGCCGATCTCGTCCACGACCGCCTTGACGAACCGGGAGCCATCGGCGTACTGCTTCATCTTCAGGTCGATGCCGAGCAGCCGCCGGATCGCCTGCTCCACCCGCCCGGCCGTCCGCCGCCGGGTGTTGAACTTCTCCCTGATCTCGGCGACCGAGGGCACCACCTGGGGGCCGACCGCGTCCATGACGTAGTCGCCGTGCCCCTCGACCAGCGTCATCAGCGCGGTCAGGCGAGCCAGGATCTCCTTCTGGCGGGGCGTCTGGACGGCCTCGATCAGGCTCTCGCCGTCGCCGCCGCGGACCGCGTTGACGGCCGCGTCGGCGGCCGCCCGGAGCCGCGACAAGATCGCGCCCGGGTCGAGGTCAGAGGCGAGCAGGAACTCGCTCATCTGGTCCTGCACGTAGGCCCGGAGCCACGGCACCGAGGTGAACTGCACCCGGTGGGTCTCCTCGTGCAGGCACACCCAGCGGCGGAAGTCCCTGGGGTTGACCTGCAGCTCGCGCTCGACCATGACGATGTTGGGCGCCACCAGGGTGAGGCGGCCGACCGGCTCGGCCCCGTTCTCGTCGGTGCCGGGCGGCAGGAACAGCTCATACTGCCCCAGCACCCGGGACGACAGGTAGGACAGGATCATGCCGGCCTGGACCCCGCTGACCCGGGAGCCGATGCCCATGGCCAGGTTGCCGGCCGACGCGGCCGGGGTGCGCTGGCGCAACTGCTCGGCCAGCGGGTCGAGCACCACCCGGAACCCGTCCACGTTGCCCCGGATCCAGCCGGCCCGGTCCACCACCGCGACCTTGCCCGGCGCCACCTTGCTCTGCAGCTTGGTGACCTCGCGCACCGGCCGTTCGACGGCCATGGAAAGCTCTCGTAGCTCGGCCACCGTCTGCCGCGCCTCGGCCAGGCTCACCTGCGGGCCCGGACGCGCGAAGCGGACTCCGGTGGACACCGCCAGATCCCAGTCGATCATCTGCCCGTTGCTCACCCTCCCACCGTACGTTGTGGCGTGCGGTGGTCGGAGCCCGGTAGCGATTTGCGCGGCCGTGTCGGCGATTCCGGCCGGTCGGCGGCCGCCGCTGCGAGCGCTCAGCGACAGCCGCAGGCGGCCAGCGTGGCGGCCGCCTGGTTGAGCGTGTCGGCCGCTTGCTGCAGGTCAGCGGCGGGTACCTGATCGGCGTCGATCGAGAACACCAGCACCCGGCCGTCGCGGTCGTAGACCAGTCCGGCCAGCGCGGCGACCGTCGACAGGTTGCCGGTCTTGGCTCGCACCACCCCGCGGGCGGCGCCGCCGATGCCCCCGAACACGCTCTGGCCGGACGACAGGGTGCCCGCGAACCCGGCCACCGGCAGCCCGGTGATGGCGGCCCGCAACGCCGGATGCTGAGCCGAGGCCGCCATCGTGAGCAACTGCGCGAGGGCGGCGGGGGCGATCTTGTCTTCCGGGGACAGGCCGCTGCCGTCCACCAGCTGGATGCCGCTGGAGACGCCGAGGCGGCTCAGCACCTGGGTTTCGGCCGCGGCCGCGCCCGCGAACGAGGCCGGGTGGCCGGTCGCGATGGCCACCTGCCGGGCCAGGTTCTCGGCGATGACGTTGTTGCTCTCCAGCAGCATCTGCTCGACGATGGCCGACAGTGACGGCGAGCTGACCGCGGCCAGCGGGCCGACGTGGGCCGGGGCGGGGCCGGTGGACGGCGTGCCGCTGACGGTGATGCCGTCGGCGGCCAGGAAACTGGCGAACGACTGGGCGGCGTCGGCGGCCGGGTCGCTGGCGCGCGGCCGGTAGTTGGTCGGGTCGTCGGCGTCCTCCGGGGCGCCGCTGGTGGTCAGCCGCCCCTGGTCGACCTCGAGCGCGGTGATCGAGGTGACGTCGCCGATGGTCACGTAGGTGTCCGGCCACCCGGGCGCCAGCCCCGGGCCGGTGTACAGCGAGGCGTCGTAGGTCAGCGTGACCTGGCGCCGGTGGACGGCCTTGAGCGCCTGGGCGGTCTTGGCCGCCAGCGCCTGCAGGGTCGCGGGCTGCGGGTAGTCCGACAGCGGCGGGGCCCCGGCCGCGAGGGTGGGATCACCCCCGCCGACCAGCACGATGCTGCTGCCCGGGCCGCTGACGACCTTGGTCGTGAAGTGGGCGGACGGCCCCAGCACGTCGAGCGCGGCCACCGCGGTGGCCACCTTCTCGGTCGAGGCGGGCGCGCCCAGCTGGTGGGGATCGCGGGACCACAGCACCTGGCCGGACTGGTCGGTGACCACCGCCGACACCCCGGAGCCGAGCACGGCCGAGGACAGCACGCTGCCGAGGGTGCCGTCCAGGCCGGAACTGGTCGGCACCGTGCCACCGGCCGCGTTGCTCAGCACCGGCTGGGCCTGGACGTCGGCCCGGCTGGCCACCTGCACCGGCTTGAGCATGTCGAGCCGGATCGGCAGCATGCGCACCAGCACCACGCCCGCCGCCAACGTGAACACGTTGATGAGAGCCAGCGTGAGCAAGGCCACGCGCCGGGTGCTGCGCAGCACGGCACATCCACCTTTCCGGGTACAAGAAGGTTAAGAACCAGGCCCGTTGCGTTCGCAGGTGCCGCGACGGGGGACAATTGAGTCAACCATCTACCGCGTGAGGTGTGAGGGCAGCATCGTGGAGTTCGACGTGATCATCGAGATCCCGAAGGGCAACCGCAACAAGTACGAGGTGGATCATGCCACCGGGCGGATCCGGCTGGACCGGATGCTGTTCACCTCCACCCGCTACCCCTCGGACTACGGGTTCATCGAGGGCACGCTGGGCGACGATGGCGACCCGCTGGACGCGCTGGTCATCCTGGAGGAGCCGACCTTCCCCGGCTGCGTGATCAGGAGCCGGGCCGTCGGCATGTTCCGCATGCGGGACGAGAAGGGCGGCGACGACAAGGTCCTCTGCGTCCCGGCCACCGACCCGCGCTGGGAGCACCTGCGCGACATCTACCACGTCCCCGAGTTCGACAAGCTGGAGATCCAGCACTTCTTCGAGGTCTACAAGGACCTCGAGCCCGGCAAGTCGGTGGAAGGCGCCGCCTGGACCGACCGCAGCGCCGCCGAGGCCGAGATCGAGGCCTCGCGCAAGCGTGCCGAGGTCGAGGGCTACCACTGATCGGGCCCTGCCGCTGATCGACCCCGGCCGCACGTTTTGGCGCCACCGCCATCCCATCTGGCCTATTATTTCGTGCTGACAGCACGAAATCGAGGGAGTCCAGGTGGCCAACGTCGACGAGCCCGGCCGTTGCCAAGCCTGCGGCCGGGCGCTTGTCATCCAGCAGGGTTCCGGCCGCAAGCGCCGGTACTGCGACGCCACCTGCCGCAGCGCGGCCCGCCGTCGCCGAGCCGCCATCACCGGTCAACCGGCCGTAGCCGGTTCCGCCGCATCCGTAGAGCCCCTTTATGTAAATAAAAACTTGACATCGGCTTCACGTCAACGGATAGTTGACACCGTGCCGGAACAGCCGGCCGTCGCGCTGGCCGCCATCGAGCAAGCGCTGGTGCAGGCCAGGAACGCCGAGGAGGAGCTGGCGATGACCGTGACCAGGGCCCGCGAGTCCGGGCACACCTGGGCGGAGATCGGCCAGACGCTCGGCACCAGCCGCCAGGCCGCGTTCCAGCGCTTCGGCCGCCCGGCCGACCCGCGCACCGGCCGCCCGATGGAGCCGGCGCTCCCGGATGCCCGCGACCGGGCCGGGCAGCTGCTGGCCGACCTGCTGGCCGGCCGCTGGGCCGCCGTCGGCGCCCAGTTCGGGGCGGCGGTGGCGGCCCGGATGGATCCGCCCCGGCTGGCGGCGGCCTGGGCCACGGTCATCGGCCTGGTCGGCGAGTACGAACGGCACGGGGCGCCGTCGGTCTACCAGGCCGGCGACTTCACCGTGGTCGACACCCCGCTGTTCTTCGCGGCGGGCGAGCGGATGGCGCGGGTCAGCTACGACCGCGACGGCGAGGTGGCCGGGCTGTTCTTCCTGCCCCGCGGCCTGGTCGATCAGGCGTAAGGAGGACGAGATGCCCGACGAACCAGTACCTTCCGAGAAAGTCCCGCCCGAGCAGGGCCGTTACCTGAAGGTCCCGTACGACTGGCGTGCGCCGACCGACGAGAAGGTCGCCGCGCGCTGGTGGAACCCGGACGACCGCCGCCTGTTCACCCCCAAGGCGTTCGGCTGGGGCTACGACCTGAACTTCTACTGGCTGGCCCACCCGGTCCGGTTCCTGACCCGGCGCCCGTCCTGAGGGCCGGCCCTCAGGGGCGGACGGCGCCGATCGGCACGCCCGGCTGGTAGATGCTGTCGATGCGGACGTCCACGCCGGTGTAGGGGGCGTCGACCATCTCGCCGTCGCCGATGTAGATCCCGACGTGGTGGATGGTGGCCGGGTCGGCGTTGTTGGTGGCGTAGAAGACCAGGTCACCGCGCTGCATGTCATCCACCGGCACGTGCGCGCCCTCGTCCCACTGGTCGCCGGTGTAGTGCAGGATCGACACGCCCGCGTGGGCCCAGGCCACCATGGCCAGCCCCGAGCAGTCGTAGGTGCTCGGCCCGGCCGCGCCCCACTGGTACGGCTTGCCGATCTGGCTGAGCGCGAAGTCGGCCGCGATGTCACCCTGGGACGAGCTGGCGGCCGAGCCGGTGTAGCTGGACGGGGCCGACGACGCGGCCCCGATCTCCCGGGCCCGGGCCCGTTCGGCGGCCGCCGCAGCCGCCGCGGCCGCCGCCGCCAGCGCCTGGGCGCGCTGGTTGGCGATGTGGTTCTCGTGGTCCTTGGCGCTCTGCAGGCCGCCCGACAGCTGGCCGGCCACCGCCTGGCTCTGCTTGACCGCGGTCAGCTGGGTGGCCACGGCCGCCTGCACGGCCGTCTTGAGCTGAGCGGCCTTGGCGGCCGCGGCCTTTTTTTGCGCCAGCGCGGTGCTCGCCTCGGACTGGAACACCCCCGACACCACGTCGTCGGCGTTGTTCTTGGCCAGGATGTCGGTCCGGCGGGTGGTGAAGACCTGGCCGAGCCCCATCTGGTTGAGGTAGGCGGTCACCCCGTGGGCGTCGCCCAGCATCGCCGCCATCGGGTCGAAGCCGCCCTGGGTCTCGTACTCGTTGGCGGCCAGCGCGGCCACCTGCCGCTGACTGCTGAGCTCGGCCTGCCTGGCCTCGGCGAGCTTGTGCACGGCGGTGGTGTAGGCGGTCTGCGCCTGCTGCTCGGCGACCATCGCGCCGTCGTAGTCCTGGGTCAGGATCTCGGCCTGGTTCTGCAGGTCGGTAAGCTTGGCGTTGGCCTGCGCGACCTGTTCTTCCTGCTTGCCGAGCGCGGCCGCGCGCTGGTTGACCTGGTTCTGCGCGGCTTGGACCTGGCCCGCGCTGGGTACTGGATGGCCAGCCAGTTTCATCCGCACCGGCCCGGCCGTCACCCCGGTCACAGCCACCAGGCCGCAAACCGCCAGGCTCCACACCGCTTTGCGCACGCTGAAGAAAGCGCCCGGCCTGTCCGCCATCCCGTCCCCCGGAATCGATCGTGCTTCCCCGATATTCGCTTGTGAGAGACTTAATGTAATCGGACAACTGCTAAAAGTAGCGACCATCGCGTCGCGGCGTGCCTTGTGTCGGCGCCGGCGACGCTGCCTTTGGCCCTAATCGGACGCCGTGTGGTCCCCTGCCACACATCTGGTCGGGGAATGGGCCACACTTAGAGGGCACAAATAGGCAAGGAGGGACCGGTGGATAACGCCGGAGAGGTACTCAGGCGGGCACCGCTGTTCGAGGCGCTCGACGAAGACGGCACCCGCGAACTTCGGCAGACGATGAGCCAGCTCAAGCTGCACCGCGGCGAGCGGCTGTTCGAAGAAGGCGACGGCGGCGACAGCCTTTACGTCGTGCTCGACGGCAAGATGAAGCTGACCCGGGCGGCCGGTGACGGCCGCGAGAACCTGCTCAGCGTGATCGGGCCGGGCGAGATGTTCGGCGAGCTGTCGCTGTTCGACCCGCGCCCGCGTACCTCCAGCGCCAGCGCGGTGACCGAGGCCGTCCTGGCCGTGCTGCCCCACGACGCGCTGCTGCCGCTGCTGCGCAAGCGGCCGGAGATCTCCCTGCACCTGATGCGGGCGCTGGTCCAGCGGCTCCGGCGGGCCAACGACGTGACCGCCGACCTGGTGTTCACCGATGTCCCCGGACGGGTGGCCAAGGCTCTGCTCGACCTGGCCGATCGGTTCGGCCAGCAGACCGACGACGGACTGCAGGTCCACCACGACCTCACCCAGGAGGAGCTCGCCCAGCTGGTGGGCGCGTCCCGGGAGACCGTCAACAAGGCGCTGGCCGACTTCGCGGCCCGCGGCTGGCTGCAGATCTCGGCCCGGTCGGTCCTGATCGTCGACTCCGAGCGCCTGCGCAAGCGCGCCCGCTAGGCCGGCCGGGCGGCGATCCAGCCTGGCTCGAACTGGCCGATCGTCTGCTCGCTCCAGGCCCGGAGGGCCGTGGCCTGCTCCTGGGTGAGCGGGTCCAGGAAGCAGCGGCGGATGTTGCCGCCGTGCACCTGGATGGCGCGCTCAGCCGTGCGGCGGCCCTCAGCCGTCAGCCCGGTCCGGTTGCGGTGGCTGCTCCGGCTGCCACCCTCGCCGGCCCGCGCCACCAGCCCGCGGCCCTCCATCCGGGTCAGCAGGTGCGAGACGCGGCTCTTCTCCCAGTCGAGCGCCTAGGGAGAACCTCATGCCTCTGCGGATCGGAATCATCCTCGGCAGCACCCGGCCCGGACGCCGGGGCGAGCAGATCGCCGCCTGGCTGCTCGGCACCGCCCGCGACCACGGCGGCGCCGACTACGAGCTGATCGACCTCGCCCACCACGGCCTCGGCAACCTGGACGAGGGCGGCAATCCGAACCTCCGGCAGTACCAGCATCCCCACACTCGCGACTGGTCGGCGCTGATCGACGGGTTCGACGGGTTCGTGTTCCTCACCCCGGAGTACAACCACTCGTTCCCGGGCGCGCTCAAGAACGCCCTCGACTACGTCTACCGGGAGTGGAACGACAAGGCGGCCGGCATCGTCAGCTACGGCGGCTGGGCGGCCGGGGTCCGGGCCGCCGAAGCGCTCCGCCTGGTGCTGGCCGAGCTGCAGGTGGCCACCGTCCGCGCCCAGCCCGCGATCCCCACGCTGGCCGCGTTCTCGACCGGGGTGTTCGTCCCGCCTGCCGGTCTCGACGCCGCCGTCGGCGGCATGCTCGACCAGCTGACCGCCTGGTCGGGCGCGCTGCGCGGCCTGCGCGAGGCCCGGGACGGGGCCGCCGCCGCGGTTTAGGGGGGCTCCCCGCTAGCTGGGCGGAAGCTCGCCCCGGCTGGCCAGGTAGTCGAGCTGGGCCTGGACCGACAGCTCGGCGGCCGGGCGCACGGCCGGGGTGATCTCGGTGTAGACCCGGGTCACGATCTCGGCTGCCGTCCGGTCACCGGCCGCCAGCGCGGCCCGGATCTGGTCCAGCCGTTCGGCCCGGTGCGCGATGTAGTACTCCAGCACCGCGGCCGGGTCGGGCAGGACCGGGCCGTGACCGGGCAGCAGCACCCGCAGCTGGCCCTCGTCCGACAGCGCCTTCATGGCGTCCAGCGAGCGCAGGTAGTCGCCCAGCGAGCCGTCGCCGCCGGCGATCACGGTGGTGCCCCGGCCGAGCACCGAGTCCCCGGTCAGCAAGGCGCCGTCGGCCGGCAGCAGCAGGCTGAGCGAGTCGCGGGAGTGGCCGGGAGTGCCGATGACCCGCAGCTCGCGGCCGGCCACCTCGATCACGTCCCCGTCGGCCAGGCCCTCGGAGCCGAGCCGGTGGGCCGGGTCGGCCGCCCGGACCGGCGCCCCGGTCAGCTCGGCCAGCCGCCGGGCGCCGGCCGAGTGGTCCTGGTGGCCGTGGGTGAGCAGGATCTGGGCAATCCGGCGGCCCGCCTGCCCGGCCTGCTGGACGACCCGCTGCAGGTGCCCCTCGTCGTCCGGGCCGGGGTCGACCACCAGCGCCACCGTCGATTCGGGGGCCGCGATCAGCCAGGTGTTGGTGCCGTCGAGCGTCATCGGTGACGGGTTGGGGGCCAGCACGCAGGTGGCCAGCGCCGACCCGGAGCCGTCGATACCCGAGCCAGGGTGGTCAGTCGTCATCGCTTCCATCCGGGATGCTCAGCCACGCCCGGTCGCCGTCCAGGCGGACGACCGGGCGTCGCGGGGTGATCGGCCGGTCGGCCGCCATGATCGCGGCGACGCTGGGGTACTCGGCCAGTTCGGCCAGCGTGATCCGGGTCGGCGGCAGCATGGTCAGCTCGCCCGCCGTGGCCGCCTCGACCGCTGCGGCCGGCCGCAGCCAGGCGGCCCGGTCCGACTCCCCGGTGCCACCGGCGGCCCGCTGCTGTGGGGGCATGGCCGCCACGAAGAACCGGGTGTCGTAGCGGCGCGGCTCGGGCTCCGGGGTAACCCACCTCGACCAGGGCCGGAGCAGGTCGCCGCGCAGCACCAGGCCCCGCCGGATCAGCAGCTGGGCCAGCGAGACCGACCCGGCCACCAGCGCCTGCTGGTCCGCTTCCCACTCGGGCCCGGTCACCTCGGTCACCACGCGGCCGGGCGTGGGCCCGGCCAGCAGCACGCCGCACTCCTCGAACGTCTCCCGGACCGCGGCCCGGATCAGCGTGGCCGCGGCCGACCCGGGCACCCCGAGCGCAGCCGCCATTTCCTCCGGCGGCGGACCGGCCCAGCCGTGGCCGCCCTCGGCGTCGCGGTCGTCGACCTTGCCGCCCGGGAACACGTAGGCCCCGGGCGCGAACGCCATCGAGCTCAGCCGCCGCAGCAGGTACACCTCGGTCTGCCCGTCGGCCACCGGCCGGAGCAGGATCACCGTGGCGGCGTCGCGCACCGCGGCCGGCGCGAGCCGTCCTTCCTGGATGTCGCGGGCCCGGCCGGCCAGCTTGGACGGGACGCGGAACTGGCTCAGGAGGCCGCCCCGGCGGGCGCCGCCACCTCGGCGATCAGCTCGACCTCGACCGGGGTGTCCAGCGGCAGCACCGCGACTCCGACGGCGCTGCGGGCGTGCTTGCCCGCGTCGCCGAAGACCGCGGTCAGCAGCTCGCTGGCCCCGTTGATGACCTGCGGCTGGGCGGTGAAGCCGGGGTCGCTGGCCACGAACCCGACGACCTTGACGATCCGGGTGATGGCGGCCAGGCCCCCGGCCGCGTCGGCCGCCGCCGCCAGCGCGTTGAGCGCGCACAGCCGGGCCAGGTCGTGGGCCTGCTCGGCCGACACCTCGGCCCCGACTTTGCCGGTCGCGGGCAGCTTGCCGTCCACGAACGGCAGCTGGCCGGCGGTGTAGACGTAGGAACCGGTCCGCACCGCCGGCACGTAGGCGCCGCCCGGCGGGGCCACCGCCGGCAGGGTCAGGCCCAGCTCGGCCAGCCGCTGCTCGGGCGAGGCACCCGCCTCGGGCGAAGTGCCCGCCGTCATCCTTTCGGCCGCTTCATGTAGGCGACCAGCTGCTCGGCACTGGTGGGGCTGGGGACCAGCGCGACGAGCTCCCACCCGTCGTCACCCCAGTTGTCGAGGATCTGCTTGGTCGCGTGCACCAGCAGCGGCACGGTCGCGTACTCCCACTTCTGCATGGGGTTGACCTTAGCGGTCGGCCTGCTCCGTCGGCGTACGGTCCCCGCCGGTGGGGCGCGGCTTGCGCTCGGCGGCCGGGGTCCGCGGTTTACGGGGCGTAGTGGACCGGGGCTTGCGGGCGGGCGGCACCTTGGCCGCCCCGTTCGCCTCAGCCGTATCGCCGGCCCCGTTGGTGCTGACCGGATCGACCACCGGGAAGCTGTCGGTGCTCTCGGTGTCCGGGGTCACGGTGGCCGACGGCTCCGGGGCGGGGCTGGCGGTGGCCGCCCCCGGGACCTCGGAACTGGGCAGGCCCTCGGGCTCCGGCTCCGGCGTCAGGTCGGGCGCGACGACCGCACCCAGTGCGGACAGCGCGGACGTCAGCCCGGGCGCCTGCTCCGGCGCGGCCTCGACCTCGGGCACCGGCGGCACCGAGGACTCGGTCAGCTCCGGCACGCTGGTCTTGGAGATCTCCGCCTCGGCCTCCGCCACCTCGGCGTCGCCCACGTCCTCGGGCTCGGCCGCCGGTACCGGCGGGGCACCGCCGCCCATCCGGTCGAAGAACCGGAGCAGCTCGACCGGGACCGGCATGACCAGGGTGCTGTTGCGCTCGCCGGCCACCTCGACCACGGTCTGCAGCAGCCGCAGCTGGAGGGCGGCGGGGTCGCGGGCCATCACGTTGGCGGCCGCGGCCAGGCGCTTGGAGGCCTGGTACTCGCCGTCGGCGGTGATGATGCGCGCCCGCCGTTCCCGCTCGGCCTCGGCCTGGCGGGACATCGAGCGCTTCATCCCCTCCGGCAGCGACACGTCCTTGACCTCGACGCGCTCCACCCGGATGCCCCAGGGGGCCTCGGTCGGCTCGTCGATCACGCGGCGCAGCTCGCGGTTGACCGACTCCCGCTCGGCCAGCAGCTGGTCCATCTCGGACTGGCCGATGATCGACCGCAGCGAGGTCTGGGCCTGCTGGGCGATGGCGAACATGTAGTCCTGCACGTTCACCGTGGCCTTGATCGGGTCCACGACCCGGAAGTAGACGACCGCGTCGACCCGGACGCTCACGTTGTCCCGGGTGATGCCCTCCTGGGCGGGCACCGCCATCGCCACGATCTGCATGTTGACCTTCTGCATGCGATCGCCGATCGGCCGGATGACGTGCAGGCCGGGCCCCCTTACCTCGGGCAGGACGCGCCCGAAGCGATAGATGATGCCTTTTTCGTACTGCTGCACGACCCGCAGGCTGCGACCGACGGCGGTCAGGCCAGCGATGATCAGAAGCACGATGATGATGACGAGTGCTGCGACCACAGAGATCACCTCTCTCCAACAACAAGACTAGTGAGAATTACGTGCGCCGGCACCAAGGGGGGCGACCGTAACAATCTCCAAGCGGAGATAGCCTCACAATGATGAGAGCAAGGGACACGGACTGGGAGGGCGTGCGGCTGCACGTCGTCACTGGTAAGGGCGGCACCGGCAAGACCACGGTGGCCGCCGCCCTGGCCCTGGCCCTCGCTCGGGGCGGCCGCAAGGTTCTGCTCATCGAGGTCGAGGGCCGCCAGGGCATCGCCCGGCTGTTCGACGGCCCGCCGCTGCCGTACGCCGAACGCAAGATCGGCCTCGGCCTCGGCGCGGACGGCCGGCCCGGCGGCGACCTGTACGCGCTGGCCGTCGACCCCGAGGGCGCGCTGCTGGACTACCTGGAGATGTTCTACGGCATGCGGCACGCCGGGCAGGCGCTGACCCGGTTCGGCCTGGTCGACTTCGCCACCACGATCGCCCCTGGTCTGTCCGACGTGCTGCGGACCGGCAAGGCGACCGAGGCGACCCGGCGCAAGGCCCGTAACGGCCAGGAGGTCTACGACGCGGTGGTGATGGACGCGCCGCCGACGGGCCGGATCGGCCGCTTCCTGAACGTCTCGGTCGAGGTGTCCGGCCTGGCCAAGGTGGGGCCGGTGCGCAACCACGCCGACACCGTGGCCCGGGTGATCCGCTCGCCGCAGACCGCGGTCCACTTCGTCACCACGCTGGAGGAGATGCCGGTCCAGGAGACCCTGGACGGCATCGCCGAGCTCCGCGCGATGGGCGGCCTGCAGCTGGGCGGGGTGTTCATCAACCGGGTGCGGCCGGACGGGGTGCCCGCCGCCGACCTGGCGGCGGCCGCGGCCGGCCATCCGGACGAGGCCGAGATCGCGCTCGGGCTCAAGGCGGCCGGGCTACCCGACAGCCAGTCGCTGGCGGCCGAGCTGAGCGCCGAGCTGAGCGCGCACGCCCGCAACGTGGCGCTGCAGAAGCGCGAACGGCAGGAGCTGGCGGCGGCCGGGCAGCCGGCCTACGAACTGCCCGACATCACCGACGGGATCGACCTGGGCGGCCTGTACCGGCTGGCCGAGGTGCTGCGGGCCGAGGGAGCCGCCTGATGAACCCGCCCCCGGCGCCACCCCGGCTGGACACCGACGCGCTGATCGACGACCGGCGGACCCGGATCATCGTCTGCTGTGGCTCCGGCGGGGTCGGCAAGACCACGGCCGCGGCCGCGCTCGGCCTGCGGGCGGCCGAACGGGGCCGGCACGTGGTCGTGCTCACCGTCGACCCGGCCCGGCGGCTGGCCCAGTCCATGGGCCTGACCTACCTGGACAACATCCCGCGGCCGGTCGACGCCGACTTCGCCTCGGGCGGCAGCCTGCACGCGATGATGCTCGACATGAAGCGGACCTTCGACGAGATCGTCGAGGCCCACGCGGACCCCGACCGGGCCGCCCAGATCCTGGCCAACCCGTTCTACCAGTCGCTGTCGTCCAGCTTCGCCGGCACCCAGGAGTACATGGCGATGGAGAAGCTGGGCCAGCTGCGGCGGACGGACCAGTGGGATCTGATCGTGGTGGACACCCCGCCGAGCCGGTCGGCGCTGGACTTCCTGGACGCGCCGCAGCGCCTTTCCCGGTTCCTGGACGGGCGGCTGATCAGGCTGCTGATGGCGCCCACCCGGGCCGGGGGGCGGGCCTACTTGAAGGTGGTCAACGTGGGCTTCGGGATGTTCACCGGCATTGTCACGAGGGTGCTGGGCGCCCAGGTGCTCCGGGACGTGCAGACGTTCATCGCCGCGTTCGACACGATGTTCGGCGGGTTCCGGGAGCGGGCCGAGGACACCTACCGGCTGCTGCAAACGCCCGGCTTTTTTTTTAATGATACGGCGACCACCGAG
>JAFAYQ010000014.1 GCA_019240215.1 Actinomycetota bacterium | reverse complement strand
TAGCCGACGTCCACGATGATCGCGTAGCGCGCCAGCGTCGGGAGCGGCGGCGGGGCCGGGAAGTCAGTCATGGTGGATACGACCCTAAGTCACCCGGCGACTACAGGGGGATGTTCCCGTGCTTCTTGGGCGGCAGCGTCTGCCGCTTGGTCCGCAGCGCCCGCAGCGCCCGGGTGATCTCCGCCCGGGTCTCCGACGGCCGGATGACCGCGTCCAGGTAACCGCGCTCGGCCGCGATGTACGGGTTGGCCAGCGTGTCCTCGTATTCAGTGACCCGCTGGGCGCGGACCGCGTCGGGGTCGTCGGCCGAGGCCAGCTCGCGCCGGTAGAGGATGTTGACCGCGCCCTGGGCGCCCATCACCGCGATCTGCGCGGTCGGCCAGGCCAGGTTGATGTCGCCGCCCAGGTGCTTGGAGCCCATCACGTCGTAGGCGCCGCCGTAGGCCTTGCGGGTGATCAGCGTGACCTTGGGCACGGTCGCCTCGGCGTAGGCGTAGATCAGCTTGGCGCCGCGCCGGATGATGCCGTTCCATTCCTGGTCGGTGCCGGGCAGGAACCCGGGCACGTCGACGAACGTGAGGACCGGTATCGAGAAGGCGTCGCAGGTGCGGACGAACCGGGCCGCCTTTTCCGAGGCGTTGATGTCGAGGGCGCCCGCGAAGTGCATCGGCTGGTTGGCCACCACCCCGACCGAGGCGCCCGCCACCCGCCCGAAGCCGACGATGATGTTGGGCGCGAACCCGGCGTGTACCTCGAGGAACTCACCGTCGTCGAGCACCCCGGCGATGACCGTGTGCATGTCGTAGGGCTGGTTCGGGGAGTCGGGAATCAGCGTGTCCAGCTCCAGGTCGGCGCTGGTGATCTCCTCAGCCGCCACCGGGTCGGCGGGCGCGTCCACCACCGGCGGCTCTTCCAGGTTGTTGGACGGGAGGTAGGACAGCAGCTCGCGGGCGTAGTCGAAGGCGTCGTCCTCGTCCCGGGCCTGGTAGTGGGCGACCCCGGACTTGACCGCGTGCGCGTGCGCCCCGCCCAGCTCCTCGAACGTGACCTCCTCGCCGGTCACCGTCTTGATCACGTCCGGGCCGGTGATGAACATGTGCGAGGTGCCGTCGACCATCAGCGTGAAGTCGGTGATCGCGGGGGAGTAGACCGCGCCGCCCGCGGCCGGGCCCATGATCAGCGAGATCTGCGGGATCACGCCCGAGGCGATCGTGTTGCGGTAGAAGATCTCCGCGAACAGCCCGAGCGCGACCACGCCCTCCTGGATGCGGGCGCCGCCGCCGTCGTTGATGCCGACGATCGGGCAGCCGACCTTGAGCGCGTGGTCCATGACCTTGACGATCTTGGTGCCGTAGACCTCACCCAGTGACCCGCCGAACACCGTGAAGTCCTGGCTGAACACGCACACCTGGCGCCCGTCGATGGTGCCGTGCCCGGTGATCACGCCGTCCCCGTAGGGCCGGTTGGTGTCGATGCCGAAGTCGGTCGCCCGGTGCCGGGCGAACTCGTCGAACTCCACGAACGAGCCCGGGTCCAGCAGCCGCTCGACCCGCTCGCGGGCGGTCAGCTTGCCCCGGCTGTGCTGCTTCTCGACCGCCTGCTCGGACCCGGCGTGGGTGGCCTCCTCGCGACGGCGGTCCAGATCGGCCAGCTTCCCGGCGGTGGTGTGCAGGTCGGCGTCGGGAGCGGCGGGGGGAGCATCAGCGGCATCACTGGTCATAGGGGTAAGCGTATCGAGAGTGGTCCAGACCCCTTCGCTACGCTGGCCCGGTGAGCACAGCGCCCGCTGAACCCAGTCCGATCGGCCGTGATTTTGACCGGTACCAGATGCCCGGCCCGATGCGGGACGACGTCCGGCTGCTCGGCGGCCTGCTGGGCGAGGTGCTCCGCGACGCCGGCGGCCAGGACCTCCTGGACGACGTCGAAAAGCTCCGGCACGCGGTCATCGACGCCCGCCGCCAGTCCGATGGCCGCCGCGACTCCGGATCCGGTTCGCTGGACGACATCGCCGCGATGGTGGCGGCCTGGCCGCTGGAGCGGGCCGAACAGGTCGCCAGCGCTTTCACCGCCTACTTCCACCTGGCCAACCTGGCCGAGGAGCACCAGCGGATCCGCGCCCTGCGCGAGCGGGACACCGAGGACCACCCGCTGGAGGAATCGCTGGCCGAGACCGTGCCCGAGATCCGCGCGGAGCAGGGCGACGGGCGGCTGAGCGAACTGCTCGGCGGCCTGCGCGTGCACCCGGTGTTCACCGCCCACCCGACCGAGGCCCGGCGGCGGGCGGTGGTCGCCTCCCTGCGCCGGATCTCGGTGCTGATGGACGCGCTCGACGACCCCCGGGCGGCCGCCACCGACCGGGCCGAGACCCTGCGCGAGCTGCACGAGCAGATCGACGTGCTCTGGCGCACCTCGCAGCTGCGGGTCAACGCGATGGATCCGATCGACGAGGTCCGCACGGTGATGACCGCGTTCGACGAGACCCTGTTCCGGGTGGTGCCGGCGCTGTACCGGTCGATGGACCACGCGGTGACCGGCGCCGCCAGCGGCACCGTGCCCAGCCCGGTCCCGGCCTTCCTGCGCTTCGGCAGCTGGGTGGGGGCCGACCGGGACGGGAACCCGTTCGTCACCTCCCGGGTCACCCGCGAGGCGGCCACCATCCAGGCCGAGCACGTGCTGCGGGCGCTGGAACGGGCCACCGACCGGATCGGCCGCTCGCTCACCTTGTACGGGCCCGGCACCCCGGCCGCGCCCGCCCTGCGCCGGGCGCTGGACGTGGCCACCGCCGCCCACCCCGAGCTGATCGGCGAGATCACCGCCCGCTCGCCCCAGGAGCCGTACCGCACCTACCTGCTGTACGCGGCCGCCCGGCTGGAGGCGACCCGGGTCCGCGACGCCGACCTTGCCTACCCGGGCCCCGACGAGTTCGTGGCCGACCTGCGGCTGGTCCAGGACTCGCTGGCCGCCAGCGGCGCCCGCCAGCAGGCCTACGGGCAGCTGCAGCACCTGATCTGGCAGGCCGAGACGTTCGGCTTCCACCTGGCCGAGCTGGAGGTCCGCCAGCACAGCGCGGTGCACGCGCGGGCGCTGGCCGAGGCCCGGGCGGGCGGCGACCTCTCCGAGCAGACCGAGGAGGTGCTGGCCACCCTGCGGGTGATCGCCTGGATCCAGCGCCGGTTCGGGGTCGAGGCCTGCCGCCGCTACATCGTCAGCTTCACCCGCTCGGCGGCCGACATCGCCGCCGTCTACGAGCTGGCCGAGCTGGCCATGCCGGACGGCACCGCCCCGGTCCTCGACGTGATCCCGCTGTTCGAGACCGGCGAAGACCTGGCCAACTCGGTCCAGGTGCTGACCGAGATGCTGGCGCTGCCGCCGGTCGCCGCCCGGCTGGACGCCACCGGCCGCCAGCTCGAGGCGATGCTCGGCTACTCCGACTCGGCCAAGGAGCTGGGCCCGGCCAGCGCGACCCTGCGGCTGTTCGACGCCCAGGCCGCGATGGCCGCCTGGGCCGAGGCCAACGACATCCGGCTGACCATGTTCCACGGCCGCGGCGGCGCCCTCGGCCGCGGGGGCGGCCCGACCGGCCGGGCGGTGCTGGCCCAGGCCCCCGGCTCGGTCGCCGACCGGTTCAAGGTCACCGAGCAGGGCGAGGTCATCTTCGCCCGCTACGGCCGGACGGTGATCGCCCGGCGGCACCTGGAGCAGGTCACCTCGGCGGTGCTGCTGGCCTCCTCACCCGACCGGATGGCGGGGGTGAGCGAGGTCGCGGCCGAGTTCCGGCCGCTGGCCGACCTGATCGACGAGGCCGCCCGGCAGGCGTTCCGCGGCCTGGTCGAGAGCGTGGGCTTCGCCGACTGGTTCGCCCGCATCAGCCCACTGGGCGAGATCGGCGGCCTGCGGATCGGCTCGCGGCCCGCCCGCCGCGGCCTGTCCCAGGTCAGCCTGGATGATCTGCGCGCCATCCCCTGGGTGTTCGCCTGGTCGCAGACCCGCGTCAACCTGCCCGGCTGGTTCGGCCTCGGCAGCGGCCTGGCCGCCGCCATCGGCGGTAACGGGGCCCGCTCGCCCGAGACCGGTCCCGGCCTGGCCGAGCTGCGCCGTGCCTACCAGGAGTGGCCGCTGTTCAGCGTGCTGCTCGAGAACGCCGAGATGAGCCTGGCCAAGACCGACCGCCGGATCGCCGAACGCTACCTGGCCCTGGGTAGCCGCGACGACCTGTCCGCCCGCGTGCTGGCCGAGTACGACCTGACCCGGCGGCTGGTGCTGGCGGTCACCGAGCACGACCGGCTGCTGGCCGACCGGCCGGTGCTGTCCCGGGCGGTGGCCCTGCGCGACCCCTACGTCGACGCCCTCTCCCACCTGCAGCTGCGGGCGCTGGCCGCCCTGCGCGGCCCGGCCGCCGACAACCCGGCCGAGCGCGAGCACCTGGAACGGCTGCTGCTGCTCACCGTCAACGGCGTCGCCGCCGGCCTGCAGAACACCGGTTGACGCAAAAGGCTCCCGCCCTGTCCGAGGACAGAGCGGGAGCCGGTGTGTCACCCAGGCCGTAGAACTCCTGGCTGGCGTCGTTCGGGTTGCAGCGCTGGAGGGACAGGCGAAGTCCGGCAGCCGTGACCCGGTCCCGCGCCCCCCCGCGGCCCGCACCGTGATCGTCGCCGCACCCTGACCAGCGCGTCCCACCGCCCGGTCGCCTTTTCCCTTGATTTAAAGGGGGCCCGGCATCCTGCGTCCCCACCCCGGCCGGCGCCGCCCGGATCCCAGGTCCCGCTCGTCACCCCGGATCGGCGTGCAGCCCCGCGATCCGCCGCCCGGCCGCCCGCATCGCCGCCCGCAGCTCCGGCGGCTGCAGCACCTCGACCTCGGCCCCCAGCGCCAGCAGCTCCAGCACCGCGGTGCCGACCGTCCCGAAGCGTATCCAGGCCTCCACCCAGTCCGCGGTGCCGCCGTTCCCCGAGCTCCCCTGGCGCCGGAGCCGCAGTCCCTCCGGGCTCCCCAGCAGGGCGGCCAGCCGCCTGCCCCGCGGCGAGATCCGTATCAGTGCCCGCGCCGGCGCCCCGACCGGGGCCGCGTCCCGAACCGCCGGCCCCGGTCTCACCCGCCCCGCTCGTTCGCCGAACTCGGATGCGAACCCGTCCAGCAGCGCGAACCCCCCGTTCCGCCCGCGGGTCGCGTACACCGGAATGCCCGCCGTGCTCAGCGCCTCCAGGTCCCGCAGCACGGTGCGCGGCGACACCTCCAGCTCGGCCGCCAGCTCGGCGGTGCTCAGCCGGCCGCGCGCCTGCAACAGGCTGACCAGGGTCATCAGGCGACTCGCGCGCATGCCGGCATTTTATAAAAATCATGACAAGAGATGTCAGTTATTGACTGCCATACTGGCCAGCATCCGCAACCTGAGGGGGACCCCGAGATGACCAGCAACGTCGCCGGTTCCGGCACCGCGCCCGACCCGTGGATCCTGAGCACGCCGCCCGGCAAGTCCGATTTCGAGGCCTGGCGCGACCCCGACGGTGACCCGCCCGCCCTGGTCGTCCAGGTCGGTACCACCCAGCTGCGGTACCAGCTGCGCTGCATCGAGGACCTGCACGCGATGCTCAAGGAGCGCGGCGACTGGGTCCCGCTCGGCCACGCCGACGAGCAGAAGCCCGCGGCCGACGGCACCGTGGAGGCCTGGGGCCGGTCGGCCGCCAACCCGGTCGGCGGCTGGTACGGCCTCAAGAAGGGGCTGCGCGGCCGCTTCGGCAACTACGTGCCCCCGGTCCTGGAGGCGCTGGGCCTGGCCGAGGTCGAGCACAACGCCCGCAACAACCGCATGCGCGCCATCTGACCCAAAGGCCCGGCTGGCAAGATGGCCAGCATGGCAGAGGCAGCAGACGAAGCGGGCAACAGCCGGACGCTGAGCGAGGCCGACTTCGCGGTCCCGCTCACCGACCGGTACTTCGAGGACTACGCCCAGGGCGCGGTCTACGAGTACGGCTACACCAGCGTGACCGAGCCCGAGATCATCGAGTTCGCCCGCCGCTTCGACCCGCAGCCGATGCACGTCGACCCGGAGTACGCGGCCACCGGCCCGTTCGGCGGCATCATCGCCAGCGGCTGGCAGACGGCCGGCCTGTTCATGCGCCTGTACGCCGACCACTACCTGTCCCGGGTGGCCAGCCTGGCCTCACCCGGCATCGACGAGCTGCGCTGGCCCGCGCCGGTCCGCCCGGGCGACAAGCTCTGGATCCGCACCACGATCGTGGAGGCCCGCCGCTCCCGCTCCAAGCCCGACCGCGGCCTCGTCCACACCCACGGCGAGATGTTCGCCGACGACCGCCTGGTCCTGAGCCTGACCGCCCTCAACTTCCTGGCCGCCCGCAACCCTGCTCTCTGACACCCCGCCCTCTGACACCCTGCCCTCTGAGAAGGCCACGTGCGTATCAGCCTCGGTGAGGTCTCCTTGTGGTTCGACGTGTCCGGCCCCTCGGTCGTCCCGGACGGGGACACGACGGTCGAGCGCCCGGTCCTGGTGGCCGTCCACGGCGGCCCCGGCCTGGACCACATGACGGTGAAGCCCGCGCTGGAGCCGCTGGCCGGCGACTTCCAGATCGTCTACTTCGACCTGCGCGGCCACGGCCGCAGCGACCGCAGCCGGGCCGAGTTCTGGACCATGCGGACCTGGGCCGATGACCTGCGGCGGCTGTGCGACGCGCTCGGGCTGCGCCAGCCGGTCGTCCTCGGCAGCAGCTTCGGCGGCGACGTCGCCCTCACCTACGCGGCGCTGTTCCCGGACCACCCGGGCGGAATCATCCTGGCCAACACGACCGCTGGTCACTGGAACGACCCGCGGCTGGTGGAGGCGTTCGGCCGCGTCGGCGGTCCCGAGGCGGCCGCCATCATCGAGCGCGTCCGCGCCTACCGCCGGGACGGTCACACCGCCGACGCCGAGCAGCTCCAGGCTGACTTCACCCGCGTCTGCTACCCGCTGTACAGCGCCAGGCCGGACTGGGCCGAGGAGTCCAGCCGGTTCCGGGCCCGGATGATCAGGAACCCGGACGTCGCCGCCCACTACGACCGCCACGAGATCTCCAGCTTCGATCCCTGGAGCCTGCTGGCTGCCGTCCGCTGCCCCGTTCTCGTGCTGGCCGGCGAGGACGACCCGGTCTGCCCGCTGCCGGTGGTCGACGAACTGGTCAGCCAGCTGCCGGAGCGGACCACCCGCCTCATCCGCCTGCCCGGAGCGCGGCACACGATCTTTCGCGACCGCCCCGACCTTGCCTTCCCGGCCGTCAAGGACTTCGTCACCCAGCTCAGGCCCAGCGAGCCCGCCGGGGAGCCCGGACCGTAGCGAGCCCTGACCGCCAGCGAGCCCCCACCACCTTCGCGATATAGCTTGATCATCCGCCCGGTCAAGTTATATCGTGACGGGCATGGCCACGGGGACCTCAGCAGTGCGGACGCGGCGGATCGGGGCTCGCGTGCTCAATGCGATCTCGGTCACCGGCACGGTCACCGGGATCGAGCCGGTGGCCGCCCACCTGCGGCGCGTCCGGCTCGAGGGCGACGAGGTGCGCGGGCTGACCTGGACGGCCGGTCAGCAGGTGCGGGTGCACGTCAGCGACCTGCTCGATCCGCACAACTGGCGGCGGCCGCGCGACATCCTCCGTACCTACTCGATCTGGCGGTACGACGGCGGCCTGGAGCTGTGCGTGCTCGACCACGACACCGGCGGCCCCGGGGCCCGCTGGGGCCGCGAACTCCAGCACGGCCAGCCGGTCACGTTCGGCCGCCCCGAGGGTTCGTTCGTGCTCCAGCCGGAGGCGCCGTATCACGTGTTCGCAGGTGAGGAAACGGCCGCCGTCGCGTTCGGCGCGATGCTGGCGGCGCTGCCCGCGGACACCCCGGCTTACCCGTTGCTCGAGGTCGGCGGCCCCGAAGATCGGCTCCCGCTCGCCCGCGAGGTGCCCTGGCTCTACCGGGACGGCCGCCCGGCCGCCGCGTCCGCCGGCCTGCTGGAGGCGGCCCGCCGGCTCGAACTTCCCCGCGAGCCGGGCGCTGCCTATCTGGCCGGTGAGGCCCGCACCGTGCAACTGCTGCGCCGCCACTTCATCTCCGAACGGGGCTGGCCCCGGCAGGCGGTCCACAGCAAACCGTTCTGGGCCCCCGGCAAGCGCGGCCTCGACTGACCCGGCCCACGCCGGCCCTGCCCAGGGCAAGAGTTCATCGCCCGTTCGGGCGCACCAGCCGGTCCGGCCCGGCAGGATGAGGGTATGCCGTGGATCGATCTCGAAGGTGCCGCCAACGCTCGTGACCTGGGCGGTCTGCCCACCGAGGACGGGGGCAAGACCGTCGCCGGGCGGCTCCTGCGCTCGGACAACCTGCAGGAGCTGACGCCGGCCGACATCAGCAAGCTGACCAGTGAGTACGGCCTGAGCACGGTCGTCGACCTGCGCAGCACGGCCGAACTGAACTCCGAGGGCCCGGCCCCGATGGACGGGCGGGCCTCGGTCGAGCACCGGCACCACCCGGTGCTGCCGGAGGAGGGCCTGGCCACCGACGCGGTGGCCGACGTGCTGGTGACGAGCAGGAGCGAGCGGGACCGGTCGCGCTACCCGGACAACGCGGTCACCGGGCACTACCTGGGTTACCTGGAGGACCGCCCCGACCAGGTGGTGGCGGCGCTGCGCAGCGTGGCCCGGGCCCCGGGGGCGGCGCTGGTGCACTGCGCGGCGGGCAAGGACCGGACCGGGGTGGTGGTCGCGCTCGCGCTCAGCGTGGCCGGCGTCCGCCCGGACGCGATCGTGGCCGACTACGCGGCCACCGGTGACCGGACCGAGCCGCTGCTGGCCCGGCTGCGGCGGTCGCCGACCTACTCGGCCGACATCAACCGGCGGCCGGCCGACTCGCACAAACCGCAGGCCGCCACCATGGCCGCGTTCCTGACCGAGCTGGACGCCCGCTTCGGCGGGGCGGCCGCCTGGCTCACCGCCCACGGCCTCAGCGACGATGACCTGGAACTGCTCCGGGCCAAGCTCCGCGCGCCCGGCCGCGCCGATTTACAGTAAAAAGCATGGACCCTGCTCTCCAGCCGCTGAGCGACCAGATCGACTTCGCCGTCCAGCGGCTGCTCGGCACCGCCCGGATCATCGATGAGTCCGACCTGCGCGAGCCGTCGCTGCTGCCCGGCTGGACCCGCGGCCACGTGCTGGCCCACCTGGCCCGCGGCGCCGACGCACTCCGCAACCTGATGGTCGGGGTCCGCATCGGCCAGCCCCGGCTCACCTACGCCAGCCCGGAGGCCTACGCGGCCGACCTCGAGCACGGCGCCACCCAGACCCGCGCCGACCTGCTCGAGGCGCTGGCCGCGGCCGACAGCGCGTTCCGGACCGTGAGCCGGCAGCTCCCGAACGAGGCCTGGCAGGCCCGGGTCGACTGGGTGCCGGGCCTGGACCCGTTCCCGGCCGCCGAGATCCTGGTCCGGCGGCTGGTCGAGGTTGAGCTGCACCACGTCGACCTCGGGGCCGGGTACACGGCGGCCGACTGG
>JAFAYQ010000061.1 GCA_019240215.1 Actinomycetota bacterium | reverse complement strand
TAGGAGGGGCGGCATGACGGGCGACGGCGGGCACGGAAACGACATGGCACCGCGGCTCGTGCTGGGCCCGCTGCTGCGTTACGTCGACGAGACCGCGGCCACGATCTGGGTCGAGACCGACCGGGCCTGCCAGGTCCAGATCCTCGGCCGCCCGACCGCGACGTTCGCGGTGGCCGGGCATCATTACGCGCTGGCCGTGATCGACGGGCTCGAGCCCGGCCACGAGTACGAGTACCAGGTGGCGCTGGACGGCACCGTCCGCTGGCCGGAGCCGGGCAGCCCGTTCCCGGCCAGCGTGATCCGGACCCTGGACCCGGCCCGGCCGCTGCGGATGGTGTTCGGCTCCTGCCGGATCGCCGAGCTCAACCTGGCCCGGCGCTGGCGGCGCGACCGGCACGAGCAGGACCACGGGGCCGACGCGCTCGGCGCGCTCGCCCTCGACCTGCGCGAGGCCGCCCCGGAACGCTGGCCCGACCTCCTGCTGCTGATCGGCGACCAGGTGTACGCGGACGAGGTCGGCCCGGCCACCCGCACGTTCATCCGCGAGCGCCGCGACCCCGCCTCGCCGCCGGGCGCCGAGGTCAAGGACTTCGCCGAGTACTGCTTCCTGTACCGGGAGGCGTGGAGCGAGCCGGCCGTGCGCTGGCTGCTGTCGGTCCTGCCGTCCGCGATGGTCTTCGACGACCACGACGTGCACGACGACTGGAACACCTCGGCCGCCTGGCGCCGCGATTTCCAGGCCAAGCCCTGGTGGCGGGACCGGATCGACGGCGCCTACATGAGTTACTGGCTCTACCAGCACCTCGGCAACCTGTCACCGGACGAGCTGGCCCGCGACGACCTGCTGCGCGACGTGCGCAAGGCAGCCGCCCAGGCCGGCCAGGCCGCCCAGACCGGCGAGGCCGCCCAGGCCAACGGGGCTGAGGCGGCCGCCCTGCTCCGGGACTTCGCCCGGCGGGCCGACGACGACCCGGCCGGCATCCGCTGGAGCTACCGGCGCACGTTCGGCCGGGTGCGGCTGGTGGTGATCGACGCCCGCAGCGGCCGGGTGCTCGAGGACAGCGGGAAGCGGCAGATGGTGAGCGACCCGGAGTGGCAGTGGGTGACCGAGTCGGTGACCGGCGACTGGGACCACGTGGTGCTCGCCACTTCGCTGCCGGTCCTGCTCGCCCCCGGCATCCACGACGTCGAGGCCTGGAACGAGGCGATCTGCGCGGGCGCCTGGGGCCGCCGCCTGGCCCAGGCCGGCGAACGGATCCGCCGGGCCGGCGACCTCGAGCACTGGGCGGCCTTCGGCCGTTCGTTCACCGCGTTCGAGCGGCTGCTGACCGGCCTGGCCAGCGGGGCCGACGGCCCGGTGCCGGCGTCGGTCTCGGTGCTCGGCGGCGACATCCATCACAGCTACCTGGCCGAGGTGAACCTGGCTGCCGGCGTCACCGCCCCCGCGCGCGTCTTCCAGCTGGTCTGCTCGCCGATCCACAACCTGCTGCCGGACAACTTCCGCTACCTGCAGCGGGTCGTCACCTCCCGGGCCGGTGGCCTGATCGGCGCTACCCTGGCCCGGCTCGCCCGGGTGCCCGCCCCCCAGCTCAGCTGGCGGGTGACCGACGGCCCGTGGTTCTCCAACATGCTGGCCACCTTGACGTTCGACGGCCGCCAGGCCCGTGTCCGGTTCGACCGCAGCACCACCGACCCGACCCGGAGCCCGCACCTGCTGGCCGTGCACGAGAGCGACCTCAGCTGACGCCCGGCCCCGGCGGCCCGGCCGGCCCCGATCCGTTGGCCGAGTCGAGCAGCCCCCGCAGCGTGGTGGTGTACCGGTCCAGCGCGTCGCGCCCGCCGTGGGTCAGCTCGACCGCGGTCCGGGCGCTGACCCCGCTGCCGTTCTTGTGGGTGGTGACGTAGCCGGCGTCCTCGAGCTTGCGCAGGTGGGTGATGAGGTTGCCGGGGGTCAGCCCGATCAGCTCCTGCAGCCGGGTAAAGGACAGGTTGTCCCCCTCGCGCAGGGCCGCCAGCGTGACCACGATCCGCAGCCGGGCGGGCGCGTGGATGACCGGGTTGAGTTCGTCCTCGCTCATGAGGGCCGGAGGCGGGGCGAGGCGCCCCGGAGTTCAGCAGGCCGGTGCAGCCGCGGTTCGGCGAACGCCATGAACAGGAACCCCAGGCCCGCGGTCAGCGCGTCCACCCCCCAGACCCCGGCCGCCCCGGCGAACGCGCCGCCGACCGCCGCCACCGCCAGCCACAGCCCGAATCCGGCCAGCGCCCAGTCCAGCGACAGCGCGCTGGTGGTCAGGTAGAACAGCCCCGCCACCAGGATCGGCGCGGTCGCCTCGAACACCAGCAGCACCTGGTGGCCCGCGCCCGCCCGGAACAGCGCGCCTTCCAGCGTGTACATACCGCCCAGGCCGACCAGCAGCGCCAGCGCGTGCACCCGCCGCCGCAGCGCCGAGACCCCGCCGACGCCGGCCCGCGGCCCGCTCTCGGCGCCCGCCGCCATCGCCACCCCCACGCCGAGCAGCGACACCACCGCGAACGCGATGGGATCGGGCCCGTGCACCGGCTGCTGGTGCCGGACCGCCAGCCAGGTCCCGCCGTACCCGAGCAGCGTGATCGCCCCCCACCCGGCGAACGCGCCCCGGTGGCTGACCCGGAACGCCTGCCGCACCCGCGCGTCCTGTTCCCGCATGATCGCGGCCGCCTCGGCCGCCCCCAGCGGAGCATCCTCGTCCGTCCCCAGCGGAGCATCCTCATCGGCGGAGTCCAGCCCCGCGCCACCGTTGATCCTGGCCTCGTCGCTCATCTCGGCCTCCTACCGCAGAGCGCTTACTTTGTGCTTCAAAGAAAAGCTTGCTTTGCTTCACAAAGTCAAGGCTTCGCGCTAATTTAGTTTGCAGTACAAAGTCGGCCCAAAGACGGAGGCCGCGGCCATGACTCACCACCCTTCATGGGCCACCTACCACGGCGACGCCCGCACCACGCTCGCCGCCATCCTGCTGACCGTGGCGGCCGCCGTGGTCTTCGGCGGGATCCGGCTGCGGCGTCCGGTCCGCCTCCCGCGTCCCGGCCGGATCACCCTCATCGTTCTGCTGAGCGTCTGGGGCGTGGTGATCTTCGCGTTTCTCGCGGTGCTGTCGGACTTCGCTCAGCAGGCCCAGCCGCAGCACCAGGGCCGGGTCCAGACGAACGGCCCGATCGCGCCGATCACGTTCACCGCCGTCGCCGTCACCTTCGTCATCATCATCGGGCTGGGCCGCGCCTACGACTGGCCGACCCGGCTGTCCGGGGCCGCCATCGGCGCCCTGGCCGCTCCGATGATCTTTGAGTTCCCGTTCGACTTCATCGTGATGACCAGGATCACCGGTGCTCCGGCCGAGCGCCTGGTGGCCTACTTCATTCCGCTGTTCCTGATCGAGATCGTCACGCTGACGCTGCTGGCGACCTCCCCGATGGTGCGGCTGCGCCCGGTCACGTTCTTCGCGTTCGCGTCGATGCTGATCGTGTTCGCGATCTGGGCCCGCTACGGGTTCGGCTACCCCACCACCGAGCCCGCCTACGCCCTCAACGTGGTGTCCAAGCTCCTCGCCTTCGCCACCGCGCTCACCTTGTTCCTGCCCTCGCGGGCTGGCCGAGCCCGTCCGGATAACGACCGCCCCGCTCGGGTCGCCCGGCCCTGATCTCGCTGATCAGCGTCTTGGACTCCGGGCGGATTTGCCCCTGCCGTACGCGTCAGCGTTTACCGTGTCGCAGCCCTTTAAAGATCAAAAGAAGGAGCAGCGATGACGACCCCAGCCATCCCGCCGACCGCCCGCGAGGTGCGCGCCGCGGCCCCCGCCTCCGCGGCATCCGGCGCACCGGCCGGGCTGACCGTGGCCGAGGTGCCCACGCCAGTGCCCGGCCCCGGGCAGGTGCTGGTCCGTAACCAGTACTTCCACGTGTACGCGGCCCTGCGCACGCTGCTGGCCGGCAGCGTGCCGGGCGCGCCCTACCCGGGCCTCAACCCGGGCGATCCGCTGTTCGGGCCGGCCGTCGGCGAGGTGGTGGCGGCCCCGCCGGACAGCCCGCTCGGGCCCGGTCAGCTGGTGCTGCACCCGCTCGGCTGGCGTGAGTACGCGGCGGTCGACGCGGCCGCCTGCGAACCCGCCGACGGCCTGCCCGACCCGGTCGCCTACCTGGCCTCGGGCGCGACCGGGTACGCGGCGCTGACCCAGGTCGCGCCGGTCCGGGCCGGCGACACCGTGTTCGTGGCCGGCGGCGCCGGGGCGGTCGGCTCGCTGACCGGGCAGATCGCCCGCCTGCTGGGAGCCGGGCGGGTCATCGGCAGCACCGGTTCGGCCGCCAAGGCCGACTGGATGACCGCCGAGCTGGGCTACGACGCGGTCGTGGTCCGCGGCGCCGGCCCCCAAACCGGCCCGCTGGCCGAGCAACTGGCCCAGGCCGCCCCCGACGGCCTCGACGTGGTGGCCGACCTGGTCGGCGGCGAGGACCTGCAGGCGGCGGTGGCCACCGCCCGCGCCGGGGCCCGCTTCGCCCTCATCGGCGCGCTGTCCGGCCAGCTCGGCGGCGGCGCCGGCGTCACCTCGGCCATCCAGCTCGACACCTTCCAGCTGATCGTCAAGCGGCTCACGCTGACCGGCTACAGCGGCGGCCACGACCCCGCCCTGGTGCGCGAGTGGCGCGAGCGGTTCGGCGGCTGGCTGCGATCGGGCCAGATCCGATTCCCGCACCGGCTGATCCCGGGCATCACCGCCGCCCCGCAGGCGTTGGACGACGTGGTGGCGGGCCACCATCATGGCGCGGTCATCATCGCGCTGTGATTTTTTGATCTTTAAAGGGCACGCTGGGGATGCGGAGGATCCATGCGGATAGGCGATGCGGCCGCCGCGGCCGGAACGACTCCCCGCGCGCTGCGGTTCTACGAGGAGAGCGGGCTGCTGCCGCCGCCGGGCCGGACCGCGGCTGGTCAGCGGGTCTACGGGACCGGCGACGTGGACCGGCTGCGGGTGATCCGCCAGCTGCTGGAGCTGGGCCTGACCGTGGCCGACCTCCGGCGGGCGGCCAGTCACCTGGACCTGATCGATGGTGACCAGGTGCCGCACTACGGTGCCGCCTGCGCGAGCGGGGCGGGGATCGTCCAGGGCCGTATCGCGGCGCTGGACGCCGAGATCGACCGCCTCACCCGGCTCCGCCACCGGCTGGCCGCCCAGATCGCCCCCGCCCCCGCCGCCGATCTGGCGTCCTGATCTGAACTCGGCTACAGGCCGGCGGCGAACCGGAGCACGATCAGCCCGATCGGGATACCGAGGATGCAGACCACCAGCACCCAGGCGGCCCGGTTGCCGAAGTTCAGCGTCCAGCCGATCCCGAACCGGGCGCCCACCATCAGCGCCGGGTCGCCCGAGTTGACGTAGATCAGGCCGCCCTTCCAGAACCGGTCGTCGTCCCGGTCGGCGCCGCCCCGGCGGCCGCCCGCCGTCACCCAGGTCCGCCCGGCCCGGAACCACACCACCAGGAAGAACGCCAGCCCGGCCGCGAACGGCAGCACCGGCAGCCAGATCGGCACACCGCCGGGGCCGAGCACCCGCCACTGCCGCAGGCCCGCCAGCAGCAGGCCGGCGTCGATGAGGGTCAGGAACACGTACGCGGCCCGGGTGATGGTGCCCAGCAGCGCCCGGTACCGCTGCAGCGAACGGGCCGGGTCGGCGGTGTCGAGTTCGGGGCGGGACCGGTAGACCGCCAGCAGCAGCCCGGTCCACAAGCCGGTCACCCACACCTGGGCGACGACCGCCCCGTAGCCGGCCAGCACGGCCCGGGCCGGTGGGTGCCCGGCCGTCGCCCGGACCACCACGGTCGCGACGATCACGGCCACCGCCGGGGCCAGCCACTCCAGCGGGAACCGGAGCGGGTCGGTGCGCCAGCTGGTGTCGGCCACCACCGTCTGCCGCTGGCCCGCGAACCACGCCTCGCTGGTCTTGACCGCCCGCAGCCGCCGCCGGGCCAGCTGGTAGCAGACCAGGTCGGCCACCAGCTCGCACCCGAGGAAGACCCGCGCCAGCCACCAGGACCCGTGACCCCAGGTGGCGAACGTGACGGCGGTGGCGATGACGGCGATGACCGCGGTCCGCCAGATGAAGGCCGACCGGGTCTGCTTCACCACCGGCGACCCCGTGTACTCGGGCGGCACCCGCACGCCGAACTGCACCGTGGGCCGGGTGATGGCCGGGCCGGCGGTCACCGCCGCCCCCAGCAGCGGCACGATCGCGTACCCGAACACCACGGCGGGCGTCATAAGAGGCCTCCCGCCGCGGTGTCCCCGGCTTCGGTCCCGAACTCGGCCACCGTCGCCTGGGCCTGCCGGATCACCGCGGCCGGGTCCAGACCCTGGGCGCTGGCCTCGGCCAGCAGCGTGTGCAGGCGGGCCGCCCAGTCCCGCTCCCAGGCCGGATCGGGCGGCCCGCTCGCGCCGTCGCGGGCCACGACCGCGCCCGACTTGCGGCCGATCCGCAGCAGGCCCTCCTGGCGGAGCAGGTCGTAGCCCTTGTTGACGGTGTGGAAGTTCACGCCCAGGTCGACCGCCAGCTGGCGGGTGGCGGGCAGCCCGGATCCGGCTGGCAGCTGGCCGGCCGCGATCGCCTCCACGATCCGGTCCCTGATCTGCTGGTAGATCGGCACCGGACCGTCCGGCTCGATGCTCAGCAGCATGCTGTTTCCGTCATGTTCCTTCCCGGCCTACGCCGGTGATCAGTCGTTCCCGGTCGAACAGTCTGCTGACCAGCAGGTAGGCGCCGCCGTCGATGACCAGCAGCCCGCCCGCGACCAGCGCGATGAACCCGAACGTCGGGTGGATCACATTGAACGACATCAGCCCGGCCAGCGCGAGCGGTGGCAGGCTGCTCACGATACTCAGCTGCTGGGCGGCCCGGATGTCACCGACCCGGGCCGACAGGGCCAGCCCGACCCAGATCGACCAGGCCGCCAGCAGCGGGATGAACACCGCCTCGGCCGGCACCTCCGGGGCGGCGAACACGGTGCTGGCCACCGCCGGGCTGGCGGCCAGCCGCACCACCCCCAGGAAAATCCCGAACACCACGTAAGCGACGCCGGCCGCGGGCAGGAAGATCGCCAGCGCCTTGCCGATCAGCAGCTCCTCCCGGCGGACCGGGGTGGTCAGCACCGGCTCCAGCGTGCCCTGCTCGCGTTCGCCGGCCACCGCGTAGGCGGCGGTCACCGACGGGATCACGACCGGGATCAGCAGCAGGTAGAGCAGGGAGATGCCGAGTTCCTTGGTCAGCGCCGGGCTGGTGGCCGACACCCGGCGGGCCAGGATCGTCACCGTCGGTACGGTGAGGAAGATCAGCGGGAAGATCCCCATGGTGGCCACGATGAACCGGCTGCGGCGGAAGTCGGCCAGTTCCTTGCGGACCACGGCCGCCGTCCGGGGCACGTCGAATCCCAGGCCCACGGCGGTCATGACCGGTCCTCCGGTGCCTGGCCCTCCGGCCCGGCGCCGACCAGCTCCAGGTAGACATCCCCGAGCGAGGCGCGCGGTTCCCCGGCCGACACCACGTCGGCGCCCGCGGTGACCAGGGCCCGGATCACGGCCGGGGCGTCCTGCACCGGGTCGGACACCGCCAGCTGGTACCCGGCCGGCCCGGCCCCGTCTCCAGTGGCGACGTCGGCCTGCCAG
The DNA here is from genome assembly GCA_019240215.1 of Actinomycetota bacterium. Classification (GTDB taxonomy): domain Bacteria; phylum Actinomycetota; class Actinomycetes; order Streptosporangiales; family Streptosporangiaceae; genus Bog-532. Next base: position 21,018 of record JAFAYQ010000061.1, on the reverse strand, counting down.
CTCTCGACGCCGGGCAGGCCGCCGAACACCTGGTCGGGCCGGTCCAGCGGCGCCGCCGTGGCGACCGCCAGCGTCCGCCGGAACAGCGTCCGGCGCAGCTCGTCGGGCCGCCCGATCGTCCGCAACCGGGTGCTCATGATCGCCACCCGGTCACACAACCGCTCCGCCTCGTCCAGCCGGTGGGTGGTCAGGAACACGGTGACGCCCCGCTCCCGCAGCGCCCCGATCAGGCCGAGCACCTCGTGGGCGGCCACCGGGTCCAGACCCGACGTCGGCTCGTCCAGGAACATCACCGCCGGGTCGTTGAGCAGGGTCCGGGCCAGCGCGACCCGCTGCCGCAGCCCCTTGGACAGCTGGCCACAGGGGGTGGTGGCCCGGTCGGCCAGCCGGACCGCCGCCAGCGCGGCCGTGATCCGGGCCGGGCGGTCCGGCAGCCCGTACAGCCGCGCGAAGTACTCCAGGTTCTCGGTCACGGTCAGCCGCCGGTACAGGCCGGGCGACTCCGGCAGCACCGCGACGCGCCGCCGGATCTCGGCCTCACGGCCGGGGGTCACCGGGATGCCGGCGACCATGGCCGCCCCCGAGGTGGCCGTGATCAGCGTGCTCAGCATCCGGACGGTGGTCGTCTTGCCCGCGCCGTTGGGCCCCAGGAAGCCGAACACCTCGCCCGGTCTCACCTGGAACGACACGTCGTCCACGGCCGTCCGGCCGGCGAACTTCTTGGTCAGGCGGCGAACGTCGACCGCCACGTCCCCGTCCTGGCCGACCGCGTCCCGCGGCTTGCTGCTGACCACCGTCATCGCGCTCTCCCTCCGTCATCCCCTGGTCCCGTCTCTCCCGGGCCACCGCATCCGGACCGGCCCCCGCGCGGGCCGGCCCTGCCCCTTCCATTATTATTCTACTAGTTATAGAACAGATGCAACCCATGCGGACGGCGCGCCCCGGTGGCGCGATCGGCTGGTCGGCCGTCCCGCTCAGAGGTGGAGGGACTAGGGTGCGCGGATGGCACACCTTGCACCGTCGCCCGACGCCGTCCGCCGGGCGTATGAGGAAGAGCTCACTCCCGGGCAGAAGTCCGCGCTGGTGAGCTGGCTGGCCTTCACCGGCACGTTCGCCGGGCTGCGGGTGATCACCTACAGCATCCGCGACGGGATCGGGCCGTTCCAGAACCTCAGCGTCGGCGGGGAGCACCTGCACCACTACATGTGGGGCATCGGCCTGCTGTCCGGCGTCGGCGCGGTCGCGGTCCGCGGCGACGAGGAGCACACCCGCCACCCGGCCGTGGCGGTCAGCTACGGCAGCGGCCTGGCGCTCATCGTCGATGAGTTCGCGCTGCTGCTCGACCTGCGCGACGTCTACTGGGCGCGCCAGGGCCGCATCTCGATCGACGTCGGGGTGGGCGCCATCGCCCTGGCCGGGTCCTACTTCGCGGCGCTGCCGATCTTCCGCCGGCTGCGCCGCGAGCGCCGGGCAGCCAAGGGCGTCGCCCAGAAGGCCACCTCCGGGCTGTCGTCGGTGGCCGACGACATCACCAAGGCGGTCGGCTGAGCTAGAAGCCGATCGCCGCACGCAGCAGCAGGACGATGCCGCGGCCCGGGTACGGCTCCCCGTTGAGGACCAGCATCCGGTTGATGGCGCTGTCGACCCCGTAGGCGGCCTGGCAGCGGACGTTTTCCAGCGGCAGGCAGTGCTCCTCGATCCGGCGCAGCGCGGTCTCCAGGTCGGGCACCACCTTCTGGGCCCCGGCGATCCAGATCCGCACGGCGGCGCCGCCCGCGAAGCTCGGCAGCTGGCTGCCGCTGCCCGAGGCGGCCACCAGCGAGCCGGTCTCGGTGACCGCGTTGACGCTCCCGACCACCACGTCGGGACTGGCCAGCAGCTGCCGGATCGCATCGGCTTCGGTCTCCCGGTTCATGGTGTTGAGCCGGGGCTTGACCGCCCGGTAGCGGCCGCTGGCGTTGATGTCGTCGTCGATGCCGGACTGCCCCAGGGTCTCGCTGGCCGAGGTGAACACGCTGGCGCCGGCCGGGATCAGCTCCGGCAGCCGGGCGCGGGCGGCGGCCGCATCGTCGAGAATCTCGACGGTGAAGCCGTGCGCGGTCAGCGCCGCCGCCGCCCGCGCCAGGCGGACGGCCGGTACCGGGCCGGCAAACGACGGGGCGGGGGTCGTGGTGTTCATGATGTCTCCCAGGGTCGATGGGCGGTCCCAGTTGCGGTCTCAGCCGTTCGACCACGCAGCCCACCGGAATGTCAGGCCTGACATTCCGGGGCGCCAGCTGGTCGAACCGGGTGAGGACGCAACCGGCCGAGCGAGGGAGGCACGATGACGGTGATGGGGGAGCGGCGGCAGTTGCTCAGCCTCGGCTACCGGCTGCTGGGCTCGCTGGCCGAGGCCGAGGACGCCGTCCAGGAGGCCTACGCCCGCTGGTACGCGCTGTCACCCGCCCAGCGGGACACGATCGAATCGCCGGGCGCCTGGCTGACCACGGTCACCAGCCGCATCTGCCTCACCCAGCTCGGCTCGGCCCGGGCCCGGCGCGAGGCCTACGTGGGGGAGTGGCTCCCCGAGCCGCTGCCCGGGAGCACCGCGGCGGTGTCCGGGCCGCCGGCCAGCGGGACGACCGACCCGGCCGACCGGGTCACCCTGGATGAGTCGGTCAGCATGGCGTTCCTGGTCGTGCTGGAGTCGCTGACCCCGGCCGAACGGGTCGCGTTCGTCCTTCACGACGTGTTCTGCTACCCGTTCGCCGAAGTGGCCGCCGTCGTCGGCCGGACCCCGGCCGCCTGCCGCCAGCTGGCCTCCTCGGCCCGCGGCCGCATCCGGGCGGCCCGGGCCCCGGTCACCCGGGCGACCGCGACCGGCCAGGCCGGCGTCATCCGCGCGTTCCGCAGCGCCTGGGAGGCCAAGGACATCGAGGCCCTGGTCGGCCTGCTCGACCCGGAAGCCGTCGCCACCGCCGACGGCGGCGGCCTGGCGGTCACGTTCACCGATCCGATCCACGGGGCCGGCCAGATCGCCCGCGCCTGGATCGAGATCGCCAACCGCCGCCCGGCCGGCCTGACGCTGACCGAACGCACCGTCAACGGGCAGCCCGGCCTGGTCGCCCAACAGGACGGCGTCACCGTGACCGTGTTCGCGTTCGACGTGGCCGGCGACCGGATCCGGCACATCTGGGTGGTGCGCAACCCGGAGAAGCTCCGCCCCTGGACGGCCGGCTGATCAGGGTCGCCGGGCTGGTCAGCCCGCTCCCAGCCGGGCTGCTCAGCCGCCCCTGGTCAGCCCGCTCTCAGCCGGCCCTGGTCAGCCGGCGCTCCGCTGGTCAGCCGGGCGCGCGGGCCGACGCCGCCTCGGCCTCGCGGACCAGCGCGGCCACCACCTCGGCGGCCGGCGGCAGGCCGCTGATCAGGTCCACCGCCTCCCCGGCCCACACCGGCTGCCGCCGCCAGTCACCCCGATCCACCCCGTCCCGGTAGGCCTGGCTGAGGGCCGCAACGTCCCCCGCGACGTCCGCGTCGGCCGCCAGCTCGGCCTCCCGCCCGCGCCACTGGTCGAGCAGCGGATGCCCCAGCGTCCGGGCTGTGTAGCGCAGCGGCCAGGTCGAGCCGCGGGCGATGTCGAGGATGTTGTTGCGCTCGGTGTCCTCGCCCCGCCCGGTCACGATGGCCTGCTTGGCCTCCGGGTCGGCCAGCGCTTCCTCGGTCGCCTGGAACCGGGTCCCGATGACCGCCCCGCTCGCTCCCAGCACCAGCGCGGCCGCCAGCCCGCGCCCGTCCGCGATCCCGCCCGCCGCCAGCACCGGCACCGGTGCCACCAGGTCGGCCACGGCCGGCACGAACGGCAGCGTCGACCGCCCCGCCCGCGCCCCGTGGCCGCCCGCCTCGGTGCCCTGGGCCACGATCACGTCGGCCCCCAGGTCGACCGCCTGACGGGCCTCGTCCATGGTGGTGACCTGCAGAATCAGCGTGGTCCCGGCCCGCCGGACCGGCTCGGTGAGCGCCGCCGTGGTCCCGAACGACAAGAACACCGCGGCCGGCCGGTACCCCAGCACCAGCTCCACCGTGGCCGGTTCCACCGCCCAGCTCAGCAGGCCAACCCCCCACGGTTCACCGGTGCGGCCGGTCAGGATCTCCATCTCCCGGTCCAGCCACTTCGGGTGCCCGGTCCCGCCGCCCAGCAGCCCCAGCCCGCCCGCGTTCGAAACCGCCGCCGCCAGCGCGCCCCCGGCCGACCCGCCCATCGGCGCCGACACCACCGGGTAGCGCACCCCCAGCCGCTCGGTGAACGCCGTCGTCCACACCACGATCACCTCTGCTCTGGGACTGCCTAAACCCCTGGCCGGCAACGCTGGCCCATGAGGAAATGCTCAGTCTGGTAACGGTTGGTGATTGCTGCGATCATTTTCTCACGTGGCTGAATTATCCGGATGCCACGCCCGCCCGGGGAGCTCGGCATGACCGATGCAGACCTGAACGAACTCTGCGAGGCGGTGGCGAATCCATCGTCATCGTCGATACCGCTGACGCCGTTTGTCGGTTCCGGCGTGTCCCTGGCGGCCACTGGTAACCGCTGCGCGGGCTGGGGAGGATTGCTCAGCGATGGAATCGACGTCTGTGAGCAGCTGATTTCGGATCTTCCGGCTGGGTGGGCGGAGCGAAAGAAAAATGAACTCGAAACTGCCGACGGTTTCCTTTACGTCTCTATTGCCGAGGACGTCGTTCCACGGCTGCGCAGCATCGGCAGCGGTGAAGAAGTCGGCAGATGGATAGGGCGCGCTATCGGAGGGCTACGTATCAAACCGGAACGCCGTGAGCTTCTGGAATCGGTACTCAGCCTGAGTGAATCCATCGTTACCACCAACTACGACGAGCTACTTGAAAAAGTAGCGCCAACCTGGCCGACGTGGACGTGGACCGATGATGATTTCGACAGTGCCATAACCGCAAGAAATGGTATTGTCCATCTGCATGGTGTCGTGGGGAAACCCAAATCGATCATCCTCAGTGGCTCAGATTACGAGCGTCTCCGTCTCCATAAGCTGGCGAACGATGTAACCAGATCAATCTTCCTGGGGAGAAGGTTCCTTTTCATCGGGTGCGGAGACGGCCTTGCGGACCCTAACATCGGCCCTCTGCTGACGTTTCTTAACAACATCAACGCCGAAAAGCCGGGCAGGAAGCATTATCTCCTAGTCTTGGGCAGAGAGCTGCGTCGATTCCGCAGGGACTGGAAATGGCCCCTAGTCGTCCCGATAGCTTATGGGAATGACTTCGATGACCTCGCGCCGTTCTTGCAGAAGCTTAAAAACGGTGAACGGATAAACGTCAGTCAGGACCCGCGGGTCTGGGAGCGGCAAGCCGCTGACGAGTCCATGAGCCTGCTGCGCACGCGGCGGACGGCCGAGCAGAAAATCCAGGAAGCGGCACAGGTGCTGGCCGACGTGACAACGGCGATGCGCGAGGTTGAGTTGCACAGCGACATCCCCGAGGTGCTGCGTACCTGGGAACCGGACGCGCAGGAGCCGGTCCACAAGCGTAAGGCGGCGTCGCTTATGGATGCTGCCGCGCATCTTGAATCTTGCGTAGAAGGGCTCGTGTCAGTCGTCGAAGGAGTGGAGCACGGGACCTGGCCTCTCGCTGCCCCGAAGTTCGCACCACTCGCCCCGTGGGTGGCGCCGGTCGTTGAGAAGGTTTCTGACCTGGACGACACCTGCCAGGATCTGCTCCGTAAGATCGACATAGTTCGGAGAATGGTGCAGCTGTACGCTGACCTGTATCCCGGTTACCGAGGTCCGTACAGAATCCTGACGCACACATGTACGACCATCGGACACGCGGCCGATATAACGTCATCGCTCAGGTCGGGACTGAGCCGTCTTCAGGAAGATCTGCCTCCCCCTGGTGGTAGGGCAACGCAGCAGCAAGGAGCACGTGAGCCGCCGCTACCATCCGTTGCCCGGGCGCAGGTGTCCAAGCCTGCCGAGACGCCTGCGTTTAACGCAGCTGACGATTATCCGCAGCCCAGATTCCGCGTCGTACCTGTGTTTGAAGCCATCGGCGCCGGTGATCCGGTGGAGGCGAATCAAAATCCAATCGACCATCTCGCGCTGGCCACTCAGCTTGTCGGAGAGGCGGCGTACCTGGTGCTGGTACGAGGAGAGTCGATGACAGGCGAAGACGGCATATTGGAAAACGACTACGTGATAGTCGATCCAGCAATTCAACACGTAGATGGTGACATGGTCGCCGCGTACATATACTCCGATGGTGGCGGCGTCGTAAAGCGCATACGACAGGTAGGAAGGTCAACCTGGCTCGAGTCGTCCAATCCGGACCACGAGCCGAGAGAATACGCGAGCGACGATGTGCATGTTCACGGTATAGTGACCGGGGTCGTGCGACCCCACGTCTCACGACCGCACCGTGGCCGGTAGCGTCAACGGCCCGCGAGCCATCGCTCGACGCTGCCCACGTAGGTCGGCAGCAGCTCCGCCTCGACCCGGTACCGCCGCAGCAGCCCCGCCGCCCCGGCGCGATCATGCCCCCGCAGCCGCAGCACCGCGTAACCGACCATGACCGACCGGTGCCGCCCGGCCGTGCAGTGGATCAGCACCCCGGCCTCCGGCTCGTCCTCCAGCGCCCGCTCGGCGAACCGGACCGCCGGCGCCCACAACGCCGGCCGCTGCCGCAGCCCGTGGTCCTGCATCGGCGCGTGCGCGACGTGATCGCGGCCGAAGGTAGCCCGCTCGGCCGCCAGGTCGCCGGACCACCACACGTCGAGCCGCGGCCGGCAGTTGACCACGTGGGTCACACCCTGTTCCGGCAGCCGCGCCACCGCCTCGCCCCGCGGCACCCCGCTGATCGCGATCCGCTCGTCCCCGATCCAGCTCAGCATGGCCGGAGGCCCGCCGTCGCGCTCGCCGTCGCCAGCATGGCCGGACGGCCGCCGGTCAGCATCGCCGTATCGAGTCCGGGCCCAGGTCGGCGACGGCCGGGTAGCCGTCGACCGCCATCAGCAGGTCGGCTTCGGCCAGGATCGTCCGCAGCACGTGCACGATGCCGTCGGTGCCGCCCAGCGCCGCCCCGTAGACGTAGGGGCGCCCGATGCCGACCGCGGTGGCGCCGAGCGCGAGCGCCTTGACCACGTCGGTGCCGGACCGGACGCCGGAGTCGAACAGCAGCGGCACGCCGGGGACCGCCGCCGCCACCTCGGCCAGGCAGTCGATCGCGGCCAGCCCGCCGTTGGCCTGGCGGCCGCCGTGGTTGGAGACGTAGATGCCGTCGACACCGGCGTCGGCCGCCCGGCGGGCGTCGTCGGGATGGCAGATGCCCTTGAGCACGATCGGCAGCGTGCTCAGCGAGCGCAGCCAGCCGAGGTCGTCCCAGGTCAGCGGCCGCCCGAACATCATCGCCCAGGTGAGGATGGCGGTGTTCGGGTCCTCTTCGGGCGGCTTCGCCAGCCGGCTGCGGAAGACCGGGTCGGAGAAGTAGTTGGCCAGGCAGCGGCCCCGCAGCTGCGGGAAGTTGGCGGTCGCCAGGTCCCGCGGCCGCCAGCCGGTGACCCAGGTGTCGAGGGTGACCACGATCGCGCCGTAGCCGGCCGCTTCCGCCCGGCCGACCAGGCTGGCGGCCACCTCCGGGTCGGTTGGGCAGTACAGCTGGAAGTACCCGGGGGTGTCACCGAACTGGGCGGCCACCTCTTCCAGCGGGTCCTGGCTCAGCGTCGAGGCCACCATCGGCACCCCGGTGGTGGCGGCCGCCCGGGCCGCCGCCAGGTCGCCGTGGCCGTCCTGGCCGCAGATCCCCAGCACCCCGATCGGCGACAGGAAGATCGGGGTCGGCCGCCTAGTCCCGAACAGCTCGACCGACAGGTCCCGCTCGGTGCTGGCCCGCAGCATCCGCGGCTGCAGCGCCCAGTGGTCGAACGCGGCCCGGTTGCCGCGCTGGGTGTGCTCGTCCCCGGCCCCGCCGGCCACGTAGGACCAGGTGCCCGGGGGCATCGCCAGCTCCGCCCGCCGCTCCAGCTCCGCGAACGACATCGGCAGCGTGGGCAGCACCCCGGACAGCCCGGCCAGGTAGATCTCGTTCTGCAGATCCCCGAAGTTCGCCATTCCGGCGATGCTAGTGGCTGGGCGCCCGGACCGGCAGTCCCGCCTCCCGGACCGGCAGTCCCGCCTGCCGCCACGCCTGGAACCCCCCGTCCACGTCGGTCGCCCGCGCGAAACCGAGCTGCTGCAAGGTGGCGGCGGCCAGGCTCGACTGGTACCCCTCGTCGCACAGCAGGATCACGTGGTCGGCCAGCCCCGGCGCCCGCGGATGACGATGCCCACTGGCCGGATCGAGCCGCCACTCCAGCACGTTCCGGGCGATGACCAGCGCCCCGTCGATCGTTCCGTCCCGCGCGATCTGCGAGTCCGACCGGATGTCGATCAGTGCCCCGCCGTCCCGCATGGCCGCCAGCGCCTCGTCCGGCTGCAGCCTGCACAGCTCTTTCCGCGCCGTCGCCAGCAGCTCGTCAATGGTCACCCGGGTCACGCCGGCCACCCTAGCGTGGTCACCGGCCCAGGTCTTTGGTGAGCCACACGATCAGGTCGTGTCCCATCGTGACCTGCTCACCCGCCCGCAGCGGAAACTGCCCCCGGCACGCCCCCCGCCCGTCCGGAACGTACCCCCGCTGGCCATACATCCGCTGCGCCGGCCCGTACTCGTCGAACAGCCCGACGGTGATCCCCAGCGTGCCGACCCCCCGCTCCCGGGCCAGCTGCTCGGCCGCGTCCATGAGCACGGTGGCGACGCCCCGGCGCCGGTAGGGCTCGGCCACCAGGATCTGGTGCAGCAGCGGGATGCCCCGCTCCCGGAACCCGGCGTAGGCCGACTCCCACACGATCGCCACGTACCCGGCGACCCCGGCGCCCACGCGGGCGATCAGGCTGGCACCCCCCGGCTCGACATGCTCAGCCAAGTAGGCCCGCGCCTCCGCTTCGCCGCCCTCGACCACCCACCCGGCCAGGAACCGGACGGCCGTCTCGGCGTTGCTCTCATCAACCGGCTCGACCGCAACTCCGGTAGGTGCCACGGCCCCACCCTGGCATCAGCCCAGCGCCGCCGCCAACGCAGTTTCCAGCTCCACGCTGTTCGCCTCGTCCGCCCCGGCCTCCCCATCCACCCCGGCCGGGTCCAGCAGCCGGTACTCACCGTTGTCCAGCGGCGGCCCCGGCGCGATCCGGGCGACTTCGCCGCAGCTCGGACAGGGGGCCGCGGCTCCCTCGAACGAAAACACGATCCCGCAGAAGCAGGCCACCTCAGCCATCGTCGGCACCTCCCCGTAGTGACTGGCGATCCCCTCACAGCCCTACGGAGCACGCGCCGCCCATCGAGATACAGCCGCATACCGCTTCAGCGCATACGCAGAAGTTTCAGCGCACAAGCAGAAGCGGAAGCCTCAGCGCCCGCGCCACCGCCTCAGCCCCTGCGCAGTACCTCGATGATCACCGAGTCGTCCTGCCGCCCCAGCCCCTCGTCGTGCCCGCGCTGGTACAGCTCCCGTGCCGCTGCCGCCAGCGGCACCGCCGCTCCGGCCGGCCCGGCCGCCCCGGTCACCAGGCCCATGTCTTTGACGAAGATGTCCAGCGCGCTGCGCACGTCGCCGAAGTCGCCGGCCACCATCCGCGCCCCGCGGTCGTCGAACATGAACGACGCGGCCGCCCCGTCCCGCAGCATGTTCCAGCACTCGCGGGCATCGAGCCCCAGCGACTCCGCGTAGTTGAGCGCCTCGGCCGCGGCCGCGATATGAACCCCGCACAAAAGCTGGTTGACCAGCTTCATCCGCTGCCCGTCGCCGGGGGCGGCCCCGACCACCGGCGCGCTCCGCGCCAGGTCTCCCAGCAACGGCTGCACCGCCGCCACCGCCGACGCCTCCCCGGACATCATGATCAGCAGGTCCCCCTGCCCGGCCCGGGTCACCCCGCCCGACACCGGCGCGTCCACCACCGGCACCCCGATCGCGCCCAGCCGCTCGGCCGCCGCCGTCACCGCTTCCGGCCCGACGGTCGCCATCACCACGACCACCTGCCCCGGCTGCAGCGCCCCGGCCAGCCCCGCCGACCCGGCCGAGCCCCCGCTCCCGAACAGCACCTCATCCAGCTGCCCCGGCGTCGCCACCATGACCACGACCGCATCCGCCCCCGCCGCCGCCTCGGCCGGCGAAGCCGCCTCGCTCGCCCCCGCCGGCACCCGGCCCGCCACCACGTCCGCCAGCGTCTCATCGTCCCCGACGTTGCCGGCGAACACCACGTACGGCTTGCCGATGGCGGCCGGGGCCGCGTCCAGCGGCCGGAACACCGAGATGATCCCCGGGAACAACTGCCCGGTCACCTCCGCCCGCCGGATCCCCAGACCCCGGACGGCGACGTCGTGTGAGGTGATCCCGCCCTTGGCCACCACCCAGGCCGGGTCGGCGGCCAGCGACTCGCGCACCACCTGCGACAACGCGGCCGACACGGTCCGCGCGATGGCCAGGCTGTCCTCGCGCCCCGTCCCCCGGATCAGCGCCCGGCTCGTATAGAGCACCACATCCGATCCCGCCAGCCCGGCCGTCACCCGGGCCACCGCCGCCGGGACGACATCGGCCCCCGCCAGCAGCGCCGGCACGTCCAGCTCGACCTCACTCACCCCGCCCCGGGCCTGCAGCGCCGCCACCTGCCGGCTGGTCCGCCCCACGTGCGAGCCGACCACGACCAGCCCGTGCGCCGTCCCGCGCCCGGCTCGGCCCCACAGCTCGTCCCCGCGCAGCGGCGCCTTGGGGCCCATCCCGGTCAGCGACCGCACGAACGACGGCCCGGTCCGGAACGCCAGCGAACGCCCGTCCTGCTCGGCCAGCAGCACCCCGAGCGCCACCGTGTCCAGGTCGGAGTACTCGGTCGCGTTGACCACCACCCAGCGGCCGCCGCGCACTCCCGCCAGCAGCTCGCGGATCCGCTCCGGCCCGCCCGCGCGGATGTCGGCCAGGCTCAGGCTGAGCACGTCGTCCCGGCCGACGGTGCCGCCGCTCTTCTCGGCCACGAAGTCCCGCAGGTCGGAGGAGGCGTACCCGAACGTCGCGTCCTTCGCGAACTCGGTTTCGCCGACCGGCACCAGGCTGGCCGACGGCCCCGCCCCGGACCGGGCCCAGTGGATGTCGCCCGCCGTCAGCCGCCCCGCCTCCAGATAGGCGGGCGCCAGCAGAATCCCGTCGACGTCCCCGGCCCCCCGCAGCGCGTCAACTTCGGCGAACACATGACCCCGCAACGTCGAGTCGCTCCGGCTGACCAGCAGCACCCGCCCCGAACGGCGGCTCCCGGCCGCCCGCAGCCCGCGCGCCACCCGCTCATTGAGCGTGACCGCGTCCGCCTCGTCCAGCGACCGGGTGTTGGTCAGCACGAAGCAGGTGCCGGCCGGGTCGTCGAACGCCGCCCCGTAGGCCGCCTCGTCCTCTACGGTCACGACCTGCACGTCGTGCACCGCCTGGGAACCGGTCGGGTCGTCGTCGAGCACCCCCAGCAGCAGCCGGCGGTCGGCCCGCAGCGCCCGGATCGCGGCCCGGACGGCTTCGTCGTCGGGGCGAGGTGGTGGCTGAGCGGCCAGCACCTCGGCCGCCGTCGGCAAGCTCTCGCGCCCCAACTGAACATCCCTCCGCCGTAGGCCGCCGCGGTGGTCCGCCCCTAAGATCACCTTAATGGTGAACATCCTGATGACCGGCGGCGCGGGGTTCCTCGGCGCCCGCCTGGCGCGCGAGCTGCTGGCGGCCGGCTCGATCGCGGTCGACGGGCAGGCCGCCCAGCCCATCGGGCAGCTGACCCTGGTTGACCGGGCCCCGCTGCCGCCCGATCTGGCCGCCCACCCCACGGTCCGCGGGATCGAAGGCGACCTGCTCGACCTGCTGCTGCCGGGCGGTCAGGGCCTCGACGCGATGGTCGCGGCCGACGTGATCTTCCACCTGGCCGCTGCCGTCAGCGGTGAGTGCGAGACCGACTTCGACCTCGGCCTGCGCGCCAACGTGCAGGCGACCGAGGCGCTGCTGGCCGTCGTCCGCTCGGCCCAGACCTACCCGCTGGTCGTGTTCGCCAGCTCGGCGGCCGCGTTCGGCGACTCACCGGACCACCCTCTGCCCGAGGTGGTGGACGACCAGACCGCGCCCAACCCGCAGACCAGCTACGGCGCCCAGAAGGTGATCTGCGAGCAGCTGGTGGCCGACTACACCCGCAAAGGCTTCCTGCGCGGCCGGGTGGTGCGGCTGATGACCGTGAGTATCCGCCCCGGCCGTCCGAACGCCGCCGCCTCCGGCTTCATGTCCGGCATCATCCGTGAGCCGCTGGCCGGCCAGCGCGCGATCTGCCCGGTCACCCCGGACACCGGGGTGGTGCTGTCCTCGCCCGCCAACACCATCCGCGGCCTGCTGCGGGCCGCCTCGGCCGGCGAGGCGGCCTGGGGTGGCCGCAGCCCGGTCAACCTGCCCGCCCTCAACGTCACGATCGGGGAGATGGTGCAGGCGCTGGAGCAGGTGGCCGGCCCCGAGACCACCGCGCTGATCGACTGGCAGCCCGACCCCGCCATCGAGCGCATCGTCTCCACCTGGCCCGCCCACCTGCGCGCCGACCGCGCGGCCCGCTTGGGCCTGGCCCCCGACCCGGACTTCCGCTCGATCATCGAACAGCACCTGGCCGAGACCCGTTAGCGCTCGTTCAGTCGCTGTTTTTCGCCCGTGACCGGACAGCTCCTGCCGTACTCCGGTCCCCGCTGTGGTTGCCGTCCCGCTCACCGCTCGCGGCCGCGCCCGCGTCCGGATACGGGTGCAGGTCCGCCAGCCGGGCCAGCTTGAACCCGAGGTGGACGGCCAGCCGGTCGTTCCCGTCCCGCAGGTCGATCCCGAACCGGCGCCCGGCCTTGTCCAGCCGGTTGTACAAGGTGGCCCGGTGCAGGTGCAGCCGGGCGGCCGTCGCCTGCACGTCGCCGCCGAGGTCGAGGTAGGTTTCCAGCGTCCGCACCAGCGTCTCGTCGCCGGCCGCGAACAGCGCCGCCACTCGCGGGTCGAGCGCCGATTCGGCCGCGTCCGCTGGCAGCTGGGCCAGCGCCCGGAACACCCCCAACCACCGCCAGCGGGCGATGTCGCCGACCGGCGCGACCGCCGCCACCCGGGCCGCCAGCCGGGCCTGCCGGTAGGACCGGTGCGCGTCCCGCAGCCGCGGCTGCGGATCGCCCACCGCCGCGACGACCCGGGCGCCGGCCACCTTCCGCAGCCGGTACCGCAACGCCTGCGCCACCGCCCCCGCCTCGGCCACCCCGGCGCTGTCGTCGTCGGCCGACCGCGCCTGCACCAGCACCACCCCATGGTCGGCGTTCCCCAGCCGCAGCGTCCCGCCCGCCCCAGCTCCGGCCCCGCCCGCCCCGGCTCCGGCCCCGCCCGCTTCAGCCTCGCCCGTCCCGGCCCCGCCCCCGCCCCCGCCCGCGTCCCGCCGGGCCGCGTCCCGCAGCGCCTCGCCGATGCACTCGCGCGGCCACCCGTCCCCCACCCCGAGCGGCTGAACCACCGCCACCACCACCGGCGCCCGCGCCGCCAGCAGCCCCTGGTCCGCTATCTGGCTGGCCGCCGCCTCCCGCAGCTCAGGGTCGGGGGAGAGCAGGTGCGCGAGCGCGCCGCTGGTCAGCCGCGCCCCCAGCTCCTCCTCGTACAGCAGCAAGGCCACGTGCCCGGCCGCCTGCCGGGCGGCGGCGACGTCGCTCTCGCTCAGCCGCCCGCTATCGTCGATCAGGAACAGCCACCCCATCAGCCGCCCCTGGTAACGGACCGGCACGCACAGCCGCCCGAGCATCCCCTGGTCCGGCTGCCCGGGAATCCGCAGCGGCTCGGTCGCCTCGACGATGCCCTGCTCCCGGAACCAGCCCATCACCTCCGGCTGGGTCGACCGCCGCAGAATCGACTCCCGCCGCACCTCGTCGATCGGCTGCGAGTGCGCGGAGTAGACGACCATCCGCTCCTCGTGATCCTCCAGCACCGTCGGCGCGTCCACCCGCGTGGCCAGATCATCGACGATGTTCTGCAGCTCAGAGGCCATGACTCAGGGTAACGACCGGCCGGACGGGGTAGGACGGGCACCGTGACGGTCATGGTCGGTACCTCGGGCTGGAGCTACGACCACTGGGAGCCCGAGCTGTACCCGCCCGGCCTGCCGCCGCGCCAGCGGTTGGCCCGCTACGCGGCCGAGTTCGGTACCGCCGAGCTGAACAGCAGCTTCTACCGCTGGCCGCGGTCGGCCACGTTCGCGTCCTGGCGGCGCCGGCTGCCGCCCGGATTCCAGCTGTCGGTCAAGGCCCCGCGCGGCCTGACCCACGCCCGCAAGCTGTACGATCCTGGCCCCTGGGTCGACCGGATCCGCGACGGCTGGCACGAGCTCGGCGACCGGCGCGCGGTGCTGCTGGTCCAGCTGCCACCCAGCCAGCCCCGCGACGACGCCCGGCTCGGCTACTTCCTGGCGCTGATCCCGCCCTGGATGCGGGTGGTGCTCGAATTCCGGCACCCGAGCTGGCACCACGACGACGTGCTGGCGCTGCTGGCGGCGCACGGGGCCGGCTACTGCGTGATGAGCGGCGCGAACCTGCCCTGCCTGCTCCGGGTCACCGCCGGTTTCGCCTACGTCCGCCTGCACGGGCCCGACCACCAGCATCTCTACGCGGGCTCCTACGCCGACGCTGACCTCAGCTGGTGGGCTGACCGCTGCCGCGAATGGAGCCAGGCCGGCCAGGACGTTTTCGTCTATTTCAATAATGACGGTCACGCCCACGCGGTCCGCAACGCGCGGGCTCTCGCCGCGCTGGTGGCCTGAGCGGCCCGGTGCCGCGGCGGCTCAGGACCAGGCGATCTCCCCGCCGCGGTCCACGAACCGCCCCGACCCGTGCCCTGGCCCCTCGGTCGCCAGCCCCACGATCGCGTCGGTGCCCTCGGTCACGGTCTGCGGCCCGCTCCCGCCGTTCAGATCGGTCGCGGTGTAGCCGGGGTCGGCCGCGTTGATCCGGATGTCCGGCCACGCCTTGGCGTACTGGGTGGTCAGCATGGTCAGGGCCGCCTTGGACCCGGTGTAGATCGGGGCGACGACCTGGGATTCGGCCCGGCCCGGGTCGTGGGTGGCCGCCAGCGACCCCATCGCGCTGCTGACGTTGATGATGACCGGGTCGGCCGACCGCCGCAGCAACGGCGCGAACGCGGTCGTCACCCGCACCACCCCGGCCACGTTGACGTCGAACACGCCCAGCACGTCGGCGCCGGTCAGCCCGCCCGGGTCGCCGGCCGGGCCGTGCACCCCGGCGTTGTTGATCAGCACGTCGATCCGGCCCTCGTGCCCGGCCACGTCGGCCGCAGCGGCCGCCACCGAGGCGTCGTCGGTCACGTCGATCGGCACGAACCGGCCGCCGACCGCGCGGGCCGCCGCCTGTCCCTGCTCGTGGTCGCGCGCGCCGAGTAGCACCGTGTGGCCCTGCTCAGCCAGGCGGCGGGCGGTCTCGCGCCCCAGTCCCTTGTTGGCGCCGGTGATGAAAGTGATCGTCATACGTCCATCGTTGGCCCCGGCCCAGCCGCCTGCCAGGGAGAACGTGACGGTAGGAACACCTGTACCACCCTCGACCGCCCGCGCCGCGTGACAATGGAAGACGTGTCCAACGAGCACCCGAGCCCGCCCGCGACGACCCGGGGACGCCCGCCCGGGGCGACCCCGGAACCGGTGACGCCGGCCGCGAGCCTGGCCGCGACCATCCGCGCCTGGCGGGACCGGCTGTCCCCGACCGCCGCCGGACTGCCGGGCGGCCGCCACCGCCGCGCGGCCGGCCTGCGCCGCGAGGAACTGGCCGACCTGGCCGGGGTGTCGGTCGACTACGTGGTGCGGCTCGAGCAGGGCCGCGCGACCACCCCGTCCGCCCAGGTCGCGGCCGCGCTGGCCCGGGCTCTGCAGCTGACCGCGGCCGAACGGGACCACCTGTTCACGCTGGCCCAGCTGGTTCCGCCCGCCGCCGGCCAGATCTCCGAGCACATCCCGCCCGGTGTCCAGCGGATGCTGGCCCGGCTCGCCGACGCCGCCGTCGCCGTGTTCTCCGCCGACTGGCAGCTGATCTGGTGGAACCGCGGCTGGACGGGGCTGTTCGGTGACCCGTCGGCCGCCCCGCCCCGGCGCCGGAACTTCGCCCGCGACACGTTCCCGGTCGGCGCCAGCGGCCCCGGGCTGAGCCAGTGGCCGGTGACCGCCCTGGACGCCGGCGTCACCGAGGCCGCGGTGGTCTCCGACCTGCGCCGCGCCAGCGGCCGGTTCCCGCGTGACCGCCGCCTGGCCACGCTCATCCGCGAGCTGACCGACGGCAACCCGCGGTTCGCCGAGCTGTGGGCCCGCGGCACCGTCAGCGCCCACCGCGAGGACCACAAGATCGTCCACCATCCGGCCGTCGGCCCGATCACGGTCGACTGCGACGTCCTGACCGACGGCGACGCCGACCTCAAGATCGTCATGCTGACCGCCGCGCCCGGCACCGATGACGAGACCAAGCTCAAGCCGGCCGCGATCGCCGGAGTGTCCGCTTAGGACTCGTCCAGCAACTGCGCGGCGACGGCGTCCGGCGCCTCGTGCATGGCGTCGTGGCCGGTCGGCAGGTCGTGGACCCGCCACCCGGGATCGGCCCGGAGCCGACTGCGGACTCCCGCGAACGGTCTGCGGTCCTCCCACCCGGCGCAGTAGATGAACTCGCGCCGGGGGATCTGGGCCAGCGCCCCGGTGAGCGTGACCGTCTGCAGGAACGAAGCCAGCGGATGGGGACGGGTGCGCGGATCGAGGCTGCCGGGCGGGCGGACCGCGTAACCGGTGCCGGCCGCGCCGGCCGCGAACACCTGCCGGTAGCGCTCGGTCGTCAGCGACCAGCACGACTCGCCGTCGCCCGGCACGTAGGCGTCGAGGTACACCAGCCGGGTGACCCGGCCGCGGGCGCGGTCGGCGGCGGCCGCGATCACCATCCCCCCGTAGCTGTGCCCGACCAGCGTCACCTCGGTGAGGTGGCCCCGGTCGAGCACCCGCAGCACGTCGCCGGCGTGGGTGTCGAGGTTGGCGGTCGCGACCGTCGCGGCGTCGTCATCCGGCCGCAGCCCGGTCAGGGTCAGCGCGTGAACGGCGTGACCAGCCCGCTCCAGCCGCGGCACCACCTCCTCGAACGACCAGGCGCCGTGCCAGCCGCCGGGCACGAGAACGAACGTCGCCATCGGTTTCTCCCTCCCGGTACGGATCCAGCGTCGCCCGGTGGCGGGGTGGCTGGCCACCGTTACGATGCCAACTGATGCCCATCGGCCGCCAACCTCACCGGGACACCGGCCCGACGTCGCACCTGTGGCCGTCGGGCGGCCCCACCTGTGGCCGGCTGGCGAAGCGAGCGCGGACCAGGTGCACTCGCGGGGTCACCTGGTCTACGCGGCCACCGGCGTCCTCGTCGTGTACATCGAGCGCGGGACGTCAATCGTGCCCGCCAACCGGGTCGCCTGGACGCCGGCCGGGTCCACCCACTCCCACCGCTTCCACGGCGACACCGACATGCGGATCGTGTTCCTGCCGCCGTCGCTGGCCCGGCTCATGCCCGGCCACCCGGCCGTGTTCGTGACCTCCGGCCTGGCCCGCGAGGTCCTGCTCGCCCTGACCGGCCCCCGCCACTACGACGGCACCGGGCCTGGCTACAGCCGTTCCGCGCGTGCCCGCCTGCTCCGGGTCCTGGCTGAGGAACTCCGCGCTGCCCCCGAGCAGCCGCTCCAGCTGCCCGAGCCACGGGACGACCGGCTGCAGGCCGTGGCCCGGATACTGCACGAGGATCCGGCCAACCACGCCACGCTGGCCGGCCTCGGGAAGACGATCGGGGCCAGCCCCCGCACCCTCAGCCGCCTGTTCCGCGGCGAGCTCGGTATGACCTTCTACGAATGGCGCACCCAGCTACGCGTCTACCATGCGCTGGTGCTGCTGGCCGACGGCCACGACACCACCCGGACCGCCCACGCCTGCGGGTGGGCCAACCCGAGCAGCTTCATCGCCGCCTTCACCGCCATCATCGGCACCAGCCCCGGCCGCTACCGAGCCGGCCGCCCGCCGTCAGCTCACGGGTCCTGACCCGCCGACGACCGGGTCACCGGCCTCGACGTCGGCCCTGCTGCCGACCCACTTGTCCCAGCTGCTCCCGCCGGCCCAGCTGCCCCTGCTGACCCAGCCGCCTCCGCCGACCCAGCCGCCGGAACCGGCGCGGACCGCTCAATGGCCGACCAGCCCGAATCCTGCTCGCGCTCGGCCTCTTCCGCCCGCCGCCCGCCGTGCACCCCGAACAGCCGCTTGGCCCACACCAGGTACACCGCGATGGCCAGGTTGAGCAGGAACGTGATCAGCTTGAGGGCCGAGACCCCCTTGGCCAGCTCCTCGACCTCGTAGGGGATGAAGATCACGGTGGCGATGAACGTCAGGTACTCCGCCCACCGCTTGCCGAGCCACAGCCCGACCGTTTCGGTCCCCTCCAGCGCCGCGTAGACCGCCACCCCCACGCCGATCAGGTACAGGTTGCTCGTATGGACCGCGAACAGCCGTTGCAGGTCGTGCACGATGCCGTGGTGACTGGGGTTGACCGGGCCGCCCAGGCCACCTTGCAGGTCATTCAGAATCTTGGTGAAGTCGGCGTTGAGCGCCACCTTGTTGCTGGCGAACAAGAAGATCGCCGCCGCCAGCGCCGACAGCACCAGGAAGTGGATGGCCCGCTCGACCGCGATCACCCGCAGCACGTACTTGTCCCGCAACGGACGGCCGCGCAGCGGCACCGTCACGTCCCGGCGGTCCGGCGGGTACTTGGCGGTGGGCTGGCTGGGCGGGGTCAGTGCCAGCCACGAGTCGCAGCGCAGGCACCGGTACCAGCGCAGCCCGCCGAACTCGCGGGCGAACAGGCTGTCCTCCGGCCGCAGCCGGGCCGCCTCGGTGCCGAGTAGCTCGTGCCCGTGCAGGCCGCAGCCGATCAGCTCGTACCGCAGCCTCGGCCGGTACCGCCGCGGCCGTTCCGCCCCGGGCGGGATGACCGGTGCGTCGGGCGCGTTTCCAGTCGCCATCACCGCACACTACCCAGGCGGCCCACCACCGTAACGGTCGCGCTGCCCACCATCCAGCACGAGCTGCGCATGGCCCCGGCCGACCTGCAGTGGATCGTCACCGGCTACGCGCTCACGTTCGGCTCACTGCTGCTGGCCGGCGGCCGCCTGGCCGACCTGCTCGGGCGCCGCCGGCTGCTGGCGGCCGGCCTGATCCTGTTCGCGGTCGCCTCGCTGGCCTGCGGACTCGCACAGTGGCCGATCATGCTGATCATCGCCCGGATCGTGCAGGGCTCGGCCGGGGCGCTGGTCTCCCCGGCCGCGCTGTCGCTGCTGACCAGGGCCTCCCCGGAAGGCCCGGCCCGCACCCGGGCGCTGTCGATCTGGCAGGCCACCACCGCGGCCGGCGCCTCCACCGGCATCATCGCCGGCGGCCTGCTGACCGAATACCTCGGCTGGCGGGCGGTGTTCCTGGTCAACCCGCCGCTGATCGCGATCATGCTGGCGCTGCTGCCCCGGCTGCCGGCCGGCCGCCCCACCGACGCCCCGGCCGCGGACACCCGGATCGACGTTCGCGGCGCGTTGCTGATCACCACCGCCCTCGCCGCCCTCATCTTCGGCCTCAGCAACGGCCAGCAGCACTGCTTCGGCGCCCTCCCGTCGGTGATCGCGCTGGTGGCCGCGGTCGTGCTGATGATCGCCTTCGTGTCGACCGAACGGCGCGCCCGGGCCCCGATGCTGCCGCTGTCGATCTTCGCCGACCCGGCCCGCCGGGCCGCGGTCGCCGCCATGCTCATGATCGGCGCGATCCTGGCCGGCTACGTGTACTTCATCTCGCTCTACCTGCAGAAGGTGCAAGGGTTCAGCCCGGTCGAAACGGTCTGGCCATGGTCCCGTCGACCATCACGGTGGTGCTCACCTCCACGTTCGGCACCCGGCGGCTGCTCGCCCGGATAAACCTGAAATGGGTCCTGCTGATCGGGCTGACCTGCATGGCCGCGGGTCAGCTGTGGCTGGGCCAGATCTCAGCGGGCGGTACCTACCCAGCCGACGTGCTGCCTGGCCTGGTCCTCACCGCGCTCGGCGTCGGCCTGGCCCTGCCGGTTTCGTCGATCGCCATCACCAGCGGCGTCCAGGGCCGCGACCAGGGGCTGGCCGGGGCGCTGTTCACCACCAGCCAGCAAACCGGCGCCGCCGTCGGCCTGGCCGTGCTGGCCACCGCGGCGGCTGCTCGCACCGCTCACACCGCTGGCTCCCTGGTCACCGGCTACCGCCTGTCCTTCCTGCTCGGCGCGGCCCTGGCCGTCCTCGCGACAGCGATCGTCGCCGCCCAGCTCCGTGCCCGCCGGGTCCGCTCCGCCGAGCCAGCCTGACCGGCGCCGTCTGCCCGAGCGCGCCTACCGGTCGAAGTAATGGCCCTGGTCCAGGTCGGCGATCAGCCCCGGATGGGCCGGCTCCCAGCCCAGCAACTCCCGGGTGGCCGCGTTCGGCATCGACATGTCCATGGTGATGAACGGGAAGCCCTTGAAGTGCCCGGCCACCTCCTCGGCCGGGACGCTGGCGGCCGGGAGGCCCAGGTGGCGGCCGATGACCTCGGCGATCTCGCGGACCTCGATGCCCTCCTCGGTCGCCGCGAACAGTTGCGACCCGGCCGGGGCCTTGTCCAGGGCCAGCCGGAACACGGTGGCGACGTCCAGCGTGTGGCCGGCCGCCCAGCGGTTGGTGCCCTCGCCCACGTAGCCGGACACCCCGGTGGCCCGGGCGATCCGGATCAGGTTGGGGATGAAGCCGGTCGTGTCCCGCGCGCTGTGGGTCACCGGCGGGACCGCGACCAGGATCGTGTGCACGTCGCGCTCGGTGAGCCCGGTGATGGCCTCGGTGACCACCGAGCGGGGGTTGGCGTTGATCGCGGC
>JAFAYQ010000033.1 GCA_019240215.1 Actinomycetota bacterium | reverse complement strand
GCCATCGACACCCCCGAGGCGCTCAAGGCCAGCGTGGGCAAGGACCGGGTGCAGATCAGCACCAGCGACGACCAGGCCGCCATCGCCGAGCTGGCCGACCGGTTCGGCCTCGAGGCGGCGGTGCACGAGGGGCTGGTCACGTTCTCGGTCGAGTCGGGTGAGCAGTTCGTCCCCCGGTTGTTCGCCGAGCTGGGGGTCTCGATCCGCTCGGTCAGCGTGGCCCGGCCCTCGCTGGATGACGTGTTCATGTCCTACACCGGCCGGACCATCCGCGACACCGAAGCCACCAGCGCCGACGCCAACCGGGCCATGGTCCAGCGGTTCCGGGCCGGCGGGAGGAGATGACGATGGCGACCTCGACCACCGACGTCGCGGTTCCGGCCGCGGACGTCTCACTGACCGACACCATCCGGGTCGCGGTCCCCGAGCGCGGCCTGCGCCAGGACCTGCGGGCGGCCGCCATCGTCTGGCGCCGCGAGTGGATCCGGTTCCGCACCGACCGCCTGCGCGCGGTCACGGCGCTCATCCAGCCCGTGCTGTTCCTGTTCGTGCTGGGCACCGGGCTCGGCTCGCTGGCCGGCCACGGCCTGCCCGCCGGGATCAGCTTCCGCACGTTCATCTACCCCGGCGTGGTCGCGATGGGCGTGCTGTTCACCGCGATCTTTTCGGCCGGCTCGATCGTCTGGGACCGGGAGTTCGGCTTCCTCCGGGAGATGCTGGTCGCCCCGGTCAACCGGGGCGCGATCGTGCTCGGCAAGTGCCTGGGCGGCGCCACCGTGGCCACCTTCCAGGGCATCGTCGTGCTGATCCTGGCCGGGCTGGCCAACGTGCCCTACAACCCGGTGCTGATCCTGACGCTGATCGGCGAGCTGCTGCTGCTGTCGTTCACGCTGACCGCGTTCGGCGTGATGATGGCGGCCCGCATCAAGCAGTTCCAGGCGTTCATGGCGCTGACCCAGATGCTCGTGATGCCGCTGTTCTTCCTGTCCGGGGCGCTGTACCCGCTGAGCGGCCTGCCCGCCTGGCTCACGGTGCTGACCCGCATCGACCCGCTCACCTACATCGTCGACCCGATGCGCCGCGCGGTGTTCAGCCACCTCAAGATCAGCCCGGCCGCCCTCCACCAGCTCGCCCCCGGCGTCTCCTGGGGTGGCTGGACGGTCCCGCTCGGCCTGTCCCTCGGCATCGTCGCGATCATGGGCCTGGTCATGGTCTCCATCGCCATCGCCGAGTTCAACAAGACCGAGTAGCCTTCCCGCTCGCGCCCGTCGCTCGCTATTTCCCGTGACCGGCCGCATCCGCCGTACTCCGGTCCCCGCTCCGGTACCGGTCCGCTCATCCCGCCCGCCCCGTCCGCACCCCGAGCGTCCGGGGTCACGGCCGACGAGCCCCGTAGCGTCGTCAAGCCCCGCTACGGGGCTCCCTGCGCCAACGCCACAGTGGTGCCCGGCTGCGCCAACGCGGCGAGTGGCGCCCTACCGCGCCCGGGCCACCTGTCCGGCGCGGCCCGCGGGCCGTCCAACCCCGCACCGGCGCATCCGGGCTCGCTACCGGATAGATGGCGCCACCGCACCGGCCACCGCCGGACCGATGGTGTCATCGACCCGGCGGGGCCGGCCCCCCCGCCGCGGAGCAGACCGGCCTGGTCACATCAAACGCCCAGGGCGCGGCTCGACCGGTCTGCGCTCGGCCCGCTGAACCGGCGGTAGGGACGACGTCGACGGGATGCGCCAGCTAGACATCGGTGTGCGGATGGCGCGCGTCCCTCGCCACCCTCACGTCCCGCGCTTACCGGGAGCCTCACCGCCAGGAGATGTGGGCAGCGAAATCAGTCGTATTCACTGACTCCGCCGCCCAAACCCCCACCGCCCGATCCCAGCCGCCCCGTCATTCCCATGCTTCTCCACCGCCCGGCTCGTACGCCGTACTGGAGCGCCGACCGGGATAATCCCTGCAAATGCTCCAACGAAGCCCGAGTCCGCGAGCGAGTACCCGGTGCTTGTGACTCCCGGGCCCCGTGCGACTACTGGTAAGTAACGCGGGCGCCGGCGACGGGATGGGCCAGGCCGACCTGTGGCGCGCGCAGCGCGAGCCCCTCTCGCAAGCTGCCCGCGCCCCACGAGGCTCCACCGTCACTCACGGCGCGCCCAGCTCCACCGGCCGCCCAGCCGCGTCACTACGCCATCGGCCCCCGAGCACCACGGGCCGCGAGAACCACGGGGCCCCTCAGGACCACTGAGCCCCGAGCGCCACTGGCTCCCCGGCACCACTGACTCCCGAGCACCAGGGGCCCTCAGGCATCACCGGCCCCCGAACACCACAGGCCGCGAGGACCACGGGGCCCTCAGGCACCCCCGAGTCCCGAGCGCCACTGACTCTCGGGCACCAGGGGCCCCGGACGGGATTTGCCGCATTGAGACATCTTGCCAACGTTGTCTTAATGGGCTAACCAAAGAAAATCCGCCCGCCCAAGGCGGCGACGTATCGTGACCGGGGCTACGGACAGCTACGAAATTCCGAAACGGGTTCAAACAACGTGCGGGCTCAGTCGCAGTCAATTGCCGGGTCAAAGCTCACCGTTCTCGCAGGCAACACAAATAGCCAGTCGCGAGCAGGAATTGGGTTACGGACAGCCACCAAGGCCGACATCGCCCAACCAAAACGTCCTCTGGTTTCACGATCAAGCGCCGACCCGTCCGCAGGCCCCCGGAGCGCCTCTGAGAGCCCCGTCAGGACCCGGGCCGCACGCAGGCCACCCTCGGCCACCCTCGGCAGGCCTCGTCGGCTCACAGGCGCCTTACGGCCCCGCCGGCGCCCATCGCCTGCCGCTGGCCAGCAGCCCCACCAGCCCCGATCCGTCCGCGTCACCGGCCACGGGGCCCGTCCGTGCAGGTGAGGCCGTTGGCTACGGTAAAACATCAGCCCGGCGAGACGCAGGGGGCGGGAGTGTCCAGACGGAAAAGCCCCCGGACATAGAGCGACGCCGGGTGGCTACGGGGGCAAACCACCCGGCGTCGCATTCATCGGCGTTCCGACGGGGGCCCGGAACGCCGGTCATGGTGCCCCGACGGGGGACCAGAGCACCGATATGAATGCTACACGGAAACCCCCCCGTATGTGTCAAGACCCAATTACGAGGCCATCTCGGGTCAGGCCGCCGCCGTTCCCCGATCGGTTCAAGGGGCGGTGACTTTATGTATGCGCCGACGGGTCGCTGAACCCTTGCTGACCGCTTCCTGATCCCGTCTGACTAGGCGGGACGCGCCGTTCCGGGAGATTAGACCGATACTCCATGAATCCGCGAACGTTGTCAGGCTCGCGGCCTCCGTTTGCGAAAACGACGGCCACGTATGGGACGATGATCGCGAAAACTGCCGGAATCGCGGCCACCCAACCGAGGTGGTTGATGAACAACAGAATGGTCAGCCCAAAGCACGCCGCGCGGAACGCCATCATGATCAGGTAGCGGCGCTGCCGGTACGCGATGTCCTCGGACATCGGACGCCGAGCCTGGGTGACAAGCTGGACGTTACGGTCGTCGCGCCGCCCCATCTTCATGTCTCCACGGTATGCCCTCAACCCTGCCCACAACACCACAGCCCACCCCTGGCGCTGCGCTGTCAGCGAAGTGTCAGCTGGCCTGGCTGACCGAAGACATGTTGAACCCCTCCACCCGCAGCGGCGGCATCACCACCCGGTTGAAGTAGTCGCCCCACTCGCGCGGCAGCGTGGGCACGCTGGCCCCCACCTCGGCCAGGCGGCTGAGCATGCCGACCGGACTCTCGTTGAACCGGAAGTTGTTCACCGCCCCGGCCACTTCGCCGTTCTCGACCAGGTAAACCCCGTCCCGGGTGAGCCCGGTGAGCAGCAGCGTCTGCGGGTCGACCTCGCGGATGTACCACAGGCAGGTCAGCAGCAGCCCGCGCTCGGTGCGGGCGATCATCTCGCTCAGGCTGGGCGGCGACGGGGCGGCGGTCTCGAAGATCAGGTTGTCGATCGCCGGGGTCACCGGCAGCCCGGTCAGCCGGGCCGAGTGGCGGGTCTGGATCAGCGCCGCCAGCTCGCCGTCGCGGATCCAGTCGGTCGGGCCCAGCGACAGGCCGTTGTCGAACACCGACGAGTCCCGGCTGGAGGCGTGGGCGACCACGAACGGCGAAGCGGAGATGCCGCGGGCGAACGGGTCGCTGCGCAGCGTCACCGGCTGCGACGACAGCGACTCGCCGACCCGGGTGCCGCCGCCCGGCTTGCTGAACACGGTCCGGCCGTCGGCCGCGTCCTTGGCCCCCGACGACCAGTACAGGTAGGTCAGCAGGTCGGAGGCGGCGGTCGGCGGCAGCAGGGTCTCATAGCGCCCCGCGGGCAGCTCGACCTTGCGCCGGGCCCACTCCAGCCGCTCGGTCAGCCCGGCCGCCAGCGCCTCGACGTCCACGCCGGCGAAGTCCCGGGTCGCCTCGCCCGCCCACGCCGACCGGGACAGGTCGGCCGACTTGGCGTTCAGCTCGACCTTGCCGGTCGGCTGGTCGTGCCGCAGCCGCAGGCCGGACGAGGTACCCAGGTAGGTCGAGGTCAGCTCGTGCTCGGCGAACCCGTACAGCTGCTGCCCGGCCGGCCCGGCCGACCGCAGCGCCTGGCCGAGCTGGGCCGCGAAGTCGGCCAGTACCCCGATACCGGTGCGCTCGGGCGCGTCCGCCCAGCCCGCCCCGGCCCCGGCCGCGCCGGTCTCGTCCGGGCCAACCAGCGGGGCCGCGTCCTCGGCCGGGCTGCTCTGGGCGGCCTCGGCCTCGGCCGCCCGGACCACGCCCTCGATCTCGTCCTCGCCGACGCCGGCCCGGGACACCACCCCGGCCGCTGCCCCGTCCCCGCGCCGGTCGATGGCGATCACGGTCAGCTGCCGGGACCGGGCCACGCCGTTGGTGGTGAGCGTGTTGCCCGCCCAGCGCAGGTTGGCGTTCGAGGTCTCGTCGGCGATCACGATGCAGTCGTCGGTCTTCGACAGCGACAGCGCCCGCTCCACCACGTCCTGCGGCCGCCCCGGCACCGGCCGCCCCGGCACCGGCCGCCCCGAGAGCTCGGTCATGACGCTTCCTCCGCCGTGTTGAGAATCCGGATGCCGCGCATCAGCACCGACGGAGCACCGTGACTGACCGGCGCGACCTGCCCGGGCTGGCCCTTGCCGCAGTTGAAGGCGCCGCCCAGCACGTAGGTCTGCGGCCCGCCGACGGCCGCCATCGAGTTCCAGAAGTCGGTGGTGGTCGCCTGGTAGGCCACGTCCCGCAGCTGGCCCGCCAGCCGCCCGCCCGAGATCTTGTAGAACCGCTGCCCGGTGAACTGGAAGTTGTAGCGCTGCATGTCGATCGACCAGCTCTTGTCGCCGGCGATGTAGATGCCGTCCTCGACCCCGGCGATCAGTTCCTCGGTGGACGGGCCGTTCTCGGCCGGCTGCAGCGACACGTTGGCCATCCGCTGCAGCGGCATGTGCCCGGGTGAGTCCGCGAACGAGCAGCCGTTGGACCGGTCCAGCCCGCGCAGCGCCGCCATCCGCCGGTCGAGCTGGTAGCCGGACAGCACCCCGTCGGTGATCAGGTCCCAGGACTGGCCGGCCACGCCCTCGTCGTCGTAGCCGACGGTGGCCAGGCCGTGCTCGGTGGTCCGGTCGCCCACCACGTGCATGTGATCCGACCCGTACTGCAGGGTCCCGAGCTTGTCGGGGGTGGCGAACGAGGTACCCGCGTAGGCGGCCTCGTAGCCGAGCGCCCGGTCCAGCTCGGTGGCGTGCCCGATCGACTCGTGAATGGTCAGCCACAGGTTGGACGGCTCAATGACCAGGTCGTAGCGGCCGGGCCGGACGGTCGCGGCCGCCAGCTTCTCGGCCAGGTACTCGGGCAGCTGGTCCAGCTCGGCCGCGAAGTCCCAGCCGGTGCCGAGCAGGTACTCATACCCGCGCCCGGCCGGCGGGGCCAGCGTGCGCATGGTCTCGAACCGGCCGTCCTTCTCGACCGCGACCGCGGTCACGGTCGGGTGCAGCCGGACCCGCTGCTGGAGCGCGGTGGTGGCGCCGTCGGAGTAGAACTTGCACTCGCGCACCGCCTGCAGCGAGGCGTCCACGTGGTCGACGCCGTCGCGGGCCAGCAGCTGGCGGCTCCAGCCGCCCAGCAGCGCCACCTTGTCGGCCGCGCTGACGCTGAACGGGTCCACCTCGTAGGCGGACACCCAGGTCACGTCGCCGTGGGCGGGCTCGGCGGCCAGCTCGATGCGCTCGGTGTTCATCGCCGCCGACACCCGGGCCACCTCGACCGCCTCGCGGGCGGCCTGGGCGGCCGCGTCCGGGGTCAGGTCCACCGCGGCCGCGAACCCCCAGGTCCCGTCGACCACCACCCGTACCGCCAGGCCGATGTCGTCGGCGTCGAACAGCGTCTCCAGGTTCCCGTCGGACAGGCCGATCTGCTGGCTACGGATCTGCTCGGCCCGGAAGTCGGCGTGCTGGGCCCCGAGGTCGCTGGCCTGCTGCCGGGCCGCGTCGGCCAGTTCCCGCAGCGGGAGCGCGGTGAACCCCGAATCCACTTCGTGCTGGCCACCATGAGTCACTCGTGCAACCTACCGGATACGCTTCCCCCGGTCTGAAAGCGCGCTGACGTGGAGGTGGAACCCAGATGGGGCGATCGGTCCTGGTGACGGGCGGAAACCGGGGGATCGGGCTGGCCATCGCCCAGCGGCTGGCCGCCGACGGGGACCAGGTGACGGTGACCTCGCGGTCCGGTGAGCCGGTCGATGGCCTGGCCGTGGCCCAGTGCGACGTGACCGACGCCGCCTCCGTCGACGCCGCCTTCAAGCAGGTCGAGCAGGACCAGGGCCCGGTCGAGGTGCTGGTGGCCAACGCCGGCATCAACCACGACACGCTGCTGGCGCTGATGAGCGAGGACGACTTCGCGAGCGTGCTCGACACCAACCTGACCGGCGCCTACCGGGTCACCAAGCGCGCGGTCCGGCCCATGATGCGGGCCCGCCACGGCCGCCTGATCTACATCTCCTCGGTGGTCGGCCTGCTCGGCTCGGCCGGCCAGGCCAATTACGCCGCGTCCAAGGCCGGCCTGGTCGGCTTCGCCCGCTCCACCGCCCGCGAGCTGGCCTCCCGCCACATCACCGCCAACGTGGTCGCGCCCGGCTTCATCGACAGCGACATGACCGCGGCGCTGCCCGAGGACCGCAAGCAGGCCATCCTCGCCCAGATCCCGCTGGCCCGCTACGGCGATGCCAAGGAGGTGGCGGGAGTGGTCTCGTTCCTGGCCGGGGACGACGCCGGCTACGTCACCGGGGCGGTCATCCCGGTCGACGGCGGACTGGGCATGGGACACTGACCGTCATGGGAATCCTGGACGGCAAGCGCATCCTCGTGACCGGCGTGCTGACCGACGCCTCGATCGCGTTCCACGTGGCCAAGGTGGCCCAGCAGGAAGGCGCGACGGTAGTACTGACCGGGTACGGGCGGATGAGCCTGGTCCAGCGGATCGCCAAGCGGCTGCCGGAGCCGCCGCCGGTCATCGAGCTCGACGTGGCCGACCCCGACCACCTGGCCAGCCTGGCCGGCCGGGTGTCCGAGCACGTGGACGGGCTCGACGGGGTGCTGCACGCGATCGCGTTCGCGCCCCAGGACGCGCTGGGCGGCAACTTCCTGAACACCAGCTGGGACGACGTCGCGACCGCGGTCCAGGTGTCCGCGTACTCGCTGAAGGCGCTGGCCATGGCCACCTTGCCGCTGATGAGGGACGGCGGCTCGATCGTCGGCCTCGACTTCGACGCCAGCGTGGCCTGGCCCGGCTACGACTGGATGGGCGTGGCCAAGGCCGGCCTGGAGTCCTGCGCCCGCTACCTGGCCCGCGACCTGGGGTCGGAGAAGGTCCGGGTCAACCTGGTCTCGGCCGGCCCGCTGCGCACGATGGCGGCCAAGTCCATCCCCGGCTTCGAGAAGTTCGAGGGCGTCTGGGGTGACCGCGCCCCGCTCGGCTGGGACATCACCGACCCGGGACCGGCCGCCAAGGCCTGCGTGGCCCTGCTGTCGGACTGGTTCCCGGCCACCAGCGGCGAGATCGTCCACGTAGACGGCGGAGCGCACGCTATCGGCGGGTGACGTCACGGTGGCGGGGGCGGCCCACCCGGCGGGTGCGGCCCACCCGGCCCGCCGGGCCCACCCGGCCCACCCGGCCCACCGGGCCCACCGGGCGGCGGCGGGGGCGGGATCGTCCCGACCGCCGGCGCGGGCTCCGGCCACACCAGCAGCACCGGGCAGGACGCGTGGTCGACCGCGAACCGGGTGTCCTGGCCCAGGCTCTTGGGCCCCAGCCGGGACCGGTCGCCGTCCCGGGCCATGATCAGCAGGTCGGCGCCGGCCGCGGCCGCCACCACCTCGCGCTCGACCCGGCCGGTCCTGGTCACCTGCTCGCAGGGGCGGCCGAGGCGCTCGGCGGCCGCCGCCAGCAGCTCGGCGGCCGAGCTGGCGGAGGTGTCCGCCATCCGCGCCCGGGGATCGCGTTCACGCGCCCCCCGCCCGAGCAGGCCCAGGTAGGCGGCGTGCGCGACCTCGGGCGGGCCGTCCGCGGTGACGTGCAGAAGCGTGACCGCCGACGGCTCCGGGGCCAGCTCGGCGACCGCGTCGACCGCCGCCCGCCAGGTCTGCTCGGTCACCCAGACCAGGACCTTCCGGGTGGCCCGGGGGCCGGTCGCGGGCACCGGCGGTCAGTCCCCGGCCAGCTCGGCCATGCTCTCGCTGAGCAGGCTGGCCAGCCGGGTCTCGCGCGGGCGCTCGCCGATCGTGCGCACCGCCCGGGCCAGGGCCGGACCCGCGCCGTGCACGATCGACAGGTGGTGCTGGGCCCGGGTCAGCGCGGTGTAGACCAGCGGCCGCGACAGCATGGTGCCGGCCTCGCTGGGGAACACCGCAACCACGGCCGGCCACTCGCTGCCCTGGGCCCGGTGCACGGTGATGGCCCAGCCGTGCCGCAGGTCGGCCAGCAGCCGGAACGGGACCGTGACCGGCAGCCCGCTGAACGAGATCGTCAGCCCCTCGCCGTCGGCGGTCACCACCGTGCCGACCTCACCGTTGGTGAAGCCGTCGTCGGCGTGGTTGGCCACCGCCACCACCCGGTCACCCGGGTCGAACCCGCGGTGCTCGCCCGGTCCCGGGTTGAGCTTGGCCTTGAGCGCCCGGTTGAGCTCGATCGTGCCGGCCGGCCCCTTGTGGACCGGGGTGACGACCTGGATCTCCTCGGCCGCGATATCCAGCGCGCGGGGGATCGAGTCGGTCACCAGCTGGGTGACCCGGTGGGCGGCCTCGGCGCTGCCGCGGGCGGTCACCACCACCACCTCGTGCTCGGGCGAGCTGACGGCGGGCAGGTCGCCGCCCCGCACCGCGGTGGCCAGCTTGGCGATGATGCCGCCGTCCTTCTGCCGGTACAGCGTGGTCAGCTCGGTGACCGGGACCGCGCCGGAGTCGATGATGTCGGCCAGCACCCGGCCCGGGCCGATCGACGGCAGCTGGGCCGGGTCGCCCACCAGCAGCAGCCGGGTCCCGTCGGCGCACGCCTCGATCAGCGCGGCCGCCAGCTCGACGTCGAGCATCGAGCTCTCGTCCACCACCACCAGCTCGGCGTCCAGCGGCCACTCCTCGCCGCGGGCGAACACCCAGCTGCCTTCCCGCGCGGTACTGGTCTCACCGCCGGGGAAGGATGTCCCGTCGCTGAACAGGTTGTCCGGCGCGCCCTGGCTGTCCGCGCCGGGCCGGCTGATGCCCTGCCCCTGCGCCCCCAGCAGCCGGTGCAGGGTGGTCGCGGGCGCGCCCGCCAGCTCCTCCAGCCGCTTGGCGGCCCGCCCGGTCGGGGCGGCCAGCGCCACCCGCAGCCCGCGCTGCGAGGCCAGCGCGACCACCGCCGCCACCGTGCGGCTCTTGCCGGTGCCGGGGCCGCCGGTCAGCACCGCGACCCCGTGCTCGGCCACCGCCGCCACCGCCGCGTGCTGCTTGTCGTCCAGCTCGGCGTCGGTCACCGCCGCCAGCGGGTCGCCGGTCCCGGGCAGCGGTTCGGCCGTCGCCGCCAGCCGCTGCAGGCCCTCGGCGACCGCCTCCTCGGCGATCGCGTACTGGGTCAGCGCCAGCAGCGTGCTCGAGCTGACCAGTCCCTCGGCCTGCTCCGCATCCTCGTCGAACTCTTCCGCCTCATCGGCCTTTTCAGCATTTTCCGCATCCGCGGGCGGGCGCGGCTCGAACGGGAGCACCGAGCCGTCGTCGATCGCGGCCACCACCGCGCTGCCGGGGTCGCCGACCCCGAACCGGCCCAGCGCGGTCAGCACCGCCGCGGCCGGTGCGGCCGTGTGCCCGTCCCTGGCCGCCTTGTTCAGCAGGTGCACGACCAGCGCCCGGCCCCGCCGCGGGTCCTGCGGGGTGGCCCCCTCGGCCAGCAGCTGGCGCGCGAACCAGTCGGCCTGCTCGGGCTTGATCTGCGGCAGCGTGAGCAGCTTCCACGGGTCCTCGCGCAGCGTCTCGGCCGCCAGCGGGCCGAGCAGCGCCACCGCCTGGCCCGCGAACCGGGCCGGCACCCGGCAGCTGGTCAGCAGCCCGGCCGTCTCGTAGGCGGGCTGCGCGCGGGTGAACGCGGCCGCCAGCCGGGCCGCCCGCTTGGGCCCGACGCCCTCGACCAGCTCCAGCCGCCCGGCCGTCACGTCGTCGGGGCGGCTGATCCCGGCCGCCTGCAGCTTCTCGGCCATGACGCGGCCGACGCCCGGCCACAGCCCGGCGACGCAGAACTCGCCGAACAGCCGGGTCGCCGATTCGTCGCTCACGGTGGACATCCCGGTCAGCGTAGCCCAGGCCGGTGACGTTCATCCGGAACCGACTCGCTTGCCGTGGCCCGCCGGGCCACCGATACTCAAGTTATGGCTGCCTCCTCGGCGGATGCGCCCACCAATCCGGACGCCGTGATCCGGGCGTCCGACTCTGAGCGCGACGACGCGATCGATGAGCTGCGCGAACGGTTCGCCGAGGGCCGCCTGTCGCAGGAGACGTTCATGCACCGGGTGGACGAGGCATTCGGCGCCCGCGACCGCCACCAGCTGGACGGCCTGTTCACCGACCTGCCTCGCCAGGACCGGCCGCGCGGCCGGGCGGCGCTGCGGGCGGTCCGCGACGCGGTCCGCGACAGCGTGGTCGAACCGCTGCGGCGCCCAGTTCAATCTCAGCCCCCTCATCGGTCCCCGTCACACCCACCGCCGAGGCCGCTGTTCTTTCCGCCCGCCGAGGCCGGCATCAGCTTCACCATCGGCCGCGACGGCGCCTGCGACCTGCTGATCGAGGACACCTCGGTGTCCCGCTGGCACGCCCGCCTCGACCGTGAGGGTGACCGCTGGCTGCTGGCCGACACCGGATCCACCAACGGCACCCGGGTGAACGGCTGGCGGGTCCGCCAGCCGGTGGTCGTCCAGCCCGGTGACCACGTGATGTTCGGCTCGGCGGTGTTCGTCGTCGGCGCCGAGCAGCATGGCCGGGGCGCCGCCCGGCCCGGCTAGAGTCGGGCAGGTGACGACCGTACTGCTGGTCCGCCACGGCTTGACCGCCGCGACCGGCCACTCCCTGTCCGGCTGGACTCCGGGCATCCCGCTCGACGAGCGCGGCACCACCCAGGCCCAGGCGCTCGCCCTACGGCTGGCCGCCCTGCCGCTGGACGCGATCGTCAGCAGCCCGCTCGAGCGCTGCCAGCAGACCGCGGCCGCGATCGCCGCCACCGACGGCCGCCCCGCCCTCCAGACCGACGAGCGGGTGGGGGAGTGCCACTACGGCGACTGGACCGGCCAGGAACTCAAGGTGCTGGCCAAGGACCCGCTGTGGAAGGTCGTGCAGGCGCACCCGAGTGCGGTCCGGTTCCCCGGTCCGGACGGCGAGGCCATGCTCGACATGCAGCACCGGGCGGTGACCGCGGTGCGTGACTGGAACACCCGGCTGGGCGAGAAGGCCACCTACGTGGTCTGCTCGCACGGGGACGTGATCAAGGCCATCGTGGCCGATGCCCTCGGCCTGCAC
Source organism: Actinomycetota bacterium (assembly GCA_019240215.1). Taxonomy (GTDB): domain Bacteria; phylum Actinomycetota; class Actinomycetes; order Streptosporangiales; family Streptosporangiaceae; genus Bog-532. Next base: position 21,332 of record JAFAYQ010000033.1, on the reverse strand, counting down.
TTGGACCAGAGCCAGCGGATCGTGGCCGATCCGTGCTCGCTGACCGTGATCCGCTACACCCCGCTGCGGCCGTTCCTGCTGCGGATGAACGACATAGGCGGTGCTGTGGCGGACCTGCTGCCCAAGCCGGACGAGCCGGAGGAGGCGGCCGAGTCCAGCGACGCGATGGTCGGCGGGGGCGCGGGAGCCGCGGGGCCCGTTCACGACGACACCGCCAAGGCGCGAGGATAGAGGCATGCCGGTCTACATGTACGACCCGCCCGAGCGGTTCGTGGCGGGTTCCGTCGGGCAGCCGGGGGAGCGGACCTTTTACCTCCAGGCCACCTCACAAGGGCGGGTCACCAGCGTCTCCCTGGAGAAGTTCCAGGTCAGCTTGCTGGCGGAGCGGCTCGACGAGCTGCTCGACGAGATCCTGCGGCGCAGCGGCGGATCGCCCGAGGTGCCCGCGGCCGCCCCGGCCGGGCTGCAGGACGACGGCCCGCTGGACATGCCGGTGGAAGAGGAGTTCCGGGTCGGCGCGATCGCGCTGGCCTGGGACGGCGACGAGAACCGGGTGGTCATCGAGGCCCAGGAGGCGACCGAAGAGCCGGTCGAGCCGCTGGCGGACGAGATTCCGGCCGGCGGGCCGGCCGTGCTGCGGGTGCGCATCACCCCCGGCGCCGCCCGCGCGTTCGCCCAGCGGGCGCTGGCGGTGGTGGCGGCCGGGCGGCCGCCGTGCCCGCTGTGCGGGCTCCCGCTGAACGCCGACGGGCACGTCTGCCCTCGTCAGAACGGGCATCGCGTCAGTGCTTGACGGCTTCGCGTCCCCGCCCCGGCGCCGCCCATCCGGCGGCCGCCGCCGGTCCGGCGGTAACGCGGGCGGGAACGAGGGTGGGGAGAACCGGGGCTCCGGCGCCCTGACCCCCGAAGCCGACCAGGCCGCCCGCGACCTGCTCAGCCAGGGCAGCCTGGAGGTGCTGGGGCGGCTGGTGGAGGCGTCCAACGAGACCTGGTACTGCGCGGTCAGCACCGGCGACTACGAGGCCGCCTGCGTGTACAAGCCGATTTCGGGCGAGCGGCCGCTGTGGGACTTCCCGGTCGGCACCCTGGCCGGCCGCGAGGTGGCCGCCTACGTGGTGTCCCGCGCGTCCGGCTGGAACGTGGTGCCGCCGACGGTGATGCGGGACGGGCCGTTCGGGCCGGGCATGTGCCAGCTCTGGATCGAGGTCGACCCGCAGGCCGACCTGATCGAGCTGGCCCGCCGCAGCGACCACCCGGGCCTGCGCGACCTGGCCACCTTCGACGCGGTCGTCAACAACGCCGACCGTAAGATCGGGCACCTGCTGCCGGTCCGCGGTGGCCACCTGTACGGCTGTGACCACGGCGTCTGCTTCGCCGAGGACTACAAGCTGCGGACCGTGCTGTGGCAGTGGCGGGGCAAGAGCCTGCCCCGCCGGGACGTGGACGCCCTGCGCCGCCTGCACGGGCTGCTCGAGGGTGAGCTGAGCGAAGAACTGTCCCAGTGGCTTTCGCCGGGCGAACTCGAGGCGACCACCATCCGGGTGGACAAGCTGCTCAAGCACCGGGCGCACCCGTACCCGCCGGAGGACTGGCCCGCGATTCCGTGGCCCCCCTACTAAGCGCGGAGATCGCTGGGAGCTATTGTGGGCTCCCACGCGGACGGAACCCCAGGTTGCTGCGCAAATGCCGCAAATGCCCCGGTATGGTTACCGTCAAGTCACAATTCCCCTCACCGTAATTGTGGCTGTTCACATCTAACAGAACGCACTTCTACGATAATGCGACGGCCTGCCGAGGCTGGCACGTCGTCACGCCCGGTGGCTGAATCGGCCCCCGGTCATTGCGCCCCGTGGACAACTTCACCGGGCGGCACAAAGTGGAGAGGAGAGAGTCGATGCGGAAACGCTCCTATGCGTTTGGTTCCGTCGTCGGCGTGGTAGCCCTGGCAACGGCGGTAGCCGCCTGTGGTGGCAGTTCGTCGTCCGGAAGTGGTGGCAAGTCGTCGAGCGGCAGTGGCTCGACATCGCTGAATTCCGGCACTCAGGGCGTCAACCCGGGCACGGGTAGTCCCAAGTCGGGCGGCACCCTGTACATGCTCGGTCAGGGCGACGTCGACTACGTTGACTACAACATCAGCTATTACTCGATCGGCGGCCTCGCCCAGCGCATGTACCAGCGCTACCTGTACGACTACGGGGCGACCAACGGCCAGACCACCGACGCCGAGCCCGACCTCGCCACCGCCGCACCGGTCGTGAGCAACGGTGGGAAGACCTACACGGTCACCATCCGCACCGGCGCGATGTGGAACACTACTCCGGCCCGCCAGGTCACCGGCGCCGACGCGCTGCGCGGCCTCGAGCGTTCCTGCAACGGTGTTCAGCCGTTCGGTGGCCTGCCCGACTTCGAGTCGCTGATCGTGGGTTACGCCTCGTTCTGCAGTGGCTTCGCCAAGGCGACGACCGCGCCCGCGATGAAGGCCTACCTGGCCTCGCACTCGCCGTCCGGCGTCAAGGTCAACGGCCAGTCGATCTCGTACACGCTGACCCACCCGGCCTCGTACTTCCCGGGCCAGCTGGAGCTGGACGCGTTCGCGCCGGCCCCGATCGAGTCGCTCAGCTACGTGCCCGCCAGCGCCGCTGCCCAGCAGCACGAGATCGCCGACGGCCCGTACCAGATCCAGAGCTACACGCCGGCCCGGCAGATCGTGTTCACCCGCAACCCGGCCTGGAAGGCGAGCAGCGACCCGCTGCGCAAGGCCTACGTGAACAAGATCGTGGTCAGCGAGACCGGCAACCAGGCCAGCGTCCAGCAGCAGCTGGAGACCAACTCGGCCAACGCCTCGATGGAGTTCGACGCGTTCCCGCCGCTGCAGTCGGTGGCCGGCCTGATCAAGCAGATGCAGCAGGGGCTGAACCACAACTTCAACCTCGGCCCGACACTGTCGTCGAACCCGTACCTGATCTTCAACGCGGCCTCGCCGAACAACTCCGGCGCGCTGGCGAAGGTCGCGGTCCGGCAGGCGCTGAGCTACGGCATCAGCCGGGCGCACCTGACCCAGGTCATCAACCCGGTCGTCAACCCGCCGCTCACGCACGTGCTGCCGCCGGGCATCAACGGCTCGGCCAACCTGCCGTCGAGCTACAACCCGTACCCGTACAACCCGACCAAGGCCAAGCAGCTGCTGGCGTCGGCGGGGGCGAGCAACCTGTCGCTGACGATCCTGTACCGGCCGGACTCCACCGAGTCCACCGCGGTCGCCACCGCCACGCAGTCTGACCTGGCCAAGATCGGCGTCAAGGTCAAGCTGCTGGGCACCCCGTCGGCCGACTTCTACACGAAGTACCTCGAGGTCCCGAGCGTGGCCAAGCGCGGCGTCTGGGACATCGCGGTCGGCGGCTGGGCGCCGGACTGGTACAACCAGGGCTCGCTGTCGTTCTTCGGCCCGCTGTTCAACGGCTCGGCGGCTTACCCGCCGGTCGGCAGCAACTTCGGGTTCTACAACAACCCGACGGTCAACTCGATGATCCAGTCGGCGTCCACCGCGAGCAGCGTGGCCACCGCGGACGCGCAGTGGGTGCAGGCGGACGAGGCGGTCATGAAGGACGCCCCGATCTACCCGATCACCGCTGGCCTGCAGCCGAACTACCACGCCAGCTACGTCCACAACGCCTGGTACATCCCGGCTATCCAGCAGTTCGACCCGACCAACGTCTGGCTGAGCTCGCCTGGTAGCTAACCGGTTACGGCCCGGACCCAGGGTGGGCGTGCCCGCGGAAGGTTCGCGGGGCGCCCACCCTGACCGGATTCGGGCCCGGACCTGGTCAGGGTTACCGCTGAGAAACTTGCTGGGGTTACATTCGTCGGCAAGTGAAGTCACACTGCGTACCAACAGTGTTGTGGTTCGAAGGGTAGGTAGCGCGTGGCGCTCCTCGAGGTCAACGACCTCCGTGTCTCATTCCGCACGCCGGACGGCATCGTGCAAGCCGTCCGCGGGCTGTCATTCGACGTCGACACCGGGAAGACCCTCGGCATCGTCGGCGAGTCGGGGTCCGGTAAGAGCGTGTCCACCCAGACCATCATGGGCCTGGTCCGCGGCGCCCGCGTCAGCGGCACCGCCCTGTTCGAGGGCCAGGACCTGCTCACCATGGGCTCCCGCGACCTGCAGCGGGTCCGCGGGGCCGAGGTCGGCATGATCTTCCAGGACCCGTTGTCCAGCCTGCACCCGTACTACAAGGTGGGCTGGCAGATCGGCGAGATGATCCGCCAGCACGACAAGAGCGTGTCCAAGTCCGAGGCCCGCAAGCGCGCGGTCGACCTGCTCCGGCTGGTCGGCATCCCGCAGCCGGACCGGCGGGTCGACGACTATCCGCACCAGTTCTCCGGCGGCATGCGCCAGCGCGCGATGATCGCGATGGCGATGGCGCTGAACCCGAAGCTGCTGATCGCCGACGAGCCGACCACCGCGCTCGACGTGACCGTGCAGGCCCAGGTCCTCCAGGTCATGAAGACCCTCCAGGAGGAGTTCGGCACCGCGATCATCATGATCACCCACGATCTCGGCGTGATCGCCGACATCGCCGACGAGGTGATCGTGATGTACGCGGGCGCCGTCATGGAGCGGGCCGGCCGCCGGGCGATCTTCTACGAGAACCACCACCCGTACACCGAGGGCCTGCTGCAGTCGCTGCCGGGCTACGGCGACGACCGCGAGCGGCTGCTGCCGATCCCGGGCTCGCCCCCCAGCCTGATCAACCTGCCGTCCGGGTGCCCGTTCCACCCGCGCTGCCCCTACGTCATGGACCGCTGCAAGACCGACGTGCCCGAGCTGGCGCCGGTCGGCGGCGACGTGACCCACCTGTCCGCCTGCTGGCTGCCGCACGACATGGACGCCCGCAACGCCCGCCGCAAGGATGTCATCGGGCACGCCGAACCGGCCCCGGCCGAGGCACTGGCGGGCGCGGAAGCAGCCGGAGGGGAAGCATGAGCAACCAATCTGAGGCCCCCGTGGCCAGCCTCGCCACCGACCACGCAGCCGACGGCGACGTCCTGCTCAAGGTGGAGAACCTGGTCAAGTACTTCCCGGTCGCCTCCACCTCGCTGTTCAGCCGCCGGCGGGACTTCGTGCACGCGGTCGAGGGCGTCAGCCTCGAGGTCCGCCGCGGCCAGACTCTGGGCCTGGTCGGGGAGACCGGTTGCGGCAAGTCCACCCTGGCCCGCTGCATCATGCGGCTGTACGACATCACCTCCGGGAAGATCACCTTCGACGGCCACGACATCACCAAGCTGTCCCGTGGCAGGATGCGCCCGCTCCGGCGGGACATGCAAATGATTTTCCAGGACCCCTACGGCTCGCTGAACCCGCGCCGCCGGGTCGGCTCGATCATCGGTGACCCGTTCGCGATCCAGGGCATCGCCGACGGCGCGGACCGCAAGAAGAAGGTCCAGGAGGTCATGGAGCTGGTCGGGCTCAACCCCGAGCACTACAACCGGTTCCCGGCTGAGTTCTCCGGCGGTCAGCGGCAGCGCATCGGGGTGGCCCGGGCGCTGGCGGTGCGGCCCAAGCTGATCATCTGTGACGAGCCGGTGTCGGCCCTCGACGTGTCGATCCAGGCCCAGATCATCAACCTGCTGGCCGACCTGCAGCAGGAGTTCGGCCTGACCTACATCTTCATCGCCCACGACCTGTCGGTGGTCCGGCACGTGAGCGACCGGGTGGCGGTCATGTACCTGGGGCAGATCTCGGAGTCGGCCCCGACCCGGGAGCTGTGGCACCACCCGCGCCACCCGTACACCGACGCCCTGCTGTCGGCGGTGCCGGTGCCCAACCCGGAGGCGGCCGACCAGCGCGAGCGGATCATCCTGGTCGGCGACGTGCCGTCGCCGGTCGCCCCGCCGTCCGGCTGCCGGTTCCACCCGCGCTGTCCCAAGGCCGCCCCCACTTGCGTGGACACCGAGCCGGAGCTGATCGCGCGGCTCGGCGACGGCCCCGAGCACCTGACCAAGTGCCACTTCCCGGTCGAGGACGGCGAGGACATCTCGCTGGCCAAGCCGACCATCGGCGCCGAGAACCGGGTGGTCGAGACCGGGATCCTCGCGGGCGGCGACGTCGTGCTGCCCGAGGCGCTCACCGCCGAAGCGGACACCAAGGAGGAAGCATGAGCCAGAGCCTTGCCTCCGTCGAGCCGCCGCCGACCGAGCCGCCCGCCGGTGGCGGCGAAGGCGCGCCCGTCCGGAAGATCGAGGGCCGCAGCCCGTGGCGGCTCGGCCTCGAACGGCTGGTCCGCGACCGGGCCGCGATGATCTCGCTCGGGGTGATCGTGATCATCGTCCTGGTCGCGATCCTCGCCCCGGTGATCGCGGCCATCACCGGCCACGGGCCCAACCAGACGTTCCAGTCCATCGGCCTGACCGCGATCGGCCAGCCCAAGGGACCGAACGCCACGTTCCTGCTCGGCACCGACGACCAGGGCCGCGACATCATGGTCCGGATCGCCTACGGGGCGCGGATCTCACTGATCGTCGGCGTGCTGGCGACCGCGCTGACCGTCGCCGTCGGCGCCATCGTCGGCCTGATCGCGGGCTACTTCGGCGGGGTCACCGACTCGATCCTCGCCCGGTTCATGGACTGGCTGCTGGCCATCCCGTTCCTGCTGTTCGCGATCTCGCTGGTCACGATCATCGGGGCCGGCCTGACCGTGGTCATCATCGTGATCGGGTTCTTCGGCTGGGCGTCGGTCGGCCGTATCGTCCGCGGCCAGGTGCTGTCGATCAAGGAACGCGAGTTCGTCGAGGCGGCCCGGGCGCTGGGGTCCGGCCCCTGGCGGATCATGTTCATCGACATCCTGCCCAACGTGATCGCGCCGATCATCGTCTACTCGACGTTGCTGATCCCGCTGTCGATCGTGACCGAGGCGTCGCTGTCGTTCCTCGGCGTCGGCATCCCGGCCCCGACGGCCGACTGGGGTCAGATGATCAGCGCCTCGCAGAGCGTGTATCAGTACGGCGCCTGGTGGTACCTGGTGTTCCCGAGCGCCGCCCTGCTGATCACCACGCTGGCCTTCAACATCTTCGGTGATGGCGTCCGCGACGCGTTCGACCCGCGCGGCGACCAGCTCTTCGTCTAGGAGTCCCCTGTGGCACGGTTTTTGATTCGCCGCATCCTCCAGGGCATCCTGGTCATGTGGCTGGTGACGGTCGGCGTCTACCTGATCTTCTACATCGGCCCCGGGCCGGGCGCGGTCGCCCGTACCCTGGCCGGTAAGTCGGCCACCCCGCAGGTGGTGGCGGAAGTGTCCCACCGGCTGCTGCTGGACCGGCCGATCTACGTGCAGTACGGCCACTTCCTGTGGCTGCTGCTGCACGGCGACCTCGGCTACTCCTTCTACCACCAGCAGTCGGTCAACTCGATCATCGGCGCCGCCTTCCCGATCACGCTGTCGCTGGTCATCGGCTCGGCGATCTTGTGGATCGTGCTCGGCGTGCTGAGCGGCGTGCTGTCGGCGGTGCGGGCCCGGTCGATCCTCGACCGCACGTTCACGCTGCTGGCGCTGATCTTCTACTCGATGCCGACGTTCGTGCTCGGGCTGCTGCTGTTGCTGGTCTTCTACTACGAGCTGACCATCCACGGCATCCACGCCTTCCCCGGATCCGGCTTCACCTCGATCACCGCCAATCCGTGGCAGTGGTTCCGGGGCCTGATCCTGCCGTGGATCACGCTGGCGCTGGTCTCGGCGGCCACCTACACCCGGCTGACCCGCGGGTCGATGCTGGACGTGATGGGGGAGGACTACATCCGCACCGCCCGGGCCAAGGGCATGCCGGAGCGCCGGGTGATCTTCCGGCACGCGCTCCGGGCCGCCCTCACCCCGGTCGTCACCCAGTACGGCATCGACGTCGGCGTGCTGCTCGGCGGGGCCATCATCACCGAGGTCGTGTTCGGCATGCCGGGGCTCGGCTTCACCGCCGTCCAGGCCATCCAGCAGCAGGACCTGCCGGTGGTCATCGGCGTGGTGATCGTGGCCGCGGCCGCCGTGGTGCTGGCCAACATCGTGGTCGACGCGCTCTACGCGGTGCTCGACCCGCGCGTCCGCTTGCATTAAAAAACTGGGGTGCCCGCACCAGCGGGCACCCCAGTTGCCGTTTCTACAGGCCGCCCGGCTCGCCCCGTCGCCCGCGCCGGCGCAGATAGCGCTCAAACTCGCGGGCGATCGCGTCCCCGCTGGCCTGCGGCAGGTCGGTGGCGTCCTTGGCCTCTTCCAGGGTGCGGACGTACTCGGCCACCTCGGAGTCCTGCTGAGCCAGCTCGTCGACCCCGCGCTCCCAGGCCCGCGCCTCCTCGGCCAGGTCGGCCAGCGGCAGCGGGGCGTCGAGGATGTCCTCCACCCCGCGCAGCAGGGCCAGCGTCGCCTTGGGGTTGGGCGGGGTGGCGACGTAGTGCGGCACCGACGCCCACAGCGAGACGGCCGGGATGCCGGCCTGGGCCAGCTGGTACTGCACGACCCCGAGGATCCCGGTCGGGCCCTTGTAGTCCGAGAACGGCGCGGTCACGTTGGCCGACAGCTTCGGGTCGGACGCGCCGATCGACACCGGGACCGGGCGGGTGTGCGGCGCGTCGGCCAGCAGCGCGCCCAGCAGGATGACGGACTCCACACCCAGCTCGGTCAGGCCCTGCACCAGCTCGCTGGTGAACGCCCGCCAGCGCATGTTCGGCTCGATCCCGTGCACCAGCACGATGTCCTTGTCCAGCCCGGTGCCGGTGGCGGCGGTCTCGCCGTCCGCGTCGTCCTCGCCGTCCGCGGCCGCGGGGTCGGCGGGCGCCGCCTCGGCCGCCTGCTCGGCCTGGGCCCCGGCGGCCCGCTCGGCGGCGGCGGCGCGGTCGGCGGCCGCCTCGGGGGTCAGGTCCGGCGCCTCGGCGCAGGCGACCGACAGCCGGGTGGTCGGCCACACCAGCCGTTCGATCTGGCCTTCGTTGATCTCGACGACCGGCCGCGTGACCTGGAAGTCGTAGAAGTCATCGGGCTCGATAGCGGCGATCGGCGTCGCCTGCCACGCGATCCCGAGATGACTGATGACGCCACTGGCGGCTTCTCCGGCGTCATTCCAACCCTCGAAGGCGGCTATGGCGACGGGCGAGTTGAGCTTCCCCAGCCGATCAAACTCGATGGCTCCCCCCTCCTCCCAATTCGGTTTTCCGGGTGCCTACTAGTGGTCTCCAGCCTACGTGCCCGGTGACCCTGGCAGCAGCATGAGCCAGAAGCCGCGCCGCAATCGGCGGCCGGTCAACGGTATTTCCGCCCGTCTGTCCCTTCTCTAAAGAGCGGGCACCACCACGGATCCGTACACTGAAGACGGTGAACGCGCCTGTGACTGAGAATGCAACCAGTGACGCCGGGGATACGCTGAGGTCGGCCCTGGCGGCCAGGGTCGTTGTGGCCGACGGTGCCATGGGCACGATGCTGCAGGCCAGCGACGCCAGCCTCGACGATTTCGACGGCCACGAAGGCTGCAACGAGATCCTCAACGTGACCCGGCCGGACATCGTCCGCTCGGTGCACGACGCCTACTTCGCGGCCGGAGCCGACTGCGTCACCACCAACACGTTCGGCGCCAACTGGGCCAACCTCGGTGAGTACGATATCGCCGACCGGATCTTCGAGCTGTCCGAGGCGGGTGCCCGCATCGCCCGCGAGGCCGCCGACGCGGCCGCCGCCCCCGGCCGCCCGCGCTGGGTGCTCGGCTCGATGGGACCCGGCACCAAGCTGCCGACCCTCGGCCACGTCGCGTTCAGCGTGCTGCGCGACGCCTACCAGCAGAACGCGGCCGGCCTGCTGGCCGGCGGGGCCGACGCGATCATCATCGAGACCTGCCAGGACCTGCTGCAGCAGAAGGCCGCGATCGTCGGCGCCCGCCGCGCGATCACGGCTGCGGCGGACGCCGGGTCCACCGCCGACGTGGTGCTGATCGCCCACGTCACCATCGAGACGACCGGCACCATGCTGCTCGGCAGCGAGATCGGGGCCGCCCTGACCGCGCTGGAGCCGCTCGGCATCGACCTCATCGGGCTGAACTGCGCCACCGGCCCCGAGGAGATGAGCGAGCACCTGCGCTACCTGGCCGCCCACGCCCGGGTGCCCCTTTCCTGCATGCCCAACGCCGGCCTGCCCGAGCTGACCTCGGACGGCGCCCGCTACCCGCTGACCGCGAGCCAGCTGGCCGACGCGCACGAGCGGTTCACCACCGAGTTCGGCCTGTCGCTGGTCGGTGGCTGCTGCGGCACCACCCCCGAGCACATTGCGGCGGTGGTCGACCGGGTCGGCGGCCGCGAGCTCACCTGGCGGCGGCCGCGGCCCGAGCCGGGGGTGTCCTCGCTCTACTCGCACGTGCCGTTCCAGCAGGACACCACGTTCCTGGCCATCGGCGAGCGCACCAACGCCAACGGGTCCAAGGCGTTCCGCGAGGCGATGGCGGCCGAGCGCTACGACGAGTGCGTGGAGATCGCCCGCGCCCAGACCCGCGACGGCGCCCACGTGCTCGACGTCTGCGTCGACTTTGTGGGCCGCGACGGCGTGGCCGACATGAAGGAGATCGCCGGCCGGTTCGCCACCGCCGCCACCTTGCCGCTGGTGCTGGACTCGACCGAGCCGCCGGTCATCCAGGCCGGCCTGGAGATGCTGGGCGGCCGGGCGGTCGTCAACTCGGTCAACTACGAGGACGGCGACGGCTCCGACTCCCGCATCGCCAAGATGATGCCGCTGGTCCGCGAGCACGGGGCCGCCGTCATCGCCCTCACCATCGACGAGCAGGGCCAGGCCCGTACCGCCGACTGGAAGCTGTCGGTCGCCACCCGGCTGATCGAGGACCTGACCGGCAACTGGGGCATGCGCCGGTCCGACATCATCGTCGACTGCCTGACCTTCCCCATCGCCACCGGCCAGGAGGAGACCCGCCGGGACGCGATCGAGACGATCGAGGCGATCGCCGAGCTCAAGCGGCGCTACCCCGAGGTGCAGACCACGCTCGGGGTCTCCAACGTCTCGTTCGGCCTCAAGCCCGCCGCCCGGGCCGTGCTCAACTCGGTGTTCCTGGCCGAGTGCGTGCGGGCCGGGCTGGACTCGGCCATCGTCCACGCCTCCCGCATCGTGCCGGTCAACCGCATCCCCGATGAGCAACGGCAGGTCGCCCTCGACCTGGTCTACGATCGCCGCCGCGAGGGTTACGACCCGCTGAGCCGGTTCCTCGAATTGTTCGAGGGCGTGGACATGGCGGCGGTCAAGGAGACCCGGGCGGCCGAGCTGGCCAAGCTGCCGCTGTGGGAGCGGCTGAAGCGCCGCATCATCGACGGCGAGCGCAACGGGCTGGAAGCCGACCTGGACGAGGGCCTCACCCAGCGGCCCGCCCTCGAGATCGTCAACGACGTGCTGCTGGACGGCATGAAGACGGTCGGCGAGCTGTTCGGCTCCGGCCAGATGCAGCTGCCGTTCGTGCTCGCCTCGGCCGAGGTGATGAAGAGCGCGGTCGGCCACCTCGAGCCGCACATGGAACGGACCGGCGACGACGGCAAGGGCAAGATCGTGCTGGCCACGGTCAAGGGCGACGTGCACGACATCGGCAAGAACCTGGTCGACATCATCTTGTCCAACAATGGCTACGACGTGGTCAACATCGGCATCAAGCAGCCGATCTCGTCGATCATCACCGCCGCCGACGAGCACAACGCCGACGCCATCGGCATGTCCGGCCTGCTGGTCAAGTCGACCGTGGTCATGCGGGACAACCTGGCCGAGCTGAACTCGCGGGGGATGGCCCAGCGCTGGCCGGTGCTGCTCGGCGGGGCCGCCCTCACCCGCGCCTACGTCGAGCAGGACCTGGCCGCGCTGTTCGACGGCGAGGTCCGCTACGCCCGCGACGCCTTCGAGGGGCTGCGGCTGATGGACGCGGTGATGGCGGTCAAGCGCGGCGAGGACGGGGCGGCGCTGCCCGAGCGGCGGACCCGCAAGGTCCAGCGGCCGCTGCGGTCGCTGCCGGACCCGGCCGACGGCGAGCCCCCGGTGGCCCGGTCGGACGTGGCCGAGTTGACCGACCTGCCCGAGCCGCCGTTCTGGGGCACCCGGGCGGTCAAGGGCATCTCGCTGGCCGACTACACCCCCTACCTGGACGAGCGGGCCACGTTCATGGGCCAGTGGGGGCTCAAGCCCGGCCGCGGGGCCGACGGGACCAGCTACGAGGAACTGGTCGAGGAGCACGGCCGCCCGCGGCTGCGGATGTGGCTGGAGCGGGCCCGGGCCGAGGGGCTGCTGGAGCCGGCCGTGGTCTACGGCTACTTCCCCTGCGTCAGCGAGGGCAACGACCTGGTCATCCTGGATGAGGACGGCAAGGAGCGGGAGCGGTTCACGTTCCCGCGCCAGCGCCGCGACCGCCACCTGTGCCTGGCCGACTTCTTCGCCTCGCGCGAGGCGGCCGAGGCGTCCGGCCGCCCCGACGTGGTCGCGTTCCAGCTGGCCACCGTGGGCCACCGGGTCAGCGAGGCGACCGCCGAGCTGTTCGCCAAGAACTCCTACCGCGACTACCTTGAGCTGCACGGCCTGTCGGTTCAGCTCACCGAGGCGCTGGCCGAGTACTGGCACACCCGGGTCCGGCGCGAGCTGGCCATCGCCGATCAGGACTCCGACAACATCGAGGACTTCTTCCGGCTCGGCTTCCGCGGCGCCCGCTACTCGTTCGGCTACCCGGCCTGCCCCGACCTGGCCGACCGGGCCAAGGTCGCCCGGCTGCTGCGGCCGGAGGAGATCGGCGTCGAACTCACCGAAGAGATGCAGCTTGTTCCCGAGCAGTCCACCGACGCGCTCGTGGTCCATCACCCCGAGGCGAAATACTTCAGCACGTGACCCATGAATCCCTTCAGGCCGTCCTGTTCGACATGGACGGCCTGCTCATCGACTCAGAGCCGCTCTGGTTCGAGGTCGAAACCGACGTGATGACCCGGCTCGGCGGCACCTGGACCCCGGCCGACCAGCAGGCCCTGCTCGGCAGCTCGCTGGACAACTCGGTGCGCTACTTCCTGGAGCGCGCCAAGGTCCCGGCCGACCCGGCCGAGGTCGGCGAGTGGATGACCGGCGGCATCGTGGCCAAGGTCCGCGACCACGGCGTCCCGATCATGCCCGGCGCGATCGACCTGGTCCACGCCGTCGCTGCCGTCGGCCTGCCCTACGCCTTGGTCACGTCCTCCCAGCGCCGGTTCGTGGACGCGGTGCTGGCCCGCACCGGCCTGACTTTCCCGGTCGCGGTGACCGGCACCGACGTCACCCGCAGCAAGCCCGACCCCGAGCCCTACCTGCTGGCCGCCCGCCGCCTGGAGGCGCCCCCGTCGGCCTGCCTGGTGCTCGAGGACTCGCTCACCGGCGTCACCGCCGCCGAGGCGGCCGGCTGCTTCGTGGTCGCGGTCCCGACCCTGGGCGGCATCGACCCCCGCCCGGGACGCTGGGTGCGTAAGTCGTTGGAGGGTGTGGACGTCGACTGGCTCCGCCGGGCTTGGGCCGAGGGTCATTTGGCCGCCGCGTAGCCCGGCCACCACCGCCTCCGCGGCCACCACTCGTGCCCGCGTACCCCGGCCACCACTCACCTCCCGCGTACCCCAGTCGCCACCACGCCGCCGCGTAATATCTCGAATTTCGTTCGTCAGGCGCGTCATCGCAGGTCAGGCCACTATTTACCCGCCCCAACTGGTGCGGCGCGCCCTCCCGGGGGCTCATCTGGTGCCCGAACTGTGTCACGATGGGGTGAGGGGAACCCGGCGACGTCGAGGTGGGCAGATGTCGACTTACAACTCGATCGCATGGCTGCCGCTCTGTGCGGGGCTGACCGGAATCGGCCTGGTCATCAGCTGGTTCGTATTCCGCCGGCGAGGCTTCGGCTCCGGCCTGCGCACAGTGGCCTGGTCGCTGCTGCCGCTGGCCGCCTACCTGACCGGCTCCATCGAGATGTTCTGGAAGATCGGCACCGCCATCGGCAACTTCGCCGCCCACCTGGTGCTGTCACCCAAGGTCTGGTCCGGCGTCGGCGTCGCCGCCCTGGCCGCGGTGTTGTTTGTGGTATCCGGCCCCGCCAAGCGCCGTCGCCGCCGCCGTCGCGGCCAGCCCGACGCGGCCGACGAGGCCGCCGCCACCAGCCCCGGCGCTCAGCGTCCGGCCGTGCCCGAGAAGGCCGCTGCCAACGGGGCCGGCCGCAAGCAGCTCGAGCCCACCCCCTCCCGCGCCGCCAAGTCGGCCAAGTCGCCCGAGCCCGACGACGACATGCGCGAAATAGAAGAGATCCTCCGCCGCCGCGGCATCAACTAACCCGCGCTCGCCCGGCCCGCCGCTGTCACCCCCGTGTTACCGGCATCAAACCGGGTGGTTAATACAGTCACGATTAAGCTACGACTTCGACGCGGAGCTGGACACCTGCCACCAATGTGTAGAATGCCGTTCTAACCGAGGTCGCATTAAGTCATTGACGCCTGCAGAGCTTCAGGGGTCGGGCCGGATGACACCCATATCGAACGCGACCAAGTCAGCAGGAGTCGATGGCTGCGCTAGTCGTGCCGTGTGAAGTGCGCAGGGGAGAAGGTAAGACTGTCCCCGTCTTTGGTGTCCGCCCATTCTTTTCCGCCGCTCCACCTGCGAGTATTTACGCGGTCACCGTTGGTGACATTTGCGGCGAGCCGGGCCTTTTGCCAAAGCTTTACGCTGCAATTTGCCGCTTCTCCACAACAATTCCCGGCCATTCCTGGTGCCGGGTGGGTATGGCCAGGGGACCTTATCGTGGTGCCCGGCTGTGCCTTACTATGGCTTCCGCCCGGAAGGACCTTGACCAGAGGTCGCCGGGCAAAGCCAACGGCGCGCCCGGTAATTTCTCACCGGCCGCCGTGCTCACATTTATGGCAAAAGGAGCATGCTCATGAGAGCTTTGCCCAAACGTTACGCCGTACTGGCGCTGGCGGGTATTGCCGCCATGAGCCTGGCGGCGTGCGGGGGGTCATCGTCGAGCTCGGGGAATTCCTCGTCAAGCTCGGGGAAGCCGGTCTACGGCGGCACACTGCACATCGTCGCGGCCAGCGGTCCCGACCACATCGACACGGTTCCCGCGTACTACACCGCGGACTATGAACTCGAGAAGGCGTACACCCGGCAGCTCCTGTCCTACCCGACGGTCCCGGCCAGCAGCACCACCAGCTCGGCCTGGCAGCAGGACGTCACGCCGCAGGCCGACATCGCGACCGTGGTGCCGAGCACGTCCAACGGCGGCATCACCAACGGCGGCAAGACCTACACCTTCCACATCAAGACGGGTGTGGACTGGGACTCCTCGCCGGCCCGGCCGGTCACCGCGGACGACTTCATCCGCGAGTTCAAGGCGTTCTTCAACCCGGTCAGCCCGGTCGGCAACCCGAGCTACTACGAGAGCACGATCGCGGGCCTGACCTCGTACGCCAGCGCGGAGACCTCTTACTTCTCCAGCAAGTCGCACGCGCCGACCGCGGCCAACATCGCGGCCTTCCAGAACTCGCACAACATCTCGGGGCTGTCGGCCCCGAACTCGTCGACGCTGCAGATCAACCTGACCGCGCCGGCCAGCGACTTCCTGTACATGATGGCGATGCCGTTCGCCTCGGCCCGCCCGGTCGAGTACGACAAGTACGTCCCCAACAGCCTGCAGCTCGACCAGAACACGCTGTCGGACGGCCCGTACAAGATCACCTCGTACCAGCCCGGCAAGTCGATCACGCTGGCCAAGAACTCGGCCTGGAAGGCGTCGACCGACACGCTGCGCAAGGCCTACGTGAGCAGCATCGTGGTCACCGAAGGTGTCACCTCGGCCGCCACCCAGCTGGCCGACATGCAGGCCGGCACCCAGGACCTGCCGAACGACACGCCGCTGAACCCGCCGTCGATCCCCGGCCTGCTCAGCAGCAAGCCGGCCAACTTCAAGATCTACCCGTGGTCCAGCACCCAGCCGTACCTGATCTTCAACCTGCAGAGCCCCAACAGCAACAACGCGATGAAGAAGCTGGGGGTCCGGCAGGCGGTTGAGTACGGCCTGGACAAGTCGGCGGTGGTCAAGGCCTACGGTGGCCCGCAGGTCGCGCAGATCATCAACACGGTCATCCCGCCCGGCAACCTCGGCTACCAGAACACCAACCAGTACGCCGACGACAACGGCCAGGGCAACGTGTCCCAGTGCAAGACCACGCTGAGCAAGGCCGGTTACCCCAACGGCGTCTCGCTCAACTACGAGTACCCGAACGACTCCTCCAACACCCGCGCCTTCACCGCCATCCAGGCGAGCCTGAAGAACTGCGGCATCACGCTGGTCGGCAAGCCCGAGCCGGGGTCGAGCTTCTTCACCGACATCGGCAACGCCCCGTCCAACAACAAGTCCGGCACCTGGGACATGGCCCAGCCGGCCTGGATCCCCGACTGGTTCGGCAACAACGGCCGCACCGTCATCCAGGCGCTCTTCCAGGGCCCGAACTGCGTGGTCAACACCGTCAACTACGGTTGCTACAACAACGCGACGGTGAACTCGCTGATCACCAAGGCCGAGGCGGCCACCAGCTCGACCGCCGCCGGGGCCGACTGGCAGCAGGCCGACCACCAGATCATGTCGGACGCAGCCATGGTCCCGATCGCCAGCCAGAACTTCCCGCTGTACGCCAGCAGCCGGGTGAAGGAAGCCGGCGCCTCGACCGCGGTGTTCTCGCCGACCATTGGTGACCCGGACCCCACGAACGTGTGGCTGTCCAAGTAACCCAGTGATCTGAAGATGGAGCCGGCCGGGTGCGCACGTCGTACCCGGCCGGTTCTACGATGACCGGCAATGCCACGGGCCTTGGAACCTAAACGTGGCCAAAACAGTTGTGTAGTGCGACGCTTAGCCAAGTGCGGGCCGGTAGCCCCCGGCTTGCCACGGGGCGGCGGGAGGAACGCAGTGACCCTGCTTGAAGTAAAGGACCTGAAAGTCAGCTTCCCCACCGCTGACGGCGTGGTCCGGGCCGTCCGAGGGG
Organism: Actinomycetota bacterium; assembly: GCA_019240215.1. Lineage (GTDB taxonomy): Bacteria > Actinomycetota > Actinomycetes > Streptosporangiales > Streptosporangiaceae > Bog-532. The sequence goes on along the minus strand of JAFAYQ010000033.1, from coordinate 4,288 downwards.
TGTCGTTCACCGTCGACGCCGGCCGGACGCTCGGCATCGTGGGGGAATCAGGTAGCGGCAAGAGCGTCATGACCCAGACGCTGCTCGGCCTGACACCCGGCGGCGAGATCAGCGGCAGTGCCGTCTTCGACGGCGTTGACCTGCTGACCCTCGGCGAGGACGAGATGCGCAAGGTACGCGGCGCGCAGATCTCGGTGATCTTCCAGGACCCGCTGACCAGCATGCATCCGCTGTACCGGGTCGGCTGGCAGATCTCCGAGCTGATCCGCGCGCACGACAAGTCGGTCAGCAAGCGCGAGGCCCGCGAGCGCTCGATCGACCTGCTGCGCCGGGTCGGCATCCCGCGCCCGGAGACCCGGGTCGACGACTACCCGCACCAGTTCTCCGGCGGTATGCGCCAGCGCGCGATCATCGCGATGGCGCTGGCCCTGTCACCCAAGCTGATCATCGCCGACGAGCCCACCACCGCGCTCGACGCGACCGTCCAGGCCCAGATCCTCGACCTGCTGCTGGAGCTGCAGCGGGAGTCCGACACCGCGCTCATCATGATCACCCACGACATGGGCGTGGTCGCCGACATCGCCGACGACGTGATGGTCATGTACGCGGGCCGGGCGGCCGAACGGGCCGGCAAGGACGACATCTTCTACGCCCCGCACCACCCGTACACCAAGGGGCTGCTGGAATCGATCCCGAACAGCTCGGCCGGCGGTGACCGGCTCAAGCCGATCACCGGGCAGCCGCCCAGCCTGATCCGGCTGCCGTCCGGCTGCAAGTTCCACCCGCGCTGCGGCTACGTGATGGATCGCTGCCTGAGCGAGGAGCCCACCCTGCGGCCGGTCGGGGACGACGGCTACCACGTCTCCGCCTGCTGGCTGCCCACGGCGGCGGCTGGCCTGTCCGAGCAGGCGGAGGAAATCCGGAAGAAGACGGTCCGCGCCGAGCGGTCCGAGGCATCCGAGCAGATCGCCGAGGAGATCGCGGCGGCGCCGGAGTCCGAGGGGAGCGTGATCTGATGAGCGTCCCCGGCACCGAGAATGCGGCGGCGCAGCAGGCCAACGGGCAGCAGCCGGCGCCCCCGGATTCCGACGATGACATCCTTGTCCGGATCGAGAACGTCAAGAAGTACTTCCCGATCAAGAGCGTCGGCTTCACCCGCCGCACCGTGGGCCAGGTGCACGCGGTCGACGACGTATCGCTGACGATCCCGCGCGGGCGCACCCTGGGCCTGGTCGGCGAGACCGGTTGCGGCAAGTCCACGCTGGCCCGCTGCGTGGCCGGGCTGATCCCGATCACCTCGGGCTCGATCACGTTCGACGGCCAGAAGATCAGCGGGCTGTCCCGCCGGGCGATGCAGCCGTTCCGCCGCGAGATCCAGATGATCTTCCAGGACCCGTACGGGTCGCTGAACCCGCGCCAGCGGGTCGGCTCGATCATCGGTGAGCCGTTCGCCATCCACAACATGGCCAGCGGCAACGATCGCAAGAAGCGCGTTCAGGAATTGATGGAAAGGGTCGGCCTCAACCCGGAGCACTTCAACCGGTTCCCGGCTGAGTTCTCCGGTGGTCAGCGGCAGCGCATCGGGGTGGCCCGGGCGCTGGCGGTGCGGCCCAAGCTGATCATCTGTGACGAGCCGGTGTCGGCCCTCGACGTGTCGATCCAGGCCCAGGTGCTCAACCTGCTGGCCGACCTGCAGGACGAGTTCGGGCTGAGCTACCTGTTCATCGCCCACGACCTCGAGGTCGTGCGGCACGTCAGCCACGCGGTGGCGGTCATGTACCTGGGCCGCATCGCCGAGGCGGGCCCCAAGGACCCGGTCTACGATCACCCCCGGCACCCCTACACGGCGGCGCTGCTGTCCGCCGCCCCCGCCGCCGACCCCCGGACCGCTGCCCAGCGGCAGCGGATCATCCTGGTCGGCGACGTCCCGTCTCCCATCGATCCGCCGTCCGGCTGCCGGTTCCACCCGCGCTGCCCCAAGGCACAGGACCTGTGCCAGCACGAAGACCCGCCGCTCGAGGTCAAGCCGGGCGACCCGGTCACGCACCAGGCCGCGTGCCATTTCCCGGTCCAGGACGGCGAAGACCTCGCCACGGCCGGTAGCGCCACCAGCGCGGCAGGAAGCAGGGAGTCAGCGTGAGCATCACCGAGCTTGAATTCGAGGCGGCGTCGGCCGAGTCCGCGCCCGAGCAGGCGATCGAGGGCCGCAGCCAGTGGCAGCTGACCTGGCGGCGGCTCAGCCACGACAAGGTGGCCGTGATCTCCCTGATCATCATCGTGATCATGATCGCGCTGGCCATCGCGGCGCCCGCGTTCGCGGCGCTGACCGGGCACCCGCCCAACAGCGCCTACCCGAACACCGGTGAGAACGCGGCCGGCCTGCCGGTCAGCCCCGGCACCAACGGGTTCTGGCTGGGGACCGACGGTACCGGCCGTGACCTGCTGGTCCGCATCCTCTACGGCGCCCGCATCTCGCTGTTCGTGGGCGTGCTGACCACGGTCATCGCCACCGTCGCGGGCGTCACCATCGGCATGGTGGCCGGCTACTTCGGCGGCGTGGTCGACACCGTGCTGTCCCGCTTCGTGGACGCCGTGCTCGCCTTCCCCTACGTGGTGCTGGCGCTGGCCCTGGCGGTGGTGCTGGGGCCCAGTCTGCCGGTCATCATCGGCGTGATCTCGTTCTTCTCGTGGGCCGGCATTTCCCGGATCGTGCGTGGTCAGACCCTTTCCATCAAGGAAAAGGAATACATCGAGGCGGCCCGATCACTTGGCGCGGGCCCGTTCCGGATCATGTTCGTGCACATCCTGCCCAACCTGCTGGCGCCGGTCCTGGTGCTCGCCACCCTGTACATCCCGCAGGCCATCATCTTCGAGGCCACGCTGTCCTACCTGGGCCTGGGCATCCAGCAGCCCACCGCCAGCTGGGGCAACATCCTCGGCGACGCGCAGAATTTCTATCAGCAGGCCTGGTGGTACGTGGTCTTCCCGGCCGCCGCGCTGCTGATCACGACGCTCGCGTTCAACCTGCTGGGCGACGGCATCCGGGACGCGATGGACCCGCGCACCGAACGGATCTTCGCCGCCTCCCGGGCCCGCAAGCTGGCCCGGGCCCGGCGCCGGTCCCGCCGTCGTGGCCAAGGTGACCTGCCCACTGCTTCCGCTCCCGGTGAGGCCTGACTGACATGGCAATCGCACGCTTTCTCATCCGCCGGGTCCTGACCGGCATCGTGGTGCTCTGGCTGGTGGCGACCGCGGCCTTCTTCCTGTTCTTCGCCCGCCCGGTGAACACCGTCGCCCACCAGCTGGCCGGCCGCGCCGCCACCCCCCAGGTGATCGCCACCGTGATCAGGAACCTGGGCCTGAACCAGCCGATCCTGGTCCAGTACTGGCACTTCCTCGACAACCTGCTGCACTTCAACCTGGGCTACTCGTACTACACCCAGCAGTCGGTGAACACGATGCTCAAGCAGGACCTGCCCCCGACCGCCTCGGTCGTCGTCGGCGGCGTGATCCTGTGGCTGATCGCCGGCCTGGCGGTCGGCATCATCAGCGCCACCCGCGCCCGCAGCCTGTTCGACCGGTTCTCGGCGGTCGCGGTGCTGATCGGCATCTCGCTGCCCACGTTCGTGATCGGCGAGCTGCTCCTGCTGATCGTGTTCGTGCCGCTCAACCAGCACGGCTTCCACTGGATCCAGGACCAGTACGCGGGCCCGTCGACCGGCATCGGCAACTGGATCGGCCACCTGATCCTGCCCTGGATCACGCTGGCCGCGGTCCAGGCCGCGATCTACACCCGGCTGACCCGCGGCCAGCTGCTGGACGTCCTCGGTGAGGACTACATGCGCATGGCCCGGGCCAAGGGCCTGTCCGAACGCCGGGTGATCTTCCGCCACGGTGTCCGGGCCGCCCTCACCCCGGTCGTCTCCCAGCTCGGCGTCGACGTCGGCCAGCTCCTCGGCGGTGTCATCGTCGTCGAGTCGGTCTTCGGCCTCAACGGCCTCGGCCAGGTCTCGGTCCAGGCCATCGACACCGACAACCTGCCGGTCATCATCGGCTTCGTGGTGCTGGCGGCCGCCTTCGTGGTCGTCGCCAACATCATCGTCGACCTGACCTACGCCCTCTTGGATCCGAGAGTCCGCATCGCCTAGTGTCGTGAGTCATTAATCCGGGTGCAGTATCTGGCGATGGAGTCGAGGATCTGATCGGCGGTCTTTGTCCAGACGTAAGGTCGCGGGCTGTCGTTCCAGGTGTCGATCCAGGTGCGGATGCCGGTGTTGAGCTCGCGGAC
>JAFAYQ010000055.1 GCA_019240215.1 Actinomycetota bacterium | reverse complement strand
AGCGCCGGATACCCAAGCGCCGGGGGCCGAGCTCCCAGCGCTCGAACACGAGCCGATGTGGCCGTCGCGGCCGGATTCGGAAGAGGTGTACAACGCGCTGGTCCTCGGGGTCCGGGACTACGTGCGGAAGAACAATTTCCGTACCGTGATCCTGGGCCTCTCGGGCGGGATCGACTCCGCGCTGACCGCGACGATCGCGGCCGACGCGCTCGGCCCCGACCGGGTCTACACGGTGCTGATGCCGAGCCGCTACTCCTCCGACGGCTCGATCACCGACGCCGAGGACCTGGTCCGCCGCCAGGGGGTGCACTCTGAGACCGTGGCGATCAAGCCGATGGTCGACAGTTTCGAGGCGTCCCTGCAGCCGGCCGGGTTCCCCGAGACCGGGCTGCCGGCCGAGAACCTGCAGGCCCGCGTGCGGGGGGTGATCCTCATGGGGTTGTCCAACGCGCACGGGCACCTGGTGCTGACCACCGGCAACAAGAGCGAGCTGGCGGCCGGCTACTCGACCCTGTACGGCGACTCGGCGGGCGGGTTCGCGCCGATCAAGGACGTGTTCAAGACGCTGGTGTGGGAGCTCGCGCGCTGGCGGAACGCGCAGGCCACCGCGGCCGGGCAGACCCCGCCGATCCCGGAGAACTCGATCACCAAGCCGCCCAGCGCCGAGCTGGCCCCCGGCCAGCAGGACACCGATTCGCTGCCGGACTACGACACGCTGGACGCGCTGCTGGACGACTACGTCGAGCAGGACCTGGGCTCGGGCGAGCTGATCGCCAAGGGCTACGACCCGGATCTCGTGCAGCGGGTGATCCGGCTGGTGGACACGGCCGAGTACAAGCGCCGCCAGTACCCGCCGGGCCCCAAGATCACCAACAAGAACTTCGGCCGTGACCGGCGGCTGCCGATCACCAACAGCTGGCGCGAGCCGCCGCCCGGGCAGACCAAGGCACCGGCCGAGTCGGTGCCGGACGACGAGCCGCCCACGACACTGGGCGCCCGCTGACGACGATGGGCGCCCGCTGACGACGATGGGCGCGCGCTGACGACGCCGGGCGCCCGCTGACGAGTGATCAAGAGATCGGCCGGAGCCTGTTTACCGAGCGCCTGGGCTGGTAACTCTCCTCCATGACGACTGACCCCCGCCTCACGGATGTTCGGCGCCAGGCCGGCTGGCTGCCGGAGAGCCAGGACGACCTCGAGGCCTGGCTCGACGGCCACCAGCAACGGGCGGAAGCCCGGGGTGAGCCGGCCGTGCTGCATCCGGTGCTCGCCGAGTTCCAGGAGCTGATCGACACCGATCCCGTGGTGCACATGTACGTCACCCAGATGATCGCCCAGGTGCCGGACACGAAGCCGTACCGTAAGCGGCACGTGGAGGACGTGGCGCAGCTGATGCGCCTGATCAACGAGGTGCTGACGATGGCTCCCGAGTTTGGGGGCCACATGGTGTTCACGCCGCTCGGCGCGATCCTCGACTGGACGATGGGTACCCGGGCGGGCTTCGCCGCCTACCGCGATCCGCGGGTCAACGCGATGATCAAAAAGGTCCTCAACGCCTGGGGTGAGTTCCTCTGCAGCCGCGACTCGCTCTACGCGCTCAACGACTCACCGACCGGCTGGAAATGCGCCCAGGCCCGACGCGCGATCGGCATCGAGCAGTACGAACACGACCCCAAGGACGAGCACTGGGGCTTTGCCTCGTGGAACGACTTCTTCACCCGGCGGTTCCGGGACGGCGAGCGGCCGGTGGCCGCCCCGGACGACGACAAGGTGATCGTCAGCGCCTGCGAGTCCACGCCGTACGGCCTCAGCACCGACGTCAAGCGCCAGGACCGCTTCTGGATCAAAAGCCAGCCCTACTCGCTGCAGGACATGCTGGCCGGCGACGAGTCGGTCGACGAGTTCGTCGGCGGGACCGTTTATCAGGCATTTTTGAGCGCGACCAACTACCACCGCTGGCACAGCCCGGTGGCCGGGACGATCGTCCGGGCGTTCGTCCAGCCGGGCACCTACTACTCCGAGCCTGATTCCGAGGGCGCCGACGCGGTCGAGCCGATGAACTCGCAGTCCTACTTGGCGCACGTGGCCGCGCGGGCGATCATCATCCTCGAGGCCGACGACCCGGTCATCGGCCTGATGGCGTTCGTGGCGGTCGGCATGTCGGATGTTTCCTCCTGCTTGATCAGCCCCAACGCGGCCCCCGGGCAGCACGTCGGCAAGGGCGAGGAGCTGGGTTACTTCCAGTACGGCGGCTCGACCCACTGCCTGGTCTTCCGGCCGGGCACGATCGCCGAGTTCACCCTGGGCGCCATTCCCCAGCCGCACGACCCCCAGGCGCCGCTGATGCTGGTCCGCTCCAAACTCGCCGTCGCCCGGAGCGGCGCCAGCTGAGGACCTGGAGCGGCGGGCGCTAGCGGCCGGCGAACCGCCACCCTCTGGCCTGGCAGGCCTGCCGGACCGCCTTGCGGGAGAAGAAGCGGCCCCGCCACGGCCGGCTACCCGCCGCGGCCGGCCACTCCGCTAGCTGAGCAGCTGGACCGCGTAGGCGGCCAGCCAGTGGTCGACCATGTAGTGGTCGCCGGTCGCGTGGGGCAGGGCCGCGCCGGCGTGGTGGGCGGCGGCCTGCCAGGCCACCGGGACCCGGGGGTCGCCGGCGGGCAGCACCTCGGCCAGGCGGCGGAAGGTCCAGGCCCGGCTGAGGTTGAGGCCGTGCAGGTGGGCGATGAAGCCGTCGGACGAATCAGACACCACGGCTGGGGTGAACAGGGCGGCCGGCTACCCCGCCGCCAGGCCGGGCAGGAACGCGGTCAGCCAGGCGCCGAACTCGGTGGCCGGGAGCAGATAGGACATCAGCTCGGCCTCGGCCAGCGCGGGCGACAGGAAGTCCTGGCCGGACGGCTCCCAGGCGGCCGGGTAGTCCGCGTCGACGGCGAACCAGCGGGTCGCGGCGGCGGTGATCGCGTCCAGCAGCTCGGTGTCACCGGCCGAGGCGCGGCGGCGGGCGTAGGGCAGCGCCCGGGTCAGGCCGTTGTCGCTGTTGGGGTGAACGCCGTAGCGGACCGGATAGGTCGCCTTGGGCAGCCAGTCGAGGAAACTGCTGGTCAGCGTGGTAGCAAGCGGTTCCAGGGCGGTGACCCAGCGGCGGCCGTCGGGGTCGCCGCCGTCGGCCAGCCGGGCGGCCTCCTCGGTCAGGGCCAGCGCCCAGCCCCAGCCGTACGGCCGCTCGGGAGCCCCGTTACCGGGCTGGGCGATGAACTCCGCTTCCGCCCGCAACCCCGCCCCAGAGAACCCTTTATGCAGAGCGTTCCTGATCAGCTGATGCGGCACCGCACTGGGGCTCAGGCGCAGCAGCCGTACCAGCAGCCAGTGCATCTCCACGCACGAGTGCCAGTCGAAGCTGCCGAAGAAGACCGGGGTGCGCTCGCGCGGGCGGGACGGGAAGTCCCTCGGGCGTTCCATCGTGTGGTGGATACCCGAGGGAAACTCGCGCTCGATGTTGGCCAGCGCCACCTGGGCGTAGGCGGCCGCGTTGGCCTGCAGCAGGCGGCCGGGGTCGAACCCGTTGCCGCGCGCGGTGGTCACGTCAGCGCGGGGCCAGCCCGAGCAGCAGGCTGTCCACCACCCGTTCGGCGAACTCGCCGTCGTGGGGCACGATCTCGCAGCGGCCGCGTGACATCGCGGCGCCGGTCAGCGTGAGCAGGATGATCTCGATGTCGAGGTCGGGGCGGAGCTGGCCGGTCTCGATGCCGCGCCGCAGCACCGCCCGGATGACCTCCCGGCGCGGCTCGACCACGGTGTCGGCGTAGCGGGCCATCAGCTTGGGGTACTTGGCGCCCTCACCCAGCAGCAGCGTGTACTGGCGCTGGCGGGCGGGGTCGACGCCGTCCCTGGCCATCACCGCGACCAGCGCGACCAGGTCGGCGCGGACCGAACCGGTGTCCGGGTCGGGCAGCGGGCTCTTGAGCGAGCCGAGCGCCGCCAGCAGCAGGTCTTCCTTGTTCTTCCAGCGGCGGTAGACGGTCGCCTTGCCGACACCGGCCCGGGCCGCGACCGCCTCCACGCAGAGGCCGTCCGGGCCTTTCTCGGCGAACAGCGCCAGCGTGGCCTCGATGATGGCCTGCTCGGCCTTTTCGCTGCGCGGCCGGCCGGGCTTGCGGCCGGCCGGCGGCCGGGTGGCCGCGGAGGCGGGCTCGTGGTGCGAGCCCGCCTCCTGGTCCTCAGCGGTGAGGTTGATGACGGCGGAAGACATAACCGCATTATCACTCTCCGCGGGGCGCCCGGGCGGAGGGGTTCTCCTGCCAGACGTCGAGCGCGTCGATCGGATCGATGCCCTGGGCCGCGGTGGCCTCGAGCGCGGGCACCGGCGCGAGCACCGGGACCGGCTCGAGGGTGGCCTCGGCCGGAGCCGCCTCGACCGGGACAATGTCGACCGGGTCCGCCTCGGTGAGCCGGGGCTTGCCCGGCATCCAGCGCAGCACCACCAGCGCGCCGGCCAGCGAGATCGCGGCCGCCACCAGCGTGGTCACGTGCATGGCACTGACGAAGGCGTCGTTGGCCGGGCCGAGCAGGAAGTGACCGGCCGAGCCGAGCCGGGCGGCGACCGCCTGGGTGGCCTCGATCGAGCTGCCGGCCGCGCCCCGCGCGGTGGCCGGAAGCTGACCCAGCGTCGGGCTGAGCGAGGTGTGGTAGGCCTGGGCCAGGATCGAGCCGAGGACGGCGGTGCCGAGGGCCACGCCGACCTGCCGGGAGGTGTTGGTCAGAGCCGAACCGGCGCCGGCCTTCTCGCGCGGCAGCACGTCCATGACGGCCGAGGTCGCGGCGGGCATGGCCACCCCGATGCCGGCCCCCTGGATGAAGAACAGCAGGCCCAGCAGCCACACCGGCGAGGTCGTGCCGAGCAGCACGTAACCGGCCAGCGCGACCGCCATGACGAGCATGCCCCCGGTGCCGGCGAGCTTGGCGCCGTAGCGGCGCACCAGCGCGGCGCTGCGCGGCGAGGCGAGCAGCTGGCCGACGGCGAACGGCACGGTCAGCAGGCCGGCGTCGACCGGGCTGTAGCCGAGCACGTCCTGGGTGTAGAAGCTGGTGAAGAAGTACACGCCGCCCATGCCGAAGAAGACCAGGGCGATGGCGCCGGCCGAGGCCGACAGCCGCCGGTCGCGGAACAGCCGGACGTCGAGGGCCGGGTGCGAGCTGCGCAGCTCGTGCCAGGCGAACAGGCCGAGCACGGCCAGGCCGCCGAACAGCGGGCCGAGCACCGCGAAGCTGCCCCAGGAGTCGCCGTCGCCCCCCTGGACGATCCCGTACACCACCAGCACCAGGCCGGCGATGGAGAGCAGGACGCCGAGGTAGTCGATGCCGACGCGCTCGGGGTTACGCGACTCGGGCACCAAGGTGGCGACCAGGATCGCCCCGATGATCGTGACCGGCACGTTGACCAGGAAGATCGAGCCCCACCAGAAGTGGGCCAGCAGCACCCCGCCGAGCACCGGGCCGATGGCCACGCCGATGCCGACGGCCGAGGCCCAGATGCCGATGGCCTTCGCCCGCTCCTGCGGCTCGAAGACGTTGGAGATGATCGACAGCGTCTGCGGCATGACCGCCGCGCCGCCCAGGCCCATGGCCGCGCGGGCAAAGATCAGCTGTTCGGGCGAGCGGGAGAAGGCCGACAGGACCGACCCGAGGCCGAACAGCACCAGGCCGATCATCAGCATGCGCTTGCGGCCGATGCGGTCGCCGACGACCCCGAACGTGAACAGCAGGCCCGCGAAGACCAGCGTGTAGGAGTTGATCGCCCATTCCAGCTGGCTCTGGCTGGCGCCCAGGCCGACGTGCGGCTCGGCGATCGTCTTGAGGCCGACGTTGAGGATGGTGTTGTCGAGGACGATAGCGAGAAGGCTGATGACGAGGACGCTGAGGATGCCCCAGCGCCTCCGGTAAATCGTCTGCGTGTCCATGGTGCCTTTCGCAGGTAATGAAGAACGTCGAACGGTCCCGCCGAAGCGGGAAGATCACGCGCGGCCCGGTGGTTGCGGATGACCGGGACGGGTTGGTCCCGGCGCCTCCGGACGCGCTATCGATACGGAACAGGACCGTATCGGAATACATTCCCCTGCGTCACGGGATTTTTTCCGTTGAGCGGTGGTCGCTGTGCGTTACCGGCAAGCAGGTGGGTCCGCGGCTGAGGTCGGCATTCATTTCCCGTGACCGGCCAGCACCCCGCCGTACTCCGGTTCCCACCGCCACCCCCGGTTCCCGCTCCGCTGGGAGAATCGGGTGATGACCGTCCTGACGGTGGCGACCTGCCAGTTCCCGGTGAGCGCAGACATCGGGCGCAACCTCCGCTGGATGACCGCGCAGCTGGCTGAGGCCGCCCGCGGCGGCGCCCGGGTGGCGCACTTCCCGGAAGGCGCGCTGTCGGGCTACGCGGGAGCGGACTTCCGGAGTTTCGCCGGCTACGACTGGCACGCGCTCGACCGCGCTACCGACGGCCTGCGCGAACGCGCCCGCGAGCTCGGTATCTGGGTGGCAGCCGGGTCCGCGCATCGGTTCAGCGGCACCAGCGCGCCGCACAACAGCCTGTACGTGATCAGCGACGGCGGCGAGGTCGCCGCCCGGTACGACAAGCGGTTCCTCGGCCGCACCGACCTTGACCACTACAGCCCGGGCCGCCACTTCAGCACCTGGGTCATCGACGGTGTCCGGTGCGGGGCGCTGATCTGCTACGACTATCGCTTCCCGGAGCTGTACCGGCACTACGTGACGCTCGACGTGCGGCTGATGCTCCACTCCTTCCACGCCGGGAACACCTCGCCCGCGCGGGTAGCGGCCATCGGCGCCGCCATCGGCCCCGAGTACGCGCCGCTCAACCCGGCCGCGACGCTCACCTACCCGGGCGTCACCATGCCCGCGGTGATGACCGCGTCGGCCGCCTGCAACAACATGTGGATCTCGTGCCCGAACAGTTCCGCCCCGGAAAGCCTGTGGCCCGCGTTCTTCGTGCGTTCAGACGGGATCACCACCGGCCGGCTGGCACGCAACGTGCCCGGCGTCCTGCTATCGACGGTGGATACCGACCAGGACCTGTACGACTCAACCGGACCGTGGCGGCGCCGGGCCATTGCCGGCACGCTGCACAGCGGCGAGCTGGCGGACGATGACCGCTAGCTTACGGCCGGCCCCGGCTCGTCGGGGCGGCCAGGTTGACGGGGCGGCCGGGTCGGCGGGGTCGGCGGGGCGGCCGGGTCGGCGGGTGAGGCTGCGGGAGCCGCACAGGCCGGACATGGTGCGGGGACGGACATGGCGGGCCGGACATGACGCGCCGGACATGGCGTGGGACCGGACATGGCGAGACCGGACATGGCGTGGGAGCGGACATGGCGAGACCGGACACGGCGTGGGAGCGGACATGGCGAGACCGGACACGGCGCGGGAGCGGACACGGCGAAGGCCCGGGCCCACCGAGGGCCCGGGCCTGAAAGGTCTGGGTGCTTACGCGCTGGGCGCCTTGAGGCCCCTGTGCTCAAGGCGCTCCGTGTGACTGATGGGATTTTGTTGCTGGTAAGACTGATGATGCTGGCGGGATTGGTGCTGCTGGCAGGACCGGCGGAGTGGTGCCCGCCGTTGGCCCGTGGTCTGCCGCCGTCGGCCGTGGTCTGCCGGCCGTCGGCCCTTGACCTGTCCGCTGTCTGCCCGCCGCGGCTTCCCCGTCGCGGCGGGCGGCTTCCCCGTTTCGGCCAGTCCCCCGACCGGCCTTCGTGCCGGTGGTGCGGTTGTGGTCAGCGGTGGTAGGTGCGGTGCGAACGCCGGGCGAAGGCCAGGATGACCAGGGCGATCACCGCGATCCAGACCCAGCCGCCGAACACCCAGGCCACCGCGTGGCTGGCGATGCTCAGGGCGATGACGGCCAGCGCGATGAAGACCAGCGGCTTGACGATCCGGCGCTGCGGGACCGCGCCGGGGTTGCGGTTGGTGACCCGGCCGCCGCCCGCCGGGGGCAGGCCCGCGCCGCTGCCGGTCTCGGTCGGCGGCAGGTCGGTGAGCAGGCCATCCAGGTCGCGGTAGGTCTTGGCGTTCATGGCCTGGCCGAGGCGCTCGTCGAACTCGGCCTGGTCCAGGCGGCCGTCGGCGAAGTGCTTGCTGAGCTGGTCGGCGACGCCCTGCCGGTCGGCGTCCGACACGCGGAGGTCGGCCTGGGCCGGGCCCTGGCCGAGCAGCCAGGTGGGGGTCCGGAAGTCGGGCATGGTGTCCATCTCCAAGGTGTGTCTGGTCGCGTCCGCGTTTCAGCGGTCGCGGTAGCTGATCGAGTCGATGACGTCGGCGGCGACGGACTGCCGGGCTCCCTCGTCGGGAATGAGCAGCCAGCCGGCCAGGTAGAGCGGGACGCCGGGGCCGGCGATGGCCAGCACCGCCAGCCCGATCCGGACGATGGTGGGGTCGACGTTGAGGTAGTCGGCGATACCGGCGGCGACGCCGGCCAGCATCCGGCCGCGGACGGGGCGCATCAGCGCGGGCGTCCGGGCGTAACCGGGACCCTGCGGCCCGGTGCTGCTGGTGTCGTGGGCGGCGGTGGTGTCGTGGGCGGTGGTGTCCTGCGTGGTGTTCGTGGTCGTTTCCATGGCTCCACTGTGCGTCGCGCGGGCCCGCCTCCACATCGGGAAGAGCCGCCCCCTGGTCCCCCATATCTGGACCTGGGGAATGGGGGTGGATCCCTATGGCCGCCCCCCTGGGGACCGGGCCACAATGTTCAGGTGGAGCCTCTCGTCGGAATCAACGAGCCGGACCGCGACGGCGGTGGCCGCCGCCGGGGCCGGGAGAGGCGTATGCGCCGCCGCGCGCGGCACGACCAGATCCGGGACCGGCTGATGAAGCACGGGCCCAAGTCCGACCGGCCGATGCACCGCGGCCGGGAGGACCGGCTGGTCGGCGGGGTGTCGGCTGCGCTGGCGGCCCGCTGGGGCCGCGACCCGATCCTCATCCGGCTGGGGTTCGCGCTGGCCGGGCTGCTGACCTTCGGAGTGCCGATCTACCTGATCGCCTGGGCGCTGCTGCCGATGGAGGGCGAGGACACCACGATCATCAGCCGGGCCCGGTCCGACAAGACCGGCATCGCCCAGGCAATCGCGCTCGGCACGATCCTGATCGTGCTGTACTACCTGTTCAGCGCGCTGGGCGTGAACTGGCTCGGCAGCGTCGCCTGGGCGCTGATCATCGGCGCGGTCGGGATGGTGCTGATCTGGCGGAACGCCTCCCCCGAGGAGCAGGCGATCATCCGCCAGGAGGCCGAGCCGCTGGCCGCGCTGACCTCGCGTAACCGGCGCAAGGCGACGCTGATCCGGTTCGCGATCGGCGCGGCGCTGCTCATCGGGGGCATGTCGATCCTGTTCACCGGGCACGTCGGCCTGGCCGCGCTGCGCCCGCTGGGCGGCCTGCTGCTGGTGGTGGCGGCGATCGTGATCGTGCTGGGCCCATGGTGGCTGCGGATCGCCCGCGACCTGATGCTCGAGCGCCAGGCTCGCGGCCGGGCCGAGGAACGGGCCGACATCGCCGCCCGGGTGCACGACTCGGTGCTGCAGACGCTGGCGCTGATCCAGCGCAACTCCGACCAGCCCGCCGAAGTGGTCAAGCTGGCCCGGGCCCAGGAACGCGAGCTGCGATCGTGGCTGTTCGAGGGCCGGGTGCCGGGCGAGGCGCACGAGGCCGCGACCGTGGCCGAAGGGGTGCGGCTGATCCAGCAGGACGTCGAGGAGCGGCACCGGGTGCCGGTCGAGGCGATCACGGTCGGCGACTGCGAGCTCGACGACCAGCTGCGGGCGCTGCTGGCGGCCGCCCGCGAGGCCACCGTCAACGCCGCCAAGTGGTCCGGCGCCGATACCGTGTCGGTGTTCGCCGAGGTCGAGCCGGACGAGGTGTCGATCTACGTACGCGACCGGGGCTGCGGCTTCGACCCGGCCGAGGTGCCGCTGGACCGCAAGGGGCTGACCGAGTCGGTGCAGGGCCGGATGACCCGCCGCGGCGGCACCGCGGTGGTACGAAGCGTGAAGGACGAAGGGACCGAAGTGACGTTGCGGATGCCCCGCACCACCGGCCCGCGGCCGGTGAGTCGCACGTGAGCGGGCCAGCCAACCCGGGGCCGCGGGTATTCATCGTCGATGACCACGGGCTGTTCCGGGCCGGGGTGAAGACCGAGATCGGCGACCGCGTGGACGTCATCGGCGAGGCCGACGACGTGCAGCCGGCCATCGCCGCGATCGGCGCGCTGCTGCCCGACGTGGTGCTGCTGGATGTGCACCTGCCCGGCGGCGGCGGCCAGGACGTGGTCCGCTCGGTCAAGGCCGATCATCCCGAGATCAAGTTCCTGGCCTTGTCGGCGTCGGACGCCCCCGAGGACGTGATCGCCGCCATCCGGGCCGGGGCCCGCGGCTACGTGACCAAGACGATCTCCACCACCGAGCTGGTGGCCGCGATCCGGCGGATCGCCGACGGCGACGCGGTGTTCTCGCCGATGCTGGCCGGGTTCGTGCTCGACGCGTTCTCGACCCTGCCGCCGGACACGGTGAGCGAGGAACGCCCGTCCTTCGATCCCGAACTGGACCAGCTCACCGCCCGCGAACGGGAGGTGCTGCGGCTGATCGCGCGCGGCTACACCTACAAGGAGATCGCCCGCGAGCTGTTCATCTCGGTCAAGACGGTCGAGCACCACGTGTCGTCGGTGCTGCGCAAGCTCCAGCTGTCGACCCGGCACCAGCTCACCCGCTGGGCCACCGAGCGTCGCCTGGCCTGAGTGGCCGGTCAGGCCTTCACGGCGGCCAGGCCGGCCATGGCCTGGCGGCGGCGGCCGGCCCCGGACTCGACCAGCGGGCGCAGATAGGCGGTCAGCTGGCCGGCTTCGTCGCGGTCGAGGGCGTCGCCGAGAATCTGGCCGAACGTCGGCAGCAGCGGGTTCGGCGTCATCCGCAGGAAGCGGTCCCACGGGCAGGGCGGCCGGGGGGCCTGCACGTCGACCCGCACCTCGAGGTGGATCTGGCCGAACCCGGCCGTTTCGGCCAGGTCGAGCAGGTCCCAGTCGTCGAAGCTGAGCAGCGGCTCGGCGCTGCCGTTGCTGCTGACCGGGCCGGCCGCGCCGGCCGCCACGCTGGTGTAGTAGGCGCTGAGCTTGGCGGCCAGGTCACGGACGGGGCTCAGGTCGTAGCCGAGGTAGAAGCCGCCGTCGGCCGGCACCGGCGTGATCGGCTCGACCAGCACCGCCCGCCCGCCGGGCCGCAGCACCCGGTGGAACTCGCGCAGCGCGGCCGCCTTGTCGGCCACGTAGACCAGCACCGACCGGGTGGTGACGACGTCGACCGCGGCGTCGGGCAGCACCGACAGGTCGTCGGCCGAGGCGACCAGGAACGCGCTGCGGTCGAGCATCCCCTCGGCGGTGATGGCGGCCTGGCAGTGCCCGACCATCTCCGGGGCCACGTCGGAGAAGATGACCCGGCCGCCCGGCCCGACCCGGTCGAGCGCGCCGTAGCCGATCAGGCCGGCCCCGGTGCCGACGTCGAGCACGATCTCGCCCGGGCGGATCTGGGCCCGGTTCAGCAGCTCGTCGCGCAGCGGATACAGGAACGTGGTCAGCAGGTGGTCATGCTGGGCGTCATCGCCGGAGCGGCTGTCCACCAGCCACCGGCGCCAGCGGTCGGCCGGTTCGGTCATCTGCGTCACCTCCAGCCGGCGGCGAGCGGGCAGGAACGCCGCGGCCGGGGTCTCGGGGAACGGGTGAGCTGGCAGCGTGCCAGCCGGGGCGGCGGTCACGGCCGGGGCGGCCAGCAGGCCGGTCAGGACCGGTGGCCGCACGGGAGTTGCCGGTGGGATGGCTGAGGCCACTGGGGCCGATACGAAGATCGGGGTCACGGGGGCTGGCGCATGAATGGGGCCTGCCGAGTCTGGGGAGGCGAAGGCGGGGGTGGCGGGGGTGGCGGGGGTGACGGCCGGGCTGGTGCGCTCGCGGATGGCGGCGCAGAGCACGGCGGCCAGCAGGAGCATGGCGATCGGGAACGCCAGCGCGAAGCGCATCGCGGTCACGTAGGGGGCGTGGGCGGCCAGGCGGTTCTGCAGCAGGGCGAGGACGACCGCGCTGCCGAGGGCCGAGCCGGTCTGGCGGGTGGTGTTGAGCACGCCGGAGGCGGCGCCGGCCAGGGCCGGGTCGACGTTGCGGGTGGCGATCGTCTGCATCGGCGACATCGTGAAGCCAACCCCGAGACCGGTGATCACGTAGCCGGGCACCAGGTCGTACCAGTGCGAGGCGGGCCCGGCCACCAGGCAGATCGAGATCAGCCCGGTCGCGTACAGGGTGAACCCGGTGACCAGCAGGTACTTGCCGCCCTGGTCGGCCAGCTTGCCGACGAACGGGGCCGAGAACCCGGACGCCAGCGAGGCCGGGGCCATGGTCAGGCCGGCCTTGAGCGCGCTGAACCCGAGCACGTTCTGCAGGTAGAGGGTCAGTGGCAGCGCCATCCCGACCAGGCCGATCGAGATGATCACGCTGACCGTCGCCATCACCGCGTAGTTGCGGTCGGCGAACAGGGTGAACGGCAGCAGCGGCCGCCGTTCCTGCCGCAGCGCCTGCACCAGTGCGAAGATGACCAGCAGGGCGACGCCGGCCACCAGGATCAGCGGGATCGACACGAACGACCAGACCGTGCCCCAGTCGCAGCTCTGCCCCTCGACCAGGCCGTAGGTGATGGCGACGAGGCCCGCGCTGGCGATCAGCACCCCCGGCAGGTCGAGCGGCAGCCGCCGCCCGCTGCGGACGTCGGGGATGATGGCCACGGCCAGGATCATGGCGAGGATGCCGAGCGGGATGTTGACGAAGAAGATCCAGCGCCAGCCCCTCCAGGTCACCAGCACCCCGCCGACCGTCGGGCCGGCGATCGTGGCCAGCGCGGCCACCCCGCCCCAGACGCCGAGGGCCGCCCCGCGCCGCTCGCGCGGGAAGATGGCGATGATGATCGCCATCGTCTGCGGCATCAGCAGGGCGGCCCCGAGACCCTGCACGACCCGGGCGCCGATGAGCTCGGTGCCGGTCTGCGACAGCCCGGAGGCGGCCGAGGCGAGCGTGAAGACGGCGATGCCGATGATGAACAGGTTGCGGCGGCCGCGCAGGTCACCGAGCCGCCCGGCGGTGATCATCAGCACCGCCAGCACGATGACGTAGGCGTTGATGACCCAGCCGATCTCGGCCAGCGACGCGTGCAGGTCGTGCCGCATGTCGGGGATGGCGATGTTGACGATCGTGAGGTCGAGCAGGGTCATGAAGAAGCCCAGGCTCAGGGTCAGCAGGATCGCCCAGTCGCCAGCGCGCCGCCTCGCGGGTGCCAATATCGCTCCTCACCGTGCTCACCCAAGAGCACGGATCTGGAGGCCGAGTGGTTCGCGGTTCGTAATATTTCGGGTCCGGGGCGTGACCGGACCTCAGCCGGCCAGCATCACGTCGGCCAGCTGGATCTGGCCGTCGGCGCTGACGGTGACGGCCAGCTGGAGCGGGGCGAACTCCCCGGCCAGCTCGACGGTGACCGAGGTCGCCCCGTCCCCGGCCCGGAACGCGCCCGGGCTGCACGCACCGGCCCAGGCGGCCGCCATCCGCAGCCGCCGCACCGTCACCCCGACGTCGAGCGACGCCGCCGCCGGAAGCGAGTCCGGCCAGGCCGGCACCCTTTCATTCAGCAAATCAATCAGCCCGGCCACGGCGGCGGCCAGCGGCGAACCGGCGGCTGGGGGGACCGCCAGGCTGAACAGCTGGACCCGGGGCGGCTGCTCGGGGGTGAGCTTGATCTCGGCCTGGGCGGCGCCGTGGCGGCCCGCCACCCACCAGCGGCAGTGGGCGGGGGTGTCGGACTCGGGCGGGCGGCTGGGATCGGGGTGGAGGCCGCCGAGCCGGTCGCGGACCAGGACGATCCGGCGGCGGCGGTCGGCCAGCGGCTGGTCGAGGTCGACGTTGCCGGCGAACAGCTTCTCGGCGGCGGCGTCATCCCAGGAGTCCATCAGCCGGCCGATCTCCTCGCGGGCGGCGATCGTGGCCGGCCACGGGGCGGGCCGCGGGGCCAGGGCCAGCGCCCGCTCGGCGGGCGGGGAGCCTTGGTGCCCGGGCCCAACCAGGCGCTGGGCCCGCTGGCCGAGCACGGTCAGCAGCAGCCGGGCGGCCAGCTGCGACACCGGGGCGTAGGTGCTGTTGCCGAGGGTGATCACGCCGATGCCGGTGGCCGGGTGCCAGCGCATGTTGCTGCCGAAGCCCGGGTAGCCGCCGCTGTGGTGCACGATCCGGCCCCATTGGGGATCCTCGTCGACGAACAGGCCGAACCCGTAGCCGCCGGTGGCCGCGCTGCCCGGCAGCGGGGCGGGGCCGCGCAGCTGACCGGTGGCCACCTGCGGCAGCTGCATCTCCCGGCGGCTGGCGCGGGCCAGCGGGTGCGACGGGCCCGCGTCCTGGCGCCCGGGCGGCCAGGCGGCGGCGAACCCGCTGACCCAGCGGGCCAGGTCCGCGACCGTGCTGAACACCCCGCCCATGGGGGCGAACGCCCCGTACGGGGCGACCGGCAGCTCGGCCCAGCTGGTCCCGTCACGGCGGTGCCCGGCCGCCAGCACCTCGGGCGCGAACTCGGCCGCCTCGTAGCCGGTCGAGGACATCCCCAGCGGTTCGAGCAGCCGGGCCTTGATCACGTCCTTGTAGGGTTCGCCGGTCACGGCCGCGATGACCCGGCCGAGGATCGCGTAACCGAGGTTGGAGTACTCGAACCGGGTGCCGGGCGCCCAGTTGAAGCTGACCCCGCGGGCCAGGAACGCCGAGAACTCGGGCAGCGGCGTGCCCTGCTCGCGGTCGCCCCAGGGGTCGTCGGTCGGGAACCCGGCCGTCATCGTGAGCAGGTGCCGGATCCGGACCGGCTGGGCGTCGGGGGTGACCGGGGGCCAGTCGCGCAGCTCGGGCACGTACTGCTCGGCCGGGTCGTCCAGGCTCAGCGCGCCCTCGTCGCGCAGCCGCAGCACCATCGTGGCGGTGAAGCTCTTGGTCATCGAAGCGATCCGGAACACGGTGCCGGCGTCCGGGACCGGGCCACCGGCCCGCCGTTCGCCCAGTCCCCCGGCGTGCACCAGCCGGCCGCCGGCCACCACGCCGTAGGCCAGGCCGGGCTCGCGGCCGCGCGCGGCGTACTCGGCCGCCTGCGCGTCCACCAGGTCGAAATCGGCGCCGGTGAGCTCCGGCTGCTGGCCGGTCAGCTCCGCCTGGTGCTCCGGCTGGTGCTCCGTCATCGGTGTCCTCCCCGCTGATCCAAGACGCCAGTTTCTCAGGACCGCGACCCGTCCGGGTGGGCCGGCCACGATCTGTGCTTGAGCCGCAGGTGAGGGGTAACACGGATATGTCACAGAGGTTTCAACCAGCCGCCCGGGCATGTCATCATCGGAATGTCCGGGGACGCCGCAGGGGCGCCTCGAGACGTGGAGGTTCTTCATGAATCTGCAGGCAGAAGGATCAGGCGTGGCCGCTACGGGAGAGCGGACCAGCAAGCCGGCCCCCGAACCGCTGTACGGCGGCAAGGCCGGGCGGCGGGTCACCGTCCGCGACATCGCCGCCGCCAAGGCCCGGGGCGAGAAGTGGCCGATGCTGACCGCCTACGACGCCCTCACCGCCCACATCTTCGACGAGGCCGGGATCCCGGTGCTGCTGGTCGGGGACTCAGCCGGCATGGTCGTGTTCGGGCACGACACCACGATCCCGGTCACCGTCGACGATCTCATCCCGCTGACCGCGGCGGTGGTCCGCGGCACCAGCCGGGCGATGGTCGTGGCCGACCTGCCGTTCGGTTCCTACCAGGGGTCGAGCCAGGACGCGCTGGCCACTGCCAGCCGGTTCCTCAAGGAGTCGGGCGCCCACGCGATCAAGCTGGAAGGTGGCCACCGGGTCGCCCGCCAGGTCGAGGACCTGGTCGCGGCCGGCGTACCGGTGATGGCGCACGTAGGCCTGACCCCGCAGTCGGTGCACGCGTTCGGCGGCTTCCGGGTGCAGGGCCGCGGCGAGGACGGCGACCGGCTGCTGCAGGACGCCAAGGCGATGGAGGCGGCCGGCGCGTTCGCGATCGTGCTCGAGGCGGTGCCGGCTCCGCTAGCGTCGCGGGTCACCGAGTCGCTGACGATTCCGACGATCGGCATCGGCGCCGGGCCGGACTGTGACGCTCAAGTACTGGTGTGGCAGGACATGGCTGGGCTGTCGCCGCGGACGCCCAAGTTCGTAAGGCAGTACGCCAACGTCGGCGCGATCCTGCGCGACGCGGCGGCGGCGTACGCCCGGGATGTGGTGTCGGGGAACTTCCCGGGGCCAGCGGAGTCCTACCAGTAACGCCAGCCAGCCGCGGTCAGCAGCCAGCTAGTGACAGCAGATGCTGACATGGGTTCGCTTCTGACAGCAGATGCTGACGTCGGCTCGGCGCTGACAGCAGATGCTGACATCGGCGCGGCGCTGACAGCAGATGCTGTCGTCGGCTCGGCGCTGACAGCAGATGCTGACATCGGCTCGGTGCTGACAGCAGATGCTGACATCGGGTTGGCGCTGACAGCAGGTGCTGACATCGGGTCGGCGCTGACAGCAGATGCTGACATCGGGTCGGCGCTGACAGCAGGTGCTGTGATCGGGTCGGCGCTGACAGCAGGTGCTGTGATCGGCTCGGCGCTGACAGCAGATGCTGTCATGGTCGACGGACCCCGGCCGGAGGGACCCCGGCCGGGTGGGCCCCGGCCGGGTGGGCCCTGGGCGGGGATTCGGCATAGATTCGTGGCATGTATGTACCGGCGCATTTCGCAGTTGACGATGCTCAGGTGCACGAGCTGCTGGTGCACCATGGCGCCGCTGATCTGATCACGAACACGGATCAGGGGCTGCTGGCCACGTTGCTGCCGTTCGTGTTCGATCCGGAGGCGGGCCCGCACGGCGCCCTGCTCGGCCACGTGGCGCGCAACAACGACCAGTGGCGGATCGCCGCCCGGGGTGAGTCCCTGGTCATCGTGCGCGGCGCCGATGCCTACATCTCCCCCGGCTGGTACCAGTCGAAGCGCGAACACGGCCGGGTCGTCCCCACCTGGAACTACGTCACCGCCCACGTCTACGGCAACCTGATCGTGCACGACGACCCGGTCTGGGTGGAAAACCTGGTGCGGCGGCTGACCGCCAAGCACGAGGCGGCCCGGGCGGAGCCGTGGTCGGTGGACGACGCACCAGAGAAGTTCGTGGCGGGCCAGCTGCGGGCAATCGTAGGGGTTGAGCTGGCCATCACCCGCATCGAGGCCAAGGCCAAGCTGAGCCAGAACCGGCCGGAGGCGGACGTGGCGGCAGTGATTGAGGGGCTGCGCGAGCGCGGGGACGAGCAGGCGGCGCAGGACGTGGCCGAGGCCAACCGGGAGCGGCTGACGGGCTGAGGCGGCTGGAGCGGCTGGGGCGGCGCTTGCGGGGTCACCGCGGCTGGGGCGGCTGCTCAGTGCGGGGCTGGCGGGGTCACGGCGGCTGGGCTTGAGTAACCCACTTCTTGCTGTTATCAGGTGATGGGCGGGGCGCGGGGTCGCCGTCGAGCTGACGTGGCTGAGGCTGCTCAGGTCGGCTGGCTTCTTGCTGTTGTCAGCGGGGGTGGGAGCCGCCGTCGATGGAGATGACCTGGTTGGTGACGTAGGGGTTGGCGAGGATGGACAGGGCCAGGCGGGCGACCTCGGCCGGGTGGCCGAGGCGGCCGACGGGGATCCGGCGGGCCAGGTCGGCGGGTTCGCCGGGGAGCATGCCGGTGCCGGTGATCAGGGCCGGGGCCAGGCCGTTGACGGTGATGCCGTCGGGGGCGAAACGGGACGCCAGGAAGTGGACCAGACCGTGCAGTCCGGCCTTGGACGAGGCGTAGTGCGGGCCGACGATCCCGCCGGTGAACGCGGCCACCGAGGACACGAACAGGGCGCGGCCGAAGCCGCGCTCCCGCATCCCCGGCAGCACGCGCTGGGCCAGCAGGAACGGGGCGCGCAGGTTCACCGCCAGGGTTTCGTCGAAGTCGGCGACGGTGACCTCTTCCAGCGTCCGGCGCTCGCCGAGGCCGGCGTTGCTGATCAGCAGGTCGATCGGGCCCAGGGCCTGTTCGGTGGCGGTGACCAGTTCACCGGGGGCATCCGGTGAGCTGAGGTCGGCCCCGAGTGCGACCGCCCGGGCACCCTGGCCGGTAAGTTGGGCGACCACCCTTTCAGCAGCGTCACGTTGATGACCGTAATGGACGGCGACCTGGGCGTCCTCAGCGGCCAGGGCGAGCGCAACCGCCTGCCCGATGCCGCCACTGCCGCCGGTGACCAGGGCCACCCGGCCGCGAAAAGGCTCGGGCTCCGCGGTGGTCATCGGCGCCGGTCAGGCGCTGGCGGGCTCGACGGTGACGGTGGCGCGGTCAGCGTAGAAGGCCACGTGATCCTTGATCTCGGACACGGCCGCGTGCGGCTGCTCGTAGGTCCAGATCGCGTCGGTGACGGTGGCGCCGTCGGGAGTCGCGACGCTGTAGTAGCTGGCGTCGCCCTTGAACGGGCAGTAGGTGGAGGTGTCGGTCCGGCGCAGCAGGCTCTGGTCGACGTCGGCCAGCGGGATGTACTGCACGGCCGGGTAGGTCGACTCCTGCAGGGTCAGCGCGTGCGCCGAGTTGGCCACCACGGTGTCCCCGACGCGGACCACCACCTGCCCGGCGGTCGGCTCGATCGTGATCGGGTGCTTGGCGCTGGGCTCCAGAACCTGTCGGGACACTGCCGTCTCCTTCACGATGGCGATCTCGGTACTTACCTAAAGGCGCCAACCTGGAGGTGGCTTTTTCTGTTCCAGTCAGCCAGCACTGAGATTAGCCAGTACGGAGATTAGCCAGCACTGAGCACGATGACGGGGTGCTGGCTGGGGTCGAGCCAGCGCAGGATCGTGACCATGTCGGCCTTGGCCACGGTGACGCAGCCGAGGGTGGGGGCGCCGTTGTCGACGTGCAGCCAGATGTCGTCGCCTTCGGCCTGGCCGTTTGGCTCATCCTCGCTCGACACCTCAGAGCCGGCGACCCGGTTGAAGTCGATCGCCACCACGTAGTCGAAAACGCCGGCGGTGTTGTGGCCGAGGAACCGGCCGCCGGTGTGGAAGTACGAGGCGCTGTGCTCGTAGGGCTCGCGGGTGCCGGGGTTGGGCAGCACCCCGCCCGCCGCGGTCAGCGTGTAGGTGCCGGTCGGGGTGGTCAGGTCGCCGGCCTTGCGGTGGGCCGACCATCCCTCGTCGCCGTTGTGGCCGGGCATCAACGGGCCGGTCTGCTGCCAGCCGGTGGCGGTCCGGGTCCACAGCGACACCGTGTTGGTGGTGCTGGACGTGGACGGGGCGGTGACGATCACGGCCTGCCCCGCCGAGGCCGGGACGTTGCTGGCCAGCAGCGGGGCGGCCCAGTCGGGCAGCGGATCGGCGGTCACCGGGGAGGGCTGGTTGGCCGGGCGGACCAGCGGGTTATCGGGTTGCGGACCCAGCCCGGAGGCGGGCCGGGACACCGGTGCGGACTGAGCGACGGGGGATGTGGCGGACGCGGCGCTGGCGCAACCCACGGTGACGGCGGCCAGCCAGGACGTGCCCAGGATCAGGCGTCCCAGGTTCCGGGGGGTCACAGCGTAAACATATGTCCACGTTCGCCGAAATTAACCAGCCGCGGCGCGCAGAGCAGGCAGAACTTCCTTCCCGATCATCGCGATGGTGGCCATCGGGTCGTCCGACATGACCTGGATCGACACCATATCGGCGCCAACGTCCGTTACCAGCGGCCGGTAGGCCTCGACCAGGCCCCCCGCGTCCGGGACCACGGTGTAGCTGCCGATCACCTCGGCCCGGTCCATCTCGTCGGCCCGGTAGCGCAGCTCGGCCGGGTCGGCGGTCTCCAGCCGGCCGGGGGCACGCAGGCCGCGCATGGCCGACAGCGCCCGCCAGGCCTCGTCGTTGTTACCGGCCAGCACCGTCCAGCGGGTGGCCAGCACCCGCTGGGCGCGGCCGCGGGCGGCCGCCGCTTCCCGGTAGGGGTTGATGACCTTGGCGACCGTGTCGGCCGGGTCCTTCACGCTGGTGATCAGGCCGTCCGCGTACTCGCCGGCGAACGCGGCCGACTTGGGGCCGCCCGCCGCCATCAGCGCGGGCACCTCGCCGATGGGCGGCGAGTACAGCTTGGCGGTCTCGGTCTTGTAGTGCTGGCCGTCGAAGCTGAGCTTCTCCCCCGCGAACAGCCGGTGGATGATCTCCAGCGCCTCCTGCATGCGCTCCTGGCGTCCCTTGTAGCCCGGGAACGACCAGCCCAGCGGGCGCTCGTTGATGGCCTCACCGGTGCCGAGCCCGAGGAGCAGGCGGCCGCCGGACAGCCGGTCGACGGTCGCGGCCATCTGGGCCACCAGGGCCGGGTGGTAGTGGAACAGCGGGCAGGTCACCGCGGTGCCGAGCAGGACCTGCTCGGTCTGCGCGGCCACCGCACCCAGCCACGACCAGACGAACCCGGCCGCGGACGTGTCGTCCACCCAGGGGTGGAAGTGGTCCGAGCCGAGCACCATGTCGAACCCGGCCTCTTCGGCCGCGACGGCCTGGTCGACCAGGGCTTCCGGCTGGTACTCCTCGTGGCTGCACAGCCAGGCAAACTTCATGTAAACGACGCTACCAAAACGCTTTTTCAGTGCCGCTCGGGGCTGGCGGGGAGGGTGGAGGCGTCGGCGAGAGCGGTGGCTTCGGGGCTGGCGGGGGCGCGGCGGGAGGCCCGGCGGAGGCCGAGGATCTGGCCGGCCACGACGACGGCGATGCCGGCCCAGACCTGGGGGCGGGGCACCGGGCTGCCGAGCAGGACGCCGGTGATGGCGGCGGCGACCGGGGCCACCCCGGTCAGCAGCCCGGCCCGGCCGGCGCCGAGCCGGGATACGCCGGTGTACCAGAGCACGAAGGCGACCGCGGTGACGGCGACGGCCAGGTAGCCGACGGCCAGCCAGCCGTGCGCGGTCAGCCGGGTCACGGCGGCCGGGCCTTCGCGGGTCAGCCCGAGCAGGCCGAACATGATGGTGGCGATCCAGGTGGTGTGGACCGACACCCCCCAGGGGCCGAGGCGGCCGAGCACCGGGACGGCCAGCAGGGTGAACGCCACCTCGCAGCCGAACACCACGGCCGCCCAGCCGACGCCGATCGCGTCGGTGCGGCCGAGGCCCTGGATGAGGGCGGCCCCGCCGGTGACGACGAGGGCGGCGGCGACCACCGCGGGCCGGGGCCGGGACCGTTCCAGCAGCGGCCCGGCCACCGCCAGCAGCGGCGGCACACAGGCCACCGCCACCCCGAGCACGGCCGGTTCGGCGTGGTGGGAGCCCTGGACCAGCGCGATGTTGAACAGCACCAGGCCGGTGACGGCGATGCCGACCAGCCACAGCCATTCGGTCCGCCGCGGCCAGACCAGGGTCTGCTTGGCGCAGCGGGCGAACAGCACCAGCAGCAGGCAGGCGGCCGCGTAGCGGATCGCTTCGGCGGTGTAGAACGGCGCCCCGGCCAGCACGCCGGAGACCGCCACGCTGCCGCCGACGAACACCATGCCGGAGATGCAGCAGGCGATGGCCGGGCCGGAGGCGGGGGCGGTGGGGCCGGGCGAGCTGGCGGGGTTGGCGGGGGGCTGGTCAGGGTGGGGTCGGGGAGGGATACGTCGGTCACGGAGCCGACGTTAGTGGCGAGATGGTTTATGAAGTAGGTCCATTGAGAGCCATTCATAATGGACCAATGAGCGCGGGAAGTGCGGGCGGCGAGGCGCGTGGGACGCATGGGGCGGTCGAGCGCGGAGTGGCAGCGCTTGATGCTGGGGCGGACCAAGCCGGCGGGACGGCTTGGGGCGCGGGTGGCCAGGCGACGGGAGGTGGGGGTGGCCGGGCGACGGGAGGTGAAGGCGGCCGGGCGGCGGGGGCGGATCTGCTGCAGCTGGACCGGGCGGCGGCGCCCGCTCGGGGGCTGACCGTCTGGCTGGCGGGGGCGCTGCGGGCCGCGATCCGGGACGGCCGGCTGCGGGCGGGGACGGTGCTGCCCGCCAGCCGGGTACTGGCCGAGGACCTGGGGGTGTCGCGCGGGGTGGTGGTCGAGGCCTACCAGCGGCTGCGGGAGGAGGGGCTGATCAGCGGCCGGTCCGGCGCGGGCACGAAGGTGCTGCCCACCTCACGGTCACTGGCGGCCGGCCGGCCGGCGCCCGGCTTGGCGGCCGTGCCTGATCTGGTGGACCGGTCCGGCCTGACCGCCGTGGCCCGGCTGGCCGCGGGCCGGATGACCGAAGGCTTCACCCCGGTCGCGGCCGGATCGGTCAGCTGGCCCCCGCCGCTGAGCGACCCGGCGAAGCCGCCGGAGCCGCTGGAGCTGCCGCGGCGGTGGCTGGCTGACGTCGAGCTCGACCTGTCCCCGGGGGTGCCGGACCTGTCGGCGTTCCCGCGGGCGGGCTGGTTGCGGGCGGAGCGGGCGGTGCTGGCCGAGACCAGCGTGGCCGATCTGGGGTACGGCGATCCGCGCGGGCACGAGCAGCTGCGCGGCGAGCTGGCCGGGTGGCTGGCGCGGACGCGGGGGTTGCGGGCCGAGCCGGACCAGATCGTGGTGACCGCAGGCGTGGCGCAGGCGCTGGCGCTGATGAGCCAGGTGCTGCGCGGACGCGGGCATCGCCGGATGGCGGTGGAGAATCCGGGCTCGCGCGGGACCCGGGACGAGCTGGCGCACTGGGGCCTCGAACCGGTGCCGGTCCCGGTCGACGACGACGGGCTGGACGTGGCGGCCCTGGCGGCCAGCGGGACGCAGGCGGCCGTGCTCACGCCCGCCCATCAGTTCCCGACCGGGGTGGTGCTGAGCCCGCAGCGGCGGCGGGAGCTGCTGGACTGGACCGCGGCGGGCGGCCTGGTGGTGGAGGACGATTACGATGCCGAGTTCCGCTACGACCGGACCCCGGTACCGGCCCTGCACGGGTCGGCCCCGGACCGGATCGCCTACGCGGCCAGCGTGTCCAAGACGCTGGCCCCCGGCATGCGGCTGGGCTGGCTGGTGCCGCCGCCCGAGCTGTACGCCGGCATCGTGCGGGCCAAGCACGCCAGCGACCTGGGCGCCCCCGCCCTGCCGCAGCTGGTACTGGCCCGGCTGATCAGCACCGGCGACCTGGAACAGCACATTCGCCAGGTCCGGCACCGGCAGCGCCGCCGCCGGGATGCGCTGCTGGAAGTGCTGCGTGGCCAGCTGCCGGACGCGCGGGTCCAGGGCATCCCGGCCGGCCTGCACCTGCTGGTGACCTTCCCGGACCGGGCTGAGCTCGACGATCAGCAGCTGATGGCCGCCCTCCGGCGGGCGGGAGTACTGGTCCACGCCTTGTCCTGGCACCGGGAACAGGTGCCAGGCACGGAGCCGGCGCCCCCGGGCCTGGTGCTCGGGTACGCCGCCCACACCCCGGACCAGCTCCGGGAGGCTGCCCGCCGGATCGCCCGGGTGGTCCGCGACGCTTCGTGCTGATGGGGTTTCGGATCGTCACGAGCTGGGGCAGGATGGACGGGTGAACCGGGACGAGGTCGACGCGCTGCGGGCACTGCTGGCCCCGACCGGCTGGCCGGACCGGGCCCGTACGTTCGCGCGGGCGCTACGGGGCTCGACCGCTCGCCCGGGCGGGCTGCTGCTGGTCGGCACGCCGGCCGAGGAGCCCTGGCACCTGGCCGCCCACCTGGACGACGAGGCGCGTTACTCCGGTATCGAAGAGCTCGCCCCGACGCTGGTCCGCTGGACCATCCCGGCCGGCGCCCCCGAGCACCTGCGAGTCGGCCTGGAGCGGCTGGAAGCAGCACAGCGCGGCGAGACGTTGTTCGTGGTGAGCCCGGAAACGGCGCCGGTCCCGCTGCTGGAGCGGGCCGCCGACGCGCGCCGGGCGGGCGCCACGCTCCTGGCCCTGAACCAGGGCGATCCCGAACTGGACGGCCTGGCCCACGAGACCCTGACCGTGCCGCCCGCGGCCGCCGCCGGGGCCGCCGCGCCGGTCTCCTTCACGGTGGCCCAGCACCTGGTCAGCGCGGCGGCCGGGGAGCGCACGGGCTCACGCCGGGGCGTCCGGCAGCGGCTGGCCCACCTGCTCGACGTGGTCAGCGGCCCGTCCGCCTGACCCGCGGTCCACGCCCGCCCGGTCCAGGCCAGCCCGGTCCTCGCCAGCGCCTTCCGCCACCGGGCGCCCATCGCGGACCAGGGCGAACGCGGCCACCAGCATCAGCAGCATGACCCCGGCCGAGACCAGGAACGCCCGGTCGAAGCCGGCCGCCAGCGCGCGGGCGTAAGCGACGGTGGTCTTGGCCCGCAGGGCCCGGTTGGCGACCACGGTCCAGGCCACCGTGCCCAGCACCGCCAGGCCGATCGAGCCGCCCACCTGCCGGGATGTGTTGAGCAGGCTGGAGGCGACGCCCGAGTCCTGCTCGGCCACACCGGACAGCGCGACCAGCGAATTCGGCACGAACAGGAGCCCGAGGCCGGCCCCGGTGACCACGACCGGCCCCAGCAGGCCGCCCGGGTAGCTGCCGTGCTCCGTCAGCCGCGACATCCAGTACAGCCCGGCCGCGCTGATGGTGGTGCCCGCCAGCAGCAGCGGGCGGCGGCCGGTGCGGGCCACCAGCCAGCTGGAGGCGACCGAGGTGACCAGCACCGCGACCGTCAGCGGGAGGAAGGCGGCGCCGGCCCGCAGCGCCGAGTAGCCCCACACGTCCTGCACGAACAGGGTGAGGAAGAAGAACACGCCGAACAGGGTGGTGCCGACGCCCAGACTGATCAGGTTGGCGCCGGCCCGGTTGCGGTCGCGCAGCAACCGCAGGGGCAGCAGCGGCTGCCGGGTGCGGGTCTCGATGAACGCGAACGCGATCAGCGCGGCGACGCCGGCCGCCAGCGTGATCACAACCTTGGGGTCGCCCCAGTGCGAGGTGCCGTCCTGGCCGGTGGCCGCGTTGGACAGCCCGTACACGAGCGCGGCGACCCCGCCGGTGCCGGTGACGATGCCGGGCAGGTCGAACCGGCCGGGACGGCGGCCGCTGGCGGGCAGCACCGCCCGGGCCGCCAGTGCCCCGAAGACGCCGATCGGCACGTTGACGAACAGCACCCAGCGCCAGGACACGTAGCTGACCAGCAGGCCGCCCGCCAGCAGGCCGACGGCGCCGCCGGCCACGCTCATGGCCGAGTAGACGCCCAGGGCCCGGTGCCGGGCCCGGCCGGCCGGGAACGTGGTGAACACCAGCGCCAGCGCGGTCGGGGTCACGATCGCGCCGCCCGCACCCTGGACCGCCCGGGCCGCCAGCAGCCCGGCCTGGGAGGTGGCGAGGCCGCCGGCCAGCGACGCGGCCGAGAACAGCAGCAGTCCGGCGATGAACATCCGGCGGCGGCCGAGCAGGTCACCGGCCCGGCCGCCGAGCAGCAGCAGGCCGCCGAGGGTGAGCGCGTAGCCGTTCACCACCCATTCCAGGCCGCTGTCGGAGAACCGCAGCGCGGTCTGGATGTGCGGCAGCGCGACGTTGACGATGGTGGCGTCCAGGATCACCATCAGCTGCGCGGTCGCGATGACCAGCAGCGCCACCCCCGGGTGGCGGCTGCCGGTCTGGTCGGAGGTCTGCTTCGGTACCGGCAAGGTCGTAGTCATGGCACCGATGGTGGCGAGCGGGCGGCCCGCTGTCGTCGCCCACCGGAACCGTCTTGTTACTGGTCAGCGGGGAGGCCCGGCGTCGCTCGACTACTACCCGGGAAGTAGCCGGCCGTCGCTACTTCCGGCCGGCGCGCATCCGGCGGCCGGACCCGTACGCTTCGGAGCATGGCCAGTGAACACGGCAGGCGGAACGTACAGCGAGCCGGATGGGTGGTGGCCGCGAGCGTCGCGTTCGTGGCCACCCGGATCTGGCGACTGCATCTGCGCGAGGTCGAGCAGCGGGCCGAAGAGGCCGAACGGACCCGCGACGAGGTGGCCCGGCGGCGGGCGATGGAAGAACGGCTGCGGATCGCCCGCGAGCTGCACGACTCGCTCACCCACAGCATCTCGGTGATCCAGGTCCAGGCCGGGGTGGCCGAGCACCTGGCCCGCAAGCGGGGCGAGGAGGTGCCGCCCGCGCTGGAGGCCATCCGCGAGGCGGGCGCGGACGCGGCCCGGGAGCTGCGGGCTACGCTATCGGTCCTGCGCAGCACCGAGGACGCCGACGGCAGCGGGCTCGGCCAGCTGGAGAACCTGGTGGCCCGGGCGCGGGCGGCCGGGCTGCCGGTGACAGTGACCGTCACCGGGGTCGAGCGGCCGCTGCCGCCCGAAGTTGACCAGGCCGCCTACCGGATCGTGCAGGAGGCGCTGACCAACGTCAGCCGCCACGCGGGGCAGGCGCACACGTCGGTCTGCCTGCAGTACTCCCCTGCGGCGCTGACGGTCCAGGTCGACGACGAGGGCCAAGCCAGCAGCACCGGCCGCGACGGGCACACCGCCGGGCCCGGGCTCGGCCTGCTGGGCATGCGCGAGCGGGTGTCGGCGCTCGGCGGCCGGCTGCAGGCGGGGCCGCGCGCCAGCGGCGGTTTCCGGGTCGAGGCCGAGCTGCCCGCGCAGGCGTCGTGATCAGGATCCTGCTGGCCGACGACCAGCCGCTGATCCGCAGCGGCATCCGCGCCCTGCTCGAGGCCGAGGACGACATCGAGGTGGTCGCGGAGGCGTCCGACGGGCGGGAGGCGGTCGCGCTGGCGGCCGAGCACCGGCCCGACATCGCGCTGGTTGACATCCAGATGCCGGGACTCGACGGGCTCGGGGCGACCCGCGAGATCGTGGCCGACGAGCGGCTGGCCAGCGTGCGGGTGGTGATCTTGACCAACTTCGGGCTGGACGAGTACATCTTCGCGGCGCTGCGGGCGGGCGCGGCCGGATTCCTGCTCAAGGACACCCAGCCGGAGGAACTGCTGCAGGCGCTGCGGGTGGTGATGGGCGGCGACTCGCTGCTCTCGCCCGCGGTGACCCGCCGCCTGATCAGCGAGTTCGTGGCCCGGCCGCCGGACGCGGTGGCGGCGGTGGGGATGGAGAGGCTGACCAACCGGGAACGCGAGGTGGTGGCGCTGGTCGCCCACGGGCTCAGCAACGACGAGATCGCCGAGGCCCTGGTGCTCAGCCCGACCACGGCCAAGACCCACGTCAGCCGGGCGATGACCAAGCTCGGCGCCCGCGACCGGGCCCAGCTGGTGGTGTTCGCCTACCAGGCCGGGCTGGTGGCCCCGCGCTCGGCCGGCCGCCCCTGACCGGCCCCGGGCACTGGACACTGGACACTGGACAAGTTAGGTAAGCCTAACCTAAGCTGCTGGGATGACTGAATCGACGGCGGGCCCGGCGGCCCGTACCCGGCCGGCCCGCCCGCGGGCGGTTCTGAGTGTACTGAGCCGGGAGCAGCTGAGCCCGCACACGGTCCGGATCACGGCCGGCGGTCCCGGGTTCGAGGCGCTGCGCATGAACGAGTTCACCGACAAGTACGCGAAGATCATTTTCGCCGACGCGGGGGTGACCCGGACCTACACGCTGCGGCGGGCCGACCCCGCGGGCCAGCAGGTCACGATCGACTTCGTAGTGCACGGCGACGCTGGGATCGCCGCACCGTGGGCGGCGCGGGCGGAGGCCGGTGACGTCCTCACGATGTCCGGGGCCGGCGGTGCCTACCGCCCGGACCCGGACTGCGACTGGCACCTGTTCGCGGGCGACGAGTCGGCGCTGCCGGCCATCTGCGCGGCCCTGGAGGCGCTGCCCGCTGACGCCCGCGGCCTCGCCTACCTGGAAACGTCCGACCCCGGCGAGTACCTGGACGCCAAGCCGCCGAGCGGCGTCGAGATCAGCTGGCTGCACCGGCCCGAGCCCGGCCGCAAGCCCGGGCTGCTGGCCGAAGCGCTGCTGGCGGGCCCGTGGCCGGCGGGCCGGGCCGACGTGTTCGCGCACGGGGAGCGCGAGTCGATGAAGGCCATCCGGCGGGCTCTCAAGAGCCGCCTGAGGGACGGCGACCAGGTGTCGCTGTCGGGCTACTGGGCGGCCGGGCGGACCGAGGACGTGTTCCAGTCCGAGAAGCGCGAGCCGATCGGAAAGGTCTGAGCCTGCTCGCTACGAGCTGTCGAGCAGTGCTGGCTCGGGGGCCAATGCCCCCCCAGACCCCCTAACTATCCAAACTCAGCACCATCGTGGGCCGGTCGATGACGTGGTCGGCCCGGAGCGGCCGGACCGCGGTGCCGATCGCGAAGAACTCGGTGGTGTGCGAGCCCCAGGTGTGGCTGTGCTGGCGCAGCTGGACCCCGACGATGCCCTCGGCGTGCAGCTCCTCGGCCTCGGCCTGCATCCGGCTCATGGCCAGCTCGCGGGCGTCGTAGAGGGCCTGGGTGAACTGCTCGATCTCGACGTTGCGGCCGATGTTGCCGAGCATGCTGCCCATCCGCTGGTGGGCGATGTGGTACACGCAGGAGCCCATGACCATGCCGAGCGGCGCGTAGCCGGCCCGGATCAGCGTCCAGAAGTCCTGGCCGGACAGGTCCGAGGTGAACGGCTGGCGCTTGTTGTTGCGCCACTCGGTGACCCCGCCGCCGCCCGCGCCCTCCTCGGCCTTGACCGCGGTGCCGACCGCGATGAACTCGGCGATGTCGCTGCCGAACTCCTTCATCTCCACGTCCAGCCGGACCCCGACGATGCCGTCGGCGCCGATCGCGTCGGCCTCGGCCTCCATCCGGGTCATGGCCAGCTCGCGGGCGTGGTACAGGGCCTGGGAGAGCACGTCCAGCTCCTGGTTCTTGCCCCAGCGGCCGATCTGCAGGCCCACGTGGTAGATCGAGGTGCCCAGGACCAGGCCGAGCGGGCGGAACCCGACCTCGCGGACGAGCAGGAATTCGTTGACCGACAGGTCGGAGGTGAAGATGCTGCCCTTGCGGCCCGGCTGCAGCTCGGCCAGGCGCCCCACGGCGTCCTGGGGCACCCCGGCCGCGCTGAGCCCGGCGGCCTCGGTGGTGTTCTGGTCCGTCATCGGAGTCTCCTACGTCAGATCCGCACCCGCGCGGCCTGCCTGCGCTGCGGGTCCAGGGATAGCACGGCAATGGTGGGCTTACCGGACGACTTCTGCCCCTCGGAAAATCGCACGATCGAGGTGCCGATGATCGTGGTCTCCAGGATGTGGTCGCGGGCGCCCTCCTGCATCGGGCATTCCCGCTCGCGCACCCGCACGTTCAGGTCGGCGATGACGACGCCCTCGGCCCCGATCCGGCGCACGTCCCGCTCGAGCTGGACGCGGGCGTCGTGGCGGCCCTCGTGGACCAGCTCGGTGTAGCCGGTGACCTCGGCATTGCCCGCGCTCCAGCGGGTCTGGCCGACCGTCAGCCAGTCGTCGTGGCGGGCCGCGATCGAGATGCCGAGGGCCAGCCCGGCCGGCACCCAGCCGCGGTTGATCAGCTTGGCGAAGTCCTGTCCGGACAGGTCGGAGGTGAACGGGGTGCGCAGCGGCGGCGCTCCCGGGGCCCGGACCGCGGTGCCGATCGCCTTGAACTCCAGGCCGCCGGCCGGGAACGGCCCGATGGTCAGCTTGACCCCGACGATGCCGTGGCCGCCGAGGGCCTGGCACTCGGTGATCATGCGGTTGATCGCGGTGTGGCGGGCCTCGTACATGGCCCGCACCAGTGGGGCGAACGACGTCTGGCCGCCCTGGCTGGAGGTCTGGGTGACGCTCTGCAGCGGGCCGAAGGTCAGCGGGCTGTTGTAGTAGCCGGTCCAGGCGCCCGCGCAGCCGTAGCCGCCGGTGTAGCCGATGTTGTAGACGGCGGCGCCCAGGACCTGCCCGGCGGGCTCGAAGCCGACGCTGCGGATCGCGGTGAACTCGTCGGCGGACAGGGCGGAGCCCCAGGTGCCGCTGTGGCGGATCTCTTCCATCCGCGCGGCGGCGGCGGGCGGCAGCCCGGACCGGCTCTGGTCGTCAGTCACGGGCGCCCCTTCCTCGCGGGTACCTCACGATACCCGGGACACCCATCAGTTCTCGTCGTCGCCGTCCTTGGCGTCCCATTCCTGGTTGCGCTGCTCGACGATCTCCAGGGCGCGGCTGGCCTCCTCGGCCGTCGCGTACGGCCCGAGCCGGTCCTTGCCCCGGGTGGGGCCGTCGTCGTCCTCGACCGTGTTGCGGGTGAGGCTGTACCAGTAGTGCTTGCCGCTGTCGCTGCTCATGGAGATTAGACTCGCAGAACATGGCAACCAAGCTCCACCCGGGCGCGACTTCTGGGTACCGCCCGGTCCCCGACCGGATCCCGCGGCCTGAGTACGTGGGCAAGAAGCGGCCCACGCTCGGTGAGTCCGACGTGAAGGACGCCGACACGATCGCGCGCATGCGCGTGGCCAGCAAGATCGCCGCCCAGGCCCTGGCCGAGGTCGGCCGGAACGTGGCCCCCGGCGTCACCACCGACGAACTGGACAAGATCGGGCACGACTTCCTGGTCGCCCACGACGCCTACCCCAGCACGCTCGGCTACCGCGGCTACCCCAAATCCCTGTGCACCTCGCTGAACGACGTGATCTGTCACGGCATCCCCGACGACACGGTGGTGCGGGACGGGGACATCGTCAACATCGACATCACCGCGTTCATCGGCGGCGTGCACGGCGACACCAACGCCACGTTCCTGGCCGGGAACGTCGACGAGGAGTCGCGGCTGCTGGTCGAGCGCACCCACGAGGCGATGATGCGCGGCATCAAGGCGGTCGCCCCCGGGCGGCCGCTGAACGCGGTCGGGCGGGTGATCGAGTCCTACGCGCGCCGGTTCGGTTACGGGGTGGTGCGCGACTTCACCGGGCACGGCATCGGCACCACGTTCCACTCCGGCCTGGTCGTCGCCCACTACGACGACCCCGACAACGACTTCATCATGGAGCCGGGGATGACGTTCACGATCGAGCCGATGCTGACGCTGGGCACGATCGACTACGAGATCTGGGAAGACCACTGGACCGTGGTCACCAAGGACCACCGCAACACCGCCCAGTTCGAGCACACGATCCTGGTCACCGACGACGGTCACGAGATCCTGACGTTGCCCTAGGGGGCTGGTGGGGTCAGCGGGGCCGCTGTGGTTGGTGTGGCTGGTGGGGCCGCAGGCGCTTTGTGGTCGGCGGGATTGGTGGCGCACCCTTTAATCAATAATGAAAATGGCCCGCGGCGAGGGGTTACCGCGGGCCATTCTCGTCTCTTCTAAGCGTCGCGTCGGCGGAACAGGATGTAGCCGGCGATGAGTACCGCGGCCGTGTAGCCGAGCAGGACGCTGAACTCGCCCCAGGCCGGCCATTCGTGGGCTTGCTGGGCGGTGTTCCAGATGGCGGTGCCGCCCTCGGACGGGAGCCACCGCATGATGTCGTTGCTCCAGGACGTGGGCAGGAAGTTCACGATGATCGGCACCACGAACAGCACCCCGATGGTGATGCTGATGGCGGCAGCGGTGTGCCGGACCAGCGAGCCGATCCCGAACGCGAGCAGCCCGCAGGCGACGATGAACAGGCCACCACCGACGACGGCCCGCAGCACGTGCGGGGCGCCGAGCGTGGTGCTGATGTGCTCCGGGGCGGTGTTCAGCAGGGCCTGGCCCAGGAAGAACGCCACGAAGCTGGCGACCTCGCCGATGATCAGCGCCGCGACCGCGAACACGAGCGCCTTGGCCAGGTAGAACACGCCCCGCCGGGGCATCGCGGTCAGCGAGGTGCGGATCATCCCGGTCGAGTACTCGGCGGTGAAGGTGAGCGCACCGAGCACCACGATCACGAACTGCCCGAAGTACAGCCCGATCAGCGAGTTGCGAGCGGGCTGGAAGGTGGCTCGCTGGCTGAGCGACGCCTGGTCCCAGTGCGAGGCGGTCAGCCAGGTGATGAGCGCGCTGATGCCGACCGTCACCACGAACAGCACGATCATCGTCCAGTAGGTGGAGCGCACCGAACGGATCTTGGTGATCTCCGAGCGCAGGGTGCCGAGCAGGTTGGCCCGGCCCTGAGCCGGGGGCAGCGTCGACAAATGGCTCTGATCAGTGGTTACCGCAGTCATCTCAGCTCGTCCTCCCCGCGTGCTCGCTGGTGCTCTCGGTGTCCTGTGGCGGCGGTGGCGCGTTGGTGATCTGCGGCGGCGGCCCGTCCGGGGCGGCGTGACCGGCCGCGTGGCGGCCGCCGGCCGGGACGGCGGTCTGGCCGCTGCCCTGCACGGTGGCGTGGTACTCCACGCTGTCGGCGGTGAGCTCCATGAACGCCTGCTCGAGCGAGGCCCGGGTCTGGGACAGCTCGTGCAGCCGGATGCCGGTGTCGAAGGCCACGTCACCGACCTGGTCGGTGCTCAGGCCCTGGATCACCAGTGCGTCGGCCCCGCTGGTGGTGGCGGACCCGCCGGCCGCCGCGACCGCCTTGGCCAGCGCCTCGGCCTGCGGCGTGCGGACCTTGACGGTGCCAGTGGAGTTCTCGGCGATGAACTTGTCGATCGTGGTCTGCGCGATCAGCTTG
Organism: Actinomycetota bacterium; assembly: GCA_019240215.1. Lineage (GTDB taxonomy): Bacteria > Actinomycetota > Actinomycetes > Streptosporangiales > Streptosporangiaceae > Bog-532. The sequence goes on along the minus strand of JAFAYQ010000055.1, from coordinate 13,220 downwards.
CCCCGGCCGATGACGATGATGTCCTGCGCGGTGTTCTCCATCTCCGACATCAGGTGGCTGGACACGAAGACCGTGCGGCCCTCGGCCGCCAGCGCCTGCATCAGGTTCCGGATCCAGCGGATGCCCTCCGGGTCCAGCCCGTTGACCGGCTCGTCGAACATCAGCACCTGCGGGTCGCCGAGCAGCGCGGCGGCGATGCCGAGGCGCTGGCTCATGCCGAGCGAGAAGCCCTTGGACCGCTTCTTGGCCACCTCGGTCAGCCCGACCAGCCCCAGTACCTCATCGACCCGGCGCTTGGGAATGTCGTTGGTCTGGGCCAGGCAGAGCAGGTGGTTGTAGGCGGAGCGTCCCCCGTGCACCGCCTTGGCCTCGAGCAGGGCCCCCATCTCACGCATCGGGTAGCCCAGGGCCTGATACTGCTTGCCGTGGACCATCGCCTCGCCCGAGGTCGGACGGTCCAGGCCCAGGATCAGCCGCATGGTCGTGCTCTTACCGGCCCCGTTGGGGCCCAGGAACCCGGTGACCTTGCCCGGCTCGACCGCGAAGGTCAGGTTGTCGACGGCGAGCTTGTCGCCATATCTCTTGGTGAGGCCCCGTACCTCAATCATCAAGTTTCCCTTCATACCCCGGAGCGCGACTCTAGGTACCTACCGTAGGCCCGCGCGCGCATGCGCGCTCAGTGCCGTCCATCCTCACCCTGGCATGACAGATGTCATGCCGGCATCGGCCCAGGGGCTGATTCTGGTATGCATCGAACGGATGATGCGACCCTACTTTCCGGGCTGTCCGCGCAGGTGGACGCTGACCGTGTAGCCGTCGCTGGTGTTGAGGAGCTGACGCGGTTGCGGGCCGCCGTGCACCCGGACCCGGCCGGGAGTGAGGGGCCTGGTCCCGATTTCGGTCAGTTCACCGGCCACCACGGTGAGCACGTCGCTGGGGCGCGCTCCCGGGTCGGCGGCGGCCGGGGGCAGGATGGTCAGCCAGGCACGGTACCGGCCCGCGGTCTCCGCCACCGGGATGTCGACCGTGACCGGCCGCTCGGGGTCGAAGCGGACCAGATGCCACCAGCGATCCGGGCTGCCGGTGATGAGCTTGAGCTGACGGGCCAGGTCGCCGACGGTCAGCGCGGTCGCGGCGGGCGTCGGGGCGAGGGCGGTCGCGGCCAGGGGCGCCATCAGCTGGGCGATCTCCGGGGCCACCGAGACATCGGGGTTCACGCGGGTGGTTCCTTCGTGGTGTCGTGGTTCGCGGGCCACGCAGGTGCGGGCCGGCGCTGAGCAGCGGCGTCAGCAACAACAACACGAAGAACAGAAACCGCCCGCGCCCACGACGGCGCGACGGAGGTCGCAAGCCCGGGGCGTCAGGTGGCGGTCCATGGCGTAAAGGACAGCGCACCAGCGCCCCGGTGTCAAACGACGCGACACAATTGTTTCCGGTTCGAGCCCTTGGTTCGGGCTCCTGGTCCGGGCTCTCAGGAGGCGGTCGGGGCGCTGGGGCTGGCGTGCGTGGGGCCCGCGTCGTGGTGGGTGACCTTCTCCGGGTAGGCCCGGCTGAGCCGGAGCATGTAGATGAGGATCACGACCGGGATGGCGGCCGCGAACACCAGGTCGATCGCGCGGTGGCTGCCGGTGCTGTTCTGCTCGATGATCACCGCGATCAGCCGGGAGACGCCCACGCCGACCAGGGCCACTCCCCAGCCGAGGCTGAGGACCCGGTTGATCTGCTTGAACGTGGGCGAGTTCCAGTAGGCCTGGGGGGTCGTCGCGCGGGCGAACTGCTCGGTGAACGGCATGACCGGGACCATGGCCAGGATCACGACCCCGACGATCAGGGCGACCGCGGCCGGGATCCAGGTGGCCACCCAGCGGTCGGTGGCGGCGGCGCCGGCGAAGCTCACGATCGTCACGATCGCGAACATCACCACCTGGGTGGCGTTGAGGATCTTGGGCGGCCAGTACGGCTTGTGCATGACGATGTTGACGACCAGGTTTTCGGCGGCCAGCGGGGCCAGCGGTTCGTGGCGGCGGCCCTGCTCGGCGGTCAGGACGATGGTCTGGGCGGCGCCCGGCGGCAGCGAGCCGAGGATCTGGCCGACCAGGTGGGTCTTGCCGATGCCGGCCGTGCCCTCGATGACCAGGCTGGCACCGGGCGGGGTGCCGCGGCCGACCGCGTCCCGCACCAGGTCCTGCGCCGCCTGTTCGGTGCTGGCGCGATCTGGGCTGGCTCGATCTGGGCTCCCCCGGCCGGTCACTTGAACAGGATAGTTTCGCCCGGCCAGGCAAAACAGCCCTCAATAGGGCGAAGTGGGGCTAGCCGAGGGTGTGGACCGCCTGCTCGACCGCGTCCTTGGTCACGTCGCCGCGGGACCAGGCGGCCGCGCACAGGGCGCGCAGCCCGTCGATGCGGCGGCCGTCGCCGGACAGGTCGAGCTGGTCGCCTTGCCAGCGGGCGGTCCAGCCGCCGCAGCCGAAGCCGCCGTCCTCCGAGCTGACCGCGGGCTGGGTCTCGACCAGGCCGGCCAGGTCGTCGGCGATGTAGCTGGGGCGCTGATGGGGCGGGGCCAGTACCGCGCCGAGGGCGTCGGTCACCCCGGTCAGCACCAGCAGGCTGTCGGCCCCGACCCGCTGGGCGGCCTCGATATCGGTGTCCAGCCGGTCGCCGACCACCAGCGGGTGCTTGGCCCCGGTCCTGATGACCGACTCGTGGTGCAGCGGCGGCTCCGGCTTGCCGGCGATGATCGGCGTCTGGCCGGTGGCGGTCGCGATCACCTGCAGCAGCGAGCCGTTGCCGGGCGCGATGCCCTGGGCGTTGGGGATGGTCTGGTCGCCGTTGGTGCCGACGAACAGCGCACCCGCCCGCACCGCCAGGCCGCCCTGGGCCAGCGCCGAGTAGTCGACCTGGGGGGCGAAGCCCTCGACGACGGCGGCGGGCCGGGCGGCGGCGGTCGACACCGGCCGCAGGCCGCGCTCGCGCAGCGCCACCCGCAGTCCCATGCCCCCGATGGCCAGCACCGGAGCCCCGGCCGGGAGCCGTTCCGCCAGCAGCCGGGCGGCCGCCTGGGCCGAGGTGACCACGTCGCTGGGCTCGGCGTTGATGCCCATGCCGGTGAGGGTCTGGGCCACCGCGGCCGGGGTCCGGGAGGCGTTGTTGGTCACGTAGGCCAGCCGCATCCCCTGGACCTGTGCTTGCTTCAGGGCCTCGCGAGCACCGGGCACGACCTTGCCGCTGATGTAGACCACGCCGTCGAGGTCGAGCAGGGCCACGTCGTAGCCGCGGCACAAGGGCTCATCGCTGGCCCGCAGCGTGGTCTGCTCGCCCGTCTGGTCGGCCGTCTGGTCGCTCAATCGTCCTCCCCGGGCTGGGCCGGACCCGGCTGTGCTGGTCCGGTTTGGCCGGCCCGGGAGTGCAGCGTAGCGCGTACCTGGTGCAGGGCGTCGGTGTAGTGCTTCTGGTCCGGCCGCATGGCCGCCGCCAGGGCCAGGTACTCGGCCGCCGAGGCCGGGTCACCGGACCGGGCCAGCGACAGGCCGAGGCCGAAGTGGGCGTAGTCGTCGGTCGGGCTGGCCTCGACGATCAGCCGGAAGTTGTCGGCCGCGTCGGTGTACCGGCGGGCGTCGAACTGGGCCCGGGCCAGCGCCTCGCGGACGCTGCGGGAGGCGGGCTCGACGGTCGCGGCCCGCTGGAGGATCTGGGCGGCGGCGGCCGGGCTGCCCCGGCTGAGCAGCTCGAGACCGCGCTGATACCAGGCCAGCGGGTCGCCTTCGGGACCATCGGAGTCAGAATGATCGGGCCGCTCATAGCCGGGCCGGGAATCCTGAAAACCGTTCGGTCCTTCTGACATGTGTGCAGACCCTTCCGTCCGACCCTCAGCCCGCGCGCTCATCCGGCCTCGCGCTGGCGCCCTTCCGTGCGGTCCGCTTCGATCCCGATCGGGTCAGCGGCCTCGCCGATGTCACCTCCCCACCGTATGACGTCATCAGCCCGGATACCGTCGCACGGCTGCTGGCGGCCGAGCCGCACAACGTCGTTCGTCTGATCCTGCCCGGTGCCGGTTCGCCGCAACCACCGCGGGGACCGCAGGCCAGCGCGCTGGCCGCGGGCCTGTTGCGGGACTGGCTCGGGTCGGGGGTGATCAAGCCCGATGCCGTACCGGCCCTTTACATCTACGAACAGGCCGTACCCGACCGGGCGGACAGCACGAACTGGGACGTGGTGCAGCGGGGGCTGATCGGGGCGCTGCGGCTGGTCCCGCCGGGCTCACCGGCGGTGCTGCCGCACGAGGACGTGATGCCGGGACCGGTCGAGGGGCGCCGCGAGCTGATGGCGACCACCCAGGCCAACCTGGAGCCCATCTTTCTGCTGTACAACGGGGCGGCGCCGGAGGCGGCCGGGGCGACGGCGACGGAGCTGGTCGATCGGGTGGCGGACGGTCAGCCGCCACTGCTGACCGCGGTGACCAGCGACGGGACCCGGCACCGGCTGTGGGCACTGGCCGATCCGGGCGAACTCGCTGCGGTCGCGGCCGACCTGGCCACCCGGACCGCGCTGATCGCCGACGGCCACCACCGCTACGCCGCCTACCTGAAGCTGCAGGAGCAGGCGCGGGCGGCGGGCCGGGGCGACGGGCCGTGGGACTACGGGCTGGCGTTCCTGGTCGACTCGGCCGCCTACCCGCCCCGGATCGGCGCCATCCACCGGGTGATCCCGGGGCTGACCGCGACCCGGGCGGCCGAGATGGCCAAGGGGGCCATGCAGGTGGAGCGGCTGGGCTCGGAGGCCGGCGACCTGGCGGCGGCGGTAGCGGCGCTGGGGCGGGCCGGCCAGCAGGGGCCGGCCTACCTGCTGACCGACGGCTGCCAGCAGTACCTGCTGACCAGCCCGGACCCGGAGCGGGTGGCCGAGGCGACGCCGGCCGGGCACTCGGCCCGCTGGCAGCGACTGGACGCCTCGGTGCTGCGCGAGCTGCTGATCGGGTCGGTCTGGGGCCTGGCCGACGCCGAACCCGACGTGCAGGTGGTGCACGGCGACCCGGCCACCGCGGTGCGGGCCGCCCAGGCCGCGGGCGGGACGGCGGTCATCTGCAACCCGGTGGCGGCCGCCGACGTGCTGGCGGTGGCCGAGAACGGCGAACGGATGCCGCGCAAGTCGACGTCGTTCGGGCCCAAGCCGCGGACCGGACTGGTGCTGCGAGAATGGGCGGATGACCGCTGACGCCACGGCCGGCATCACCCCCCTCGGCGACGACGTGTTCCAGATCGACACCCGGATGGCGGGCTACACCGGCATCACGGCCGGCTACCTGATCCGCTCGGACCGGCCCTGCCTGGTGGAGACCGGCACCGCGCCGTCGGCCCCGGTCGTCCGGGACGCGCTGACCGCGCTCGGGGTCGGCCCGCGGGACCTGTCGACCGTGGTCGTCACCCACATTCATCTCGATCACGCGGGCGGCGTCGGCGACATCGCCCGGATGTTCCCGGCCGCACGGGTCGTCGTGCACACCAAGGGTGCCCGCCACCTGGCCGATCCGTCCCGGCTGATGGCGAGCGCGCGGATGGTCTACGGGGACGACCTGGACTGGCTGTTCGGGACGCTGGCACCGACCCCGGCCGAGCGGATCGAGACGGTCGAGGACACCGGGGTGGTGGAGCTGGGCCACGGGCGGCGGCTGGACAGCCACTACTCCCCCGGGCACGCGAAGCACCACGTCGGCCTGCTCGACTCGGTCAGCGGCGACTTGTACGTGGGTGACGCGGCCGGAATGTACCTGCCGGAGACCGACGACCTGCGGGCCGGCACGCCGCCGCCCGACTTCGACCTGGATACCGCATTGGCCTCGGTCGCGCGGTTCGGCCAGCTGCGCCCGCAGCGGCTGCTGTTCAGCCACTACGGCCCGGTCGCCGACGTGCAGCCGACGCTCGAACGGGCGGCCGAGGAGATCCGCGTGTGGGTCGAGGAGACCCGCAAGGCGCACCGCGAGGGGATGGACCTGGATCACGCGGTCGCGCTGGTGCACGAGCGCACCAAGGACCGCTACCGCGCCCTGCGGCCCGGCGTCGACGATTACGCCGCCGAGAAGCTGATGCGGCTGAACAACACCGAGGCCAACGTGACCGGCATCATGCACTGGCTCGACCGGGCTGAATGAGTAACCGGGTCGGCCACGCCTGCGCGAGCTGGCCCAGTTATATCCTCCACCCGGCCCGGTGTCCTTCGAATTCGGCGGCCGGGACGTCTCGGTGGGTCAGCTCGACGAGGGTGCCGTCCCGATGGCGGCGCAGCCGGACCTCGACCGTCGAGCTACCGGGCGGCAACTGCTCGTTGCCGGGCACACCCCAGGTGAAGACGACCCGGCCGGGAGCGCGTAGAAGCGGCGCGTGCCCCGGCGGCGTCCGGTCAGCAGCCCGGCCGTTTTCAGCACGCCGACGTGCTGGCTGACCGCCTGCTGGCTGAGGTCGAAGGAAGCCGCGATGGCACCGGCCGCAAGCTCCTCGTGCTGGACGAGCCGCAGGATCTGCCGGCGGTTGGGATCGGCGAGAGCTTGGCCGCTGCCCTACCCGAAGATCTCGTCGATGGACTGACGCCAGTGCTGATGCCAGCGCTCGCGCGACGCTTCGTCGACATCTTTGTGGTCGATCATCGCAATCGACCGGCCGTCGTCTTTGTCGAAGCTGGCCACGTAGAGCTTGGAGCCATCTTCCAGCTGCGCGACGAGTATGTCGGGATTCGCGGTGGCCTCGAAACTCACGGACTCTTGATCGCCGATCGTGGCCTGGAGCCGCCTCAGCGACAGGTCCTTGGCCATGCGGACGGTCTTCTGGGCTGAGGTCGTCACCCGCTTCGTCATCTTCCGATTCTACGAACAGGACGGTCAAGGCGGGCTTGGGCCGTGGCCGGCGGGGGGTGCGGTCGCGGGCGGCTTGGTGCGGCGCAGGACCAGGTAGACCGTCCAGCCGATGGCGACCGCCAGCCAGAACGTGATGCCCCGGTAGATCAGCACCGCGGTCAGGGCCGGGGCGGCCGGGACCCCGAGCGCGACCAGCGCGCCGGTCAGCGCCGCCTCGACCACGCCGAGGCCGCCCGGGGTGAGGCTCAGGCTCGAGCCGCCGGCGCCCGCCGCCCAGGCCAGCACGATCCCCCACCAGGGCACCCGGACCCCGGCCGCCTTGATGCTGAACGCCAGGCACAGCAGGTCGAACGTCCAGTTGCGGAGGGCGGAGTACACCGTCCAGAGCACGTCCGAGCGGTGCGGGACGAACGACCCGAGGCCGGACACCGAGCTGGCGACCAGGCTGGCCGGGTCGCCGACCGGGCGGCGGATCGTGCGCTGCATCCGGTTCACGGTCCAGACCGAGGCCCGGATGAACCGTTCCTGCACCTTGGGCCGCCGCATGGCCAGCATCACCAGCCACACGATCACGATCGTGGCCACGATCCCGGCGGCGCCGGCTGCCGCCCCGATATCGCTGCCCGAGAAGATGCCGCCGATACAGATGATCACCACGAACACGGCGTTGGAGGCGATCCCGCCGAGGATCAGGGCCCAGCCCGCCATGACCGGGGTGGCCCCCTGCGACACCATCCGCCGGTAGGTGAACGCGCTGGCCGCACTCGACCCCACCATCGGCAGCGACGCCGACAGGGCGTTGCTGGCGTAGGCGATGGCGACGGCCCGGTGCACCGGCAGCCGCACCCCGGCCATGATCAGGATCCGGCGTTCCATGAAGGCCAGCGCCATCATCGACAGGACCTCCATCACCACCGCGAAGATCAGCGGCCGCAGGTGCAGGTGCCCGAACGAGGCGAACGACTTGGTGACCATGCGCGTCTCGACCCGGATGGCCGCCGCGAGCAGGGCCGCGCAGATGACGATCAGGATCCAGCGCCGCCACGACCGCAGCCGCCGTCGCCACGGCCCCGACGGCGGTGGCGCGGCCAGCGGCGGCCCGGTCGGGCGGCTGGGGCCCGACGGGACGCTGGGGCCCGGCGGGGTGTCGGGGCCCGACGGGGTGCTGGGCGTGGCGGTCATCGCCCCTATCGTCTCCCAGAAAATCATTCGCGTGATCGACGGGTGGCGGATGACAATACGGCGGATAAGGCGGGCCGCAGCGGCGGCCGTCGGGCCGAATTCCTGGAGGAGTCACTAATGCGCGGAGCGTCCGTGTCCATCGAAAAGGGTCTGCTGGCTGGTTCGAAGGATGGGGCGCTTGTCTCGCGGAATAGTGAACTTGGGAATTCTGGCTCATGTCGACGCCGGTAAAACGTCGCTCACCGAGCGCCTGCTGTACTGCGCCGGGGTCATCGCCGCGCCGGGCCGGGTAGACGACGGCACCACCCGGACGGATTCGCTGGCGCTGGAGCGCCAGCGCGGCATCACGATCAAGTCGGCGGTCGTCTCGTTCACGGCCGGCGACGCCACCGTCAACCTGATCGACACGCCCGGTCACCCGGACTTCGTGGCCGAGGTCGAGCGGGCGCTGAGCGTGCTCGACGGCGTGGTGCTGGTGGTCTCGGCCGTCGAAGGGATCCAGCCCCAGACCCGGATCCTGTGGCGGGCGCTGCAGCGGCTGCGGGTGCCGACGGTGTTCTTCGTCAACAAGATCGACCGCGGCGGGGCTGATCCCGATCGGGTGCTGGCGGACATCGCCGGGCGGCTGACCCCGGCCCTGGTCCCGATGGGGGCGGTGTCCGGGGCGGGCACCCGGGCGGCGGCCTTCGCGCCGGGTGGGGTGCGGGGCGGGGAACTGGGTGGCGGCGCCCCGGCTGGCGAGTTTGCGGGGCGGCTGGCCGAGGTGCTGGCCGAGCACGATGATGCGGTGCTGGCTGCCTACGTGGCCGGGGACGCGGGCCCGGGCGTGCCCTCGGGGGCGGGGGTGCCCTCGGGGGCGGGGGTGCCCTCGGGGGCGGGGCCGGGTCGGTGGCTCTGGGGAAAGCTGGCTGGGCAGGTCAGGGAGATGATGGTGCACCCGGTGTATTTTGGCTCGGCCATCACCGGGGCCGGGGTGGACGCGCTGCTGGCCGACCTGCCTGAACTGCTGCCAGCGGCCGGCGGGGACCCGGACGGGCCGGTGGCGGGCCGGGTGTTCAAGGTCGAGCGGGGGCCGGGTGGTGAGAAGGTCGCGTTCACGCGGATGTTCGCGGGCACGCTGACGGTCCGCGACCGGGTACCGTTCGGCCGCAGCGGCGCGGGCAAGGTGACCGCGATCGGCGTGTTCGCCGACGGCGGGGCGCAGCGCCGCGACCAGGTGCGCGCGGGCCAGATCGCGACGCTGGCGGGCCTGCCGGGGATCCAGGTCGGGGACGGGATCGGGCAAGCGGGCGGCCGGGTGGACCAGCACTACTTCACGCCGCCGACGCTGGAGACCGCCGTGGTGGCCCGGGACCCAGGCGACAAGCCGCGGTTGCACGCGGCGCTGACCGACCTGGCCGAGCAGGATCCGCTGATCAACGTCCGCCAGGACGACCGCCGCCAGGAGATCTACCTGTCGCTCTACGGTGAGGTGCAGAAGCAGGTCATCGACGCCACCCTGGCGACCGAGTACGGGCTGCGGGCCGAGTTCCGCGAGACCACGCCGATCTGCGTCGAACGGCCGATCCGGACCGGCGAAGCGGAGGAGATCCTGCACGGGCCGGGTAACCCGTTCCTGGCCACGCTCGGCTTCCGCATCGACCCGGCCCCGCCGGGCACGGGGCTGACGTTCAGGCTGGACGTCGGCCACCAGGGTGTGCCGCTCTTCATCTACAAGAACCGGGAGAGCTTCGCGGCCGCCATCGAGCAGTACGTCACCGCCACCCTGGGCCAGGGCCTGCACGGCTGGCGGGTCATCGACTGCACGGTGACTCTGGTCAGGTCGCAGTACAGCGTGCCGGACGGGCCGCCGTCGGCCCGCGGCCCGCTCAGCGGCCCGCAGGACTTCCGCAAGCTCACCCCGCTGGTGGTGATGGCGGCGCTGCAGCGGGCGGGCACGGTGGTGTGCGAGCCGGTCCACCGGTTCCGGCTCGACGCCCCGGCCGACACCCTCAACGTGCTGCTGCCGGTGCTGGCCAAGCTGCACGCGGTCGCGGCGGTGACGGGGATGTCGGGGGTCTCCGCGAGCGGGGAGGACTGGTGCACGCTGGAAGGGGACATTCCGGCCGCCCGGGTCCACGAGCTGCGGCAGCAGATACCGCCGCTGACCCGGGGCGAGGGGGTGCTGGAGTCGTCGTTCGGGCACTATCGGCCGGTGTCGGGTCCCGTGCCGGAGCGGGGGCGGACGGACGATAATCCGCTGAACCGGGAGGAGTACCTGCGGCGGGTCGGGCGGCGGGGGGCTGTCTAGGGTCTAGGCGTCGGGGCCGGGGTTGGCTTCTGAGGACTCCGGGGCTTCCGGGGACTCCGGGGCTTCCGGGGCTTCCGCCCTCTCAGTGGTCTGAGCGGTCTCCGGGCTCGCTGAGGTTTGCGGGGCCTCGGGGTCTTCTGGGGTCTCTGAAAGCACCGCGGCCTTCGTGGCCTCTGGGGCCTCTGGGGCCCCTGGGGCTTCGGCGGCTGAGGCTTCGTTTTCGGAGGTCTTCGTGGCCGCTGAGGCTTTTAGGGCCTCGGCGTCGGCTGGAGCCTCTGCTTCTGAGGCTTCCAAAGTTTGCGGGGCGGCAGTGTTTTCGTCGCCGGAGTCCTCAGTGTCTTCGCCGCCGGAGTCGTCATCGTCTTCGTCGTCGTCGGGATCCTCGGACTCGTCGTCTTCGAGGTCCTCCTCGTCGACGGGCTCGTCGTCATCCTCGAAGTCCTCGAGGTCTTCCAGCACCATGCCGCCGAGCTCGTGCACCCGGTCGGCGGCGTCGGTCTCGCCGTCAGGGTCGGCGGCGGCCGCGCGCTCGAACCAGTCGCGGGCCTCGTCGTCACGACCGGCCGCCAGCAGCGCGTCCGCGTAGGCGTAGTAGAGCGGCCCCGACCAGGCCCGGACCTTGCCGTCGGTCAGCTCCGGGACCTGCAGGACGACGACAGCCGCGTCGTTTCGGCCCTGGTCCCGGCGGATCCCGGACTCCACGATCAGCAACTCGATCTGCGCGGCCCGGGGCAGCTTGGCCGCCTCGGGGCTGTGCACCAGGTCGAGCGCGCGGTCCAGCCGTCCCAGCGCCCGCTCGGCGTCGGCCATGATCGGCAGGAACTCCCGCCCGGTCAGCCGCCGGGCGGCCCGCAGCTCGGCCAGCGCCTCGGCCCACTTGCCGGCCCGGTAGGCGGCCAGCCCAGTCACCTCGCGCACCACCCCGACCCGGGCGGCCAGCTCGCGCGCGACCTGGGCCTGGGCGTAGGCCCGCTCGGGATCCTCTTCCAGCTCGGCCGCGACCAGCCGGCGGGCAACCACCTCGGCCAGATCGGCGGGCAGTGTCTTGAGCTCGGACCGGGCCTCCGGCTGCAGCTGGTCGGCGGTCGCCTCATCCGGCAGCGGCGGGTAGCCACTGCGGTCGTTGCGCCCGCGGCCGCCACGGTCGGGCCCCGACGGCCGTCCGGCGGGGCGGCCGGGCCGGTCGCCGCGATACGGGCGGTCCGGGCGGTCGCCGCGATACGGGCGGCCGCCACGGTCGGGGCGATCACTTCGGAACGGCCGGTCGGAGCGGTCATCCCGGTACGGCCGGTCACCCCGGGACGGCCGGTCGCCCTGGCCAGGGCGGTCGCTACGTTGCGTCTCGCCACCGCGATCCGGGCGGTCGCTCCGGTAGGACCGGTCACTGCGATCGCCGTAAGACCGGTCGCCGCGATCGTCGCGGTACGGCCGATCGCCGCGATCACTACGGTATGGCTGGTCGCTGCGGTCGGGACGGTCTGACCGGTTGCTACGGTACGGCCGGTCGTTACGGGCGGGGTAGTCGCTACGTTGCGTCTCGCCACCGCGGTTGGGGCGGTCGCTCCGATAAGACCGGTCCGAGCGGTCGGACCGGTCGGGGCGATCGCCGCGATAGGAACGGTCGCCGCGGTCTTGGCGGTCAGCACCGGATGGGCCAGCCGGGCGGTCACGGTCACTGCGATAGGGACGGTCGCCACCGTAGGGGCGGTCCGGGCGGCCCGGACGGTCACCGCGGAACGGGCGGCCGGAGGAGCCGCCAGCCGGGCGGCCGGTACTGGCGGGACGGCCGGGGCCGGACGGGCGGCCGGAGGAGCCGGCGCCACTGCCGCTGGGGCGGTCGCCGCGGGCCGGGCCGTCACCGCTGGCGGGACGGCTGGGGCCGGAGGAGCGGTAGGGGCGGTCGGACGAGGACGGTCCGCGATCGTAGGAGCGCGAAGGGCCGCTGCCGGAGCGGTAGGACGAGCCGCGTGAGCCACTGCCGGGAGCGCTGCGCGGTCGGTCGTCGCGATCATCACGGGACGGACGGTCCGGGCGGTCGCCGCGGCCCCGGTAGGAAGGGCGGTCTGAGCGCTCGGGACGGTCCTGGTAAGGGCGCCGATCCTGGTTCTCTGAACGGTCCCGGTACGGCGGGCGAGCGGGGCGGTCGCCGCGATCGCGGTCGCGGGAACCACCGTCGCGGTCGTCGCGGAAGGGGCGGCTGGGACGGTCGTCGCCTCGGAAGGGGCGGCCGGGACCGCTGGGGCGGCCTGGGCCACCGGAGCGGCTGGCGGCGCCGGGCCGGAAGGGGCGATCGGGACGGCCGCCGGAGCGGTCGGGACGGTCGCCGGAACGGGGCGCGCGGTCGCCGGAGCCGTCGGGGCGGCCTGGGCGGAACGGACGGCCTGGTCGATCGGATGAGCTGAAGCGGTCGCCGCGGGCGGGACGGTCCGGGCGGTCGCCGCGGGCGGGACGGTCCGGGCGGTCGCCGGAGCCCGTACGGTCGCGGGAGTCGCCAGAGCCTGTCCGGTCGCGGGAGTCGCCGCGGTCATCACGGCCACCTGCGTCCCGGCCGCTACCGCCGGGGCGGTTGGGGCGGTCGCCGTAGCTGCCGCGGTCGGAGCGCTCGGGGCGATCGCCGCGGTCGTTCCAGCCGCCACGGCCGGTGCCGCCGCTGCTGGAGGTGCCACGATTGCCGCGAGGGCCGCCGCCACGGCTTCCGCCGGGGCCGGCTGGACCACGCTGCGGGGTCCGGTTGTTGCGATTGTCCCGGTCACCGCCGCGCGACTCGGTCACGGTGCCACCTTTCCACTACTTCAGTCAGCATAAAAGGAAAGAGGCTGCTCGACCCTTTCGGGGAGCAGCCTCTTTCAAATATGCCCGGCGGCGTCCTACTCTCCCACGCGGTCCCCCGCGCAGTACCATCGG
>JAFAYQ010000023.1 GCA_019240215.1 Actinomycetota bacterium | reverse complement strand
TCAGGTGGCAGCAGCTGTAGCCCTTGATCGCGGTCTCCATCAGGATCCACTCGCTGCCCAGGCCGCGGGTGAGCCAATCCAGGTTGCGCTCGGGCGAGAACACCTTGGTGAAGCCGCGCTCGCCTTCCAGCACGGTCGGGGGCCCGGTCACGCCGTTGCGGGCCAGCAGGGCCGCACGGACGCCGGCCTGGGCCGGGATCGCGCAGTGCAGCCGCTTGACCGAGCCTCCGGTCTGCGTGTACTCCTGCAGGCCGGCGCTGTAGCTGCCCGCGATACCCAGCGCGTTGAGGGTCTCGTCGACGTTCAGGCCCACCAGCCGGGCGGCGGCCGCGGCCGCCCCGAACGGCCCCACCGCGGGCGGCGGGTGGTGCCCCTGGGTGATGAGGTGCGGCGAGACGGAGTACGAGACCCGCAGCATGACCTCGTAGCCGACGATCACCGCGTTGAGGAGCGCCGCCCCGTCGAGGTCGAGGGACTCGGCGACCGCCATCGCGGTGGGGATGATGACCGCACCCGGGTGGGTCGGGGTCTTCAGGTGGGTGTCGTCGGACTCGTTGCTGTGCGCGAACGCGCTGTTGATGAAGGCCGCACCGTCGGGAGCCAGCTGGTCGCGGTACTGCACCACGCTCGCCCCGCCGGGGGCGGTCAGCGGCGCGATCGTGTCGTGGATGCGCTTGCTCCACGGCATCTGGATGCCGGCGATCTGGCAGCCGATCAGGTCCAGCACGAGCATGCTAGCCCGCCGCCGGACCTCGGCCGGGACGCCTGCCGGGTCCATCTCGACGGCAAACTCCGCGAGCTGAGCAGTCTCTCTCATGTACTCCCTCTCACCGACCGCGCCACACCGGCGGCCGCTTTTCGACGTATGCCCGGACGCCTTCGACCCGGTCTTCGCTGGCGTAGGGGTCAGGCCCCGGCTCGAGCCGGAGGGCGGCCGCCAGCGGCAGGCCAGCCGTCTTCACGGCCGCGTGCTTGTAGCGCCGGAGGGTCAGCGGCGCGTTGGCCGCGATCCGCTCGGCGAGATCGGCCCCGGTCTTCTGCAGCTCCGAGCCGGGCACGACACGGTTGAACAGCCCCCAACGCAGGCCGTCGGCGCTGGACAGCGGCTCGCCGAGGTACAGCGTCTCGAAGGCGATCGCGCTCGGCAGCAGCCGGTGCAGCATGACGCTGGAGAAGTTGGCGCCCATTCCGCGCTTGGCCTCGGGCAGCTGGACGAAGGCGTGGTCGGCGGCCAGCCGCAGGTCACAGGCGAGCGCCAGCTCGAACCCACCACCCACGGCCGGGCCGTTCAGCAGCGCGATCGTCGGCTTGTAGGTCTCCAGCACCACCTCGTACGGGTTGCGCTCCAGGCCGGACATCTGGCCGACCATCGCGGTCCCGGAGCCCGCTTGGGCGTTCAGCTGCTTGAGGTCGCGGCCGGCGCAGAAGGCCTTGTCGCCGGCGCCGGTCAGGACCACCGCCCGGACGTCGTCGTCGGCGTTGGCCGCCACGAAGGCTTCGATTAGCAGATGCCGGGTGGTGTCGTCCAGCGAGTTGCGCCGCTCCGGCCGGTTGATCGTGATGTACCGCACGTGACCTGCGATAGAGCACTCAATCGGCTGCGCCGCCGGCGCCTCATCGGACATACCTAATACTTTATCAAGTTTTATTTTTAGCGTCAATTTGTACAGAGCGCGACAAATTATTTACGGACCGTGCGGTTCGGCCGACCCGTACGACCCGATCGGCCGGTTACTCGGTCTCGTTGTCCCAGAAGCCCGACTCGCGCAGCATCTCCACCGCGTACTCGCCACCGGACAAGATGTGCTGGGCCATCGCCTTCTCGGCGGCGGCGCCGTCCCGGACCCGCAGCGCGGCCTCGATCTGCCGGTGCTGGTCGCCCGCGATCTCGGACCAGCCGCCCGCGATCTCGAAGAACCGGGCCGGCATGGTCTTGGACAGCAGATGCAGCACGGTCAGCAGCTTCGGGGTACCGCCGGCGATGTTGATGGCCCGGTGGAACTCGTAGTTGAGCTTCTCCTGCCGCTCGGGCAGGTCGTCCTTGTGCATCTGCGAGGTGATGTCGGCCAGCTTCTCGAGCTCGGCGTCGCTGAGGTTCTGGGCGGCCCGGCGGGCGGCGATCCCCTCGACCATGCCGTAGATCTCGTAGTGGTCGCGGACGTCGTCCGGCGTCAGCGGCGCGACGAACACACCGCGCCGCGGCACCCCCCGCACCAGCGCCTCGTTTTCGAGCAGGATCAGCGCCTCGCGCACCGGGAGCTTGCTCACCCCGAGCACCTCGGCGATCTCGTCCTGGTCGACCTTCTGGCCCGGCCTCAGCTGACCCGAGAAGATCAGATTGCGGATGTGATCGGCGACCACATCTTTGAGGTTGGTCCGGATCGACCCACCGCCGACGGCGGAGGGGACCATCGTCATCTGGTGCCCCTTTCCTGCAGCGAGCTACCTCGCTAAGGAGCCCGGCTTTAATCTGATAGTAGATATTACATTTGGGCTTCGATGTCGCGCGAACCAGCGGAAATTCCGGCGATTCGCCCCAGTACCGAACCCCACGTAAGGCCGGTACCGCCGGGGTAATTGAAGTAAAACAGGCCGCCCGCCATCTCCCCGCAGGCCCAAAGTCCCGGAATCTTGTGATCGTCAGTGTCGAGCACCCGGCCGGTGCTGTCCACCCGGACACCGCCGAAAGTGAAGCTGATGCCACAGGTCACCGCGAAGGCCTCATACGGGGGCTGATCGAGGGTGTTGGCCCAGTTGGACTTGGGCACGGGCAGCCCGGCGGTTCCCCGGCCGTCCTTGACCGTCGGGTTGAACGGCACCGACTGCTGGACGGCCGCGTTGTACTCCTGCACCGTGTCCAGAAACCGCTGCGGGTCGACGCCCTCGAGCCGCCCGGCCAGTTGCTCCAGCGTGTCACCGGTGACCTTGGTCACCTCGCGCCGGCGGTAGAACTCCGGCCGCAGCAGGTGCGCGACCTTCTCGTCGAAGACCTGCCAGGCGAACTGCCCGGGCTGGGCCAGGATGACGCGGCCGTACTTGGCGTAGGTGTAGTTGCGGATGTCGGCGCCCTCGTCCAGGAACCGCTGGCCGGTCGCGTTGACCATGATCCCGAACTGGTAGTTGTGCTTGTTGAAGCCGTCCCCGACCGCGATGTCGCCGTACGCGGGGGCGTTCAGGTCCCAGCCGACCGAGTGGCAGCCGGACCAGTGGCCATGCGAGGCGGCCCCGGCGTCCAGGGCCATCTGGATGCCGTCGCCGGTGTCGTAGCGGGTGCCGCGGACCTTGGCCAGGTCCCAGCCCAGGCCCAGGTACTTCGTGCGCATCTCGGTGTTGGCCTGGAAGCCGCCCGCGGCCAGGATGACGGCGGCCGCCCGCACCTCGAACGCGCCCTCGGGCCCGCGGCCGCGCACCCCGTGCACGCCGTCGTCGTCGGCGAGGAGCGACCGGGCGCGGGCCTCGTACTCGATGTGGATGCCGGCCTTTTCCGCCGCCGCGAACAGTGCGTCGACCAGGCCGACGCCGCCTCCGGAGACCTCGATCGGCACTCCACCCCAGAAGCGCAGCTTGCCGTCCACCCGGAACGCCTGGCGGCCGTAGGTCGGGGTGAACGGCACGCCCTTGTCGGCCATCCACCGGAGCGTCTCGTTGCTCCGGCTGACCAGGAGGTCGGCCAGGTCGGGGTCGGCCCGGTGCTCGGTCACCCGGGCGATGTCGGCGTAGAACACGTCCTCGGGATAGGAACCGAAGTCGGTGTCCTCCAGCTCGGCGTCGGACAGGGTCGGGACCAGCGCCTGCAGGTCACTGGCGTCACGGTAGGCGAACCGCATGACCCCGCCGGTGAACGCGCTGTTGCCGCCGCGGGCGGCCCGCGGCGCGCGCTCCAGCACCAGTACCTCGGCCCCGGCGTCGCGGGCCGCCAGCGCGGCACACAGCCCGGCGTTACCCGCTCCGACCACGACGACATCTGCCGATTGCAGCATCGAGCCCCTCCTGATCTGTTTCCTGATCAGATATCATAGATAATTAGTGGTGAGGTGGCGAGAGCCCCGTCCCCGGAATGAGGGCAGTGATGGCGAAACCGACCGCAGGCCAGGACATCCGGTGCGTTGTCATGCGAGGGGGGACGAGCCGCGGCTTGATCGTGGAGCGCGACGCCCTGCCCGCCGACGATGACCGGCGTAACGTCGTGGTGGCCCAGATGTTCGGGGCCGGTTCGGCCGGGCAGATCGACGGCCTCGGCGGCGGCCTGCCGAATACCAGCAAGGTGGCCGTGGTCGGCCCCAGCGCCGACCACGCGGCCGACGTGGACTACCTGTTCGGCCAGGTCAGCGTCCAGAACGCCAGCGTCGACTTCTCCGGCACGTGCGGCAACATGGCCTCGGCGGTGGGCCTGTACGCGGTCGAGGAGGGCTACACCTCCGGCCACGCCGATCCCGGGCACGTGCGAATTCGCGACGTCGGCACCGGTCAGATTCTGGCCTGCGACATCCTCGCCGAGCCGGCTGGGGAGTTCGCCAACGGCGCGCTGCCGGGCACCGGCACCGCGGTCGCCCTGGACCTGGCCGGCATGCAGGGCGCGACCACCGGGTCGGTGCTGCCGACCGGCAAGGCCACCCAGGACCTGCCGCTGCCGGACGGGCGGCTGATCCCGGCGTCGGTGATCGACGTCGGCAACGTCATGTCGTTCGTGCCCGCCGCGGCACTCGGCCTGACCGGCCACGAGACGCCGGAGGAGATCGAGGGCTCGGCCGCGATGAAGGACCTGGCCGACCTGCGGGCGGCCACCGCGGTCGCGCTGGGCTGGTGCGCCACCCCCGAGGAGTGGCTGACCTCGGCCAGCCGGCTGCCGTTCGTGGCCGCAGTCGCCCCGCCCGAGCCCGGCGGCGCCGGGGGCGAGACCGACATCGCGGTGCGGATGTACGCGGTCGGCCGGATCCACCGGTCGATCGCGGTGACCGCGGTCGCCTCGACCGGCGCGGCGGCCGCGATCGACGGGACCACCGTTGCCCAGACCGCCAAGCTCGACCTCGAGCCCGGTCACGAGCGGCTGCTGCGGATCGCCCACCCGGGCGGCACCGCGGTCATCTCGGTCGTCGCGGCTGAGCCCGGCCACCCCGCCGCCGCCCTGCGCTACCCGCGCACGGCCCGCCGGCTGATGGCGGGCTCGCTGTTCGTGCCCGCGGACCCGGTTCGCCAGCTGACGGGAACCGGCCCCCCGGCCCGTTAGAAGGGCGCCCGCACGGTCGGCCGCAGCAGCTCCAGCAGCTCCTCCGAGGAGCCGAGCTCGTGCAGCCCGATCGTGCGGCGCTCGATCTCCTCGGCCCGCTCCGGCTCGACGATGCCGTCGACCAGCGAGCGGTACTTGCTGCGGATCTCGGCGTTGGTGAGGATCTTCGACCCGGTCCCCCGCGCCTCCAGGATCTCCAGGTCGTGCGAAGCGCCGTCGGTCGTCTCGATCGTCAGCCGGGTCGCCCGTGGTGTGTTGGAGGTCTCGGCCAGCTCGTCCATCTCCGGGTCGTGCAGGATCGTCGTCCGGTCGATGACCGACCACACCGCGTCGGAGTCCAGCCGGTCGGGGGCGAACTGGCGGACGAACGCCTCCCCGTCGACCAGCATCGCCGCGCCCACGTAGGCCATGCTGATCTGCGCGCCGATGGCCGTGGTGGGGCGGGCCGGCTTCCAGCCGTTGTGCTTGAACGGGCCCTCCGGCACCCGGATCGTGATCGACTTCAGGTTGTCGGGGGTGACGCCCAGCTCGGTCCGGGCGTGGTACATGGCGTCGGCCACCGGGTGGGTCGTCCCGCCGGCCGCGTACGGCTTGACCAGGATGCGGTTCAGCTCCCAGTCCGTGCCCAGGCCCTTGGTGATGTGGTCCATGTCGGTGGGGTGGTCAGCGGTGAACGTTGGGATGTAGCCGCCGAACGGGCGCTCGAGCGAGCGCTTGATGCCGGTGAACCCGGCCGCCGCCAGGCCACCCGCCAGCACCCCGGCCCGGGCCGCGAACGCGTGGTTCATCCGCTTGACCATCGACTCGTACTGGGCCGCCATCAGGCCGCAGGCCTGGGTGGTGGCGATGCCGATCGCGTCCTCGGTCTGCGCGGCATCCAGGTCGCGCAGCTTGGCCGCGGTGGCGGCGGCACCGACTACGCCGATCACCGAGCCGCAGTGCCAGCCGAACTTGATCATCGCGTAGGCGTCCATGGCCAGGCCGACCCGGGGCCCCACCTCGAATCCGAGCAGCATGGCGAGCGCGAGCCGGTCACCGGGAACCGAGCCGAGCGCCTCGGCGGTCGCGAACGCCGCCGGCAGGATGATCGACTCCGAGTGCAGCGGGCCGTGCTCGTGATAGTCGTCCAGCTCGAAGCCCTGGATGAAGGTGCCGTTGAGCAGCGCCGCCGCCTGCGGCGGCACCCGCACGTCCCAGCCGAGCACGGAGGCGGACCCGTTGCCCTCCAGTTCGGCGACGCTGCGCACGGCCGACTCGGACCAGGGCAGGTGGGCGCCGACCAGGGCGCAGGCGATCCCGTCGAGCACGAGGTGGTTCGACCGCTCCACCACCGCCGCGGGGATGTCGCTGAGCTTGGCGGCGGCCAGGAAGTTGACCAGCTCGACGGTGGGGCCGCCTTCGGTCAGCGCTGCTGGCGCGTTGCTGGGCATGAATTCTCCTTGGTGCCTTAGTTGGGCAGGATCGTCTGGCTCATGGGAACCGGGGCGCCGTCGTCGGTGATCGACCACCAGGCGTCGAATACTCCGGCGGCTTCCGGCTGGCCGCCGAGCGCGGGCGCGGCGAGCGCGATGAACTTGTCCCGGACCTGATCGTGGGTGAGCGGGTTGTCGACGTGGCCCGCCGGGTTCACGACCTCGATCCCGGTTCGTTTCCCGGCGCCGTCCACGGCCTGCAGGCGCAGCACCGACTTGTCCGGGAAGGCGGCCTGCACCTCATCGTCGACCGCGACCGTGATCCGGCTCATCAGCGCCCGGACCTGATCGTCGCGGTAGGCGGAGGGCTCGAAAGCCCGCGCGTCCAGCCCGCCGTGCTGGGCCGCGTAGGCCAGCCCGTACGGGAGGCTGTGGTCGGCGGTCTCCCTGGTCATCGGCTCCCACTTGTCCGGCTCGCTGCCGGTGTCACGCCACGCCTCCCAGTAGGTGCCGACCGTGAGCGACTCGACCGAGTCGAGGTCGGCCTGCTCGCGGAGCTGAACCCCGGCCCAGACCGCAGCCTGCAGGTGGAAGCAGACCGGCCAGTACTTCAGCGACGTCCTCGTGATCTTGAAGTCTGCCACCCCGGTACCGAACGGTTCCAGCCGGAACTCGCCGGTGAGCAGATCCCAGATGCCGTTCCGGCCCTCGAACGGGGCGGGCGGCCCGGTCATCCCGGCCGCCGCCAGCTGGACCAGGAAGGCGGCGTTGCGGACCGCGTAGGCGGTGGCGCACCCCTTCCACATCGACAGCGTCCCGGAACGGGTGGCCCGGGTCGGGACCCCGGAGGCGGCGATGATCCCGATCGCCGCGCCGATTGTCGCGGCGTCCAGCCCGAGCAGGTTGCCCATGGCCGCCACGGTGGCGACGCCCATCGAGAAGCCCTGGTCGAATCCGCGCCGGCGGAACTCGGTGGCGATCTGCAGCCGGATGAAGACCTCGTAGGAGACGACGGTGGCCGCGATCAGCCGCCGGCCGCTCACCCCGGCCGCCCCGGCCAGGGCGATGAGGCCCCCGAGCGTGTCGCTGGGGTGCCCGCCCGGGTACCAGTCGTTGAAGTCGAGGTACCGGATCATCGTGGTGTTGGCGAAGGCGGCCAGGTCCAGCGGCAGGTCGGCCCGGGCCCGCCCGAGCTGCCAGCCGAGCAGCGCGCCGTCGGCGGCCGCGGCCTCGGTGCCGACCGACAGCAGCAGCGGGCGGGCGGTGGCCAGGGTGGGGCTGGTGCGGCCGCCGATCGCGCAGCCGATCGCGTCGACGATCCGGGTCCGGGCCGCGTCGCAGACGGCGGCGGGCAGGTCGTCGTAGCGGGTCTGCGCCGCGAACTCGGCGATCTTGGTGGTGAGGGCGTCCATGATGCCTACTCTCCCGACGGTTCCGGGCTGGGCCGGAACTCCGGTATGACGTGGCGGCCGAGCAGCTCGATCGTCTGCAGCCGGCGCTTCTGGCCGATGTGGGGCGGCAGCGTGCAGATGATGTCGGTGACACCGAGCTCGTCGCGCAGCCGCCGCACCTGGGTGGCGCAGTCGTCGGGGTCACCGACGATCCAGCGGCCCGCACCGATCACCCGGACGTCGGCGTCGGGCCCGCTGGTCACGAACCAGCCCACTTCGCCCCGGCGGCGGTACCACTGCTCGGCCAGCGGCCGGACCTCGCGCAGAGCGGTCTCCCGGTCATCGGCGATGACCACCAGCCGGGAGATCGGCACCTGGGTGACTGGCGGCCGCCCGGCCGCCGCCCGCAGCCCGGTGAACTGCTCGCGCTGGCGCTTGAGGGTGGCCAGGTCCATGTGCGCCGACATGATCAGCGCGTCGCCCAGCTCGGCGGCCCGGCGCACGGCGGGCGGCGACGACGCGCCGACCCACAGCGGCGGCATCGGGCGCTGCACCGGGCGGGCGACCAGGTGGGCGCTGGCCAGCTGAAAGAACTGGCCGTCGAAGCCGGCCTCGTCCTGCTCGAACAGCATCCGGTAGGCCCGCAGCAGCTCGGTGAACCGCCGGCCGCGCTGGTCCGCGGCCACCCCGAACGCCCGGAACTCGTACGGCATCCAGCCCAGCGCGATGCCCAGGCGCAGTCGTCCCCGGCACAGCGCGTCGAGCGTGGCCACGTCCTCGGCCAGTTGCACCGGGTGCAGCCCGGGCGAGACGAGAACGCTGGTCTGATAGTGCACCGTGTCCCGCAGCAGCGCCGCGAGGTGGGCCAGCAGGGCGAAGGGCTGGGTGCGCCAGGTGGTGAGCGCCTTGCCGCCGGAGCCGTCGGCGGCCGGCCCGTAGGAGTACCGGTGCGCGACCGAGATCGAGCCGAAGCCGGCGTCGCG
>JAFAYQ010000006.1 GCA_019240215.1 Actinomycetota bacterium | reverse complement strand
CCGCCCCCACCCCGCGACGCCTGCGCCCCACCCCCGCCAGCGCTCCGCGAGTTTTCGCCGCGCCCGCGCCTGGATCTCGTTAGGGCCGGTCCGGGCCGGCCCGATCGGTGCTTCGCTGGGATCAGCTCCGATCAGGGAAGGGAGTGGTCTGCGTGCTGGTTTCCCGCCCGCACTCGCTCCGCCCGCTGAGTGGGCGTCTGCTCAACCGGGACTACCTGGCCATCGGCGCCGCGCTGGCCGCCCCGCTGGCGGCGGCCGCGATCCTGCTGCCCTGGCGGTCGTCCTGGGCCAACACCAACGTGGCGCTGCTGCTGGTCGTCGTCGTGGTTGCGGTGGCCGCCATCGGCAACCGCTGGGCGGGGGCCGTCGCCGCCATCTGGGCCGCCCTGTGGTTCGACTTTTTCTATGCCATGCCCTATGACCGTTTCACCATCAACGGCCAGGCCAACCTCACCACGTTCGTCCTGCTGCTGCTGGTCGGCTTGGCCGTCTCCCAGCTGGCCAGCCGCGCCCGCCAGCTGCGGGTGCTGGCGGTGACCGACGCGCACCACCTGGACCGGATCCACGCCACCGCCGAGCTGGCCCGGTCGGCGGCCGACCCCGACGCCGTCGTCAACGAGGTCCGGGGTCAGCTCGCTGACCTGCTCGGCCTGCAGGAGTGCCGGTTCGAGTACGGCGCTCTGATCGGCCACCCGCTCCGGCTGGAGCAGGACGGGGTGGTCCGTGGCGGCTACGGGCCGCTGGTGGCCGAGCGCCACGGCCTGCCCGGCGAGGAGATCGAGCTGCGGGCCACCGCCCACGGTCAGTACTACGGCCGCTTCATGATGACGCCGCGGCCCGGGGCCCGCCCCGCCCGCCAGGCCCGGCTGGCCGCGGTGACCCTGGCCGACCTGGCCGGCCAGAGCCTGGCCGCCCGCTCACCGGTCTGACCAACCCGGCCAGGCCGCTCAGGCCAGGCCGTCGGGCAGAGCACGTCCCGGCGGCGCTGGGCCATGGCCGCCAGCCCCTCCGGGCTCAGCGGCCCGCCCACCAGCGCCCGCCCCCGCTGACCAGCCCCGGCCGCCCCGCCCGCGCGCCTACCGTCATCGCCGGCCCGGGGCCGTCCGCTGCGTCCATGACCTCGACGTTGAAACCTCACGCCGCGTCAGGCGCAAGCCGTAACCCCAGTTCGCTTTCCGGACGGCTGCGGACGAAAGCGCTTCGCTTCAGCCGCTAGGCAGCAGCGCCGGCCGTTGCCAGAATGCGCGCAAGCTGCAGTTTGGGAGGGGATCATGGGCACGTTAGAGCTGGTCTCCGACCGGGTCTCTGACCAGCCTGGTGGTGCTGATCAGCCGGTCGGCCAGGGGGTGTGCCGGCTGATCGGGGCCGGTGAGTTCGGCCTCGATGGCCACGATGAGGTGCGGCAGATGCTGACCGACGCCGTCACCGCCGGCTGGCGCCGGGTCGAGCTCGATTTCACCGCCGCCACCATGATCGACGCGGAGACCGTGCGGATGCTGGCCGACCTGCGCCACTTCGCCGCCCGCTACGGGTGCGAGCTGGTCATCCTCAACCTCGGGGCCCGGCCCCGCCGGACCGTGCAGACGATCAGGGGCATCGACCAGCTCAACGGCTGGTGAGGCTGGCACCAGCGTCTGGTCGGCACCAGGGTCAGGCTGGCCTCAGCCGGGCGTCGTTCAGGTCTTCCAGGCTCACGCCCTTGGGTTCCGGCAGCATCGTGACCGTGACCAGCAGGCCGAGCACGGCCACGGCCGCGACCAGGCCGCTGGTACGGGCCAGCCCGGCCGCGGGCAGCAGGCTGGTCAGGGCGTAGGTACCGACGAACGCGCCGATCTTGCCCGCCGCGGCGGCGATGCCGTGGCAGGTGGCGCGGACCCGGATCGGGAAGATCTCGGCCGGGTAGACGAACGTGGTGGTGTTCGGCCCGAACTCGGCGAAGAAGTAGCTCACCCCGTACAGCACCAGGAACGGCGCCAACCGGTGGGTGGCCCCGGGGATCAGCCACAAGCCGGCGAACGCGGCCGCCATCACCGCGAAGCCGAGGGTCTGCATCAGCCGCCGGCCGATCCGGTCGATGGTGAGCGCGGCCAGCACGTAGCCGGGCAGCGCCGCGACCGCGAAGATGGCCAACGTCAGCGCGGTGCTGCCGATCAGGCTGGCGTGCGGCAGGGCCAGCTTGACCACGCTCCGGCTGGAGATCGTGTTGCCGTAGTAGACGAAGTCGAACAGCAGCCACGCCAGCGAGGCGCCGATCAGCCAGCGCAGCAGGCGCCGGTCGGCCAGCACACCGCGCAGCCCGGCCACCTGACCGGGTGGGGCGGCCGGCCCTGACCGGCCACTCTGGCCGTTGGCCGGCTCCTCCTGCTGGGCGAGCTGGAACCGGGGGGTCTCGCTCAGGCGGCGCCGCAGCCGGAACACGGCCAGGGCCGGCACCGCACCCAGGGCGAGCATGATCCGCCAGGCGTAGTCGTGGCTGAGTCCGGTAGCCAGCGCGACGATCGCGATCAGCGGGCCGACGATCAGGCCGGCCGCCTGCATCGAGAACACCAGCGCCACCATCCGGCCCCGGTTCTTGCGGCAGGCGTGCTCGCTCATGATCGTGGCGCTGACCGGGTAGTCGCCGCCGATGCCGAAGCCCAGCAGGCCGCGGATGCCGATCAGCCACCAGATGCCGGGCGCGAACGCCGAGGCGATGGCGCCCGCGGCCAGCAGCAGCATCTCGTAGCCGTACACCTTGCTGCGCCCGAACCGGTCCGCGATCTTGCCGAACACGACGGCGCCGAACGCCGAGGTCAGCAGGGCCAGCGAGGTCAGCAGCGAGATCTGGTAGCCCCGGGCGTGCCATTCGCTGGTGATCAGGGAGGCGACGATGCCGATGATGAACAGGTCGTAGGCGTCGGTGAAGAAGCCCATCCCGGTGACGAACAGGATCCGCCAGTGCTGCCGGGTGGTGCCACCCCCGTCCATCTGGGCCAGTGTGCGGGGGGTGATCGGGCCGCCCGGCGGTGTCTCCAGCCGCAGCGCCGCCTGCAGCCCGGTGCGCGTCCGGCCTG
Organism: Actinomycetota bacterium; assembly: GCA_019240215.1. Taxonomy (GTDB): domain Bacteria; phylum Actinomycetota; class Actinomycetes; order Streptosporangiales; family Streptosporangiaceae; genus Bog-532. Next base: position 103,000 of record JAFAYQ010000006.1, on the reverse strand, counting down.
CTTTACTCATCGACGGCGTCCAGATCCGAAGCGGCCATCACCTGGACGTGATCGAGGGTGGACAGCGCCGCGATCAGCTCGCTGACCGGCTGGCGCCCGTACACCTGGAGGGTCACCGTCACCGACCGCGGCCGCTGCTCGCTCACGCTGCCGTCGGCTTGACGGCCCGCCCCGCCGTTGTCCGGGTCGACGGCCAGATCGTCGATGACGAACCCGCGCTGGGTGGCCTCGTTGATCACCTGGCGGAGGATGCCCTGCCCGTCCGGGTAGCGGACCTTCAGCGTCCCGCTGCCGGTCGCGGCCGACGGCAGCCGCCTTCGGGCCAGCGGGAGGACCAGCGTGATGAAAAAGTAGAAGCCGGTCGCGACCGCGGCCAGCACCAGCAGGCCGGCCCCGGCGGTGGATCCGACCGCGGCCGTGACCCAGATCGAGGCGGCGGTGGTCAGCCCGCGCACCGACCCCCGGTTCACGAAGATCAGGCCGGCCCCGATGAAGCCGATGCCGGACACGATCTGGGCCGCCATCCGCGACGGGTCCAGCACGACCAGCTGCTTTTCCAGCACGTCGGTGAACCCGTACTTGCTGACCAGCATGAACAGGGCCGACCCGACCCCGACCAGCGTGTGGGTCCGCAGGCCGGCGTCCTTGTGCCGCAGTTCCCGCTCGATGCCGATGGCAGCCGACAGCACCAGCGCCAGGCCGAGCTCACCGACCTGTTTCCAGCCCTGCCCGCCGAGCGTGTTGGCGACCGGCGCGACGGCCGCGAGCACGTGGGTGGTTGGCATCACGGCGCTCCTCTGGCCTCCGCTGGCTCTCGCCTCCTGGCCGGTGCCGTCTGCCCCGGACGGTCCCGCCCAATCAGCGCGCCCGGCGCCCGCCCGGCGGTCACGTTTTCCGGCCGCATCGCGCTGCTGCCAAGGGCGCCACCGGCTTCGGCACCCTGCTGGGGCGGCCGCCATCGTCGATCAGACGTTCGCGCTCCACGGCGTCGGGCAGGCGCTGCTGACCGCGGTCAAGACCGGCGACCTGATGGTCGTGACCGGGCCGTGCTGATCACCGTGATCCTCATCTGCCTGGCCAGCCTGCTGGCCGACCTCGCCCAGGCGCTCCTCGACCCCGGCGTCCAGCTGCGCTGAGCCCCGCCGCCCGCTCGGCCGCCTACCCGCGCCGGGTGGCGGCGGCCGTCTGCAGCCGGTCGATCTCGGCCTGCAGTCGCCGGGTCTCCGCCTGCAGGGCCAGCACCTGGCGGATGCCCGCCAGGTTGAGCCCGGCCCCGGTCAGCCCGCAGATCTCCCGCAGCCGGGTCAGGTCGTTGCGGCTGTAGCGGCGGGTGTCGCCCGCGGTCCGGACCGGATCCACCAGGCCTTCGCGCTCGTAGATGCGCAGGGTCGATGCCTGGCACATAATCCGGTTAAGTGCTATATGAATGGTGCGCCGGGTATGGTGCGCGAATTGGCCGCTGAAAAAGGGTAAGGAGGAGGGTGTGACGACGCAGACAGGCGCCGGGCCGATCGAGGAACCGGACGACTCCGTGGGGATCGAGCTGGCCTCCTGGTCCGTGCTGGAGCAGCTGGGGCGCGCGTTGCGCGTGCCGGAGGCGGATCTTCAGGCCACGCTGGATGCGATCGCCCGCACCGCGGTGCAGACGATCAGCGCGGCCAAGTACGCCGGGGTGAACCTGTACGACCACGGCAAGTTCGTGCCGCAGTCGGTGGCCGGGGAGCCGCCGCTGGTGCTGGACGTACTGCAGCAGGCGACTGGCATCGGCCCCTGCATCGACGCCGCCCGCGAGCAGGCCACCATCCGGGTCGACGACATGACGACCGAGACCCGCTGGCCCGAGTACGTCGAGCAGGCGCTGGCGCTCGGAGTGGCGAGCATGCTCTGCGTCCCCATGTACGTGGAGGACCAGCGGCTCGGCTCGGTCAGTCTGTACGCCACCGACCGGGCCGCCTTCTCGCTGGCCGACGAGTACGTGGCCCGCCTGCTCGCCGCCCAGGCGGCGATGGCGCTGGCCGAGGCGCACCGGGCCGGCCAGCTGCGGCAGGCGCTGTCCAGCCGCGACGTCATCGGGCAGGCCAAGGGGATCTTGATGGAGCGGCACCGGATCACCGCCGACGAGGCGTTCCGGATGCTGTCCGAGCACTCTCAGCGGGCCAACCGCAAGCTGGCCGACGTCGCCCGCACCCTGGCCGAGACCGGCACCCTGAGCTGAGGGTGGTCCGCGGGGGACCCTGACCGGGACGGCATATCTCGATTGGGTTACAGTAAGGAGCAGGTGAAGAAAATCGCCTCCTGTCTTTCCGCGAGGAGTGGCGATGACCCACCTGCTGTCCCGTCCGGTCACGCCCGAAAACCCGGGCCCCCTGGACCTGGCCGCGCTGAGCGACGCCGAGCTGGCGCAGCTGCTGGACGATCCCGAGCACGGTGATGAGGCCCGGACCGCGCTGGTCGCCCGCTACCAGGGCCTGGTCCGCAACTCGGCCCACCAGTACCAGTTGCCCGCCCAGCACTACGAGGACCTGGTCCAGGTCGGTTACGTCGGCCTGATGAAGGCGATCAACAACTTCGACCCGACCGTCCGCCAGGAGCTCAAGCCCTACGCGCATTCGTGCGTGACCGGGGAGATCAAGCGGTTCTTCCGCGACAAGCGCTGGCTGATCCGGGTCAGCCGGACCGACCAGGAGCTGTACCTCAACGCCCGCAAGGCCCACGCCGAGCTGGCCAACGAGCTCAATGCCACCCCCACCGACGAGCAGGTCGCGGCCCGGCTGAACGTCACCGCCGCCGCCCTCCGGCACGCCTACCAGGCGCATGAGGCGTTCGCCCCCGACTCGCTGGACGCGCCGGTCTCCAGCTCCGACGAACGGGACGCCAGCGACCTGCTCGGCGTCGACGACGCCGCGCTCGACATCACCGTCGAGATGGACTCGCTCCGGCTGCACTGGGACGAGCTGCCCGACCCCCAGCAGCAGATCCTGCTGATGCGGTTCTACGGCAACATGACCCAGGCCCAGGTGGCCGACAAGCTGGGCTGCTCGCAGATGCACGTGTCCCGGCTGCAGGCCCGGGCGCTGGCCTTCCTGCGCCAGCGCCTCACCGCCGACTAACCGTCCGGCCGGCCGGCGGTCCGGCCCAGCGGGCCCGGTCTAGCGGCCGAGGGCTTCGTCGACCGTCGGCCGCACCGGCACCAGCTCGTCGGCCGCGGTCAGCGACAGCACCCGCGCCACCATCGGGTGCACGCAGGCCAGCGCCAGCGAGCCGCCGTCCGCCTCGATCCGGGCGGACATCTCCAGCAGCACCGCCACCCCGGCCGAGGCCATGAACTCCACCCCGGAGAAGTCCAGCACCAGCCGCCGACCGGGCGGCTCGCTCAGCCGGGTCAGCTCGTCCCGGAGCTGCCCCTCGGTGTGCATGTCGACGTCGCCCGCCACCGCCACCACCGCCTGGTCCGGCTCGCTCCCGGTCCACGGCACGACCCGCACCGAGAACGGTGCCCGGCCCGCCGGGCCGTCGTCGTCGGTACGCGGCACCCCGGACACAATGACCTCGTTCCCCCATGAGCTCGGCGGCTGAGCTGAGCGGCTGACCGTTCAACCGTGGCACCACCCTAAGGGCACACGTACCCGCCAAGCCACCCTCCGTTACCACCGCCCAACCAGCCCGGCGGCGCAGCTCAATCACCGAGCCACTGCACGTCACCACCGCGTCCATGAAGGTGGCCACTAACCCCTGGACAGCTGGCTTCAGCCCCGCGAACTCCCGCTGGGCCGGACCATCCAGCTCCCAGCGGTACACGATTCAGACTCCGAACCGGGCGTGGATCTCCGGCCGGGTCATCCGCTCCTCAGGTGGGGGCGGCCCGTCGTTCCGGTAGCCGTCCATCCGGGCCGCGAACTGCCGTTGAGCCTCAGGATCGCGCCAGGCGTCCGCCTCGAACCACCAGCGCCGCACCGTCTGCACCAGCGGCGTCAGATCGCCCTGCTCCCTGGCCTGCTCGAACGCCGCATCCAGCTCCCGGTCGTATCGCTGCAAGACCCTAGGATCGGCGTTGGCCGCCAGCACGTTACGGATCGCCGCGGGCGTGCAGGCGGGGCGCGGCAGGATCCGTGGCGGTCTGGCCTGCGGCGCAGTCATCGTCAGCACCCCCGCGGATCGTTGTCTCGCCCAGCAATCGGTGTCTCGGCCAGCATAGGCGCATCCCCCGACAGTCCGGCGGCGTTCTCTCACTCGTTCGGGTGATTGCTCCGGCTACGAGTAGCTCAGTGCGGTGGTCGAGCAGGCTCAGGGCAGCGCCGGGCTGATGCGCTTCCTCGAGCTGGAGCTGGACCACGCGCTCGCCCTCGACCCGCAGGCGCCGGACAAGGGCCGGCTGACCCGGCTGATCGCCGGCAACCCGGTCACCATGGGCACGATGACCCGGACCCTGCCCGACGCGGGCTCCTACGCCCCGGTCACCATCCTCATCCAGGAGCTGCCCGGCGGCGGCACCCGGATCGCCTACGACAGCGTCGCCAGCGCGCTGGCCGGTTACGGCGACGCCGCGGCCCTGGCGGTCGCCGAGCACCTCGACGACGAGGTACTCACGCTGCTCCGCGGCATCGGCTGAGCCCGGCCGGGTCCGCCCCCGATCCGGGTCACGGCGACCCAGGTGGCGCGGTGGCCCGGGTGGCTCAGGTGGCGTCAGTCCCCGCGCCGGAAGCCGCCCTCGGAGTTGATGATCTGCCCGGTGATCCAGCCCCCGTCGCCGGTCACCAGCCACCCGATCAGGCGGGCCGGGTCCTCCGGGCTGCCCCACCGCCCGCCCGGGAACCGCCGCCGGACCTCCTCCCATGACTCGCCGGTGGCGTAACCGGTGTCGACCGGTCCCGGGTTGACCGTGTTCAGCGTGATCGCCTGATCGGCCAGTTCGTCGGCCAGCGTCCGGGTGATCGAGGCCAGCGCCCCCTTGCTGGCCGCGTAGCCGACCTGCGGCCGCATCGGCCCCAGGTCCTGGCCGGACGTCATGAAGATGACGCGGCCACCGGGCCGCCCGTCGTGCTGAGCCGCGAACGCCTGGGCCAGGAGGATCGAGGCCCGGGTGTTGACCGCCCAGTTATGGTCGAGCCCGGCCGCGGTCAGCGTCCCCAACGGCCCATCGTGCCCGCTCGTGGCCTGGTTGCAGATCAGGACGTCCAGGTGCCCGAGCGCGTCGCAGGCCGCCCGGACCAGCCGCTCCGGCGCCTCGTCCGCGGTGAGGTCCAGCTCCATCTCCCCAGCCACCGCGTCCGGGCCAACCCCGGCCACGACCGCCGCGACGCCGCCCGGATCCGCCCCCCATTCCTGTTCCCGGTCGTGCGGGCGGTAGTGGTGCAGGAACAGCCGCGCCCCGAGCCCCGCCAGCCGCTGCGCGACCGCGAACCCGATCCCGTTCCGCCTGCTCACCCCGGTGATCAGCGCGTTCCGCCCCGCCAGGGGGAGTGGGCCGGTGCTCATTCCGGCACCGTGAACGCCTGGGTGATGCCGCCGTCCAGCGGCAGCGCCGCGGCGGTGATGAACCCGGCGTCCGCGCTGGCCAGGAACGCGACTGCCCCGGCGGCCTCGTCCAGCGTCCCGAACCGCCCCATCGGCCAGTGCACCATCCGCTTGGTCAGTACGTCCGGGTTGCGTTCGAGGATGGCCCGCTGGGCCGGGGTCTCGATCGGGCCGAACAGCACCGCGTTGACCCGCACCCCGCTGCGGGCCAGGTGGACGCCGAGGTCCCGGGTCAGCTGGACCACGCCCGCCTTGGCCGCCGAGTACGCCATCTGGGCGCTGGCGGCCCCGATGTCGGCCAGGAACGAGGCGGCGTTGACGACCGCGCCGCCGGCCGGCTCGGTGTCCAGCAGCCGCCGGACCCCGTGCTTGCAGGCCAGGAAGATGCTGGTCAGGTTGGCGTCCTGGATCCGCCGCCAGGTGTCCAGGTCGAGGTTGAGGGCGGAGCCGTCGGCCCGGTCCATCAGCCCCATGTTGTTGTAGATCACGTCGAGCCGCCCGTACCGGTCGATGACCTGGGCGTACATCGCCTCGACCTGGGCTTCGTCGGTCAGGTCGGCCTGCAGGGCCAGGTCGCCGAGGTTGTGTTCAGTCTGGTCGACCCCCACCACCGTGCCGCCCTCACGCGCGAACCGGCTCGCGACGGCCTTCCCGATCAGGCTCGCCACTCCGTTGACCAGGCATATTTTGCTCTCGAAACGAGTCACGATCCTTCTTCTTATCAGGCGCCCGCCAGACCCACGTGCGGTAGGCCCAGAACCGGAACCCAGTGGCCAGCACGATGCCGGCGAACAGCCCCGCGTTGCCGGCCACCCGTCCGCCGCCGAAGCCGTGCACGACCAGGCCCAGGCCGCCCAGCTGGATGAGCACGCCCACCCCGGCCAGGGCGAAGAACAGCAGCGTCTCCCGGGGCAGGCTGGTCCGCGTCCGGTGCCGGAACGTCCAGTACCGGCTGCCCAGGTAGGTGACCAGCACGCCGGCCACGGTGGCGATCACGCTGGCGGTCAGCCAGCCGAGAGCCCAGCCCGGAAGCTCAGTACGTCAGCTCCGTGAACGCCCGGGTCTGCTCGATCAGCGCCCGCTCGACCGGCAGCCGCTCCATCGACGAGGCCCCGTAGAAACCGTGCAGCCCCTCGGCCCGCGACAATACGTAGGCCGCGTCCTTGGGCTCGGCCACCGGGCCGCCGTGCACCAGCACCAGCACGTCCGCGCGGACGCCGCGGGCCGCCCGCGACCACTCGGTCGCCAGCTCCACGCAGTCATCCAGCGTCTTGGCCGTCTCCGCCCCGATCGCGCCGCCGGTGGTCAGCCCCATGTGGCAGACCACCAGGTCGGCCCCGGCCTCGGTCATCGCCACCGCGTCGTCCGCCGAGAACACGTACGGGCTGGTGAACAGGTCCAGCTGGTTTGCCCGCCGGATCATGTCGACTTCGAGGGCGAAGCCCATGCCGGTCTCTTCCAGGTTGGCCCGGAACGTGCCGTCGATCAGCCCCACCGTCGGGAAGTTCTGCACGCCGGAGAAGCCCTGCTCGGCCAGCCCGCGCAGGAACACGTCCGGGTCGTAGAACGGGTCGGTGCCGTTCACCCCGGCCAGCACCGGCACCGCCTTGACCGCGGTGAGCACCTCCTTGCCCATCTCGACCACGATCTCGTTGGCGTTCCCGTAGGCCAGCAGCCCGGCCAGCGAGCCGCGGCCGGCCATCCGGTAGCGGCCGGAGTTGTAGATGACGATCAGGTCGATGCCGCCGGCCTCCTCGCCCTTGGCCGACAGCCCGGTACCGGCCCCGCCGCCGACAATCGGCCGGCGGCGGGCCACCTTCTCCCGTAGCCGGCCGAGGATCTCCGCCCGGGGGACTCGTGGCATGCGCTACTCCCTCGCTAAGAACTCGCTACGACTAGCTGAGACTCGCTACGACTTGGTGATCAGCTGGTGCAGCCGGTCGGCCATGGCGTCGGCGAACCGGTCGTCGTTCACGTCGGCGTCCATCTCGATCAGCTCGACCCGCTCGGTGTCGAGTTCGCGGCGGATGGCACCGAACAGCGCGCGGTCGGCCGCCTCGTCGCGGAACGGCCCCCCGTCCACGTCGATCGCCGAGACCCCCCGCAACGGCAGGAACAAGCTGGTGGGGCCGGTCGCCGCCGACAGCCGCCGGGCCAGCCGGGTGCCCAGCTCGGTGTTCTCCTCGGCGGTGGTCCGCATCAGCGTGGTGATCGGGTTGTGCACGTACAGGTTCCGGCCCTTGAACTGCTCCGGGACCGTGTCCTCGGGCCCGAAGTTGACCATGTCGAGCGCGCCGACCGACACCACCTGCGGGATCCCGGCCTGGCCGGCCGCGCTGAGCCGGTCCGGGCCGGCCGAGAAGATGCCGCCCACCAGCTCGTCGGCCAGCTCGGTGGTGGTGACGTCGAGCACCCCGGCCAGCAGGCCCTGGGCCGCCAGCGACTCCAGCGTGCGGCCGCCGGTGCCGGTCATGTGGAACACCAGCACCTCGTAACCGAGGGTCTCCAGCCGGGCCCGGGCCCGGGTGATGCAGGGGGTGGTGACGCCGAACATGCTGGCCGCCACCATCGGCCTTCCGGTCGCGGCGGCTGGCAACGGCGCGGCCAGGACCATGCCCGCGACCGCGGCCGCCGCGTTGGCCAGGATGCGGGTGGAGATGCGGTTGAGCCCGGCGATGTCGGTCACGCTCGGCATCAGCACCAGGTCGGTCTCGCGGATGTAGTCGGCCGTGTTGCCGGACGCGGCCGTCGACACCACCACCTTGGGCACCCCCAGCGGCAGCGGCCGGAACGCCCGGGTGGCGATCGAGGTGCCGCCGGTCCCGCCCAGGGCCAGCGCCCCGTCCAGGCGGCCCTCGGCGTACAGGCGGCCGACCACCGCCTCGGCCCCCTCGGCCATCGCGGTGATCGCGGCGCCGCGGTCGCGGGCGGTCACCAGCGCGTCGAAGTCGGCCCCGGCCGCCGCCGCCACCTCCTGGCGGGTGATGTCGGGCGGGAAGCCGGGCGGTTCCAGCACTCCGGTGTCCACCACCAGCACGTCCACGCCGGCCGCGCGCAGCCGGTCGCGGACGAATTCGTTCTCCGCGCCCTTGGTGTCGAGCGTTCCGACGAGGACGACTGTGGCCATCGGCGGACTCCCTTCCACGTTGCCGTGCGATCGCGACCTGTTCGATCATCGCTGTATGGCACCTGTGAAGGCGAGAGCCAATTCACGACCGGTGGTCTCGGTCATCGGCCGTAACCAGCTGGCCCGGCTGCTCGAAGGCTGGGTGGCCGGGGACGGTGCCCTGCACACGCAGCTCACCGACCGGCTGCGCGGCCTGGTCCGGTCCGGGCTGCTGCCGGCCGGCACCCGGCTGCCGTCCGAGCGCATCCTGGCCGGCACCTTGAACGTCAGCCGCACCACGGTCGGCGCCGCCTTCGACGAACTGCGCGGCGAGGGCGTCTTCGCCAGCCGCCGCGGCGACGGCACCTACGTCTCGCTGGCCGGGCGGCACACCCTCAGCCGGGGTGATGACCGGTTGCGCTCGTTCCTGACCCCGCCCGCGTCGATCGACCTCCGCAGCGCCGCCTTGCCCGGCCTCGACCTGGTCACCGCCGAGATCGACCGGCTGCACCGGGGCCGACCTGGCCGGCCTGGTCGCCACCCACGGCTACCTGCCGGCCGGCCTGCCCCAGCTCCGCCGGGCGGTGGCCACCTACTACGCCGACCTCGGCCTGCCCACCAGCGAGGACCAGATCGTGATCACCTCCGGCGCCCAGCAGGCGCTGCGGCTGGTGGCCACCGCGCTGCTCGAACCGGGGGCGCCGGTGCTGATCGAGGAGCCGTCGTTCCGGGGCGCGATCGAGGTGCTGCGGGCGGCCGGAGCCCGGCTGATCCCGGTCCCCAGCGGCCCGGCCGGCATCGACCTGGCCGCGCTGCGGGCCGCGGTCCGTGCCCACCGTCCGGTGCTCGTCCTCATCCAGTCCACCGTGCACAACCCGACCGGCTCGGTGCTCGACGTGGCCGGCCGCCAGGCCCTGGCCGGCCTCGGCGTCCCGGTCCTCGACGACGCCACCCTCTACGACACCCTGGTCGACGCTCCGTCGGGCCCGGCCCTCAAGCCGACGGCGGCCTACGGCGGCCCGGTGATCACCCTCGGCTCGGCCAGCAAGTCGTTCTGGGGTGGCCTGCGGGTCGGCTGGCTGCGGGCCGACCCCGCCACCGTGGCCGCGCTGACCTCGGTCAAGGGCGGTGAGGACCTCGGCACCTCGGTGCTCGCCCAGCTGGTGGTGGCCCGGCTGCTGCCGGCCATCGGGCTGGCCCGCGACCGCCGCCGGGCCGAGCTGGGGCCGGCCCGGGACTCGGTGACCGCCGCGGTCGCCGAGCTGTTCCCCAGCTGGCGGTGCGCGCGCCCGGCGGGCGGCGCCTCGCTGTGGGTGCGGCTACCCGCCCCCGGCGCCACCGCGTTCGCCCAGGCGGCCGACCGGGCCGGGGTGGCGCTGCTGCCCGGCCCCACCTTCAGCTGCGCCGACGGCCTCGACGACCACCTGCGGATCAGCTTCGCGGCCCCGCTCACAGACGTGCTCTGCGGCCTGCAGCGGATCGCCGCCGCCTGGCAGGCCTTCACTCGCTGAGCCCGGCCGGACGCGGCCCGGCCCCCGCCACCCACAACTCCCGCCACCTGAACCGAGTCCACGACTTCCGAATTGGCCCTGGAAAACGATTGCCCACCTGGGCCACGATCGATGCATGACTGACTTCGTGGCCCGCCCCGCTGACTACACCGTGGACGAGCAGGACTGGGGCCACCTGGTCTGGATGGTGTCCGGCGCGCTCGGCAACTCCAAGGTGCTGACCGTGGGCAAGTGCTTCATCAAGCCCGGCCAGGCCAATCCGCCGCACTACCACCCCAACTCCGACGAGGTCCTGCACGTGGTCCGCGGCCACATCGAGCACCGGGTGGGCGACGAGTACATCGAGATGAAGGCGGGCGACACGATCTCGATCCCGCAGGGCCGCATCCACAACGCCCGCAACCTCGGTCCCGACGAGGCGGAGTTCCTGATCACCTTCAACACCGCCGACCGCCAGGTCGTGGGGGAGTGACCGGCGCGGGCGTTCATCACATCGCGGTCGTCGGCTGCGGCAACGTCTCCGCCATGCACTTCAACGGCTATAACGCCCACCCCGAGCGGGTCAAGGTGGTGGCCGCCTGCGACCCGCTGCCCGAGCGCCGGGCCTGGGCCGAGCAGGAGCACGGGGTCCCGCGCACGTTCGCTTCGGTTGAGGACCTGCTCGCCTACCCAGCCAAATCCGGCCAGCACTGGGACACCGCGGTGGTGTGCACCCCGAGCGCGGTCCGCGAGCCCGCCGTGGCGGAACTGGCGGCCGCGGGCAAGCACGTCCTGACCGAGAAGCCGCTGGCCGACACCTACACCGAGGCCACCCGGATCGTGCAGCGCGGCCAGGACGCCGGCGTGCTGCTGGCGGTGAACCAGAACTTCCGCGACCACTACGCGTTCGGGATCGCCGCCCAGCTCATCGCCGACGGCGAGATCGGCCCGGTCCGCAGCGTGTCCCAGCTCGACCTGATGTTCCGCCAGGACCAGGGCTGGCGGATCAAGCAGCCGCGGCACGCGCTGTCAGTGATGGGCGTGCACTGGTTCGACGGCTTCCGCCAGCTGATCCCGGCCGACGCCACCCGGGTGCTGGCCCGGACCTTTTCCTCCCCGGCGATCGACTGCGTGGGGGAGACCGACGGGTCCGTGCACATCGACTTCGGGGCCGTGCCGGTGTCCTACCTGCAGAGCTTCTCCAGCCGGGTCCCGCTCACCCACACGATCGTGATCGGCGACGAGGGCACCCTGCGGTTCGGCTACGACTCGCTGACCCGGATCAACGACGCCGGCGCGGACCGCTGGGAGAACCCCTACGCGGGCGCGGGCAAGCCCCAGTCCACCTTCCGCAGCCTGAACCGGCTGCTGGACGCGATCGACACCGGCGGCCAGCCCAGCAACAGCGGCCGCGACAACCTGAAGACCATCGCGCTGCTGGAGGCGGCCTACACCTCGGCCGGCACCGGGCAGCCGGTCGAGCTGACTGGAGGACTCCCGCAGTGAAGATCGCCTTCTCCAAGCCCACCCGCGACCTGGCCCGCCAGCGCGAACTGTTCGACGGCTTCGGCCCGGCCGGTTACGCCGGCCTCCAGCTCAAGGGCAACCAGTACGCCGGCCACCTGGCCGACCCGCCCTCCTTCGCCGCCGCCTGGGGTGACGATCCCGCTCTGACCAGCGCCCTGATCACGATGGGGACCCTCGACAACGACGGCGTGGCCCGGCTCCGGCAGACCATCGCGTTCGCCGGCGCCACCCAGGCCGAACGGGTCGTCTTCTGCCATGACCACCCCCGCGACGGCGTGACCCCGGCCGACCTGCGCTCGTTCGCCCGCACCCTGTCGGCCGTCGGCCGCGACGCCGCCGAGCACGGCGTCGCCCTTTCCCTGCACCACCACTACCAGCAGCCGGTCATGCACTACGAGGACTTCGGCGTCTTCTTCTCCGCCGCCGACCACGTCGGCCTCACCGTCGACACCGCCCACCTGGCCAAGTCCGGCATCACCGACATCCCCCGGCTGATCCGCGACTTCGCCCCCGTCATCGACAACGTCCACCTCAAGGACTACGCCGACGGCCAGTGGCGCCTCCTCGGCCAGGGCACCCTCGACTTCCCCGCCATCCTCACCGCCCTCCGCGACACCAGCTACCCCGGCTGGCTCTGCGTCGACGAAGAAAGCGACGCCACCCTGCCCGACGGCCTCAAGGTCTCCCGCTCCTACCTCCGCGACACCCTCGCCCTCGACTGACCAGGCCGTCCCGTAACTCCCGACCAGGCCACGCCATCGTCCTCTTCACGGAGGCGGGTGCGCACCTCGGCGGTGAAGGACAGCGGGTCGGCCAGGATGCCTGCGGCAGCGAGTTCAGCGGCTGGTTGTCCCGGGCAGGACGGACCAGCGTGCCGGTCCCAGGCGGGGTTGGGCGGGTCAGTGTTCAGGGGTGATGAATCCCGTTTCGTAGGCGAGCACGACGGCCTGGACGCGGTCGCGCAGGCCGAGTTTCATGAGGATTCGGGCGACGTGGGTCTTGACGGTGCTCTCTTCGATGATCAGTCGCTGCGCTATTTCGGCGTTGGAGTGTCCCTGCGCGACCTGACGCAGTACGTCGCGTTCGCGCGGGGTCAGCTCGGCCAGCTGGGCAGGCAGGTCCTGGGACGGGCGGGTAGCGTGGATGAACTGTCCGATCAGCCGCCTGGTGATGGCCGGGTCGATGAGGGCGTCGCCGCGGGCGACGGTGCGTACCGCGTGGACGAGCTGCTCGCTGGGGGCGTCTTTGAGCAGGAATCCGCTGGCCCCGGCCCGTAGGGCGGCGTAGACGTATTCGTCGGTGTCGAAGGTGGTGAGCATCAGCACCTGGCTGGGGGTCTCGGCGAGGATGGTGCGGGCCGCGGCCAGGCCGTCCAGGGTCGGCATACGGATGTCCATGAGCACGACAGTGGGCGAGAGCTGGCGGGTGCGGTCGATGGCTTCGGCGCCGTCGCCTGCCTCGCCGACGACGGTGATGTCCGGCTCGGCGGTGAGGATGACGCGGAAGCCGGCGCGGACCAGGCGCTGGTCATCGACGACGAGTACGGAGATCTCGTCCGGCTCGCTCACCGAGCTGGCCGGGTGGCCGGCGGCAGGCCGGGTGACGGGCGACGGGGAAGGGTGGCTTGGACGCGCCAGCTCCGCGCGGCCGTGGGGCCCGCTGAGAAGGTCCCGCCGCAGCGGTGTACCCGTTCGCGCATGCCGTCCAGGCCGTGCCCGCCGCCCACGTCCTCCAAGCCGGAGCGCGCGCCGGCGGCCGGCTGATTGGTCACTTCGGCGAGGATTGACGCGCCTCGTCCGTCCAGCCGGATCTCGATCGGTGCACCCGGGGCATGCTTCATCGCGTTGGTGATGGCCTCCTGCACCAGCCGGTACACGGTCTCAACGGTCGTTTCCGACAGCCCTTCGGTATCGCCGCTGAGCCGGCACGTCACCCGCAGGCCGGAGTCCCGCACCCGTCGCACGAGGTCCTCGACGATCCGCAGCCCGGCCGGTGGGCTGACCGGGGACGACGTGCCGAGCACGGCGACCAGCCGCTCGATTTCAGCACTGGCCTGCCGCGCGGTGTCGCTGATCGAGTCGAAGCTCTCGGCGGCGCTGCCGGGATCGTTCTTGGCCAGGTAGACCCCGGCGTTGGCCTGCACGACCATCAAGCTGACGCAGTGCGCGACAACGTCGTGCAACTCCCGGGCGATGCGGGCCCGCTCGTAGCGCACCGACACCAGAGCGAACAGCTCCCGCTCCTCGTCGAGTTCGCGCGCCCGCACCTCCAGCTGCTCGCCCACCCGGCGGCGCGAGGCGACGACCAGGCCAGCCAGCCACGGCCCGATGGTCAGCATCTCCAGGAACGGGTTGAACCCGCTGCCGTTGGCGGCCATCGCCGCCGTCAACGGCACCAGACCCCACAACGAGCGGCCCCACCGGCAGTCCGAGCCCAGCGCCAGCGCGATCAGGAACACCGCGGCCCAGGCCGGGTCACCGACCGGCCCGCTGGCCACCGTGTCCCCGCCGGGAACCAGCAGTGGGACGACCAGCAACACGGCCGCCACCAAGGCCACCGTGACCGGGAGCCGGCGACGCCACCACACCACCAGCCCGACGCCGGCCAGGCACGCCGTAACCGCGGCCACCGCCGCCGGACGGCCCGCCGCGACGGCCGCCACGATGATGGTGGCCGAGGCGATCAGGACCGCAGCCGCTGGGTCGGCGTTCTGCCGGCACCAGAGCCAGAACCGCTGCCCGGCCCACGATCGCGTATCGCGTCCGGGCCGGCGGTGTGAGGGCGCGATGGAGCCGGACACGGCGTGCTCAGACATGCCCGGCGGCCAGCGGCAGCCGTACCACCGTTGTGCGCCGCCCGCCGCTGGTCGAGGTGGCCAGCGTGCCGCCGTGCATTGAGGCCCGTTCGGTCGCCGCGGCCAGGGCCGCAGCCACGCCGGCACGGGCCTCGGAACGGCGGCCGCTCGGTCCGTCCACGGTCAGCTCCAGCTCCTGTGCACCGAAGCTGACCTTGACCGCGACCCCGGCGGCCGGATCGTTGTCCGCGGCGAGCAGCAGCCGTTCGATGATCCGGTAAGCGGACAGCTCCAGCCCGGGCGGCAGCAGGCGCGGGTCGCCGGTGACCTGCAACCGGGGCTGGGCTTCGCTGGCTCCGGCGAGCAGCCGGTCCAGGTGCGCGAGCATCGGCGCCGGCTCGGTCGGTGCGAGATCGGCAAGGTTGGCGACGACCTCGCGCATATGCGTCAGCGTCGCCCGGCCGGTCTCCTGAATCGTCACGAACGCGGCCTGGGCATCCTCAGGCTGGGCGGCCAGCACGTCTCGGCCGCTCGCCGCGGCAGTGGCGATCTGCTCGACACCGCGTTGCAGCACCCCGTCCAGATCGGCGGCGATCCGGGACTGATCAGCCGCCACCGCCAGTCGCGCGTTCTCCTCGCGCTGCGCGCGCAGCTGCGCGGTACGGGCCCGAAGCCGGGCCACCGCGGCGTTACGGGCAGCCAGCAGCCGGCCGGCGCCGGCGAACGCGGCCGTGATCGGAACCATGTACACCAGCACGCCCGAACCGAGCTGCGGGTCCGAGTACGCCTGGCACACGAGATTGCCCGCCAGCAGCGCCAGGCCGATCACGGCAGGCCGCCACCGGCAGCGGGCGCCGATCACGAAGGCCACGTAGAACACCGCCGGCAACCCTGTCCCGCACCGCACCAGGTGCCCGATCGCCACCCAGTTCAGCGCCGCGCCCGCCGCGAGGACCGCCGCCACCGCCACCGGATTCCGGCGCGCCGCCACGACCGGCGCGACCATCAGCAGCACCGCCAGCGACGCCGCCCACCCGGCGTTCGCGTTATGTGCGTTCGAGCCGGTCAACCCAGCCGCCGAGGCGACCGAGAACGCGCACAGCACGAGCGCGAACGCCACGTCCCCGACCGCGACACCCGGCCAGCCGGGAACCGGTGACCTCAGCCACCGCGCCGAGACCTGCTGGTTCATCGCATCCTCCTCGCCCGTGCCGCGGCCAGTCGTCAACGCCAGTCGTCACGGCCAGTTACTCAAGAAAGTGTGACGGCCGATCCGAACGGGCCGCAATAGGTGCGGCGTTTGTGCTGACCAGCATGGCCTCGCCGACCCGGCGAGTCGTCCGTCGGCAGAGCGGTCTCGGCGCGGCCAGCATCCCTCTCAGGACGGACAGCAACGACGGCAAGATCCACACCACGGGCGACGACCCGGCCGCATCTCCGCTGGCAGCATCGAGGCACCAATCAACCCGAAGGAGATGCCAGCCATGACCCGCTCGCTGAAGTTCCTGCTCGCCGCCCTGGCGATTATTACCGTCCTCGACGTGGTGGCCGCCGTGCAAGCCGCCCAGATCACCGGACCGGACAAGCCGCCCGTCTTCGCCGTCGTCGGCCTCGTGGTACTCGCCGCCGCCACCCTGACCGCCACCGTCGGACTGGCCCGCGACGCCCGATGGGCGCGGCCCGTCATCTACATCGCCTGCGCTCTGCGCATCATCAGCGGCATCCTCGGACTCGGCGGTCACACCAGCGCCGCCCGCCTGACCTTGGGCGCGGTCGGCGTCGTCTTGTCCGTGGCCGTCATTGCCGTCCTCGTGCGCACCCGCCGTCCGGCCGCCGAGATCGTCATCCAGCACACGTAGCCAGCCGCAGCAACCCTGCGTCGCTCCATGACTGGTCGAGCGGCGCCGCCACAAATCAGAGCGAGCAGGGGGCTTCGACCCTCAGTCGGCGGGGATGGGCCAGGCCGGCCACCCGTGTTTGGCCGGCCTGACCCAAGTCAGAGCTAACTCAGCGGGAACTCCTGCGCCGGCGTCCCGTTGCACGTGTAGATCTGCAACTGGGTCCCGTCGGCCGTGTTGTCGCCCGGATCATCCAGGCACAATCCCGACTGCGGGTTCAGCAGCGACCCGTTGGACTGCTGCTGCCACACCTGCCCGCCGACGTTGTTGCAGTCCCACAGCTCGACCTTGGTCCCCACCACGGTGCCGTCACCGTCGATGTCGAGGCAGCGCCCCAGCGTCTCCAGCGACCCGTTGGAGTTGTGGTACCAGTGCTGGTCGACCGCGTAGGACTGGCAGCCCCACAGCTGGACCACGGTCCCATCCGTCCCGACGTCGTCCCCGGCCACGTCCACGCACTGGCCGCCCGGGCCGTCGATCATGCCGCCGCCGTTGACCGAGAACAGCTGCGGGGACTCGTTGTTACAGGTCCAGATCTGCAGCTGGGTGCCGTTGGCGGTGTTCCCGCTCGGGTCGTCCAGGCACAGCCCGGACTGCGGGTTCAGCAAGGCCCCATCCGACTGCTGGACCCACTTCTGCCCGCCGACCCCGTTGCAGTCCCAGAGCTCCACTTTCGTACCGGCCGCGGTGCCGTCGCCGTCGATGTCCAGGCAGCGGCCGAGGGTGGACAACGAGTCGTCGGAGTTGTGGGTCCAGTGCTGGTCGACCGCACCGGACTGGCAGCCCCACAGGTCCACGATCGCCCCGTCGGTCCCGGTGTCGTCGCCGAGCACGTCCACGCACTGCCCGCCGGCCGCGGTGATCGTCCCCGCCGTCGCCGCCTCGCCGTTGGACGCCCCCGAGTACCCGGCCGCGGTGATGTTGGCCTGGACCGCGTTGTCGGTCGCGTCGCTCGGGAACCCCGACGTCATCACGCCCTCGAAGAACGAGCCGACCGAGGCGTTGCTGTTGTCCCCGCCGGTCCCGAGCACGATCCCGCCCTCCTGGTGCATCGGCTCGTAGCCACTGGGCAGCGACCCGTCCCAATAGGTCGACAGGCCGCCCGACTGCGCGTTACCCCCCCGCAGCTCGAACGTGTTCTGCCCGTTGTTCTTCAGCTCGGCGGTCACGAAGTCGCTGTTGTTGCTGGTGTCGGCCGAGTTGCTGCCGGTCCCCATCCACTGGCCGTTCTCCAGGTCGGCTTCGACCCAGGGGCCGCTGCCGTTACACGGCGAGGAGTTGGAGCCGCAGAACGTGGTGAGGTTGAGGGCGTCCATGTGCGAGGCGCCGTTGTCGTCGGAATTGGTCTCGACGTTGCCGAAGTCGAAGCAGCAGCCCGAGTTGACGTGGGTCCCGCTGGCCACCATGTACATGCCCTCGGCCTGGCCGTTGACCGCGATCCCGTGGGTGCTGTTGTCCCGGTAACCGGTCTGGCCGGCGATGTAGACGCCATACACCTTGTGACCGCCCGCCGTCACCGGCAGCGCCGCCGCGTTGGCGCCGACGTCGGCCCCGGCCGCCCCGCCCGCGCCCTCGATGGTCAGGTTGTTGCCCTCCGAGGACTGGTCGAACAGCTCGGTGATCACGCAGGTGGTGTGGGCGCAGAAGGTGTCCTGCTCGGTCGCGTTGGCGTAGCCGCCGGCCGACAGCAGCCCGACGTTGGTGGTGGCGCCGTCGGAGACCCGTCGCACCTGGTAGAGCGGCCCGTCGTAGGCCCCGTAGAGCGCCCGCACGGTGCTGTAGGCGGCCACGCACGGCGTCCCGCCCGACGAATAGATGTCACAGGGCCCGGTAGTGGCCGCCTGGGCCGCCCCGGTCGCGGTGAGCACGCCGGTGGCGGCCAGGGCCAGCGCCGAGACCACCATCAACACCCGTCTGACCAGCCCAGCCAAGCGAAAACGCCCCAGGACGCCCATCAATCAACACATCCGTTCGGTGAACCTGCGCGCATTCCTTCATGTACGCGGTTACACGGAAGCATCCTCCCCCACCTAACAGCCGTCAATAATCATTTTCAATCAAATAATCACATTTAAAGGGCTTTAGCCAATTGGCGATCGGGCGCCGCCGCCCCTCCCCCGCCAAGAGCCGGGCCGTCACCGGAAGCACCAACCCGACTCCCCCCAACCCGGCTGACCCCGCCAGCACCTCAGGCCAGCGCGCTCACAAGTTCCCGTGGATCCACAGCCAGAACACGGCGAACGCCACCACCGCCCAGAACAGCCAGCGCAGCCGCATCGCCCGCATCGCGCGGGCGGCTGCCCTGGCGCCTGCCTTGGCCCCGTTCATCGCCTGATAGGCGCCGAGCAGCCGGGCTCCGAGCACCCCGCCGATGAAGGCCAGTACTAAGCCGGCCGCCAGCAGTCCATCCCCGTGATCGCCCACTCACTGAGTGTCGCCGGCTTGAGGATTGTGCGGCAACCGGTTCTACTGGCTCGCTTCCGACCGCGCAATATTTTCCAGCAGCTCGGCCGGTGTCTCCCCGTAGCGGGGGATGGGAGTGCCGGCCGTCAGCTTGGGGATGGCCACGTAGCCGCCGGTGATGGCCCGGCAGTCCCAGCGGCCGTCCAGTCGCTCACGCACGTCGTCCAGGGTGATGGCCTCCGGCCCCCCGACACTTTCCTCGTCGCCCGAAGTCACCCTGCCAGTGTGCGGAAGTATCCGTGATCGGCCCAGCCCCGAACCCGGGGATACGGCGGCCGGGCCATCAGGGGCCCGGTGATCAGGTCGGGGTCTGCGAGCGGTTCAGCGACAACGTCACGGTGGCGCCCACGGGTTCACCGTCCTCGTCCCGCCGGGGCGAGATCAGCACGTCGAACCATCGGGCGGTTTCCGGACTGTGACAGGGCACCTCGATCGAGAGCACACCGGGCAGGTCACCGGCCAACGCGCCGCGGATGGTCGCCGCCACCTGCCGGCTGACCGGATCGTCGCCGGCCGCGGCGCAGACGTCCAGGTACGACACGCCTGGTCCGGTGCACGCCGGGTTCCCGCCGTTGGCCGCGGTGAACTGCTGCCAGGCGCGGTTGACCCATACGATGACCCCGTCGTGGTCCAGCGTGGCGATTTCCACTCCGACGTCACCCCGGGTCCGGCCCCTGTCCGCGGTGGCCCGGCGCCGCCTGGGCAGGGGCCACCCCGCGGCCGCCGCGGCCGACGGCATCTCGGCCGGCGTTGTCGCCGCCACGGCCGCACCGATCGAGTCGAAGACCGGCGTAAGCCGGTCCAGGCCGGTCATGCAAAGCACATGCCGCACGCTGTCCGCGCTGACCACCAGGCGCAGGTCGGTTCCGGTCACCACAGCCCGCTGATACACGTGCGCGAGCACCTCGCCGCAGGCATGATCGCAGACCGTGGTTCCGCGCATGTCGACGATCAGGACCAGCAGGTCGCGGGGCACCAACGCCTGCAGTTGCTCACCCACGGCCTGGGCGTTGGCCTGGTTGACCTGCCTGGGCAGCTCGACCAGCGCGTGCCGGTTCAGCCATCTCACCGGGCAGTGCCCCCCGGCCGGGGCGGAAGGCCCAGCCGTGTTCCTGTCTCCACCGGCTGCTAGTCGTACTGCTGCGCAATTCCAGGGTAGCCTCACTATGAGTGCCGCGCCTACTACGAAAGTAATAGTCGCCAACCTTTTGCGTCGGCCCCAGGTCCGCGTGAGCTGGTTACTCGTCCATGCTGGCGGGTATCGGTCGGCTGGCCGGCTATCCGCCCCGGCGCACGGTTTCCGGCTGCCTGTCCGGAACCGGCGCCACCCGCTCGGCTGCGGAGCCGGATTCCGCTGTCGGCTCCTCCCGCCGCCCCGCGCGCAGGCTGGCCACGGTGGTGGCGGCCAGCACCGCCACGATCACCACCAGGCTCAGCCAGGTCGGGATCTCCGGGACGGCCGGGCTGACGGTGTGACCCCAGTGCAGGGCGAGCTTGACCCCGATGAAGGCCAGGATCAGCGCCAGCCCGGTCGACAGGTGCACGAGCCGGTCGAGCAGCCCGGCGACCAGGAAGTACAGCGCCCGCAGGCCGAGCAGCGCGAACGCGTTGGCTGCGAACACCAGGAACGGCTCGTCGGTGACCCCGAACACGGCCGGGATCGAGTCGAACGCGAACAGCAGGTCCGACCCGCCGATCGCCACCAGCGCCACGAACAGCGGCGTCACCGCCCGGCGGCGGCCCCCGCCCGGCTCGTCCACCCGGGCCAGCAGCCGTCCGTCGTGGTGGCCGGCGGTCACCGGCAGCACCCGCCGGGTCAGCCGGACCACCAGATTGTCCCCGACCTCGGGCTCGCGGCCCCGGTTCCGGTACAGCTGGATCGCGGTCCACACCAGGACCAGCCCGAAGACCAGGAACATGAACGAGAAGGCGTCCAGCAGGGCCGCCCCGGCCAGGATGAACGCCACCCGCATGACCAGGGCCAGCACGATGCCCAGGGACAGAACCTTCTGCTGGTGCCGGGCGGGTACCGCGAACGTGGTCATGATGATCAGGAAGACGAAGAGGTTGTCGACCGACAGGCTCTTCTCGACCAGGTAGCCGGCGAAGAACTGGGCGCTGTACCCGGGGTCGGCCCAGAACGCGAGGGCCGCGCCGAACCCGATCGCGACCAGGATGTAAAACGCCGACCAGCGGGCCGCCTCGCCGAAACCGATCCGGTGCGGCCGGACCGCCCCCAGCACCAGGTCCAGCGCCAGCAGCGCCACGATCAGCCCGATGGTCAAGCCCCAGGCCAGCGGCGTCACCTGCAGGTGGGCCATGTGCCTCCCGTCGTCTCATGGCCGTCCTGATCCGCTGCCCCTGCCGGCGACGGATCAGGACGACGGCCTTCAGGAAACCGGCCCAGCGCGCAGATCCGGTGCCGGCCGTGTGGAAGCCGGATGTAGACGCGTCTGAGCCAACTAGCCAGGCGACCCGCCACCTGGCGGGTAGCTCCCGCCGCTTGGCGCTGGATCGAGGCCCCGTCCGACCCCACCATTGGTCCATGGTCACCACCGAGCCCGCCGCGTCCACCGAGTCCACCCCGCCTGCTGAGTCCACCCCGTCCGCCGAGTCCGCCCGCCCGGCCGGGCCGCCGCCGTTCGATCCCGAGCTGGGTGCCGCCCTGACGATCATCCGCGAAGCCGTCCAGCTCGACCTGACGGTGGAGACGATCCCCGAGCGGCGGCGGCCCAACCCGCTGTTCCCGCCCCCGTCCGACCAGGAACTGAGCCTGGGCGGCGCCTTCGAGGTCAGCGAGCGCCAGGTGCCCGGCCCGGACGGCGCCCCCGACATCAGCCTGCTCATCGCCCGCCCGGTCGGCCTGGCGGCGCCCGGTCCGGCCATCTACCACATCCACGGCGGCGGCATGATCATGGGCGACAACCGGCAGGGCCTGCCGATGGTGATCGGCTGGGCCGCTCAGCTCGGCGCCGCCGTCGTGTCGGTCGAGTACCGGCTGGCCCCCGAGACTCCGCACCCCGGCCCGGTCGAGGACTGCTACGCCGGCCTGGTGTGGACGGCCGCCCACGCCGACGAGCTCAACATCGATCCGGGCCGGATCGTGGTGGCCGGCGGCAGCGCCGGCGGGGGACTGGCGGCCGCGGTCGCCCTGCTGGCCCGCGACCGCGGCGGCCCGGCCCTGTTCGGGCAGTTCCTGATGTGCCCGATGCTGGACGACCGCAACGACACCCCGTCGGCCGTGCAGATGGCCGGCCTCGGCGTCTGGGACCACGCCAGCAACGAGGTCGGCTGGACGGCCCTGCTCGGCGATCAGCGGGGCGCCCTCGACGTGTCCCCCTACGCCGCCCCGGCCCGGGCCACCGACCTGTCGGGGCTGCCGCCGACGTTCATCGACGTGGGCTCGGCCGAGACGTTCCGCGACGAGGCGGTCAGCTACGCCACCCGGATCTGGCAGGCCGGCGGCGTCGCCGAGCTGCACGTGTGGCCGGGCGGGTTCCACGGCTTCCAGGTCATGGTCCCGCAGGCGGCGGTGTCCCAGGACGCGACGGCCGCCCAGTGGGACTGGTTCCGCCGCCTGCTGGCCTGACCGCGGTTCGCCCAAACCAGGCCGGCGGAGGACGATGGCGAGATGAAGGATCTCGAGGTCCGGCTGGCCGCGCTCGATCCCGACGCGGGCGCGGCCGTCCGCGTGATCGCCTACTTCGACCAGCTCACCAGCGCCCGGGCCGGCCTGGAGGCGATCGTGCGGGGGGCGGCGGTGCTGGCCGGCTGCCCGGTCTGGCTGACCGACGACGGGCGCCGCCTCTCCCTGCGGGTGGACCCGGACGGCCACCCCACCCCGGCCAGCGGCCCGCCCGACCCGGACTGGCCACACCACCAGCTCGACCCGGGCGCGCGCGCCGCCGTCTGGCTGGAGCGCCCCGGCCCGGCCGGCCCGGTCGAGGCCATGGTCCTCGAACGGGCCGCCGCCGCGGCCCGGTCCGTGCTCGACCGCACCCGCGGCCGGGCCCCGGCGGCCGACCAGGACGCCGCCGCCGTCGAGGTCCTGATCGACGAGGGGGCGCGGCCGGAAGCTCGCCGCCACGCCGCCCGGGTGCTGGGCCTGCCCGCCGACCGCCCCCTCCGCGCCGTCGCCCGGGCCGGCGCCCCGGCCCGGATCGAACCGGCCGCCAGCGCCGGGCCCGCCGCCGACGGCCCCCGGGCTGGGATCGGCCCTGCCGCCGACCTGGCCGGCCTGCCCGCGTCCTGGGCGGCCGCCCGCACCGCGCTCCGGTTCACCGCCGACGGCACCGGGGAAGACCCCGGCCCCCGCGTCGTCCACGCCGACGACCTGGGCGCGCTGGCCCTGCTGGCGCCGAGCGTCAGCCCCGGCGTCCCGCCGATCCCCGACGAGCTGGCCCTCGAGCACGCGGCCGCCGCGGCCCCCTGGATGCTGGCCACCCTGGACGCGGTGGCGGCCCACCCCAGCCTGCGCGCCGCCGCCAGCGCCCTGCGCCTGCACCACTCCAGCCTGCAGGACCGCATCACCCACGCCGAGCGCCTGCTGGCCTGGCCGATCCGCGACCCGCACGGCCACCACCGGCTGTACCTGGCGCTGGCCCTGCGCCGCCTCCGCCGCCACCCGGCCTGACCTGCCAGCGGAAAGCCGCCCGGCCGTCCGGTCACCCGGCCGAAGCGTCAGCTGTACCGGTAGCGCCCGTTGGCGATGACGTACTGGCCGGTCAGCCAGGCCGCCTCCGGCGCCGCGAACAGCGACACCACCCCGGCCACGTCGGCCGGCTCGGCGATCCGGCCCGCCACCGTGTCCCGGGCCACCCCCGCCACCAGCCCGGCGTCCGCCCGGGCGGCCGCGTTGGCGTCGGTCGCGGTCCAGCCGGGGGCGACCGCGTTGACCGTGATGCCGCGTTCGCCCAGCTCAGCCGCGCTGGTCTGGGTCAGCACGTCGACCGCCGCCTTGGTCATCGAGTAGACCGGCGCCTGCGCCAGCGGCCGGGTCGAGTACACCGACGAGATGTTGATGACCCGCCCGCCGTCGCGCAGCCGCCCGGCCGCCGCCTGGGTGATGAAGTACGGCGCCCGCGCGTTCACCGCCACCAGCTGGTCGAAGGTGGCCGGGTCGGCGCTCGCCAGCGTGGCCGGGGCGGCGCTGCCCGCGTTGTTGACCAGGATGTCGAACCCGACGTCGCCGGTCCGCCCGCGCAGCTCGGCGTCCAGCGCGGTGAACAGCGCGCCCGCCCCGTCCTCGTCCTCCAGCCGGGCCTGGACCGGCACCGCCACCGCGCCCGCGGCCTCGATGGCGGCCGCCGCACTGCGGGCGCTGTCCCCGTCGGAGTGGTAGCTGAACGCCACCACCGCGCAGCCGTCGGCCGCCAGCCGGACCGCGATCGCCCGCCCGATCCCGCGCGACCCGCCCGTCACCAGCGCGATCTTCCCGTCCAGCCGTCCCGCCATCCGCACTCCTCACGTCGCCGTCGATCACCAATCTTATTATCAAAGTTTGAATTCAAACATTTATCCTTAAAGAGTGACCAACGCTTTGGAGTCCACCGCACGACTAGACTCCGTCCCGATGACGAGCACCGAACGGTCCCGCCCCGGCTCGGACGAAGGCCCCCGGGACTCCGCCGACGCGCTCATCGACGCCTGGCTCCGGCGCCGGCCCGACCTCGACTTCGCCGGTGTCTCGGTCCTCACCCGGCTGCTCAAGCTCCGCAACCACCTCAACACCGAGGTCTACGCGCTGTTCGGCGAGCACGGCCTGACCGCGCCGGACTTCACCGCGCTGGTCACGCTGGCCCGGATCGACGACGGCGACGGGGTCGCCCAGCAGCGGCTGGCCACCGAGATGGCGCTGACCCCGGGCACGGTCAGCGTCCGCATCGACCGGCTGGTCCACGCGGGGCTGGCCGAACGGCGGCCGGACCCGGCCTCCAAGCGCAGCACGCTGGTCGCGCTGACCGCGGCCGGCCGCGACCGGTTCGAACGCGTCATCCCCGCCCATCTGGCCAACGAGGAACGGCTGCTGGCGGCGCTGTCCAGCCCGGAACGCGACCAGCTGAACGGCCTGCTGGGCAAGCTGCTGACCGAGTTCGAAGGCTCCCGGCCGTCGGCCGGGGCCGGCCGGATCGGCCTGGTGCTGGCGCCCGCCCACGTGACCATCGGCATGCGGGCCGCCGTCGGCCTGCCCCCGGTGGCCGGGCTGCTGGTCCGGTCGGTCGAGCCGGGATCGGCGGCCGCCCGCGCGGGCCTGCGCCCCGGTGACGTGCTCACCGCGGCCGGCCGCCGGGGGTCGCGCCGCCGCCAGGAGCTGCGCTCGATCGCCGCCCTCTACGCCGCCGCCGCTGCGGCCAGCTCTGAGGCCGGGACCGGGCCGGTTGAGCTGACCGTGCTCCGCGGCGCCGGCCAGCTCGAGCTCCGCCTCGACCTGCCCGCCCCGCTCGACGGCTCCGAGGCCGAGGCCGCCCCGCCCGGCTCCCCGGCCGAGCACACGATCTGAGCCCCGCCGCCAAAACCCGTCGCGCTCCAACCGCCCGTAGGCTGCAATGGATGTGAGCGCGGTCACGGGGAGGTTCGTACATGCCTGCTTCCGAACGAGCACCCGAGCAGAGGGCGCCCGAGCAGAGGGCACCCGAGCAAAGAGCGCCCGAGCAAAGAGCGCCCGAGCAAAGAGCGCCTGAGCAGGAGGCGCGCGAGTTCGCGGTCGCCTTCCGCCGGTTCCTGGACTGGGTCCACTCCGACCCCGGGGCGGCCGACAACGAGGTGTCGGTCCTGGTCCGCGGCCACCTCGGCGACGACGGGCAGCACCACTCGGTGGTCAACCGCGAGCTGCCCCGCTACGAGCACGTCAACCTGCAGACCGCTCTGAACGCCTGGTCGGCCCGGGACGGCCGGACGGTCGAGGTGCACGGGGTGGCGCTGCCGCCGCACTACGGCGGGCTGTCGCTGCAGCAGCTGGTGGCGGGGGAGGGGCTGCCGCCGCTGCGGCTGTCCGCCCCGGCCCTGGCCGACCTGCCCAACGGCCCCGATTCGACCCTCGGCTGCCTGCGGCTGGCCCTGCTGCTGGTCACCGACGAGTTCGGCCGGTACGTGGTGATGGTCGAGGGGCCGGCCGAGCACCGGCCGAACCTCGAGCTGGAGGTGGGAGGCCTGCCGGTCGAGGCCGCCCAGGGCCTGCTGGCCGAGCTGGACCGGCTCCGGTCCGAGCTCAACGTCTACCGCGGTCACCTGCTCGACGCCAGCATCGACCCGATGGGCGGGGTCATCCTCAGCTTCGCCCGCCCGGCCGGGATCCGCCGCGACGACGTGATCCTGCCCGGCGCGGTGCTCAACCGGGTCGAACGGCACGCCCTCGGCGTCGCCGCCCACCGCGACGCCCTGCTCGCCGTCGGCCAGCACCTCAAGCGCGGCCTGCTGCTGTTCGGGCCGCCCGGCACCGGCAAGACCCACACCACCCGCTACCTGCTCGGCCAGATGACCGGCTACACCCGGCTGGTGCTGACCGGCCGGGCCCTGCACGCGGTCGGCGCGATCACCGAGCTGGCCCGCGGCCTGCTGCCGGCCGTGGTGGTGCTGGAGGACGTGGACCTGGTGGCCGAGGAACGGTCGATGGGCCCGGCCGCCAACCCGGTCCTGTTCGACCTGCTCGACGCCATGGACGGGGCCGCCCCCGACGCCGACCTGCTGTTCCTGCTCACCACCAACCGCTCCGACCTGCTCGAGCCCGCCCTGGCGGCCCGGCCGGGCCGGGTCGACGTGGCCGTCGAGATCGCGCTGCCGGACCCCGTCGCCCGCGAGCGGCTGCTCCGGCTGTACGGCCGCAACGTGCCCCTCGAGCTGACCGAGGAGGAGGTCGGCCAGGCGGTCGAACGGACCGACGGCACCACCGCCTCGTTCTTGAAGGAGCTGATCCGCCGCAGCGTGCTGGAGGCGCTGCCGGACGATCCGGCGCTGTCGGCGGTGACCGGCGCCCACGTGTCCCGGGCCCTGGACGACCTGCTCGACTCGGCCCAGGCGGTCAGCCGCACCCTGCTCGGGGTCGGGGTCGACCCCACCACCCTGCCGGCCGGCGCGCTGGCCGACGGCCCCGGCCCCGGCCGGCCTCAGTTCGCCCGCGCCCGGGCCATCAGGATGATGCACCGCCCCTTCCCCGGCTGATCGCTCCGGCCGGAAAACACCGGCGGCGGCTCAGGCGAACACGATCGTGTGGTTGCCGTGCCGCAGCACCCGGTCCTCGCTGTGCCAGCGGACCGCCCGCGCCAGCACCGTCCGTTCCACGTCGGCGCCGCGCCGCTGCAGGTCGGCGACGGTGTCGGCGTGGGTCGCGCGGACCACGTCCTGCTCGATGATCGGTCCCTCGTCGAGGTTCTCGGTCACGTAGTGGGCGGTCGCCCCGATCAGCTTGACCCCGCGTTCCTTGGCCTTGGTGTAGGGGCCGGCCCCGATGAACGACGGCAGGAACGAGTGGTGGATGTTGATGATCGGCACCGCCGCCCGGGTGATGAAGTCACCCGACAGGATCTGCATGTAGCGGGCCAGCACGATGAAGTCGACGTTGCCCTGCAGCAGCCGCAGGTGCTCGGCCTCGGCCGCCGACTTGTCCGGCCCCGAGGACGGCACGTGGAAGAACGGCACCCCGAAGCTGCGGACCTCGGCGGCGGTGTCGGAGTGGTTGGAGATGACCATCGCCACGCTGATCGGCATCTCACCCCGCCGGTGCCGCCACAGCAGGTCCATCAGGCAGTGGTCGGCCTTGGAGGCGAAGATCGCCACCCGCTGCGGCACCGACAGGTCCCGCAGCCGGAAGTCCAGCTCGAACCCGTCCGCCAGCACCCGCCCCAGTTCCTTCTCCACCTCCGGCAGCACCGCCGCCAGGTGGTCCAGCCGGAACACGCTGCGCTGGAAGAACGCCCCGCCCTGAGGGTCGTCGGAGTACTGGTCGAGCGAGACGATGTTGGCCCCGAACCCGGCCAGCACCGCCGTCACCGCCGCCACGATCCCGGGCCGGTCCCGGCCCTGCACGATCAGCGACGCGTGGTCGTGCGCCCCGGTCACATCACCCTCCCCAGCTCGTAAAGGGGCAGCTTATCGGGGGCTACGATCGAGCCGATGCGACGTAACTCGTGCACGGTGATCGTGCTGGCGGGCCCGGCCCCGGCCGCGGTGCTCGGCACCGTCGGCCGGTCCATGAACGTGACCCTGGTCCGCCCGCACCTTCTACCCCGGCCACCTCTCGGAAACGATCTCCACCGCGAGCTGACCGTCGGCTGACGGCTAGCTACTACTGATCCGATAGCACCCGGTTCGTTTACGTTTCGCCCCCTGGGGCATCCCGGGCGGCATGAGCACCTCGGCCGCACGCCGTCGTGGCCGCAAGGCCGCCAGCAGCAGCCGGTCGGCCGGCCGTCAGGCCGCCCGCAGCCCGGCCCTGCGCTGGCTGGCCCGGGCCGGTCTGGCCGCCCGGGGCGGGCTGTACCTGATCATCGGCTGGATCGCCATCGAGGTCGCGTTCGGACGCTCCGGCAATCAGGCCGACCAGACCGGCGCGCTGCACCTGCTCGGCCGCAACCCGGCCGGCGAGATCGCGCTGTGGCTGCTGGCCGTCGGCTTCGCCGGCATGTGCCTGTGGCGGCTGACCGAGGCGGTCTACGGCGCCTCCGGCCCCGACGGCGACAAAGCCACCACCCGGCTGGCCGCGGTCGGCAAGGTGCTGGTCTACGGGTTCATCACCTACGGGGTGCTGAAGTACGCCATCGGCGTCGGCGGCCCCAAGTCCAGCGACCAGCAGTCGGTCGACCTCACCGCCAAGGCGATGAGCCACCCGGGCGGCCGGGTCGCCGTCGTCATCGTCGGGGTCGCGCTGGCCGCCGGCGGCTTGGCCCTGGCCTGGTCGGCGCTGCGCGAGCACTTCCTCAAGAAGCTCGACACCGGGCGGATGAGCCCGCGCACCGAGTCGGTCGTGACCTGGCTGGGCCGGATCGGCGGCACCGCCCGCGGCGCGGTGTTCGTCACCACCGGGGTCTTCCTGGTCATCGCCGCCGTCGACGCCCGCCCCCAGCAGGCCAAGGGGCTGGACTCGGCCCTGCGGACGCTGGCCCGGACCCCGCTCGGCCCCTGGCTGCTGCTGGTGGTGGCGGTCGGCCTGATCATGTTCGGCGCCTTCTCCTGCTGTGAAGCCCGCTGGCGCCTGGTCCAGCCGAAGTCCGCTGGCCAGCCGCAGTCCGATCCCGGCCCTTCCCAAGAAAGCGAAGTTAGGTTAGCCTAACCATAGCTTCGCCCGAAGGCGCCGATGTGGAGAGGACCGGGCCACCAACGTGTTCGCATGCATCTGCTGCGCCGTCAGCGTGGACGAAGTCAACGCCGCCATCGACGCCGGGGCGGACACCGTCGACGCCGTCTCGGACGCGACCTACGCGGGCACCGGCTGCGGCACCTGCCACGAACGCCTCGAGGACCTGATCGAGGCCCGCTGCCCGCTGGCCGCGTTGCGAGTCGCTTGACCAGCCGCTCTTCACTAGGCTGGCCCGATGCAGGGTGACACGCGGGTCATTGAGTTCCTGAACGAGCAGCTCAGCGCCGAGCTCACGGCCATCAACCAGTACTTCCTGCACGCCAAGATGCAGGAGAACTTCGGCTGGCTGAAGCTGGCCCGGCACACCCGGGCCGAGTCGATCGACGAGATGCGGCACGCCGAGATCCTCACCGACCGCATCCTGCTGCTGGACGGCCTGCCCAACTACCAGCGGCTGTTCCCGCTGCGCGTCGGCCAGACGATCACCCAGATGCTCGAGTCGGACATGGCGGTCGAGGTCGAGGCGGTCGACCGCCTGCGCCGCGGCATCGAGTACATGCGCGGCGTCTCCGACATCACCAGCGCCAAGCTCTTCGAGGCCATCCTGGCCGATGAGGAAGGGCACATCGACTACCTGGAGACCCAGCTCCGCCTGATCGAGACCCTGGGCGAGCAGCTCTACCTGGCCCAGCTGGTCGAGCAGCCGGCCGACTGACTAACCCCGGCCCTCCCGGGACGTGACCAGCTCCTTGTCGGTCAGGAACCCGATCAACGCGGCCGTGAACTCGGGCGTCCCGACCGCGGTGAAGTGGTCGCCCGGCAGCTCCCGGTAGCGGCCCTGCGGCAGCAGGCTGCCCAGCTCGGGCGCGGTCTCGTTGTGGCCGTCCTCGGCCCCGGTCAGCACCAGCGTCGGTACCGTGACCGCGGCCAGCGCCGCCCGCGGGGTGTCCACGAACGTGTCCAGCACCCGGACCAGCGCGGCCGGGTCGCCGCCGCTGGCGGTGATCCAGTCCTCCATCGCCCGTTCGGGCGAACCGGCCGGGAACGTGCCGAAGTTGGTCAGGATGTGCCGGAGCCGCCCGCCCCGGCCCTCGGTGTGCAGGATCGCCTCCAGCCCCTGCCCGGCCACCACCGCCCGGCCCGGGGTCGCGCCCCGGGCCAGCAGCTGGGCCACCGTGCGGCCGCCGAGGGAGTACCCGGCCAGGTCGTAGTCGCTCACCCCGAGCTCGTCGATCAGCGCGAACCCGTCGTCGACGAGCACGTCGAGCGGGTAGGAGGCGGCGTCGTGGGGCTTGGCGCTGTCGCCGTGGGCGCGCAGGTCGGGCAGCACCACCCGGTAGCCGTGGCCGGCGATCCGGCCCGCGATCCCGGTCTCCAGCCAGGCCGCCCGGGCCGTCATCGTGAACCCGGGCAGCAGGATCAGCGTCCGGCCCGAGCCCACCTCCCGGTAGGCCAGCTCCGTGCCGTCCCGCCCGCCAAAGCGCCGCACCGCAACCTCTGCCACGCCTGCACCCTACGCTGCCATTAACCTGACGTGGCCGGTGCGGCGCTCGGTCTCGCGGATGTGCCCGTCCAGCGCGGCCGGGTCCTTGGCGCTGCAGTAGCAGTTGTCCGGAGCGTCCGGGTAGACCGGGAACGCGACGAACTCCCGGCTGTAGGAGCCGTACATCACGACCCAGTCGGGGTGGTCCTGCTCGATCCGCTCGGCCAGCTGCACCGCGTGGCCCGACTCCAGCACCTGTCCTGTCACCATCTGACCCTCCTGGCCATCCCGGCCAATCCGGCATCTCCCATCAAAACGATCAGCGTCCAAACATTCCGCTGCGTCACGCTCGGGTCAAACCGCCGCGCGCGGCGTACGATGAATTCACGCTGAGTGCGGGCACGCTCGCCGGAGGCTGCGATGAGAAGACCGCGTCGTGTGGCGCTCAGCCGAGCCCGCCCTGCTGCCGGTCCCGCCGCGCCCCCTGCGTCCCACCCGGTCCGCCGTCCGCCGCGCCCTCCGCACCGCTTTCCTGCTGGCCCTTCTCGGCCTGGTCCGGCTGGCCGGTAACCTCCGCTGGCGGGCCGCCGTCCTCGGCGCGGGCCTCATCATTCCCGGTGTCCTGGCCCGCAACCTGGTCGGCCACGTGATCCTCCTGCCCGGCCTGATGGCGCTGTTCTACGCCCCGTTCCTGCCCGGCGAGCCGCACGCGGTCCGCGTCCGCCAGGCCCAGCTCCGCCGCGAACTGGGCGCCTATTCGACCCCGGCCCACCGCCGCGACCTGGAAGCGATCCTCGACCGCTACCCCGACGGCGACACCGGCGAGCTCCGCGCCATCCTCGCCACCCAGCCCCCGGCCCCCCGCCTCAGGGACCCCGGCATGGGCCCCTACTAGCTGGGTCGGGCGAGGTACGCCTGCTTGGCCTCGCCGGAAACGTCAGCCCCGTCACCCGCGACCGGGTCCTCCGGATGCAGCTGCCGGTACAGCCGCCGGATCCCGTCCAAGTCACCGGGCCCAGCCTCCCGAAACACCGCCATGTCCGGAGGCTACCGGCCCCCACCCCGGCCCCGTCGCCGCTGACCTGCCCACGCCCGCCAGCGCCTTTTCACGGTGCGGCCCGCTATCTCCCGTGACCGGCCAGCCCCTCGCCGTACTCCGGTCCCCGCTCCGGTACCGCCCCGCTCATCCCGCCCGCCCCGCACCGCACCCGCCCGCATGCCCCAGCCTGCGCAAAACCACCCTGACCACGCCATGTCTCGCTATTGTCGAACACCGTGCGGCCCAGAAGGACGGCCTCGGCCCTCGCCCTCACTCTCATCTCGGCGTTCGCGGTGACCGCCTGCGCCGCATCCGCCCCGTCGGCCCCGCACGCCGCGTCAGGCGCAACCCGGCCCCGGGCCCCGGGCGGCGGCGCCGATCAGGATGCGGCCCTGAGCCCGCAGACCGCCGGGCCAGCCCAGGTCGCCCACGCCCCCGGCACCAAGACCACCAGCGCCTCCGCCCATGCGAGCCACACCAGCAGCTCCCAAGCCTTGCCCCGCTACGGCACCGGCATCGCCTCGGTCCCGGCCGCCGGGCAGCCGGTCAGCACCGCCCATCCTGACCACGTGATCGGCACCGGCACCCCGGCCAGCTGCACCTCCGCCGCCGTGGTGGCGGCGGTCGCCCAAGGCGGCGTGATCACCTTCTCCTGCGGGCCGCAGCCGGTCACGATCACCATGCAGGCGACGGCCAAGGTCCGAAACACCAGCACCGAGGTGGTCCTCGACGGCCAGGGCAGGGTCACCCTCAGCGGCGACGGCGCCCGCCGCATCCTCTACCAGGACACCTGCGACCCGGCCGAGACCTGGTCGACCTCGCACTGCCAGGACCAGGCCACCCCGCACCTGATCGTGCAGAACCTGACGCTGGCCAACGGGAACTCGACCGGCCAGACCTACGACGGCGGCGGCGGGGGAGCGATCTTCGACCGCGGTGGCCAGCTCACGGTGATCAACGACAAGTTCACCGGTAACCGTTGCGACTCCACCGGCCCCGACCTGGGCGGGGCCGCGATCCGGGCGCTCAGCCAGGACCAGAACCAGCCCGTCTACGTGGTCGGCAGCACGTTCACCGGGGGAGTGTGCTCCAACGGCGGCGCGCTCAGCAGCATCGGCGTCTCCTGGATGGTGCTGAACGACATCATGACCGGCAACCAGGCTGTCGGTGACGGCGCCAACCCGGCCCAGGCCGGCACCCCCGGCGGCGGCAGCGGCGGCGCGATCTACAACGACGGCGACAGCTACACCACCACGATCGACGGCTCGGTCATCTCCGGTAACAGCGCCCGCGAGGGCGGCGGCGCGGTGTTCTACGTCAGCAACGACCGCACCGGCACCCTGCAGATCGAGAACTCCCGGCTGACCGGCAACCCCAACGCCGGCTTCTCGACCGCGGGCTTCCCCGGCATCTTCTTCCTCGGCCGTGGCCAGCCCGCCGTCACCGCCTCGACCGACTCCTGATCACCCTTTATCCACAGGTCGCGGCCACCCGATCCAGGGTCTGGTCCAGCTCCGGGTCGACCACCTGCCGCTCGGGGTGAGCGTCGTACCAGTCCACGATCTGCTGGGCGCCCCGCCAGAACGGGATCTCGGCCGCCCAGCCGGGCACCAGCCGCTTGATCTTGGTGTTGTCGAACACCAGCGAGTAGGACTTGTCGCCGATGATCGGCCCCGCCCAGGCCGGGATCTCGCGCACCAGCTGAGCCGACGCCACGTGCACGATGCCGGCTGCCCCGCCGACCGCCCGGGCCAGGCACTGCGCGATCGCGTCCCAGGTCAGCGACTCGTCGGAGGTGATATGAACGTTGTCGCCGACCACCTGCGGGTTGCCCAGCAGCCCCACGAACGCGCGCGCGAAGTCCTCCTGATGGGTCAGCGTCCAGAACGACGTCCCGTCGCCGTGGATCACGGTCGGGCGCCCCCGCCGCATCCGGTCGATGATCGTCCATCCGCCGTCGAGCGGGATCAGGGTCGGGTCGTAGGTGTGCGACGGCCGCACGATCGTGACCGGGAACCCCCGGTCCCGCCAGGCCGCCCCGAACGCCAGCTCGCTGGCGATCTTCTTCTGCGCGTAGGGCGAGAACGGGTTGCCCAGCGGCGTCGACTCGGTGATCGGGATCCGCCGGACCGGCTTCTGGTAGCCGGCCGCGGTGCTGATGAACACGTACTGCCCGGTCCGCCCGGCGAACAGGTCGATGTCGGCGGCCGCCCGGCCCGGGTCGAAAACGTGGAAGTTGACCACCACGTCGAACTCGCCCGATCCGATCGCCGCCCGCATGGCGGCCGGATCACCGGCGTCGGCGGTCAGCGACCTGGCCCCGTCGACCGGCGGCCGGGTGGTCGACCGGCCCCGGTTCAGCAGCGTCAGCTCGATCCCCTGCTCGACCGCCAGCCGGCTGCAGGCCGAGCTGATGATCCCGTTGCCGCCGATGAACAGCGCACTCAGGTGCGTCACGTGTGATCCTTTTCGTCGGAAAATGCTGAAGACGCTTTACGTCGTTTCTGTTTCCCGCTCCGGCGGGCTCCCCAGGCCCCCCGAGCTCCCCGGGCTCCCCGCGCTCAGGAGTTCTGCCGGTCGCGCCAGGCCAGCCAGGCCCGCAGCGGGCTCAGGTCGTAGTCCGGCCCGCTCGACTCGACCGTGAACAGCGAGGCCCCGAGCGCCCGCAGCTTGTCGCCGACCTGGTCCGGGTGCTGGTCGGTGCCCACGCAGATCTCGATCTCGGCCGGGTCGCGCCCGACGTCGGCGCAGTGCTGCCGGAGGATCCTGCTTTTGCGCTCGAGCATGGCGGGGTCCCCGAACGTGTGCCAGATGTCGGCGTACCGGGCCACCAGCGGCAGGGTCTTCTTCTCCCCGCCACCCCCGATGAGCAGCGGGATCTTCCGGGTCGGGGCCGGGTTCAGCCGCCCCAGCCGGGCCACGATCCGCGGCAGCGCCGCCGCCAGGTCGTCCAGCCGCCCACCGGCCGTGCCGAACTCGTAGCCGTACTCGTCGTAGTCCTTCTGGTTCCAGCCCGACCCGATGCTGAGGATGAGCCGCCCGTCGCTGATGTGGTCGACGGTGCGGGCCATGTCGGCCAGCAGCTCCGGGTTGCGGTAGCTGTTGCACGACACCAGCGCGCCGATCTCGGCCCGCGAGGTCGACTCGGCCCAGGCGCCGAGCATCGTCCAGCACTCGAAGTTCTTCCCGTCCAGATCCCCGGTCAGCGGGAAGAAATGATCCCAGTTGAACACGATGTCGGCCCCGAGCCCCTCGGCCTCGATGGCCGCCGCCCGGATCCGCTGGTACTCCGCATGCTGCGGCTGAATCTGCACGGCCACCCGGACCGGCCTGACCTCGGAAGTTGTCACGCCGCTGAGCCTAACCCGCCTGACCTGCGGCCCCGCTGGCCACCAGGGATGCGCAGGACGAGGACCCGGACGCGGCGGAATTCGGCGGGTTGCTTGCCGCCGGCTCGGGTAGCCACAGCGCTCTCAAGCCAGTTGTCACGATTAGCAGGGAAGGTGCGGAATGTCCCAGTACTCGGGGCCCTACGCCCCGCGAAGCGGCGAGCCGCCGACCGGACCATCCACGACGGACGTTGCCCGCGACGAGGCGGCGGGCGTAGGCCAGCACGCCCGCGAGGCCGGCGGCCAGGTGGCCCAGACCGCCGGCGATCAGGCCCGCCAGGTCGCCGCCGAGACCGGCCGCCAGGCCCGCGATCTGCTCGGCGAGGCGCAGGGTCAGGTCCAGCAGCAGGCGGCGGTCCAGCAGCAGCGGGCGGCCCAGCAGTTGCACTCCGTCGCCGACGAGCTGGGCCAGCTGGCTTCCAATAGCGGCCAGTCTGGCGTCGCCACCGAGTTCGCCCGCCAGGCGGCCGGCCGCGTACACGGCGCAGCGTCCTGGCTCGAGCAGCGCGAGCCAGCTGACCTGCTGGAGGAGGTCCGGCACTTCGCCCGCCGCCGTCCGGGCGCGTTCTTGATCGGTGCCGCCGTGGCCGGGCTGGCCGCCGGGCGGCTGACCCGTGGCCTCAAGGACCGCGGGAACGACCAGCAGGACAACGGGTCCTACGACGGCCGCGACAGCGTCGCCCGCGGGCTGCCTACGGCGGGCTACGAAGGCGCAGCCGGTGGACCCGGAACCGCCTTTCCGACCGAGACCTATCCGGCCGCGCCGGCTTACGCGCCCGGTCCTCAGCCGGTCGACCCCACCGCTCCGGCCTACCCGGCCGAGCCCGGGTACGCGGCGGGCAGCACGGGCAGCGGCACCCCCGGGTATCCGGCCGACCCGATCTATGAGACCGGCCCGGCCACTCCGGCTGACCCGGTGTATCCACCTGAGCCCGGCGCCGCCCCCCGCTTTGAGGAGCCGAGATAGCGATGACCCAGCCGGGACCAGAACCGCATATCGTGGCCGGTGCGACCAGCCCGGATGTCGGCAACGCGTCCGTCGGTGAGCTGGTCAGCCACGTGGCGCAGGACCTGTCCACGCTCATGCGGCAGGAGCTCGACCTGGCCAAGGCCGAGGTCAAGCAGGAGGTCACCAAGACCGCCAAGGGCGCCGGGATGCTTGGTGCGGCTGGCTTCGCCGGCTACATGGTGCTGCTGTTCGCCTCCATCGCCGCCTGGTGGGGGCTGGCCAACGTGATGGACCAAGGCTGGGCCGCGCTCATTGTCACCGGTATCTGGGCGGTCATCGGCGCGGTGCTGTTCGTGGTCGGCCGGGGGCAGCTCAAGCAGGTCAACCCGAAACCGGAGCAGACCGTGGAGACGGTCAAGGAGATACCGGAAACGATCAAGGGAGCGGCGAGGAGCTGACCATGACCAGTGACCCAGATCAGATCCGCGGCAACATTGAACGGACCCAGCAGACCCTGAGTGCCGACGTCGACGCGCTGACCGACAAGGTCAGCCCACCGCGGATCGTGGAACGGCGTGTCCAGCAGACTCGCTCGGCGGTGACCAACTTCAAGGACAGGATCATGGGCAGTACCACGGACTACACCTCGAACCTGGGCGGGACCGCCAGCTCGACCGGCTCGTCCGCCCGCGACTCGGTGGCCTCCGCCCGGGACGTGGTGGCCGATAAGGCCTCCGCCGCCGCCGACGTGGCCAGCTCCGCACCGGACCTGGCTCGTCAGCGCACCCGCGGCAACCCGCTGGCGGCCGGCCTGATCGCGTTCGGCGCGGGCTGGCTGCTGTCGTCGCTGCTGCCCGCGACCGATGCCGAGCAGCAGGTGGCGGGGCAGGTCAAGGACCTGGCCGCCGAGAAGGGCCGCCCGGTGGTCGAGCAGGCCAAGCAGGCTGGTCAAGAGGCCGCGCAGGAGCTGAAGGACTCGGCCCAGCAGCGCGCCCAGTCGGTCAGGGAGACGGCCGCCGACGCAGCATCGACGGTCCGCGACGAAGCCCAGTCGCAGACCGCGGACGTCACCGACCACGCCCAGCAGGCCCGCGGTCGCGTCACCGACCAGGCCGGCTCCGGCAACTGACCCACCCGGCGGCCGACCGGCCATATCCGGCGGCCGGCTGACCACCCCGGCGCCCGCTGAGTTACCCGCGGCCAACCGATCCACCCAGCGGCCAGCCAATCCATCGCGGCGGCCCGGCTATCGCAGCCGGGCCGCCCTTTTTGGGGGACCACGCGGGCGGGGTCTGCGCGTTCCAGGACGGCCTGGCCTTTGATCCGCCGCCGGTCCCGATCACGTTCAGCGCCTGGGATCACGGCCCAGGTGACAGCCGGGTGCCAGCCGTTGTCACCTGGTTGTTACCGGCCGGGGCGTAGACCGGTGCCCGTGGAACCACGCGATCGAAGGGGGAATTCATGCCCTACGCGCCCTACCGGCCGGGCCGGGTGTCAATGGCCATCGCCGGGCTCGTCGCCGTCATCGCCCTGGTCGTCGGCATCATCTTCATCACTGAGCACAAGGACAGCCGGGGCGTGATCTTCATCGCGGCCGCCGTGGCCGCCGCCGTCATCGCCGTCCTGGCCCGGCCCCGGACCTGATCGGCCGGCGCCGCGGGTCAGCGGCCGGCCAGGCGCGCCACCACCGGGGCGAAGTCCTCGATGAAGGCGGCGTTGATGCTGAAGTAGGAGACGCCCATCGTCTCCCGGCGGCGCTCCAGCTCCTCGGCCATCTGGTCCGGGCGGCCGCGCAGGATCATCAGCGAGTCACGCTCGATCAGGGTGGCCATGTCCTGGCCGGTGAACTGCTCCACCCACGGGGGCGCCTGGTCCCCGACCACCATGATCGGGGCCGCGAACTCCAGCGCCGCGCCCCGTTCACCGGCCGCCGCCCGCACCTCGGCCGTCAGCTCGGCGACCTGGTCGCGGCGGGCCAGCGGGCCGGCCGCCACGGTGACGATGTCGGCCTTGGCCGCCGCCAGCGCCCGGGCCCGGGGCCCGGCCGCCGCGATCAGCACCGGCGTGTGCCCACCCTCGTCCAGGTTGCGCAGCTCGTCGACGGTCTGCTCGACCCGGGCCAGCCGCTGCCCGGCGGTCAGCTCGGGCTGCCCATAGATCTCGGCGGCCTGCTGGTTCCAGATCGGCAGCCCGGTGCCGATGCCGAGCTCGAAACGGCCGCCGCTGAGCAGCGACAGCGTATGCGCGTCCCAGGCGGCCAGCCGCGGCACCCGCAGCGGGGCGGCCAGCACCCAGGTCCCGACCCGCAGCGTGGTCGTCGCCCCGGCCGCCACCGCCAGCGAGATCAGCGACGATGGCAGCCGCAGCCCGTCCGGCATCAGCAGCGATGAGTAGCCCAGCTCCTCGGCCCGCCGGGCCAGCGCCAGCCACCGCGGGCCGTCGGCGGGAGCGGCCTGGGCGGCAAAACGGAACGGTGTCGTGGTCACCTGGACCACGCTAGCCCTCCGCCCGGCCGCCCCGGCGCGTCAGGCCACCCCGACCCCGAGTTCGCGGGCGATCAGCATCCGCTGGACCTCGCTGGTGCCCTCGCCGATCTCCAGGATCTTGGCGTCCCGGTAGAACCGGCCGACCGGGAACTCGTTCATGAACCCGTAGCCGCCGAAGATCTGGGTCGCGTCGCGGGCGTTGTCCATGGCCGCGTTGGAGGAGACCAGCTTGGCGATGGCCGCGTCCTTCTTGACCGGCTCGCCCGCCATCAGCTTGGCGGCCGCGTGATAGTAGGCCAGCCGGGCGGTGTGGGTGCGGGTCTCCATGTCGGCGATCTTGAACTGGATGGCCTGGAACTCGCCGATCGGGTGCCCGAACGCGACCCGCTCGCGCACGTACCGCAGGCACTCGTCCACGCAGCCCTGGGCCAGCCCGGTCGCCAGCGCCGCGATCGCGATCCGGCCCTCGTCCAGCGTCTGCATGAACTGGGCGAAGCCGCGGCCGCGCTCGCCCAGCAGGTTGGCGGCGGGCACCCGGCAGTCGGTGAACGACAGCTCGCGGGTGTCGGAGGCGTTCCAGCCGACCTTGGAGTACTTCTTCGACACGGTGAACCCGGGGGTGCCGGCGGGCACGATGATGGCCGAGATCTCCTTACGGCCATCGGCCCGCTCACCGGTCACCGCGGTCACCGTGACCAGGCCGGTGATGTCGGTGCCGGAGTTGGTGATGAACGCCTTGGTGCCGTTGATGACCCACTGGTCGCCGTCCAGCCGGGCGGTGGTCCGCAGCGCCGCCGCGTCCGAGCCGCTGCCCGGCTCGGTCAGCCCGAACGCGCCGAGGATCTCGCCCGCGCACAGCCGGGGCAGCCACTCCTGCTTCTGCTCCTCGCGGCCGAACCGGAACAGCGGCATCATGCCCAGCCCGACGCCCGCCTCCAGCGTGATCGCGACCGAGGAGTCGACCCGGGCCAGCTCCTCCAGGGCCAGGGCCAGCGCCAGGTAGTCGCCGCCCATGCCGCCGTACTGCTCCGGGAACGGCAGCCCGAACAGGCCCATCCGTCCCATGCTGGCCACGATGTCGTAGGGGAACGCGTCCCGTTCGTAGAAGTCGCCGATGACCGGCGCAACGGTCTCGCGGGCGAACTGCTCCACGGTCTTGCGCAGTTCCTCGTGCTCGGGGTCGAGACGGTGGTCCATGGTTACTCCTGTTCCGCGCTTGCCACCACAAAAATCTGCTGTCCCAGCGCCACCCGGTCGCCGGCCTTGGCGCCGATCTCGGCCACCGTCCCGTCGTAGGGAGCGGTGAGCGACAGCTCCATCTTCATCGCCTCCAGCACGCCGAGGATCTCCCCGGCGGCGACGTCCTGGCCCGGGCTCACCCGCACCGAGAGCACGGTGCCGGGCATCGGCGCGGTGACCAGCCCATCGGATGCGGCCGCGGCGTCGCCCCGGGCCCCCGGCCCGCCCGGCCGGACGTAGACATAGGCCTGGCCCTGATAGCTGATGCTGACTGCCCGGGCGCTGATCTCGCCCTCGAATATGTAAAGGGCTCCCTCGATTTCGAGCCGGAACCGCCCGTCCGCGTCCTCATAGGCCGGGCGCACCCGCCAGGACCTCTCGCCCTCGGATACCACGCCCGCCGCGACATCGACCCGCAGTGGATGGTCGCCGTCACCGTCCCGCAGGTCGGCCAGCACCGGCGCGGCCGGCCCGGACAGCCGCCAGCCGTCCCCGCGGCCAAACGGATCCCGCACGTCTGCCCGCCCAGCCCCGTCAGTACCAGCCACACCAGCAGCCCCGCCAGCCCCAGCAGTATCAGCCGGCCCAGCGACCCCACCAGGTCCAGCCGCCACTAGCCACGCGGCCGCCACTCGGGCCACTTCATCCCCGTCAGCGGGGAACGAGCCCGGGTTCCGGTCCAGCCAGGCGGTGTCGATCTCGGCGTCCCGGTACTCGGCCGAATCGGCCAGCCGCCGCAGGAACCCGACGTTGGTGGTCAGCCCGAGAATGGCGGTGTCGCCGAGCGCCGCCACCAGCCCGGCCCGCGCCGCCGCCCGGGTCGGCCCGTGCACGATGATCTTCGCCAGCATCGGGTCGTACCAGGTCCCGACCTCGCTGCCCGGCTCCAGGGCGGCGTCCACCCGCGCCCGCGCCGGCCAGCGCACCACCGTGGCCGTGCCCGCCTGGGGCAGGAACCCCTGGGCCGGGTCCTCGGCGTAGACCCGGGCCTCGATCGCGTGGCCGGTCGTGACCAGGTCGTCCTGGCCGAACGGGAGCGGCTCGCCCTGGGCCACCGCGAACTGCAGGGCCACCAGGTCGTGGCCGGTGATCAGCTCGGTGACCGGGTGCTCGACCTGCAGCCGGGTGTTCATCTCCAGGAAGTACACGTCCTCGCCGGCCACCAGGAACTCGACGGTGCCCGCGTTGACGTAGCCGACCGCCTGCGCCAGCCGGACCGCGGCCGAGGTCAGCCGTTCGCGCACCGCGGCCGAGATGGTCGGGGCGGGCGCCTCCTCCAGCACCTTCTGGTGGCGGCGCTGGACCGAGCAGTCCCGCTCGGCGAGGTGCACCGTGTGGCCGTGCTGGTCGGCCAGCACCTGCACCTCGACGTGACGGCCGCGCTCGACGTAGCGCTCGACCAGCAGGGTGTCGTCGCCGAAGGCCGACCGGGCCTCGCGCCGGGCCGCGGCCAGCGCCTCCGGCAGCGCGGCCGCCTCGCGCACGATCCGCATGCCCTTGCCGC
Source organism: Actinomycetota bacterium (assembly GCA_019240215.1). Classification (GTDB taxonomy): domain Bacteria; phylum Actinomycetota; class Actinomycetes; order Streptosporangiales; family Streptosporangiaceae; genus Bog-532. The sequence continues at coordinate 61,828 of JAFAYQ010000006.1, read as the reverse complement.
CCCCGCCGGCCGCCGCCTTGACCAGCAGCGGGAAGCCGACCTCGGCGGCTGCCCGGCCGGCCAGCTCCTCGTCGTCGCCGGCGTCGTCCTCTTCGATCGCGGGCACCACCGGGACGTCGGCTTCCACCGCGATCCGCCGGGCCCGGTCCTTGCGGCCCATCAGGTCGATGACCTCGGCCGACGGCCCGATGAAGACCAGCCCGGCCTGGTCGCAGGCGCGGGCGAACGCGGCCCGTTCGGACAGGAAGCCGTAGCCCGGGTGGACCGCTTCGGCCCCGGTCCGCCGGGCGGCGTCGATCAGGGCCGGGATCGACAGGTAGGACTCGGCGGCCGCGGCCGGCCCGATGCGGACGGCGGTGTCGGCCGCCCGCACGTGCGGGGCGCCGCGGTCGGCGTCGGAGTAGACCGCGACGGTTTGCAGGCCCGCCGCCCGGGCCGAGCGCAGCACCCGGACCGCGATCTCGCCCCGGTTGGCGACGAGCACAGACCCAAAAGCCATGACCAGATCACCCTTGAATTCACATGCGGAAAACGCCGAAGCCAGGCTCCGCCAGCGGCGCGTGCGCGGCCACCGACAGTGCCATCCCCAGCACCCGCCGGGTGTCGGTGGGGTCGATGACACCGTCGTCCCACAGCCGCGCGGTCGAGTAGTAGGGCGAGCCCTGCCGCTCGTACTGCTCGCGGATCGGGCGCTTGAACTCGTCCTCGTCGGCGGCCGCCCAGTCGCCGCCGCGGGCCTCGATCGCGTCCCGGCGCACGGTGGCCAGGACGGCGGCCGCCTGCTCGCCGCCCATGACCGAGATCCGGGCGTTGGGCCACATCCACAGGAACCGGGGGTCGTAGGCCCGCCCGCACATCCCGTAGTTGCCGGCCCCGTAGGAACCGCCGATGATCACGGTCAGCTTGGGCACCGAGGCGCCCGACACCGCGGTCACCAGCTTGGCCCCGTCCTTGGCGATGCCGCCCTGCTCGTACTCGCGGCCGACCATGAACCCGGTGATGTTCTGCAGGAACAGCAGCGGGAGGCGGCGCTGCTCGCACAGCTCGATGAAGTGGGCGCCCTTGAGCGCCGAGGGCGAGAACAGGATGCCGTTGCTGGCCACGATGCCGACCGGGTAGCCCCAGATGTGGGCGAAGCCGCACACCAGCGTCTCCCCGTACAGCGCCTTGAACTCCTGCAGCCGGGAGCCGTCCACGATCCGGCGGATGACCTCGCGCACGTCGTAGGGCTGGCGCAGGTCGGCCGGGACGATGTCGTACAGATCGGCCGGTGTCTCAGCTGGCTCCTCGGGCACCGCCTGCTCCAGCCAGGGCTGCGGCCGCGGCGGCAGGGTGGCGACGATCGAGCGGAGGATGGCCAGCGCGTGGTCATCGTCGTCGGCCAGGTGGTCGGCCACCCCCGACTTGCGGGCGTGCACGTCGCCGCCGCCCAGCTCCTCGGCCGTCACCACCTCGCCGGTGGCCGCCTTGACGAGCGGCGGGCCGCCCAGGAAGATCGTGCCTTCCTCGCGCACGATGACGTTTTCGTCGCTCATCGCGGGCACGTAGGCGCCGCCCGCGGTGCAGGACCCCATCACCGCCGCCAGCTGGGGGATACCCGCCTTCGACATCGTCGCCTGGTTGAAGAAGATGCGGCCGAAGTGCTCGCGGTCCGGGAAGATGTCGTCCTGCCGGGGCAGGAACGCCCCGCCCGAGTCGACCAGGTACACGCACGGCAGCCGGTGGGCGGCCGCCACCGCCTGCGCCCGCAGATGCTTCTTGACCGTGATCGGGTAGTAGCTGCCGCCCTTGACGGTGGCGTCGTTGGCCACCACCATGCAGTCCCGGCCCTCGATCCTGCCTATGCCCGCGACCAGGCCGCCGGCCGGCACCGGGTCCTCGTACAGCTCCCAGCCCGCCAGCGGGGCCAGCTCCAGGAACGGCGAGCCCGGGTCCAGCAGCCGGTCGATCCGGTCGCGGACCAGCAGCTTGCCCCGGCCGACGTGGCGGGCCCGGGCCTTCTCGTCCCCGCCCCGCCGGACCTGGGCCAGTCGCTCCCGCAGCTCATCGGACAGCTGCTTCAGCGGCGGAACTGCTTGCTGGTCCGCCGCCGGAGCTGCCGGCAAAGTCTCCGTCATGCCGCCCGCCCTCCTAAAAGTTCCTCCCACAGGTTAACGATCGTTAACACACCTGTCTAGTATGAGGGCATGACCGCCGTCTCCGAACCGTCCGGCCGCCGGGCCGCCGCCCGTCCCGACCGGCGCGCGCAGATCCTCGCCACCGCGGCCGGGCTGTTCGCCGACCGTGGCTTCCACGGGGTCTCGATCGACGAGCTGGGGGCGGCCGTCGGCGTCTCCGGTCCCGCCCTCTACCGGTACTTTCCCAGCAAGGACGCGATGCTGAGCGAGATGCTGGTCGGCATCAGCGAGCGCCTGCTGGCCGAGGGCCGCCGCCGGCTGGCCGCCACCGACGGCCCGGCCGCCGCCCTCCGCGCCCTGATCGGCTGGCACGTGGAGTTCGCGCTGACCGAGCCGGCCCTGATCACCGTGCAGGAGCGCGACCTCGCCAACCTCACGGCCGCCGACCGCCACCGCGTCCGCCAGCTCCAGCGCCGCTACGTCGAGACCTGGGTCGACGTGCTGCTGCAGGTGCTGCCCGAGTCCGACGAAGCCACCGCCCGGGCCGCCGCCCACGCGGTGTTCGGCCTGATCAACTCCACCCCCCACAGCGCCCTGCTCGACACCGCCGCGATGGCGTCGCTGCTGGAGCGCATGGCCGCCGCCGCCCTCACCACCCCTGGCGCCCTCGCCGTTAACGATCACTAACTGGCGGGTGGAGGGCTTTGGCCCGGCCGGACGATGCCGTGCTCGTAGGCCCAGACGGCGATCTGCACGCGATCGCGCAGGCCGAGCCGGGCCAGGGTGCGGGTGATGTGGCTCTTGATGGTCGCCTCGCTGAGGTAGAGCCGGGCGGCGATCTCGGCGTTCGACAACCCGGCCGCGATGAGCCGCACCACGTCGCGTTCCCGCTCGCTCAGCCGCCCGGCGGCGCTCTCGGCCGGTGCGCCGGGGGCCGGCCCGCGGCAGAAGTCTTCGATCAGGCGGCGGGTGATGGCCGGGGCGAGCAGTGTCTCACCGGCCCAGACCGCGCGGATGGCGCCGGTCAGCTGCCCACGGGTGGCGTCCTTGAGCAGGAAGCCGCTGGCTCCGGCCTTCATGGCGTGGTACACGTACTCGTCGAGGTTGAACGTGGTCAGCATGAGGATCTTGGCCCGGCTGCCGGCCTGGGCGAGCTGGGCGGTGGCCTGGATCCCGTCTACTCCGGGCATGCGGACGTCCATCAAGATGACGTCCGGGTCCAGGCGGCGGACCTGGGCGAGGGCCTGCCCGCCGTCACCGGCCTCGCCCGCGACCTGGAGGTCTGGCTCGGCTTCGAGCAGCATGCGCAGGCCCTTGCGGATCAGGTCCTGGTCGTCGGCGATCAGGATGCTGATCATGACGGCTCCCCGGTCGGCAGCCGGGCGCAGACGGCGAACCCGCCGCCCGGACGCGGCCCGGCCCGCAGGTCACCACCGAACACCGCGACCCGCTCGCGCATGCCCACCAGTCCGTGGCCCCCGGCCAGGGCCGGCGGCCCCACGGTCCGGGGGCCGTCCCCGTCACCGGGGCCGTCGTCGGTGACCTCGATCGTCACCGCGCGGCCGGCGCACCCGACCGTCACCTCGGCCCGGACCGGGCCCGCGTGCTTGAGCACGTTGGTCAGCGCCTCCTGGACGATGCGGTAGGCGGACACGTCCACGGCCGGGGGCAGCGCCGCCTGGTCACCGTCGATGGACAGGCTCACCTCCAGTCCCGCCGCGCGGAGGCGGCCGGCCAGCGCCGGCAGCTCGCTGATGCCCGGCTGCGGGGCGCGGCCGGTCTCCTCGTCCGGGTCGCGGAGCACGCCGAACAGGCGGCGGGTCTCGGCCAGGGCCTGCCGCCCGCTGTGCTCGATCTCCGCCAGGCTCGCGGGGTCGGCCCCGCCCGCCGCCCGCGCCCCGGCGGCGTGCAGCACGACCACGGTCAGGTGGTGGGCGATGATGTCGTGCAGCTCGCGGGCGATCCGGGCCCGCTCGGCCGCCGTGGCCTGCTCGGCCCGGCGCTCCAGGGCCGCGTTCCCGGCGGCCAGCCGGGCGCCCTGCCGGCGCGCCCGGACCAGCACGCCGGCCAGCACGAACGCCGCCAGCTGGAACACCGACAGGGCGAGGCCGGCCGAGTCGTCGCCGTTGGAGAACGCCAGCCCCAGGCCGCCGTGACCGGCCAGCTCGACCACCAGCGGGACCGCGACCAGCAGGCCCGCCGCCGCCCGCCGGACACCGGCCTGCGCGCCCAGCGAATACGCGGCGGTGAACAGCACGAGCGTGATCGGCACCGGCGTTTCCGGCTGCGGGCCGAAGTTCAGGCTCTCCGGCCGGTAGCTGGTCACCAGGTACAGCAAGGACAGGGCGGCCCAGATCGCGGCCCACATCAGCAGCGGCGCGCGGCGGCGCAGCAGCAGCGGCGCGCCCAGCAGCAGGGGCAGCAGCCCCCGCAGCCACCAGGGCCCGGCGATTGGGGTGCCGATCAGGCCCGGCCGGCTGGCCGGGCCCCAGGCGGCGATGGCGGTCAGCCCGGCCGCGGCGATCGCCAGCCCGGCATCGGTGATCGGGCCCGGGTCGCCGCTCGCCAGCCGCCGGATGGCCTTCATGCTCTTGAAGCTAACGCCCGGCCGGGCCGTGCGCATCAGCCGTGGGCCGGCTGCGATTGCGACTTACGGATGAACCGGTCCGGACCTGAGGCCGCAGACAACCGGCCCGGCGCCCGGCGACAGTGGGCGGCGGACCCACCGGATCTCCTCAGGAGGAGCTTGATGAACGTCGTCGAGACCAGTGGCCTCGGTAAACGCTACGGCGGTACCTGGGCGCTGCGCGAGTGCACGCTGGCCATCCCGGCCGGGCGGGTGACCGCCCTGGTCGGGCCGAACGGGGCGGGCAAGAGCACGCTGCTGAACCTGGCCGTCGGCCTGTCGGTGCCGTCGGCGGGTGAGGTCACGGTGCTGGGCGGCCGCCCGGCCGGGTCGCCGGCCGCGCTGGACGCGATCGCGTTCGTGGCCCAGGACACCCCGCTGTACAAGAACCTGACCGCCGCCGACATGATCTACGTGACCCGCAGCCTGAACCGGCGCTTCGACCAGGACTACGCCCGCGCCCGGCTGGCGGAGCTCGGCATCCCGCCCAAGCGGAAGGCCGGCCAGCTGTCCGGCGGCCAGCAGGCGCAGCTGGCGCTGACTCTGGCCCTGGCCCGGCGGCCGCGGCTGCTGATCCTCAACGAGCCGGTGGCCATGCTCGACCCGATCGCCCGGCACGACTTCATGGCCACGGTGGTGGCGGCGTCGGCCGGCGGGGTGTCGGTGCTGCTGTCCTCGCACGTGCTCACCGAACTGGAGCGGGTGGCCAGCTACCTCATCCTGGTTGCCCGGGGCCGGGTGCGGCTGGCCGGGTACGTCGATGACCTGCTCGCCGCCCACGGCCAGGCCAGCCTGGAAGAACTGGCCCTGGCCCACCTGCGCGAGACCACCCCGGAGGTGACCCGATGACCGCGTTGACCAGGTCCGGCCACCCGGACGGGGACGACACCCAATTGCGGCCGGTGCCGTGGCGGCGGATGGCCGGGGTCACCTGGCGGCAGCACCGGTACCCGCTGGCCGGGGTGGCGGTGCTGCTGGGCGGGCTGGCGGTGTGGCTGTGGATCATCGGCCGGCCGCTGCACCGCGCCTGGACCGCCGCGGCCGCCTGCCACCCGGCCGCCGCGTCCGCCTGCCAAGCCCTGATCGGCTCGTTCAACGCGGCCGCCACCAGCAACGTCATGAGCGACAAGGGTCCCGGCGGGGTCCTGCTGCAGGTGCTGCCCGCGCTGATCGGGGCGTTCGCCGGGGCGCCGGTGCTGGCCCGGGAGATGGAGGCCGGCACCTTCCGGTACGCCTGGACTCAGGGCTTCGGCCGGTGGCGCTGGGCGCTGGCCAAACTGGTGCTGCTGGCGGTGGCCCTGGCCGCCCTGACGGCCGCGTTCGGCGTCCTGGTGTCCTGGTACTTCCAGCCCTACGGCGGCCCTCAGGACCTGTACCGGAACTCCTCGTTCGGTGACCTGTTCAGCCTGCGCGAGGTCACGTTCCCGGCCTGGACGCTGGCCGCGTTCACGATCGGCGTGCTGGCCGGCATGCTCATCCGCCGGGTCGTCCCCGCGATCGCGGCCACCCTGACCGCCTCCGCCGGGCTCGCCGTCGCCACCGCCGGGCTCCTGCGTGAGCACTACCTGACCCCGCTGGTCACCAGCAACCCGGCCCCGCCGAGCACGCTGTGGATCATCAGCCAGTGGTGGACCAGGGACGGCCGGTTCGTCTTCGGCAGTCCCCCCTTCAGCCTCATCAACCAGTTCTGCTCGGCCCCGCCCCCCGGGCGGAGCAAGAACCCGCCGTTCGGAACGTTCGCGCAGTGCCTGGCTCCGCACGGTTACACCCAGTGGACCAGCTACCAGCCGCCCAGCCGGTTCTGGCCGTTCCAGTGGATCGAAGGCGGCTGGCTGCTCGCCCTGTCGGTGCTGCTCATCGCCGCGGCCATCTGGCTGGTCCGCCGCCGCGCCGCCTGACCTGCCGACCTGCCGGTGGCCGACTGGGAGGCGGCGCTGCGGCTCAAACCGACCGGCACGTTCGTGGTCGCCCGGAGCGCCGCCCGGCGGCCGGCCGGGGTCGGCCGATCTACACCGACGCTTGCATTGCCGGCCACGCGGCGGACAATCAGCATCGTGGGCGCGGTCACCGAGATCAGCCAGCTCGTACTGGGGGAGCGGCAGGCTCGCGACCGCGCCTGGTGGGACCAGATGCGGTCCGCCTACGCGACCGAATCGGCCGTGCGGCTGAGCTGGTTCACCGGCTCCGGCCCCGACTTCGTGACCGCGTCGCAGCAGATGGTGGGGCGCGGCGACACCGCCATCCACCGGCTCGGCCCGCCGGTGGTCCGCCTCAACGGCGACCGCGCCCTGGTCGAGCTGCCCGCCGTCATCGAGCTCCGCACCACCCTGGCCGGTGTCGAGGTCGACGTCGAATCCCGCACCCGGCTCTGTTACCGCACCGAACGCCAGGCCGGCCGCTGGCTGATCGTCGCCCTCGACCCGATCTACGAACGGGACACGCTCACCCCCGTCTACCCCGGCGCCGAGTTCACCGTGACCCCGGCCGACGTGGCCAGCTTCCGCCCCGCCTACCGGTTCCTGTCCCATCTGCTGTCGCAGCGCGGCTACACCCCCGACGGCGACATGTACGGCGACGACCGCCCCGACCAGGTCGGCGAGTTCTACCAGCACGCGTTCGCCTGGCTGGGCACCAGCCCGCCGTGACCGACCCGATCCTCACCCCGGCCGTCCGCGCGTGGGCCGCCCGGACCAGGCCCGGTGCCCGTGTCACGGGCTGTACCGTGCAGCCGCTGACCGGCGGCTACGTGTCGGGCCGGGTGGAACGGGTCACTCTGCAGCTGACAGGCGATCATGCGTCGGCCGATATGGAAAACCCTGAAAATGTGCCCATGGAGTTGGTGCGCAAGGATGTTCCGGCCCATGAGATCGCCGGCCTCCGGGCCGCCCAACCGCTGCGGCCGGACGCCACCGCGATCCCCGAACTGGTGGCTTGGGGCGAGGCCTGGCTGATGACCCCACTGGCTCCCGGCGCCGCCCTGGCTCACGGGCAGGCGCCGCCCCCCGCCCTGTTCGACTCGCTGGCCGCCCTGCACGCCCGCTATCAAGGTGACGCCGGCCTGCCCGCCCCGATCCCGCGGGTGTCGCCGGCCTGGTGGCGCTCCCTCTGCCAGCACTGGGTGGTCCCCGGCCTGCGCGCCCCCGCCGCCCGCCACCCGGCCGCCGTCACCGAACGGGCCCGGTCCCTCGTCGCCCGCGCGGCCACCTGGCCCGGCGCCGCCGCGGCCCTGGCCGAACTGCCCGCCACCCTCCTGCACGGCGACGTCCACCCCGGCAACATCCTGGTCGAGGAGGGCCGCCCCACCCTCATCGACTGGGGCAGCGCCCGGGTCGGCCCGGCCGCCCTCGACCTCGCCAACCTGGTGCCGGCCGATTCTCCGGGCGTCGCCCGTTACGCCGCCGCCTGGCCGGCCTTGACCGGCCAGCCCCTCCCGGACGGCGTGCTCGAACTCGGCTACCGCTGGGCCGCCCTCCAGATCCCGGTCCAGTACCTCCCGTGGACCGCCGCCCACCGTCCCACCACCGCGTTCACCAAAGCCCTCGACCAGATCGACCAGGCCCTCGCCCACCTCACCTGACTCCGGCCCGCCTGGCCGAGTCCGCTGCCCGGCTCACCTGACCCAGACCGCCGACCCCGTCTCCGTCCCGTCCCACTGACCCTTCCCAGTCACAAGTGGGCACATGAGATTTGTTACGCCGCTCAGCTCACGCCAGCGCCAGCACGAGACCGGCCGCGATCAGCAGGGCGGCCGTCACCCCGTGAATGCCGAGCGCGGTGGAGAGCTTGCCGCCGTTGGTGAGCACGATCGTGGCGTCCCCGATCGGCGTCAGGGCGGCGGCGACCAGTGTCCAGCCGAGGGCCGTACGCCCGGCCACCGCCCAGACCACCAGCGGGACCACCCCGGAAGTGATGTCGCGGACACCCTTGATCGCGGTCAGGGCGCGGACGTTGCCGGCCGCGACCCCGAACGCGAGCGTCGCCTGCCGGGGGACCAGCAGGAAGCGGACGCCGAGCCCGATGATGGCGGCGCAGGCGGCGAACGCCACCACAAGAGCGGCCAGATGCATGAGAGATCCTCCCTGACGCATAGTCTGGCGTCGTTATATAACAACGCTAGACTATGCGTCAGGCGCCGCCAACGGCGGGCCGAAGTCGACCAGGGCACCGAAGGCGACCCGGGCGACCAGGACGACCCGGTGCCCAGCGACGCAAAAGCTAGCCGCGCGAGCTGACCCCGGTCAGAGCCTCCAGCGCCGCCCGCGCCCCGCGCTCGGTGATGTCGCGGTAGACGTCCGCGAACACCCGCGCGAACTCGGGGTCGGCCGCCAAGTCCCCGAACAGCTGGGTCACGGTCAGGAAGCCGTCCGGATCGGCGGCCTGGCGCCGGACGGCGGTGTCGACCAGCTCGCGTTGCCGGTCGACGAAGATGATCGGCCCTCCCCCGCCGTCGACCCCGCGGGCGAACGCGGCCCAGCTGGCCACGACCGCGGCCGCCAGCGGGGAAGACAGGCCCCGCTGGCGGCGGTCGCGGATGACCGGCAGCAGGAACTGGGCGATCCGGTCGGAACCGTCGGTGCCCAGCCGCAGCAGCGTGTCCGGCACGTACCGGTTGGAGAACCGGGCCAGCAGGCTGCGCTGGTAGTCAGCGAGGTCGATGCCGGGTACCGGCGCCAGCGTCGGCTCCGCCTCGTCCTTCATGTACCGGCTGACCAGCGCGGCGATGGCCGGGTCGGCGATCGCCTGGTGAGCGAACCGGTAGCCCATCAGGTAACCGAAGTAGGCGATCGCCTGGTGGCTGGCGTTCAGCAGCCGCAGCTTCATCTGCTCATACGGCCGGACGTCGGGGACCAGCATGACCCCGGCGTCCTCGTACGGCGGCCGCCCGAGCGTGAACCGGTCCTCCAGTACCCAGGCGGTGAAGTCCTCGCAGACCACCGGCCAGGCGTCGGTCACCTTATAGGTCTCGGCCACGTAGCGGCGGGTGTCGTCGGTGGTGACGGGGGTGATCCGGTCCACCATGCTGTCCGGGAACGCCACCTCGCGCTCGACCTAGTCGCCCAGCGCCGGATCGGCCAGCCGGGCGAAGGCGGTGAAGCTGAGCCGGGCCACGTGCCCGTTGCCCGGCAGGTTGTCGCAGGACATGACCGTGAACGGCGGGATCCCGCGGTCCCGGCGGCGCCGCAGCCCCTCGACCACCACTCCGAACACGGTGGCCGGGGTGGCGCCGGGCGCCAGGTCACGCCGCACCACCGGCTCGTCGGCGTCGAACTCGCCCCGGTCGTTGAGGTTGTAGCCGCCCTCGGTGATCGTCAGCGACACGATCCGGGTGCCGGGGTCGGCCAGCCGCTCGAACACCGCCTCCGGGTCGTCCGGCCCGTACAGGAAGTCGGCGATCGAGGCGATCGACCGGGCCATCGCCCGGCCGTCCGGGGCCCGCTCGACCAGCGTGTAGCGGAGGTCCTGACCGCGCAGCGCGTCGCGGACCCGCGCGTCCCAGGGCAGCAGCCCGACCCCGCAGCTGGCCCAGTCGGCCGCCTCGCCCCGGTTCAGCAGCCGGTCGAGGTACATGGCCTGGTGGGCGCGGTGGAAGTTGCCGACGCCGATGTGGACGATGCCGATCCGGAGGTCCTCGCGCCGGTACTCCGGCTGGGCCACCTGACCGGCCAGCTCTCGCTCCACGAACCGACCATATCGCGGCCCGGGCCGGCCATTTCAGCATCGGCACCGCCGTCTACCTGGGTCTCCAGGAAAGCGAGACCAAAATCCGTCAGCTGACCGATGTCTGAAAAGTGCAACTTGCAGCACCATTTGTTGTGCAAGCGCAGCCCGAACCGGCGCCGGCCGTCCGCGGTCCCCTCCTGGACGGCCGGCCCGCTGGGCACTGCCCTAGCTTGCAGCTCATACCGGCTACGAAGGAGCCCCATGATCACGAGGGCGCCCATTTACCCGACCGAGCTCCACTCCCGCCGCGTCCGGCTGTCCACCGGCCCGCTCGCCGCGGCTGAGGCTCGCGACCAGGTCCGGGCGGCTATCAGAGCCTGGGACGTCCCGGTCGACCCGGACGTCGCCATCCTGCTCACCAGCGAACTGGTCACCAATGCCATCAAGCACGAGGCGGGGGAGACCATCACCCTGTTCATCACCTGCACCTACGGCCACCTGCGGGTGGACGTCCACGACACCTCGCGCTTCTTCCCGGTGCTGCTGGACGCCTCCGGGGACGAGGAGTTCGGCCGGGGCCTGTGCCTGGTCGACAGCCTGGCCGACAAGTGGGGCTGTGACCTCACCCCCGACGGCAAGGCCGTGTACTTCACGCTCGGCTTCCGGCCTGCCGCCGCCCCCGGTACCGGCGGCCACCGGCCGCGGTCGGTCGCCAGTCCCCGGCCGGGCATGGCCAGCCGGGGGCGCCCGGCCGTCACCCGCCCGTACGGCACGCTGCTGCGGTTCCCCCGGAAGTCACCGCGATGCGACGGTCCGCAGGGCTGACTCCCGGGCGATATCGGTCCGCGAGTGCACGTCGAGCTTCTTGAGAATGTGCGAGACGTGGGTCGCCACCGTCCGCCGGGACAGTAGCAGCCGGCCCGCGATCTCCGGGTTGGACAGGCCGTCCTCGACGAACGCGGCGATCTTGATCTCGGTCGGGGTCAGGCTCTCCCAGCCGCTGCGGGCCTGCCGGTGCTTGACCCGGGGCCCGCGGCGGATGCCGTGGCCGCGGAACTCGGCCTGCAGCCGGGCGGCGTCGGCGGCCGCCCCGAGGCTCATGTAGACCTCGACCGCCTGGGTGAACGCGGCCCGGGCCTGGCTCCGCTCACCGATCTCGACGAACTCTCCGGCCGCCGCCTCCAGCGCCTTGGCTCGCAGCAGCGGCCGCCCGGCGTCCTCGTACCCCTCGGCCGCCGCCAGCAGCCAGGGCGCCTCGTGGTCGACCAGGCCACGGCAGTAGAGCGCGTTCGCGTGCCGGTGCGGGATGTCCGACCCGGCCGCCAGCGTGGTGGCGTACCCGGTGAACGTCTGGGCGGTCTCCAGCTCCCCGGTCGCGACCGCCAGCCGGACGGCGTCGGTCAGCACGTCCTCGACCTCGTCGAGTTCGTCCGGGTCGTCGGCGAACGACGCGGTCAGCCCGGCCAGGGCGGCCGGCAGCTCGCCGAGCTGCTCGTGGTCCAGGCTCCGGGCCAGAGCGTAGGCACCGATCAGCCGGTCGCCGACCCGCTCGGCGTGCGCGGCCGCCGCGGCCAGGTACCGGCGCGCTTCGGCCAGGTCACCGCGGTGGAAGCAGATCAAGGAGGCCAGGCTGAGCTCGCCGCAGGCTCCGAACGGTTCCTTGAGTTCCTCGGGCACGATGGTCAGCTCGATCAGCGCCTCGTCCCAGCGGCCGGTCTCGAACAGCAACTGGCTCAGCGCGCCGTGCGCCTGGGCCAGCCGGAACGTGGTGCCGAGCTGATCGGCGAGGTGCCGGGCCTCGGTGGCCGCCGCGAACGCGCTCTCGTACTGGTCCCGGTAGCCGAGGATGATCGCCTTGTTGATCTGCAGCAGCAGCCGCAGGTCGACCAGGCCCGGGTCGGCTCGGGTGACGGTCAGCGCCCGGTCGTAGAGCGGCAGCGCGTCGGCCAGCTCGCCGCGGACCAGGGCCACCGCCGCCAGCACGTGCAGGGCCCACGCCATCGCTCCGTTGTCGCTGGCCTCGGTGGCCGCGTCGAGCGCGCTGGTGGCGACCTCACCCGCCTTGTCCAGCTCACCCAGGTACTTGTGGGTCCGGCCGGCCAGGACGAGCAGCCGGGCCCGGTGCCGGGCCGACAGGCCGGGCGCCGCCAGCGCATCCTGCAGGGTGGCCAGGGACTGCGCGGACGAACCGGCCAGCATCCGGCACTGGGCCAGCGTCCAGTGCAGGTCCACGAACAGATCTGGTTCGACCGGCTGGTCCAGGGCCCGGAGGACGACCTGCTCGGCGGCGGCCCGGTCCCCGATCCGGTAGAGGGCGTCGGCCAGCCGGCTGGACAGCCACCCGGCCTGGGCGGTGCTGGCCAGGGAGCGGGCCAGGGCCCGGGTGAGCAGCTGGGCGGCCACCCCCGGAGCCTGGCCGATGAGCGGGTCCGCGGTCCGGAACAGCCAGTCCAGCATCCACTGGTCCATCGGCTCGGCCGAATCCGGTGCGGGCGCCACGTCACCGGGACCAGCGACATCGCCGGACCCGTTGACGTCGGCCGAGCCGCCGACCGCCCACAGCACCTGCCGGGCGACCCGGTCCGGCGGCGCGCCCGCCTCGTCCAGCGCCCGCCCCACGTCCCGGTGCCAGGCGGCCCGCAGCGGCGCCGGTATCTCGTCGTACATGGCCGCCCGGATCAGCGGATGCCGGAACCCCAGGCTCCGGCGGGACTCGACCAGGACGCCGGCCGCCCGGGCCTCGTCCATGGCCGGGATCAGCTCGGCCACGTTCCGGTTCAGCACCACGGCCAGGTCGGAGACCGCGAACTCCATGCCCAGCAGGGCGGCGGCCTTGAGCACGTCGCGGGTCGGCCCGGTCACGAAGCCGAGGCGGTCGGCGATCGCGGCTGACAGCGAGCCGGGGGCCGAACCGCAGGCCAGCTCCACCGCTCCGATGTCGGTCACGGTCAGGCTCGAGCTGCGCAGCAGCGCGGCCACCAGCTCGGTGAGGTAGAGCGGGTTGCCGGCCGCCCCGCGGGCCAGCCGCAGCAGCTTGGAGTCGGGACGGCCACCCGCCAGCCGGGCCACCAGGTCGGCGGTGGCGTCGGCGCTGAGCTCGGGGAGCGGTAGCCGGTCGGTCTCACCGACCGCCCGCCGCAACGCTAGCAGATCGTCGCGCTGCGGCACCGGGCGCATCATCCCGATCAGCAGCAACGGCAGGTGCCCGGCCGACCGGGCCAGGCGGCCCCACAAGTTGACGCTGGCCGCGTCGGCCCACTGCAGGTCGTCGACGACCAGGATCGTCGGCTGGGCCGCGCACTGCTCGGTCACCAGCGCCAGCAGCTGCTCGGCCAGGGCGGCCTGGATGTCGGTACCCCGGTCGGCGGTCGCCTCGCCGCGCAGCAGCCGCACGATCGTGGTGCGCCGCGGGTTGTCGTCCGGCTCGCGGACCCGCAGCCCGTCCAGGAACGGCACCAGCGGCAGCGCTTGGCCGAGCTCGTCACCGGCGCCCCAGAACACCTGGCAACCGGCGTCCTGGGCTCCCGTGACCGTGTTCCGGACCAATGCGGACTTGCCAATGCCGGGCTCACCCTCGATCAGTACCGAGCTGCCGTGTCCCACCGACAACTCTTTTACCAATTCGGTCAGCAAGGCAGTTTCGCTGTCGCGACCGACGAGGGCACCGGCCGGCGTCACCGGGGGCATGGATGAACCCTACTACCAGAACATTTATCGAACAAGAAGCGCTTTTTCGGACACTAATTCGGTGGCCGGAAGCGCAATGCCGACCGTCGGCATTCGTCGGGTCGCATGCTTGCGGCGCAAGTTTCATGAACCTTGCAGAGAAACGTTCTTGAGTATTTTTCTGCCCGAAGGCATGACTTTTTCTAAACAACCAAAACTGCAAAGATAAATGCAGTTTTTGGTCAGGAAAAGTTTGGCCTAAACACTTAACTTTTCCGCTGTAATCATCTCATAATGACACCAAGCCCGCAGGGCTTCCGATAAATTGACGGGGCCCGCGGGGATGCTGCGCAGGCTTTTGAACTGCGGAAACACTGGAGGCGGCATGTCACTGAAGCGTAACATCATTATTCCCGCGATCCTCTCACTGAGCACCGCCGGGTCAATTCTGGCGGGCACGACAGCCGTGGTCCTGACATCCTCGGCTCCGGCTGCGGTAGCGTCCTCGGCCCACGCGACCAGGCCGCTCTGGATCTATGAGGGCTAGCTGCACAGTAATCTTGCGGTTTACGGCCTGCCGTCGATTCAGATAATCGGGGCAGGCCCGCCGGATTTTCATCGTTGTGCGCGAATGCCGATTGTGCGCTTCCAGTTTGTTTAACCGATGGCCAGCGGCCGCCCGCGCGAACTGAATGGGCTGAGCCACCGCCCGGGCCGCCTGCGGTAACTCTGACTACCTCGTTTCACTGTGGTCCCGGTTGCCCTACTGCTTTACCCCAGTCACAAGGCCGGGTTTTCGTCCCGGCCCCGGTGCGGCCGGCCCTCGGGACCGCCCGATCTACCCGCGTGCCCATTGAGCAGCCGCGGGTTTCCATTTGCACGGGCGTTTGCATGTGCATTACGCGTCGACCCGGCCGCTGAGGCACCCTATATTGCCGGCCCAGCCTGCTCATACGCGTCCACCTGGACACCGGCCAATCCTTACCGATCGCTGCCCGTCCGGGCTTGGTTCTGACCGTCGCCCGAATCTTGTTGCCGCGCATTTTGAACCGAAAATCCCTCCGCTACGTACCAGATAGCGGGGTGGAAGCTTTGGTTGCGGGTTGTGTGGGTACGGTGTAATAAGGGTTTCCGGAAAATTGCCATGAAACCTGCGGCACCGCCCCCGCTGCTCGCCCCGCGGTACCGAGGAGGGACGCCATGATCGCCCCAGGGAGTCCTACCGTTCGACGGCGCAGGCTGGCGGCTGAGCTGCGCTCGATCAGAGAGAGCCGCGGCAAGAGCGGCGATTCGGTCGCGGCCGCGCTGAAGTGGTCGGCTTCGAAGATCAGCCGTTACGAGCGGGCCCGCACCAGCCTGCGGCCCAAGGAGGTCGAGCGGCTGCTCGACTACTACGAGATCACCGGTTCCCGCCGCGAGCTGCTGCTCGGGCTGGCCCAGGACGCGGCCCAGAAAGGCTGGTGGGAAGAGTACGGCGACAATCTTTCCGAGGACTACCAGCAATTCATCGGCCACGAGGACGAGGCGGCCGCCATGTCGATCTGGCATGTCGACGTCGTCACCGGCCTTTTGCAGACCGAAGCGTACGCCCGCCACATCATCGGCAGTTACAGCCGGGTCGAACCGGTCCCGCCCGGTGTGATCACCCGGAAGGTCAACGTCCGGATGCGACGCCAGCAGGTGCTGGAGCGCGACGAGCTCCAGCTGTCGGTCATTCTCGACGAATCGGTGCTGCGGCGCCGGATCGGTGATGACGCCGTCATGCACGACCAGCTGCTGCGGCTGGCGAAGGATGCCGAGCGGCCCAATGTGGCGCTGCAGATTCTTCCGCTGAATGCACAGCACGACGTTTTCGGCGAGTCGTTTGTCATCTTCGGTTTTCAGGTGGACAACGATGCCATGCTGCAGGAGGTCGTGAGCATTGAAGAAATGCGTCGGGGATTTATCTTCGAGGAAGAGCGGGAAACGTACCTGCACCGGATCGCCTTTCAGGTGCTGGCCCAATCAGCGCTCGACCGGGAGGCTTCCCGGGACCTTATTCTGGAAACGGCCGAGACGCTTTGGTCAGGTGACGGAGGCCGCTAGCGGCAGGCCTGCCCGGGCTATTTGCCCGGGATCGTTTCCCATGTCACGGTTGGCGTGCCCTGGCCGTCATGACTGGCCTGGCCGGTTGTGCCCACGTTTGCCGACGCTGTCAACGGGATTTGCCGACGCTTTTTGCCGAAGTGCCCTGCGGGTGGGGCGACAGTGGACCTACGGTGTACCTGATGTGTTATTCTCGGGTCATCTTGCTACTAAAAGTAGCCAAACGACCTCGGGCTGTTAGCCTACTCCATTGGTAACGCGAGCTCCAGCGAGGTATGACGTGGAAAGCCCTACATTCGGAGAATTGCCCGAAGCGCCGGGTTCGGGTCTCAGCTGGGTGAAGAGTTCCCTGAGTTTTTCCAGCGGCAACTGCGTCGAGGTGGCCAGCCTCCCCGATGGTGGTGTCGGGCTGCGCAACAGCAGGCATCCGGAAGGGCCGATGCTGGAATTCACTCCGGATGAATGGCAGGCGTTTATCGGCGGCGCGCACAACGGAGAATTCGACCGCTTCGGCCGGTAGCGATCGCCGGTCAGATCAGCCGCTGAGGGTACCGGGCGGGGAGGGCAATGGAGCCTTCCCCGCTTTTTGCTTTTCCGGCTGCGGTCGCCCGGTCTGGCCCCCGCCCCTTCGTACATACGTCAGCTGACGGATGTCTTGCAGTGCAACTTGCACGAGACTTTGCGGTGCAAGAAGACTCGGTCACCCGGCTGTGACCCCACGGAGAGGCGGGACCGTTGGACGTTGCCCGGCTGCGGGAGAGCTTCGCCCTTGTCTCGGCGCACGGCGACGAGCTACCGCTGTTCTTCTACGCCGACCTGTTCCTGAAGCACCCGGAGACCCGGGACATGTTTCCGGTGTCGATGGCGTCGCAGCGTGACCACTTCGTCAAGGCGCTGGTCAAGATCGTCGCCCAGGTCGACCGGGTCGACGACCTCAAGCTGTTCCTGCAGGACCTGGGCCGTGACCACCGCAAGTTCGGGGTGGTCACCGAGCACTACGGCGCCGTCCGCGGCAGCCTGCTGGCCACCCTGCAGCACTTCTCCGGGCCGGCCTGGACCCCTGAGCTGGCGGCCGACTGGACCGCCGCCTACGAGCTCATCGGCTCGGTGATGATGACGGCCGCGAACGCCGACGAGCAGGCCCGGCCGGCCTGGTGGCACGGCACCGTGGTCGCCCACGAGGCGCGCTCGTTCGACGTGTCGGTGCTGCTCATCCAGCCCGAGCCGCGGATCGACTACCTGCCCGGGCAGTCGGTCGCGCTCGAGTGCGAGAGTCACCCGCGGCTGTGGCGGTTCTACTCGATGGCCAACGCCCCGCGCCAGGACGGCCTGCTCGAGATCCACGTCCGGCTGATCGACGGCGGGATGGTGAGCATGGCGCTGACCAGCCCGTCCATCGTCGGCACGACGGTCCGGATCGGACCGCCGGTCGGGGTGCTCACGCTCGACCCGCTCAGCTTCGGCCGCCCGCTGCTGCTGGTGGCGGGCAGCACCGGGCTGGCCCCCCTGAAGGCGATCCTCCAGCAGGTGGCCGGGCTACCCCAGCGCCCGCCGGTCCGGCTGTTCTTCGGCGCCCGGCGCGCCGACGGCCTCTACGACCTGGAAAACCTGGAGAAGATGGCGGCCGAGCACCCCTGGCTGACCGTCACCCCGGTGGTGTCGGACGACCCCACCTTCACCGGTGAGACCGGCAACCTGCCGGACGTGGTGGCCCGCCACGGCGACTGGTCCGGCCACGACGCCTACGTCGCGGGCCCGACCGCGATGGTCCGGGACACCGCCGCGGCGCTGGCCACGGCCGGCCTGCCCACCGACCACATACACCTCGAGGACTTCGGCTGGAGCGAATCTTGACCACTGCATGGTTCGACAACGAGCGGGGCCGGATGCGCCCGGACGAGCTGCAGACCGTGATCTTCCCGACGTCCCGGCTGGGACGGCGGGGTTACGAGGAAGGGCCCGTCCGCGACTTCCTGGCCGCGGTCCAGGCTGAGTTCGTGCGCCTGGTCAACGAGCGCACCTCGCTGTGGCAGGAGGTCCAGCGGCTGCGCCGCCGGATCATCGCCGGCGAGACCGAGGGCGCCGGCGACGAGCAGTCGGTGCTGTTCGGGGCCGAGGACGCCCACGTCCACGCGGTCCGCATCCTGTCGACCGCGCAGGTCACGGCCGAGAAGTACGTGGCCGATGCCCGTGACTACAGCAGCCGCCTGACCAAGGAGACCCGGCAGCGCCGCGACGAGATCATGCAGCAGGCCCGCCAGCACTCGAGTCGGCTGCTGGAAGAAGCGCAGGTCAAGGCCCGTGACGCCGCGGTCTCGGCCCTGGACGGCCCGGCCTCGCCGCCGTCCGATGAAGAATGGCAGGCCGCCCAGGCCGAATTGGCGTACCTGCGCACCTACAGCGGTGTCTACCGGGCTCACCTGCGCGCCTATACCGAGGGAATCCTGCGCGGCATCGAGGAGTGGGAACGCAAAGAATCGGACTCGATCGAGGAAATAGCTCAACGGGGTCCGGTAGCCACCCCGAGTCCCAGGAGTCCCATCAGTCCCTCGGTTCCCGCGGGCCGTCCGGCCCCGGCCAGCCCGGCTCAGGCGATCAATGGCCACCGGAACGGCAACGGCAGCGCGTATCTTCGACACTGAAGATAGGCCGGCCGACGGCTCTCCGGAGCCGTCGGCCCGCTTTTTAATACAGGCACGACTAAACGGCGCCACCGTCCAGTGACGCCGTTTTAAGTCTTGGTTACATAAGCCAGGGATGAGCGACCATATGTGCAGAGCTGATGGGCACCACGGTGGCGGTTGTCACCGCCGCACTGCTGCTGGCAGCCGTCGCCGCACTTTCCGTTCCGCCGCCCACCACGAGGGCCAGGACCAGCGCGGCGCGGGCCGTTTGGGCTGGTGAGTCGGCCAGCGCCGCCTCCGCCAGCCTGGTCGCGGGGCCCACCTTGGCGTGCTTCCCAGCGGGCAGAATCCAATTGTGACTTTTCATCGAGACGATCCCCTTACCGATGACTAGGGCCTGAGATCTGCGCAGAGTGTCTCAATGACTAATTTACCGCAATTTGCACTTCGAGATGTGGTTTCAGGCAAATCCGTCTGGCAATTTTTCGCAAGCACCATGGCATTGCATGAACTGCTTGCGAGCGCGTGGAGACAGGCCATTTTAATTATTTTGAAAAGGGAGATTCGCAGAAGAGGTCCCGTTCTGATCCGGGCCTTTTCTGTGTTTTCATGATCGGCGGGCGCCCACGAAGTTGCCGTGAAAGTTGCAGAGCAACGGCGGGTCTCGCCCGGACTATTGTCCTGCGCGGATCATTCTGTATTTAATACGGATGGAGAATGCCGACAGCGGGTATCAACCTCCCAAGGATGGGCGCACCCATCCGGATCCGGTGTCAGCTCCTACGTGCCGACGGGCGGTAGACGATGCAGAGCGATCATGGAATTCCGGGTTCTCGGACCGATTGAGCTCTGGTCGGCCGGACGCCGGCAGGATCTCGGCCGCGCCCGAGCGCGTTCGATCCTGGCCATGCTCCTGCTGACGCCGCGGGCGCTGGTTCCGGCCGAGACCCTCATCGATCGGTTGTGGGACGCCGAGCCGCCGGCCAAGGCCCGCGAGAGCCTGTCCGTCTACGTGGCCCGGCTGCGGGCCTCGCTGCGCCAGGCGGTCGGCGATGACCTGCGGTTGCTCGGCCGGGCTCAGGGCTACCTGCTCGAGGTCGACCCGGAGACGGTCGACGTGCACCAGTTCCGGCGGCTGCGCCGCCAGGCCGACGCGCTCGCGGCCAGCGGTGACTTCGAGCCGGCGGCCGAGCTGCTGCGTGCGGCCGACACCCTCTGGCGCGGCCAGGCGCTGGCCGGGATCGGCGGCGACTGGGCGGCCCGGATGCGGGACGCGCTGGAAGAAGAGCGGCGCGCGGCCGTGCTCGAGCGGGTCGGCTGCGAGCTGGAGCTCGGTCAGCACGCCGAGCTGGTCGGCGAGCTGTCGCAGCTGCTGGTGCAGTACCCGGCCGACGAGACGCTGGTCGGCCAGCAGATGACGGCGCTGTGCCGGAGCGGCCGGCCAGCCGACGCCCTCAGCCTGTACCGGGAGACCCGTACCCGCCTGATCGAAGACCAGGGGGCCGAGCCCGGCCCCGCCCTGTCCGAGCTGCACCAGCGGATCCTCGGCCGTGATCCCGAGCTGGCCGTCCGGCCGGCCGGACGGCGGCTGGCCCAGACCGAAGCCCCGGACACCCTGCCGCCCGAGGCCGCCCAGTTCGTCGGCCGCGACCCGGAGCTGGCCGTGCTCACCGGCCCGGACGGCGGCCGCCCGGGCGTCGTCGTCATCGAGGGCATGCCCGGCGTGGGCAAGACCACGCTGGCGGTCCGGGCCGCCCGGCTGGTCCGCGACCAGTACCCGGACGGGACGGTCTACCTCAACCTGCACTCCCACGACCCCGGCAGCCCGGCCCTCGACCAGGCCGAGGCGCTGTACCGGCTGCTGCAGATGCTGTCGGTGCCGGCCGCCCAGATTCCGGAGACCATCGGCGAGCGCACCGCGCTGTGGCGGGCCCAGCTGAGCCGCCGCCGGGCGGTGGTCATCCTCGACGACGCGGCCGGGCACGACCAGATCGGCCCGCTGCTGCCGCTCACCAGCCGCTGCCTGATCCTCATCACCACCCGGCGCCGGCTGCCCGACCTCGGCGCGACCCGCTCGCTCACCCTCGACGTGCTGCCGGTCGACGCCGCCGTCACGTTGTTCCGTTGGCTCAGCGGCGAGAGCCGGGACGAGGACGCCGGCCAGATCGCCGCCGCCGTCCAGCGCTGCGGCCGGCTGCCGCTGGCCATCCAGCTCACCGCCGCCCGGGTGGCCCGCGACGGGTCGCCGGGCCTGCAGGGCCTGACCGACGAGCTGGCCCAGGCGCCGGCCTGGCTGAGCGACGCCCGCGCGGCCGCCCCCGAGGTGACCGCCGCCTTCGACCTGTCCTACCGGGCGCTGGAGCCGGACCACCGGCAGCTCTTCCGGCGGCTGGGCATCAGCCCGTGCCCCAGCCTCAGCCTGGCGGCGGTGGCCGCGCTCGGCGGCTGCACCTACGCCGAGGCCGAGAAGGCACTCGGGGCCCTGCTCGACCATCACCTGCTGGCGCAGGCCCCGGGCGGGGCGTTCCGGTTCCACGACCTCATCCGCGGCTACGCGGCCGAGCTGGCCGCCCGCGACGACTCCCCGGCCGAGCAGCGGCAGGCCCTGAGCAGGCTCATCGACTACTACCGGCTCACCGCCGACACGGCCGACCGGGTGCTCAACCCGTTGCGCCGGGCCGCCGACGCACCAGCCAGCCCGGCCGCGGCCCCCGGGCCACCACTGGTCACCGCCGATGACGCGGCCGACTGGCTGGACGCCGAGTGGCGCAACATCCTGCAGGTTGCCCGCTACGCCGGCCGGCACGAGTGGAAGGCCAAGAGCGCCGACCTGATCGGCCTGCTGGCCGACTTCATGGAGAACCAGGCCTACTGGGACGAGGCAGCCGCTGCCCACGTGCTGGCCCTGCAGGCCGGCCGGGACATCGCCGACCCGGCCCGGGTCGCGCGGGCGGCGCTCGCGCTCAGCGCCGTGCGTCAGCTGACCGGCCAGCCCGAAGAGTCGATCGCGCTGGCCGAGGAGGCCGTGGCCAGCTACCGGTCGCAGGCCGACCGGATCGGCGAGGCCCGCGCGCTCGACCAGCTCGGGCTGGCCCACTTCGGCATGGCCCGCTGGCGCGAGGCGGTCGCCTGCTTTGCCGAAGGCCAGATCCTGTACCAGGCCGCCGCCGACTCGCGCGGGGTGGCCGACACGCTGTGTCATAGCGGCGTCTGCACCTTCCAGCTCGGCCGTCACGCCGAGGGCACCAGCCAGCTGCGGGAAGCGCTGACGCTGTACCGGGCGACCGGGGACCGGCGCGGCGAGGCCAAGGTGCTCGGCAACCTGGGCCGGATCTACTTCTTCAGCGGCCTGCACCGGGACGCGCTCGACGCCTACACCGAGGCGCTGGAGATCTTCGGCGCGATCGGCGGGGCCCAGTACGAGGCGATCCTCTACCAGAACGTCGGCAGCGTGCACCGGTACAAGGGCAGCCACGAGGACGCGCTGGCGGCCTACCGCAAGGCGCTGGCCGTGTACCGGGACATCGGCGACCTGCCCAACGAGGCCGAGGTGCTCAACGACATCGGCGCCATCTACGAGAGCGCCGCCTGCCACGACGAGGCGCTGGCCCACCACCAGCGCGCGCGGGCGATCGCCGAGGAGATCGGCAACCTGTCCCAGCAGCTGATCGCGCTGCGGCTGACGGCCGACATCCACCGCGGGTCGGGCCGCTACGACGACGCGATGGCCGACTACCAGGCCGCGCTGCGGATGGCGCGCGAGAACGGTGAGCCCTACGAGGAAGGCAAGGTCCTCGAAGGCATCGCCGAGGCCGAGCAGGCGGCCGGCCAGTACGGCGGCGCCCGGATCGCGCTGCGCCAGGCCCTCGACATCTACGAGCGCCTGGACGTGCCCGAGGCCAAGGCGGTCCGGATCCGCATCGAGACGATCGCCCCGGACTACGCCGCCCGCATCTCCTGACCAGCCCGCGCCACCGCCCGCTCTCACACACATATAAAAAGCGCAGGCAATTTGCGCGACATTTTGCGAATTTACATTTTCCGCGTCGGCATTTATTTCGGCAAGGTAAGCGTCAAGGTCGGGGCAAGGTCGCCATTCACGCTGGTAGCACCAGGAACCGCTACCCGGGAGGCCTTCATGGCGGGGTCGACTCTGCCGGACTTCAGCCCATCCGCTCCCATCGCTTATGAATCGTCCGCGGCGGATAGGGTGCAGGAAAGCGCCGAGCAATTCATCACGCTTTTCCATGCCGAAAACAATCTGGGTTCGCCCGATCACCGGATCCGTCAGGTGCGCCGTGAGATCGAGTTCTCCGGCAGCTACTGGCACACCCCGGCCGAGCTCGCGTTCGGGGCCCGGGTGGCCTGGCGGAACAGTTCGCGCTGCATCGGGCGGCTGTACTGGCACAGCCTCCGGGTGCGGGACTGCCGGGAGATCAGCGCCGCCGCCGACATCGCCGCCGAGGCGGTGACCCACCTGCGCTCGGCGACGAACGGCGGCCGCATCCGCCCGCAGATCACGGTGTTCGCGCCGGACGCCCCGGACCAGCCCGGGCCGCGCATCATCAGCTCCCAGCTGATCCGTTACGCGGGCTACGAACTGGTCGGCGGCGGCGTCGTCGGTGACCCGTCCAACGTCGCTGTCACCCGGCTGGCCCGCGAGCTCGGCTGGCCCGGCGGGCGGCCGCCCGGCCGGTTCGACATCCTGCCGCTGCTCGTCCAGGAGGCGGGCGCGCCGGTCACCATGCACGAGATACCGGCTGACGCCATTCTCGAGGTCGGCATCGAGCACCCCGACTACCGCTGGTTCGCCAACCTCGGCCTGCGCTGGTACGCGGTCCCCGTCATCAGCGACATGTACCTGGAGATCGGTGGCGTCCGCTACCCGGCCGCCCCGTTCAACGGCTGGTACATGGGCACCGAGATCGGCTCGCGCGACTTCGGCGACGCCGGCCGGTACGACGAACTGCGGGAGATCGCCAGCCACATGGGCCTGTCGACCGCGACCGACCGGACGCTGTGGAAGGACAAGGCGCTGACCGAGCTCAACCTGGCCGTCCTGCACTCGTTCGACGCGGCCGGGGTGGCGATCACCGATCACCACACTGAATCGGCCCGCTTCCTGCAGCACCTGGAGCGCGAGGAACGGCACGGCCGCGGCTGCCCGGTCGACTGGTCCTGGATCGTGCCGCCGACCGCGTCCTCGGCCACCCCGGTGTTCCACCGCACGTATACCGATTTCGACCAGACGCCGAACTTCTACCGGCATCCGGCTCCGGCCCCGGCCTCGCTGGCCACCCCGGCCTCGCTGGCCGCGCCCGCCGAGCCCAGCCTCCGTGAGCTGGCCCAGCCCGTGGACGAGCTGGCGGCGGTGTGTCCCCATCAGGGTGGGGAACATGTACCGCACCTCCGGATGATTGAGGAACAGGGCGGCGTCGAGCGGCAGCTTTCACAACTTGATTCGTGAGTTGCTGTGCAAGTGTCATGCAACTTGCACAATGAAACATCCGTCAGTTGACGTATGTCGGAAGCGGAGGCCGCTGTCCCTATCCCTGTGACCTCCCGCTAGGCCAGATACGGCGATCGGCAGGTTGCAGCCGCGAGATGGCGTCTGAGATATCCGTCAGATGACGTATTTAGGTCCAAGACCGCAAAGCGACCCTTCGTTTTCTGCCACTATGGCGTCCGGTAACCGGTTAGACCGTTTGAGTAACTCTCGCGCGGTGCCGGAAGGAAAGGGTCGCCGTGACCAGTACCGTCGCCGTGAGCAGGACCCCCGTTGCCCAGCCCACCTTCCGTGAGGTGTTCGCCGTCCGTGAGTTTCGGGCCTTGTGGGCGTCCCAGATCCTGTCGGAGCTGGGGGACCGGCTCACGCTGGTCGCGCTGACCCTGCTGATCTACGCCAAGACGGGCTCGCCGTTACTGTCGGCGCTGACCTACGCGGCCGGCTCGCTGCCCTGGGTCATGGGCAGCCTGGCCTTTTCCGGCCTCGGTGACCGGCTGCCGCGCCGCCAGGTGATGGTCGCCTGCGACCTGATCCGGGCGCTGATGGTGACGGCCATGCTGCTGCCCGGGATCCCGGTCGCGGCCCTGGTCGGGCTGCTGTACCTGACCACGATGGCCCAGTCGCCGTTCGAGGCGGCCCGCTCGGCGGTGCTGCCCGACGTGCTCGCCGAGGAGCACTACGCGCTGGCCGCGACCGTCATGCAGACCACCTTCCGGGTGGCGATGGTGGCCGGGGCGGCGGTCGGGGGAGCGGCCATCGCCTTCCTCGGGGCCCGGCCCGCGCTGGCCGTCGACGCCGCCACCTTCGCGGCCTCGGCGGTGCTGATCCGCTGGGGCACCCGGGCCCGGCCGGCCCCGGTCGTCGCCTCCGGCCTGCGGGCCGCCCGCCAGCTCAGCGACGGGCTCCGGCTGCTGCTGGGAGACCGGACGATCCGCACGGTGATGATGCTGGGCTGGCTGATCGCGCTGTACTCGATACCGGAAGGCATCGCCGCCCCCTACGTCGCCCGGCTCAGCGGCGGCCCGCTGGCGGCCGGGCTGGTCGTCGCCTCCGGCCAGGCCGGCGCGGTCCTGGTCGCCCCGGTCTTCGCCCGCAAGGTCGGCTCCCGGTCCCGGCTGCGCTGGATGGGCCCGATGGCCGCCTGCAGCTGCGCCAGCCTGCTGCTGATCGCGTTCCACCCCGGCCTGGTCGTCTCGCTGCTGATCTTCGCGCTGTCGGGCACGTTCGCGATCTACCAGATCGCCGCCAACACCGCCTTCGTCCAGTGCGTGCCCGCTGACCGCCGTTCCCAGGCGTTCGGCCTGGCCAGCATGGGCACCGTCGCCAGCCAGGGCGGCGCCCTGCTGATCGCCGGGGCCGCCACCGAGTTCCTGTCCCCGGCCACCGTCATCGCCATCAGCGGCGCCGTCGGGGCGGTAGCGGCGGTGCTGCTGGCGCTGCGCTGGCGCCACCTGTCACCCGCCCTCGGCCACCCGGCCCCGGACCTCGGCCCCCGGTCCCCGGACCTCGACGGCCCGGCGCCCCGCCCCGCGACCGTTCCGGCGACCGTCCCGGTTCCGCCGCCCCGCCGCGCGGACTGGACCGGCCGCCGCGACGCCTACCCCGCCCGCCCGGCCGCCTACCCGGCGCGTCCCGCCCACGGCGTCCCGGTCCTCGCCCACCAGGTCCCCGCCAGCCGCTGCCGCCCCGAGCCCAGCTACCGCCTGCCGCACCCGCGCCAGCTCCCGGCCTGCTCCCTGCACCGCCGGGCGCTCATCCCGTCAGCCCGCCATCACCCCGTCGACTACGTCGTCCGCCACTTAGCCCGCCCGCGCGTTGTCTTCTGGCACCCGCCCAGCTCGCCCGAGTCCCGTGCCCCTCAACCCTGCCCGGGCGAGGCGAGCCGGATCAAACAGGCGGCCGGGGCCGCCGCCAGCCCGACGGTCAGCCCGGCCCGGTCCGCGTCCCAGCTGATCTCGGCCACCTCGCTACCCGGGTAGATGACCTGGGCCGTGACCGCCTGCCCGCCCAGGTGGGGGACTGGCAGCAGCATCGACCCGGGACCCTCCCGCCGCCACACCAGCACGTAGGTGGCGGCCGGTGCCCGCATGGCCAGCGCCAGCCACGGCGCGTCCCACTCGGGCAGCCCGAGTGGCCAGGCCGGTAGCGCCTCGGCCAGCTCGGGCCGGATGCGCTTGTAGGTCTCGACCGCGGCGGCCACCAGCGCGCGCTGCCGGCCGGTCATCCGGTCCAGGTGCCCCGACAGGTGGACCCGGCCCAGCAGCGCGCTGCTCAGGGCGAACGCGATCTCGTGGTCGGTGCAGTCCGGCTGCGGGTAGGCCCAGACCGCGCCCTGCTCGGGCGGCACCGCCACCGGCGCGGCGGCGGCGATGGCGGCGTACCGGCGGAAGTCCTGCTGGTCGCTGGTCGACTGCAACTGCAGGCGGGCCAGCATCGCGTAGTCGGTCCGGCCGCCGCCGGACGCGCAGTTCTCGATGACCAGGCCCCGGTGGCGGTCCAGGACCGCGTCCAGCCAGTCCAGGTGGGCCCGGTTGTGGCCGAGCAGGCCGGCTCCGGCGCTGAGCCCGCCGGTGTCGGTGCCGGGGCCGCCGTTGATGTTGTAGTCCAGCTTGAAGTAGCCGATACCAAGCTCGGTGACCAGGACATCGATCACCTCGTCGAGGTGCTTGACCGCGGCCGGGTGGCGCAGGTCGAGGTGGTAGCGGCCGTGCTCGACCACCCGGCGGCCGTCGCGGACGAAGAACGCCTCGTCCGGCAGCCGCCCGGCGACCGGGCTGCCGACCCCGACGACCTCGGGTTCCAGCCACAACCCGGGCACCATGTCGTGGGCGCGGATCCGGCCCAGCACCTCGCCGATACCGCCCGGGAACCGGCTGGCGGCGGGCTTCCACTCACCGACCGTGTCCCACCAGGGCGCGTCCCGTTCGGCGTACCAGCCCGCGTCGATAACGAAGTACTCGGCCCCGGCCGCCGCGGCCGCGTCGACCAGCGGGAGCAGCCGCCCGGTGGTGGGGTCACCCATCAGCGTGTTCATGTAGTCGTTGAAGATGACCGGCAGGCGGCGGTGATCCTCGTGCGGCCGGCGCAGCGCCCGGCGGTAGGCGGTCAGCTGGGCCACCGCCCCGTCGAAGCCGTCGTCGCTGACCGCGACCGCCGCCGGTACGGTGCCGAACGTCTCGCCCGGCGCCAGGTCGGCGTGCCAGTGGTGCTCGGCGTCGGTCGGCCCGAGCAGAGCCAGGTAGCCGGTACTGCGCGGCCCGGGGCCGGCGCCGGGCCCGGCCGCGGCCCGGACGACGTGCTCGCCGACCTGCCAGTGCCAGGCCCCGTTGTGCTCGATCTGCCACAGCCAGCACCGGCCGCGGCCGCCGCTGACCACCGCTCCCATCGGCAGGTAGGTGCCGGACGACCAGGTGCCCACGCTGGTCCGGCCGAAGACGCCGCGCGGGTCGGCCCGGTGTGCGACCCGGTTGAGGTCGGGCAGCACCTCGCGGAGCGGACGCGACTGCCAGCGGCCCTCGGCCAGCCACTGGTTGTCGGCCCACAACACGTTGCCGCCAGCCAGCCCGTCGGGACCACCGTCGCCGCCCGCCACCTCACCCAGGAACGACGTCACCGACTGCACGGTGAGCGCGGCCGGGCCGTGATTGGCCAGCTCAACCCAGCAGCGGACCACCCCGGCGTCGCCCAGCATCCGGTAGAACACCTGGACCTGCAGCCCGGTCACCGGGTCGGCCAGGTCGACCCGCAGCTGGCGCCAGGGCCGGGCACCGTCGTCCCGGGCCTGATGCTCGTGCCCGGTGTACCGCAGCCGGGGCGTGATCGCCGACTCGCAGTACCGGCGGCTGGACCACGACCGGCCCTCGCCGGCCAGGATCACGTCGGCCAGCGGCTGCCCGCCACCCGGTGCGGGCCCGGCGACGCCCCCGGCCGGCCCGGCCGGGGCCAGTCGGGTGATCCGCGGGATGCCGGCGCTGTCCACCTCGACCACCAGTTCAAGCTCGCGGTTCGACAAGGTGATCGGTGGTCGCGGTGTCACGTCGGCCGTCACTGGGTCTCCTCCCCGTGGTCCATCCGGTGCGCAGGGCGCATGTCCACTATCTCTTGACTCGCGCCGTGTGACCGGTCACAATTTTCGCATGGTTGTGACCGGTCACACAAGCAGCGAGGGCGCCCCCGGCGAGGGAGCCCCCGGCCAGGGCACCCCCGCCGAACGCGGCCCGGGCGGTGAGACGGCCCGCTCGGTGAGCATCCGCGACGTGGCCGCCGCGGCCGGCGTCTCCTACCAGACCGTTTCGCGGGTCATCAACGGCCATCCCAGCGTGAAGGGATCGACCCGCGACCGGGTGCTGGGAACGATCGCGGAGCTCGGGTTCCGGCCCAACCGGGCCGCCCGCGCCCTGGCCGGCGGTACCGCCCAGTCGGTGACCGTGCTGACCTCGAACACCACCCTCTACGGTTACGCCGCCGTGCTGGAAGGCGTGGAGGAAGCGGCCCGGACGGCCGACTTCGCGGTCGGGGTCCGGGTGGTCGAATCCGCGGAGCCGGACGCGGTCCGGGACGCGGTGGCGCGGGCCACCGAAGCGGCCGGCGCGCTGATCGTGCTGGCGTTCGACCGGGCCGGGGCGGCCGCGCTGGCCGCCGTCCCCGACGGCGTGCACCTGGTCGCGACCGTCGAGACCCCGGTCGGCGAGGCCGGGGCCGGCCGCCCGTGGGTGTGGATCAACGACCGGGAAGCGGCCGTGACCGCCACTCGTTACCTGCTCGGCCTCGGGCACCGGACCGTCCACCACGTCGCCATCCCGTCGTCGGCCGAGACCGGGCAGCGGCTGGCCGGCTGGCAGTCGGCGCTGGCCGCCGCGGACGCCGGGATTCCGCCCGCGATCCAGGCGGGCTGGGACTCCCGGTCGGGCTACCAGGCGGGCCGGGCGCTGGCCGCCGATCCGGCCGTCACCGCCGTGCTCTGCGGCAACGACGACCTGGCGCTCGGCGTCACCCGGGCGATGATCGAAGCCGGCCGGGCGGTCCCCGGCGACGTCAGCATCGTCGGCTTCGACGACACCCCGCAGTCCGCCTACTTCGTGCCCGCCCTCACCACCGTGCGGCTCGACTTCACCGAGCTCGGCCGGGCCGCCTTCGCGCTGCTGCACGAGCGGATCAGCGGCCGCCCGGCCACCGTGGCCCGGCTCGATCCGGAGCTGATCATCCGCGAAAGCTCGGGCCCCCCGCCCACCGGAGGTGCCTGATGCACCTGACCGACCTGCGCCATCCGCGCCCGACCCGGGAAACCCCGCGGCCGCCCAGCGCCCCCAGCCGGCCGGCCCGGCTGCGGCACCTGCTGACGGCCGCCCCGTTCGTGCTGCCCAGCCTGGCCGGGGTGGTGCTGTTCCTGCTCGTCCCGGTGGTCATCGTGCTGGTGCTGAGCTTCTTCCGGTGGAACTTCCTGCAGTCGCCACAGTGGGTGGGCTTCTCCAACTTCGTGACGATGACCCGCGACGACCACGTGTTCCACGCGCTGCTGGTGACCGCCTACTACGTGCTCTGGAACATCCCGCTGCAGACGGCGATCGCGCTCGGGCTGGCCGTGCTGCTGAACCGGCGGATGCCGGCTCTCGGCCTGTTCCGGGCGCTGTACGTGCTGCCCTACATGTCGACCCCGGTGGCGATGGCGGTCGTCTGGAGCTGGATGTTCAACGGGCAGACGGGGCTCATCAACCACCTGCTGCTGCTGGTCGGGATCCACGGCCCGGACTGGCTCGGCAACGCCCAGACCGCCCTGCCGGCGGTGGCGATGGTCAGCAACTGGCAGTACGCCGGCTACAACATGCTGTTCTTCCTGGCCGGGATGCAGACGATCCCGCCCGCCCTGTACGAGGCGGCCAGCATCGACGGCGCGTCCGCCTTCCGGCGGTTCACCCGCATCACGCTGCCGCTGCTCAGCCCGACGATGCTGTTCGTCCTGGTGACCGACGTCATCGGGTCGTTCCAGATCTTCGACACCGTGTACGTGATGACCCAGGGCGGCCCCGGCTCGGCCACCAACGTGATCAATTACCAGATCTACTCGACCGGGTTCCGCAACTTCGACGTCGGCTCCGCCTCGGCCATGTCGCTGCTGCTGTTCGGGGTGATCCTCACGATCACGTTCATCCAGTTCCGCTTTTTCCGCAACCGGACGACTTACGAGGTGTCCTGATGACGGCGGTCCCCCGGAACCAGCAAGCTCCCCTCAGGACAGCCCGGTACACGCTGTTCTACCTCTGCCTGACCGCCATCGCGGTGGTGTTCGTCGCCCCCTACGTGCTGGCGATCTTCGGTGCCCTCAAGCCCGCCTCGCAAGTGCTCTCCAGCTCGCCGTGGTCCCCGCCGACCCGCCTCTACCTGGGCAATTTCCGCGCGATCCTGTCCGGCGACGACTTCTGGCGCTACCTCGGCAACACGGCGGCGATCACGGTGGTGCTGACCGCCGGGCAGGTCACGTTCGGGGTGCTGGCCGCCTACGCGTTCGCGCGCCTGCAGTTCCCCGGCCGGGACCGGCTGTTCCTGGTCTATCTGGCCACGCTGATGGTGCCGAACGTGGTCACGCTGGTGCCGCTGTACACGATGATGCGGCAGTTCCACCTGGCCAACACCTACTGGGCCATCTTCCTGCCCTACGTGCTGGGGGTGCCGTACACGATCTTCCTGATGCGGCAGTACTTCATGTCGCTGCCGTCGGAGATCTTCGCGGCCGCCCGGGTGGACGGCTGCTCCGAATGGCGGATCCTGACCCGCATCCTGCTGCCGATGGGCCGGCCGATCATCATCACCGCGACGCTGATCGCGTTCGTGTTCGGCTGGAACAACTTCCTGTGGCCGCTCATCGTCACCGACACCACGTCCAAGCAGGTCCTCACGGTCAGCATCGCGGCGCTGCAGTCGTCGTTCGGTGAGCAGTGGAACCTCGTGCTGGCGGCCTCCCTGGTCGCCCTGATCCCGCTGCTGGTGATCTTCGCGGTGTTCCAGAAGCACATCGTGCGGTCGATCCAGCTCTCCGGCGTCAACCGCTGACCGCGGCCAAAGCTCGCCCCGGGCGGCGATGCCCGGCGGGAGACGAAAGGGAGATACCGATGAGGAGAAGAAGGAACAGCGCCTGGAGCATAACCGCCAAGCTGGCGGCCACCGCCGGCTGCGCCGCCCTGCTGGTCACCGCGGCCGCCTGTTCGTCCGGTTCGTCGGGTTCCGGCAAATCCGGCAGCTCGGGCAAGGTGAACCTCACCTACGCGATGTGGCAGACCCCCGAGCAGGCCGGTTACCAGAAGTCAATCGACGTTTTCGAAAAATCCCATCCGAACATCCACGTCACCATCGAGTCGTTCGCCTACAACGACTACCAGCCCAAGCTGACGACCGAGTTCAGCTCGGGCGGCGGCCCCGACATCTTCTGGGTCAACACCCCGATGATCGCGTCCTGGGTCCAGGACGGGGTGATGGCCAACCTGAGCTCGAAGATCAGCGCCGCCCACACCAACCTCGGCCAGTACATCCCCTCGCTGGTCAGCCTGCACGACATCAAGGGTGTCATGTACGGGCTGCCGAAGGACTGGGACACGATCGCGTACTTCTACAACGCCGGCTACTTCACCAAGCACCACATCACGGTGCCGTCCAACCTGACCTGGAACCCGCAGAACGGCGGCAGCTGGGTGCAGTTCCTCAAGTCGGCGACCTACGACACCGGTGGCCACAACGCCCTGTCGTCCAGCTTCAACGCGGGCTCGGTGGCCACCTACGCGACCGACTCGCCGAACGAGATGCAGTGGGGTTTCGACCCTTACCTGGCCGAGGACGGCGTCAACATCATCAGCGCCCCCTACGCCAAGCAGGTCGCGTTCGACACCCCGGCCGGTAAGCAGACGTTCCAGTTCCTGTCCGACCTGATGTACAAGTACCACGTCGCGGTGCCGGGCTCGGCCCTCGGGACCGACGCGGCCGCCAACACCAGCCAGGACCAGCAGCTGTTCGCCCAGGGCAAGGTGGCGATGATCGAGGGCGGCGACTGGGAGACCGCCGGCCTGCTGTCCGAGGTCAAGTTCAAGCTCGGGGTGGTGCAGTTCCCGGCCGGGCCGGACGGCCAGGCGATGATCCTCAACGGCCTCATCGACTCGGTCAGCACCCACTCACCCAACCAGCAGGATGCCTGGGAGCTGGAACAGTGGCTCGGCTCGGCCGCGTCCGAGAAGATCCTCGGGGCCGGCGGCTACATCTGGCCCGGCATCAAGTCGCTCGACCCGCTGTACGCCTCCTACTGGCAGCAGCACGGGCTCAACATGCAGCCGTTCCTGACCGAGGCGTCCTGGAAGACGGTCAGCTGGCCGATCACCCCCGGCATGAACCAGGCCCAGCTCGACATCGCCAACCAGCTCGCCCCGGCCTACCTGTCCGGCAAGAACGTCGCCCAGGCCGTCAACGCCGCCGCCAAACAGGCGGACGACGACCTGGCCTCAGCCGGCTGACCGGTAGCGCACCAAGGCGGACCGTTGCTGACCGGGCGGTCCGCCTTGCTCCGGTCCGCCCCGGGCTCCAGCAACTCGAGCCCGGGCCACTATGACATATCGGGACTTTGCGGGCGGGTGCTGGCATCTCCTGGCCGGGTGCTGGTGGCCCCGATCGAGGCGGCCACCACCGCCAGCATCCCGGCCCACTGCAGCGGGCTGACCCGCTGGCCCAGCGCGACCAGCCCGAACAGCGCCCCGACGGCCGGTTCGGTGCTGGCCAGGATGCTGAACAGGCGGCCGGGGATGCGCCGCAGCGCCTCGCTCTGCAGGCTGTAGGAGATGACGTCGGACAGCAGCGCCACCACCGCCCCCAGCAGCAGGATGCGCGGGGTGAAGACCCGGCCGGGACCGGTCGCCAGCCACAGCGGCAGCGTGATCAGGGCCGCCCACCCGGTCGCCAGCGTGAGCCCGCTGCTGCGGCCGGGACCGGCCGCCAGGTGCGGGAACACGATGATGTAGCCGGCCCAGCAGGCCCCGGCCCCCAGCCCCGCCCCGATGCCGACCGCGCTGACCGGGCCGTCGCTGGTGAGACCGGCGGCGGCCGCCACCCCGGCCGCCGCCAGCAGCGCCCACAGCGCGTCGACCCGGCGCTGGGAACTGGCCAGCGCGAACGCCAGCGGCGCCACGAACTCACAGGTCACCGCCACCCCGAGCGGCAGCCGGTGAATGGCGGTGTAGAAGAGGAGGTGGTGGGCGGCCAGCAGCGTCCCCACCGCGATCACCAGCAGCACCGCCCGGCGGTCGAGGCGGCGCCGCCGCGGCCGCCCGAGCGGGATCAGCCCGAGGGTTCCGAACCCCACCCGCAGCATGACCGTGCCCACGATCCCGGCGCCGGGGATGATCGTGGCCGCCACCGCCGCCCCGCCTTCGAGCCCGACCACGCCACCCAGCACCAGCGCGGGGGCGGGAACGCGCCACTCACGCGCAGAAGTCGCGGGCGAGGCGGGGGAGGACGGCGGCGGCGGTGCGGGTGCCCGATCGGCTGACCCATTCGACGTCGGCATGGGCTCCTTCGCCTTCTGGTCCGTACAGGACGGTGGGGATGCCGGCCGCGAGCCCGGGGTTGACCGAGCCGATCCGGACCAGCGCGTCCAGCAGCTCCAGCACGTCCCCGCGCACGGCCGGGGTCACCGGTAGTTCCCTTCGGTGCTGAGCAGGACGACCGTGGCGTCGTCGCCGAGGCCGAGTGCCTGCCGCCGGTCCGGATCGGCCAGCGCGGCCCGGGCCCCGGCCAGGGTGGCGGCGCCGCTGGGGCCGGAGGAGACGCCGAGACGGCCGAGGTCGGCCACCGCCTCGAGCGCGCCGGCGTCGCTGACGGCGACGGCCGCGTCGCAGCCGGACCGCAGCACCGGCCAGGCCGCGCTGGACACGGTCCCGCAGTTGAGCCCGGCCATCACCGTCGCCGCCGTCGGCACCGGGGTCGGCTGGCCGGTCACCAGGCTGGCCAGCACCCCGGCCGCGGTGTCAGGCTCGACCACCAGCACGCTCGGGTGCGGCCGGTCCGGGTGCCGGTAGTGCCGCACCACCGCCTCGGCCAGCGACCCGACCCCGGCCGGCACCGCCACCAGGTCCGGGGCCCGGCCGAGCTGGTCGTCGACCTCGTCCAGGAGCGTCTGGTAGCCCTGCACGATCCAGGCCGGGACCTGCTCGTAACCGGCCCAGGCGGTGTCCTGGACCAGGGCCCGGCCGGGCTGGCCGGGCTGGGCGGGCTGGCCGGCGAACGCGGCCGCCGCCCGCACGGCCTCGTCGTAGCCGCCGTCGACCCGGATGACGGCGGCCCCTTCGCCGGCGATGAGCGCGGCCGTCGAGGCCAGCATCACCGCGGGCACGAACACGGTCGCCGCCACCCCGAACCGGGCCGCCATCCGGGCCACCGCCCGGCCGTGGTTGCCGTCGGTCGCGGTCACCAGCATCGCGCCCGGCTGGGCCCGCAGTACCTGATGGCAGGCCCAGGAGGCGCCCAGCACCTTGAAGGCCGGCAGCCCGAGCCGGGCCGACTCGTCCTTGACCAGCACCCGGCCCACCTTCAGCTCGTCGGCCAGGGCCGGCACCGGCACCAGGGGAGTGGGCGCGTAGCCGGGCAGCGACCGGTGGAAGGCGTGCGCGTCGCCCGCGGCCGGGGAGCAGTTCCAGTCGCGGGCGGCGGCCCAGCAGTACCAGGAGGTCATGCCGCCATTCTCGGTTCCGCCAACCCATCAGGTCCAGCGCGGAAATCAGCGCTTTAATATGAAGAAAAGTGATGCTTTCGGGAGGCGTGGTGCTCGACCTGCGGCGTCTGCGGCTGCTGCGCGAGCTCGCCCGCCGCGGCACCATCGCCGCCGTCGCCGAGGCCCTGTCCTACAGCCCCTCGGCCGTCTCCCAGCAGCTCGCCACCCTGGAAAAGGAGGCCGGTGCCCGGCTGCTGGAGCCGGCCGGGCGCCGCGTCCGGCTCACCGCCCAGGCCGAGCTGCTGGTCGCCCACGCCGAGGTCCTGCTCGAGGAGCTCGAGCGGACCGAGGCGGCGCTGGCCCAGTCGCTCAACGACACCGTCGGCACCTTGCGGGTGGCCGCCTTCCAGAGAGCCGTCCTCGCCCTGGTCCCGCCCGCCCTCAGCGAGCTGCAGCCGCGCTACCCGGCGCTGCGGGTGGAGGTCACCGAGCTGGAGCCCGAACGCGCCTACCCGGCCCTCATCAGCGGCGAGTTCGACCTGATCCTCGACGAGGAGTATCCCGGTTTCCCGTTGCCCCGCGCCCGCCAGACCGACCGCCACGACCTGTTCGCCGACGACCTGCGGCTGGCGGTTCCGGGCGGCTGGGCCGAGCGGTCGCTGCCCAGCCTGGCCGCCCGCCCGTTCGCGATGGAACCGCCCGGCACCGCCCGCGACTGGGCGATGTCGGTCTGCCGCCAGGCCGGTTTCGAGCCCGACGTCCGCTACACCTCCACCGACCTGCAGGTCCACCTGCGCCTGGTCGAGGCGGGCCTGGCCGCCGCCCTGCTGCCCGGCCTGTCCGGCGTTGCCCGCCACCCCGGCGTGGTGACCCACCCGCTGCCCGGCCACCCGCAGCGCCAGATCTTCACCGCCACCCGCCGCGGCGCCGCCCGGCACCCCCGGATCCAGGCGTTCACCACCGCCCTGAACGCCCACCGCCCGGCGGCCGCCGCCCGGTGACGGCGGCCGGCCCGCTCAGCTGGGCCAGGGCACCCAGCGGGTGCGGATGGTGACGCCACCCCGGAGCCGTCCGCCGGCGATGGCGGCCGCCCGGATGCAGACGTGGGTCCACATGTTGAGCTGGATCTCTTTGGCCAGCCGGACCTTGTTGTACAGCAGGTTGGACAGCCGGTCGCCGGCCCGGGCCCAGGATTCGATCTCGAAGCGCAGCGTGTCGTCGTGGCAGACCGCGCGGAACTCGATTTCGCCGGCCTCCAGGTGACCCGCCAGGGTGCCGAGCCGGAACGCGGCCGGCTCGCGCTTGATCACCCGCACCGGGCCGTCCCACGGTCCCGGCATCCGCACCACGAACTCGTCGCCGTAGCCGACCGGCTGGTGGCCGGAGCCGCTGGTCTTGCGGAACACCGCCATCTCCGGGGTGGCCTGGTTCAGCTCGGCGGCCACCTTGTCGATGAGGGTTTCCGGGGTCATGCCGGTGCCGGTGATGTCGACGCGGTAGGTGCGGTGCATCAGCGGTCCCACGCCCGCGCTGGCGGGCTGCCGGCGGTCGCCGGCCTGGCTGCCTTCGCCGTCCGGGTCGGGCAGGTCGTCGCGGGTGCCGGTTTCTTCGGACCGGTGCAGCGGGGTGGTCCGCCACATGTACCGCCAGGACACCACCGCGATCCCGACGGGCCAGCCCAGCACGGTGCGGGCCCGGGCCGTGCGGTTCGCTGCTGACATGACTAAAGCGTGGCACAGGGGGAAGCGGACGCGTGCGGACGGGGCCCCTGGAAAGGACATCAGATGACGGTGACCGAAGCGGTGCACCGCGCTGGCTTGCGCGGAACCCACATGCACGCCACGTCGCTGGCGGCGATCGGGCTGTGTATCGGGCTGTGGATCCGGGCCAAGACTGTCGATCAGGACGAACGCGGCAACGCCGAGCGCCGGGCGCTGTTCGTCGGGCTCTGGCCGCCCATGTTCTGGCTGATCGGGGACACGTTGCAGGAAGCCGAGTAGTGCGCGAGTGGCTGCTGGGCCCGGTCGACGAGGCCGCCGCCCTGGACGACCTGGCCGGCCGGGGCCTGAACTACGACCCGGCCCGGGCGCCGGAGGACGGCCGTCCCGAGGGCCGCTGGCACGTGGACAGCGTGGCGGCGGTGATCGGCCAGGAGCCACCCGGCGATCCGGTGGCCGGCGGCCCCTGGGAACGGGCCCGGCAGCTGGTCGGCCAGTACGAGTTCGCCGACGCCCGCATCCTGCGCGCGGTGTACCACGACGACCGGCCTCTGCTCGGCCGCGACATGCTCCTCGAGGGCCGGTTCCTGTTCCTGCGGTTCTACCTGGGGGTCCGGATCACTGGCGTGATCGACGAGACCCGCCAGACCAGCGCCGGGCGCGAGCGGGTGTCGGGCTGGTGCTATCAGACCCTGGCGGGTCACCTGGAACAGGGCCGCCTCAGCTACGAGGTCATCAAGAACCTCGGCACCGGGCAGATAGCGTTCCGGGTCACCGGCTACTCCCGCCGCTCGCGGATCCCCAACCCGCTGGTCCGCTGGGGCTTCCGGGTGTTCGGCCACTGGATGCAGCAGCGGTTCTACCGCAACGTCCAGACCCGGATGGCCGTCCTGGTGCAGAAGTCCCAGTCCGGCGGGGTCCTGCCGTCGCCCGAGATCCGGCCGGACGGCCTGGTGCTGGCCCCCTCCGGCGTGGAACCGCACCCGGCCGAGCGTCTGGCCGTCGGCCTGCTGCACCCCGGCGCCTGACCGGAAATAAAAGGGTGAACGGGGACCGGGCTCTTATCATGGCGGCAGGGTTCGCTCGAGTCCGGCGGCGGGGAGTGGAGCGCGATGGCGCAGCAGTACGAGGAGATCAGTGACCGGCTGGCGCGGTTCATCGCCGCCCAGCACGTGTTCTTCGTGGCCACGGCCGCCCGCGGGGGACGGGTGAACGTCTCCCCGAAGGGCCTGGAGTCGCTGCGGGTGCTCGGGCCCAACCGGGTCATCTGGCTGAACGGCACCGGCAGCGGCAACGAGACCGCCGCCCACCTGCTGGACGTCAACCGGATGACGGTGATGTTCTGCTCGTTCGAACGGCAGCCGCTGATCCTGCGGCTGTACGGCACCGCGACCGAGATCCAGCCCGGCCAGCCGGAGTGGGACGAGCTCATCGGGTGTTTCCCGCCGATGGCCGGCGCCCGCCAGATCTTCGACCTGAGCGTTGAAATGGTCCAGACCTCGTGCGGTTACGGCGTGCCGTTCATGGAGTACACCGACGACCGGCCGCTGATGGCCCAGTGGGCCAGCAAGAAGGGCCCCGACGGCATCGAGGACTACCAGCGGACCAAGAACCAGACCAGCATCGACGGCTGCCCGACCGGGCTGCGGGTGGCCGACCCGGTGCCCGCGTCCGGCGCGTAGACCGAACCGGCCGGGGGGTCAGCCGTCCTGACCCTCGACGCCGACGATCCAGGTGAGGCCGTAGCGGTCGGTCAGCATGCCGTAGAGCGGAGCGAACGGAGCCGGGCCCAGCGGGATGAGGACGGTTCCGCCGTCGGCCAGGCCGTCCCACCGGGCCTCGATCTCGCCCGCGTCGTCGCCCTGGAGGGTGATGTAGAAGGCGTTCTCGTCCGGATCGTAGGCCTTGGACGGCTGTACGTCGTAGGCCATGAGGTCGAAGCCGCTGGGCGCCTTGACCCGGCCGAAGGCGATGTGGCCGGCCTGCTCGGGGGTCTCAGCCGAGTGGATGTCGGCGTAGGTGGCCAGCATCAGGTCGCCGCCGAACACCGAGCGGTAGAAGGTGAGCGCTTCGCGGGCCTGGCCGCGGAAGTTGGCGTGGGCGGTAGTGGTGACGGTCATGCCGGATGCCTTTCGGTCGATGGTTCACGGCCGCCGCGCAGGGCGGGGAGGATGACGCCGTCGAGCAGCGCGAGGCTGAACTCGCGGGTGATCGGCAGCCGCTGTACGGCGCGGGCGACGCACAGCATGGGGATGACTTCGGCCAGCGTGGCGACGTCGGCGGGCGGGAACTCGCCGCGGTCGACCGCGCGCTGCATGAGGAAGCGGCCAGCTTCGATCCACGGGCCGATGCCCGCGGCGGTCGCCGTCTCGGCCAGCCGTTCGTCGGTCTTGGCCAGCGCCAGCAGCCCGGCCACGGCGTGGATGCGGATCTGCTGCTGCTCGTCGTCGAACGGGACGATCATCGCGGTCAGGTCGCCGCGCAGGCTGCCGGTGTCCGGCAGCTGGTCGAGCTGGACGTCGCCGTGGCTCAGCCGCGACACCGCCTCGAGCACCAGGTCGGCCTTGGTCGGCCAGCGCCGGTAGACGGTGGCCCGGGCCATGCCCGCCTGGGCGGCGACCATGTCGATCGTCATGCCCTCGTAGCCCTGCTCGGCCAGCACCGCCAGCGTCGCGTCGAGGATGACGGCGTCACGGGTGCCGTCGCGTTTGCGGCCAACCTGGGGGCTCATGCGCTAAACGATACACATAAATATCGATATTAAAAAGTATCGATACTAGGAGATACTGAATTACAGCCGCCGGTGACCACTCGGGCCCGGCCCTTCCCGCCTGCATAACTGCCCCAGCTGCGGAAAGTGGAGACGGTATGAAGTTCTCCGCCGCTTCCACGATCAGCCTGGCCGCCGCGCTCGGCACCACCCTTGTCCTCCGGCCCCGGGCCGAAGACGACCTGCGCGGCGAGGTGGCGGTGGTGACCGGCGCGTCCCGCGGGCTCGGCCTGCTGCTGGCCACCGAGCTGGCCGGCCGCGGCTGCCGCCTGCTCATCTGCGCCCGCGACGAGGCCGAGCTGGACGAGGCCGCCGCCCGGCTGCGCGCCACCGGCGCCGAGGTCGCCACCGTGACCTGCGACCTGACCGGCGCCGGCGCCGCCGAACGCCTGGTCGAGGCGGCCCGGGAGCGGTACGGGCGGCTGGACATCGTGGTCGCCAACGCCGGCATCATCCGGGTCGGACCGGTCGAATCGACCACCCCGGCCGACTACGAGACCGCGGTGGCGCTGATGGCGCTGGCGCCGGTCCGGCTGGCGCTGGCGGCGCTGCCGGTCATGCAGGCCCAGGGGCACGGCCGGATCGTCACCATCACCTCGATCGGCGGCAAGCTCAGCGTGCCCCACCTGCTGCCCTACAGCACGGCCAAGTTCGCCGCCGTCGGCTTCTCCGAAGGGCTGCGGGCCGAGCTCGGCCGCCGCCCGGTCACCGTCACCACCGTGGTGCCCGGCCTGATGCGGACCGGCTCGCACCTGAACGCCGAGTTCGCGGGCCGCCAGGACGAGGAGTTCACCTGGTTCGGGCTCGGCGCCAGCCTGCCGGTGATCTCGATGGACGCCGAGCGGGCGGCCCGCCAGATCGTGGCCGGGGTGGCCCAGCGCCGCCCGGAGGTCCTGCTCACCCCGGCCGGCCAGGTGGTTAGCCGGCTGGCCGCGGTCTCGCCCGGGCTGACCGCCACCGTCCTGCACGCGGTGCAGAACCTGGCGCTGCCCGCCCCCGACGCCGACGGCCAGGCCGAACCGGGCCGCCAGCTGCGCCCGTCCCTGCCCGAGCCGGTGTACGGCGCGCTGACCACGCTCGGCCGGGCCGCCGCTCAGCGCTTCAACCAGCTCGGCCGCCCCGCAGGGCGCGCTCAGAAGCCCGAAGAGCAAGCTCAGGTGTGATCGCGCCGAGCGCCGGGTCGAGCTGATCAGCGTGCGGGTCGCCCCGGTACCCGGGCGACCCGGCCCACAGCACCTGGTGCCGGGGGTGCGAGGGCGGCCCCCACTCGGCCGGCGGCACCGGGCCGAACAGCGTCACCGACGGCCGGGCCAGGGCGGTCGCCAGGTGCGAGACCCCGGTGTCGCCGGAGATCACCAGCCGGGCCGGCGCGACCAGCGCGACCAGCGCGGTGAGGCCGGTCTGGCCCGCCAGCACGTGGTCATCCGGCAGCCCGGCCTGGGCCGCGATCCGCAGCGCCAGTTCCCGCTCGCCCGCCGACCCGGTGATCCGAACCCGGTGACCCCGGGCCGTCAGCTGGCGGGCCACGGCCGCGAAACGATCCGCGGGCCAGCGGCGGCCCGGCGCCGCCGCGCCCGGGTGCAGCAGCGTGAACCGGGGTCCCGCCCGCCATTCGGCCGGGTAATGCAGCTCCAGGTCGGCCGGATCGGCCGGAATGCCGGACTCGGTGCACAGCCGGCACCACCGGGCCACCTCGTGCTCGCCCGCCCGCCAGTCCGGCCCGGCGTACCCGCCCGCGTGCTCGCCGCCGAACACGATCAGCCGGCCGGGGTGCAGGCCGGCCACCAGCCGGTGGCTGGCCGGCCCCCGTCCGTGCAGGTCGATCGCGACCTCGGGCGGCGGCCCGGTCCACGGCACCGGCTCCAGCTCGCCGGTCGGCAGCAGCTCGTCGACGGCGCCGGTCAGCGGGACCAGCGGGGCCAGGGCGGCGGGGGCGGCCAGGATCACCCGGCGGCCCGGGAACGCGCGGGCGACCGCCCGGAAGGCGGGTATCCCGGTCAGGAAGTCCCCGAGTCCGAGCGCCCGCAGCAGCAGGACCCGTCCCGCCATGATCAGGTGAACGCCGAGGCCAGCCGGGTGGTCGACCGCCCGCTCAGGTAGGGCACGGTGACCGCGATCCCGCCCCAGGTCTTCAGCCGGGCCGCCTCCGGCAGTTCGCGGCCGTCGTAGTCGCCGCCCTTGACCCAGATGTCCGGCCGCAGCTGGTCCAGCACCGCGCAGGGAGTGTCCTCCGCGAACACCGCGACCGCGTCGACGCAGCCCAGCGCGGCCAGCACCGCGGCCCGGTCGGCGGCCGGGTTGAGCGGCCGTCCGGCGCCCTTGAGCCGCCGCACCGAGGCGTCGGAGTTCAGGCACACGATCAGGCAGTCGCCCAGCGAGCGGGCGGTCTGCAGCAGGCTGACGTGCCCGGCGTGCAGCAGGTCGAAGCAGCCGCCGGTGGCCACCACGGTGCCGCCGCCCGCCCGCACCCGCTCGGCCAGCCGGGCCGCGTCCGCCGCCTGCGGATCCGCGGACGGCTCCGCCTGCCCGGTTCCCGCGGTGCCCGTCGGCGCCCCCGAGCCGCCCATCGCCATCTCGTCGGCGGTGCCGTAGCGGCTGACCCCGCCGGCCGCCAGGTACGCGGTCGCCGCCGCGACCGCGGCCGTCACCGCCTCCGAGGTCA
Organism: Actinomycetota bacterium; assembly: GCA_019240215.1. Lineage (GTDB taxonomy): Bacteria > Actinomycetota > Actinomycetes > Streptosporangiales > Streptosporangiaceae > Bog-532. The sequence goes on along the minus strand of JAFAYQ010000006.1, from coordinate 19,712 downwards.
GCGCCCCGCGCCGCAGGGCCGCGGCGGCGGTGGCCGCGAACCGGTCGCCCGCGCCGCACGGGTCGGCCGCGTCGACCGGCGCGGCCGGGACCACCACCGGGGCGGTGGCCCCCTGGACCAGGACCGCGCCGCGCTCGCCGAGCGTCACCGCCACCGCGTCGGCCGTCCAGCGCGAGCCCAGCTCCTGCGCGGCCGCCACCGCCGTCGGCAACGCGTCAGCGACGCCGGCCTCGGTCCCGGCCGCCGCCAGCGCCTCGGCGTAGTTGGGCGTGACCAGCCGGGCCCGGGGCACCGGGGAAGCGCCCCGCGGGTGTGGATCCCAGACCAGCGGCACCCGGGCGGCTTGCCGCGCCAGCAGCGCCCGCAGCTCCGGATCGGCGGTCAGCCCGCGCCCGTAATCGGAGACCAGGATGGTTCCCGCCCCGCTGATCGCCTGCTCGGCCGCGACGCCCGCCGCGCCGGGGCGCCCGCCGCCCCGGTCGGCCCGCAGCAGCGTCCGGCCCCCGGTCCGGAACCGGGTCTTCTCCGGCAGCGCCCCGGTCAGCGGCAGCCGGACCACGGTCACATACGGTTCCAGCAGCGCCACCACCCGCTCGCTGGCCTCGTCGTCGCCGAGCGGCGCGACCAGGACCACCGGTCCGCCGTCGGCGGCCGCCAGCCGGGCGGCCAGCGCCGCGCCCCCGGGCCGGCAGGTCGGGGCCGCATCCTCCAGCACCGGGGCCGGCGCGTCCGGCGCCAGCCGCCTGACCTGCCCGTCCACGTCCCGGTCGAGCAGCGCGTCGCCCACCACGACCAGCGGGCCGCCGGTTCCGGCCGGGCTCACGGCGCCGTCACCGTGGCGATCTCGGCGTCCAGCGCTTCGCACAGCGCGTGGATGGCGACCAGGTGGACCTCCTGGACGACCGAGGTGTCGGCCCCCGCCACGCAGAGCGCCTCGTCGGCCCCGGCGGCCAGCGGGTTCGGGGCCGGTCCGGTCATCGCCCACACGGTCAGGCCCTGGGACCGGGCCTGGCCGGCGGCGGCCAGCACGTTCTCGCTGCGGCCGCTGGTCGACAGCAACAGCAGCGTGTCACCGTCGCGGCCGTGGGCGGCGACCTGCCGGGCGTAGGCCGCGGCGGCCCCGTAGTCGTTGCCGATGGCGGTCAGGCTGGAGGTCTCCGCGTGCAGGGCGATGGCCGACAGCGGCGGCCGCTCGGTCACGTACCGGCCCACCAGCTCGGCGGTGAGGTGCTGGGCCTCGGCCGCGCTGCCGCCGTTGCCCGCCACCAGCAGCCGCTGCCCGGCCAGCAGCGGCACCGCCAGCCGCCGCCCCCAGCGCCGGGCGGTGGCCAGCCCCGTGGCCGGGCTGCGCAACGCCTCCACCAGCTGCTCGACGTGCCGGTCGAGCTCGGGGGCCAGCTGCGGTGCCAGTTCAAAGCCGGTGCTCATGATGCTCCCGTCAGCGATCCGCCGGTGGCCAGCGCCTCGGGGCCGGGCCGCGCGAACCCGGCCTCCGCGCCCAGCCGCTGGTAGACCGCTTCGGTCTGGGCCGCCACCCGCGGCCAGGTGTACCAGTGCTCGACCCGGTCCCGGCCGGCCGCGCCCATGGCCGCGCGGCGGGCCGGATCGGCCAGTAGCGCCCGCAGCGCCCGGGCCAGCGCGGCCGGGTCGCGGGGCGGCACCAGCCAGCCGGTGGCCCGGTCGACCACGGTGTCGGTGAGCCCGCCGACCGCGCTCGCCACCACCGGCACGCCGCAGGCCATCGCCTCCAGCGGCACGATGCCGAACGGCTCGTACCAGGGCACGCAGACGACGGCGGCGGCCGAGCGGATCAGGGCGGGGATGTCGGCGCGGGCCACCCCGCCGGTGAACACCACCCGGTCGGCGACCCCCTGCTGCTCCGCGGCCGTACGTAGCGCCCGGTACTCCGGGTCGGCCGCCAGCTGGCCCGGGTCCGGGCCGCCCGCCACCACCAGCTCCGCCTCCGGCAGCTCGGCCAGTGCGGCGATCGCGGTCGCCACGCCTTTGCGCTCGACCAGCCGCCCCAGCGTGAGCAGCCGCGGCCGCCCGTTCCGGCCGGCCGCGGCCCCATCCGGGGTGAACGCGGCCACGTCCACCCCGCACGGCACCACCGAGATCTGCCCGGCTGGCACGCCCAGCGCGACCAGCTCGCTGGCCTCGTCGCCGCAGGTGGCGATCACCTGGTCACAGTCGGTCGCGATCCGCCGTTCGGCCTCCACCCGGCCCGCCGGGCTCGGGTCGGCGGCGCCCTGGTGCCGCGCCTTGACCACGCCGAGCGCGTGAAAGGTCTGCGCCACCGGGACGTGCAGGCCGGCCACGCCGCGCCGGGCGGCCAGTCCGGACATCCAGAAGTGGGCGTGGACGACGTCGGGCGGGTCGGCCCGCCAGCGCCGGGCCAGCCGCAGGCCCAGCTCGGGCATGTGCGGCAGCAGCTCGTCCTTGGCCAGCGGCGCGATCGGGCCGGCCTTGAGCCGGTGCACGGTGACCCCGTCGGCCAGCCTGACCGTCTGTGGCGCCGCCGGGTCCGTGAGCCGGGTGTAGACGATCACCGAGTGGCCGCGCGCGGCCAGCGCCGTGGCCAGCGCCCCCACGTGGACGTTCTGGCCGCCCGCGTCGGCTTCGCCCAGCGTCGCGGTCGGATCGGCGTGCTCGGACACCATGGCGATTCTCACGTGCTCACCTCCGTCAAGAGCTCATCCCAGTCGTGCAGAAACCGCTTCAGCCCGTACCGGGCGCAGGCCGCCTCGCGGGCCGCCAGCCCGGCCGCCCGCGCCGCCCCCGGGTCGCGGATGAACCGACGGACGGCCGCGTGCAGCTCGGCCAGGTCGGCGGAGATCGCCCCGGCCGCCGGCGGCACCGCCCGCGGAGCCTCGGTCGTGGCCAGCACGACCACCGGCATGGCCAGCAGCATCGCCTCGATCAGCGACAACCCCAGCGACGTCCAGCGGAACGGGTGCACGTACACCCGGCGCCGGGGCAGCTCGGCGTGCAGCCGCGCCTGCGGCAGGTCGTCGTACTCCCCGCACCGCCCGGGGTCCAGCCGCTGGGCCCGGGCCAGGCCGGCCACCCGCATGCCGAACACGTCCAGCGGGGCCGCCGCCGCGAAGCCGGGCAGCAGGTCGGCGCCGACGGTCCGGCCCCGGGTCAGCGGGTCGTTGACCACCACCGCGGCCCGGTCCAGCTCGCCGGTCCAGGCCGCGCCCGGGTCGATGACGCCGTGCTCGATCACCGTCACCGGCGACCGCCCGCAATCCCAGAACAGCGCGTTGAAGTGGGTGACGTGCACGATCACGAGGCCGGGAACATCGGCCAGCGGATGCCGGGCCCCCGTACCGGGCGGGGTGTCGTGCTCCAGGTAGACGGCAGGCACGTCCCGGCCCGGGGTCCGGCCCAGCCAGTCCGCCGCCAGCGCCAGTTCCTCCGGGCGCTGCAGCACCACCAGGTCCACCCGCTCGTCCCGCAGCTGGCCGGGCGCGACCTCCCGCACGCTGGCGGGCCAGTCCCAGGTCCGGGCCCGGCCCAGGCCGAACGGCCCCCGGTCGGGAGTCACCGGTACCAGGTACTCGTGCGGCCCCTGCACGAAGCTGGTCAGCCAGGACCCGTGCAGATGCCAGATCAGGATCCTCATCGCGCCACCTCGGCCAGCCGCCGCGTCCCGGCCAGCTCCGCGACCGCGGCCACCACCTCGCCGGGCTCGATCGAGTCCAGGCACGGGTGCCCGGGCACCGGGCAGACCCGCGCCCGCGTCCCCGCGCAGCCCGCGCCGGGCTGCCCCAGCAGCCGGCTGGGGACCCCGTAGGGCGCCCAGCGGACGGCGGGCACGACCGGCGCGAACAGGCTCACCACCGGGGTACCGACGGCCGCCGCCAGGTGGGCCGCGCCGGTGTTGGGCGCCACCACCACGTCGGCCCCCGCCAGCACCGCCGCCAGCGCCCGCAGGCTGGTACGGCCGCCCAGGTCGACCGCGCCCGGCGTCCGCGCGCAGATGGCCGCGGTGACCGGCGCGTCGGCGGCCGAACCGGTGACCACCACCCGGTTTCCGGCCGCGGCGAGTGCGGCCGCCATGGCCGTGACCCGGTCCGGCGACGGCGCCCGGGCCGGCACCGACGCCCGCGCGTGCACCACCACGTACGGGCCGTCCGGGGCGCCGGTCGTACCGGCCCGCCCAGCGGTGATGGCCAGCCGCCCCGCGTCCCCCTCCGGCCGCGCGAACCCAGCCGCCTGGGCCAGCGACAGGTTCCGTTCCACCTCGGGCTGGTCGTCGTCGACGCGATGGCGGACGTCCAGGAGCGCGCCCGGGTAGTCCTCGCTGATCGCGGCGATCCACGGCACCCCGGCCATCCGCAGCACCAGCGCGGTCGGCAGCGCCGACTGGTGGAACGAGGTGAAGATGACCGCCGCGTCGGCCTGCGCCGCCCGCACCAGTCCCGCCAGCGACCGCACCGCGTCGGCCGCGAACGGCCCCGGTTCCGGCGCGATCCACGGCAGCTCGCCGGTCAGCACCGAGCCGACCCCGGGCAGCAGCGCCGCCGCCTCCGCCCCGGCCGGCCCGGCCAGGAACGTCACCGCCGCCCCGCCCGCGGCGATGGCCCGCACCGCCGGACCGGTGAGCAGTACGTCGCCCAGCCCGTCCGGCCGCACTACCAGCACCCTCACGAGACCACCGCCGGGGCCGCCGGGCCCGGCCGCCGGACCAGGAACGGCCCGATCGCCAGCACGTCCACCGGGGCCGAGCCGAAGCACTCGAGCGCGTCCCGCGGATCGTCCACCATCGGCCGCCCGGCCGTGTTGAGGCTGGTGTTGACGACCACCGGCAGCCCGGTCCGGGCCTGGAACCCGGTCAGCATCCGGGCCAGCTCGGGCTGGGTGGCGGGGTCCACCGTCTGCACCCGGGCGGTCCCGTCCACGTGCACCACGGCCGGGATCCGGTCCCGCCAGGCCGGGTCCACCGAGTGCACGAACAGCATGTACGGGCTGGGCAGCGGCCCGTGGAAGATCTCGGCGGCCGCCTCGGCCAGCACCATGGGGGCGACCGGCCGGAACTCCTCCCGGCCCTTGACCGCGTTGAGCCGGTCCAGGTTCTCCTTGCGGCCCGGGTGCGCCAGCAGCGACCGGCTGCCCAACGCCCGCGGCCCGTACTCGCTGCGGCCCTGGAACCAGGCCACGATCTTGTCCTCGGCCAGCGCGGCGGCGACCGCGTCACCCAGCTGCGCGGGCCGCTCGTAGGCAACCGCCGCGGTCCGCAGCCACGCTTCCAGCTCGCCGTCCGTCCAGCCCCGGCCCAGGTAGGCGTCCGGCATCGGGCCGGCCAGCTCCCCGGCCGCGGCCGCCAGCTGCAGCGCCCCGCCCAGCGCGGTACCGGCGTCGCCGGCCGCGGGCTGCACCCAGATCCGGTCGAACGGGCCTTCGGCGTGCAGCCGCGAGTTGGCCACGCAGTTCAGCGCGGTCCCGCCCGCCATGGCCAGGTCCCGGCCGCCGGTCCGGCCGTGCAGCCACCGGACCAGGTCCAGCAGCACGTCCTCGGTCACCTGCTGCACGCTGGCGGCCAGGTCGGCGTGCTCGGCCGCCAGCGGCTCGCCCGGCCGGCGGCGCTTGACCAGGGCGTCCCAGCCGACCGGCTCGGTCCGGAAGCCGCCCTCGCCGTCGGCGTACACCAGCCGGCCCAGCTCGCCCGCGAACCGCGGCGTGCCGTAGGACGCCAGCGCCATCACCTTGTACTCGTCGCTGGAGTGCAGGAAGCCCAGGTGGGCGGTGGCCTGTTCGTAGAACAGCCCCAGCGAGTGCGGCAGCGGCTGGCTGGCCAGCACCTCCAGCCGCCCGCCGGCGTAACGGCCGGCCAGGTGCGAGGCCGCCTCGCCGCGCCCGTCGCAGACCAGCACGCTGGCGTCCGTGAACGGGGCGGCCAGGCCGGCCGAGGCGGCGTGCGCCTCGTGGTGCCGCACGTACTTCACGGCGGCCGGGTCCAGCCCCGGCAGCGCCTCGGCCAGGAACTGCGGCGCCTCCTGCGCGTAGCGGATCCGCAGCCAGTCCCACGGGTCGTCGAGGCCCAGCTCGCCGGCCGGCCGGCAGTCGGCCGGGTCGTAGGAGTAGGCGACCGCGTCCAGGTCCTCCGGCCGCAGGCCCGCCTGCCGGAGACACCAGGCGGCCGACAGCTCGGGCAGTTCCCAGGCCGAGAACGGTACCGGCCGCTTGCCGTGCTTGCGGCGGCTGAACCGTTCCTCCTCGGCCGCCGCCACGATCTGGCCGTCCACGATCAGCGCGGCCGCCGGGTCGTGGAAGACCGCGTTGATCCCGAGTACCCGCATCAGGCCGACACCTCCAGGCCGGACGCCAGCCCGAGCTGGGCCGCGAACCACTTCAGCGTCTCGGCCAGGCCGTCTCGCCAGCCGATCCGCGGCTCCCAGCCGAGCTGCTGGCGGGCCAGCGTGATGTCCGGGCAGCGGGTCATCGGGTCGTCCTCGGGGAACGGGATGTGCTTGATGCCGGACGCCGACCCGGTCAGCGCGATGATCCGCTGGGCGATCTCCAGCACGCTGGCCTCGTCCGGGTTGCCGATGTTGACCGGCCCCGGCCGGTCGCTGGCGGCCACCGCGAGGATGCCGCGCACGGTGTCGTCCACGTGGCACAGCGACCGGGTCTGGCTGCCGTCGCCGGTCACGGTCAGCGGCTCGCCGCGCAGCGCCTGGCAGGCGAACGTGGGCACGATCCGGCCGTCGTCCAGCCGCATGCCCGGCCCGTAGGTGTTGAAGATCCGCACGATCCCGGTGTCGACCGTCCCGGCCCGGCGGTAAGCCATGGTCAGCGCCTCGGCGAACCGCTTGGCCTCGTCGTAGACGCTGCGCGGGCCGACCGGGTTCACGTTGCCCCAGTAGTGCTCCGGTTGCGGGCTGACGGCCGGGTCGCCGTACACCTCGGAGGTGGAGGTGAGCACGAACCGGGCGCCGGTCCGGGCCGCCAGGTCCAGCGCGTTCTGGGTCCCGGCGCTGCCCGCGGTCAGGGTGGCCAGCGGATGCCGGTGGTAGTCGATGGGTGAGGCGGGCGAGGCCAGGTGCACGATCAGATCGACGGCGCCGTCGATGTCGAGCCGCTCGGACACGTCGGCCTGGGAAAAGCTGAATCCAGGCTCGGTCCGTAGCCCCGTCAGGTTGGCCCGGGAACTGGTGAGCAGGTTGTCCACGCACACCACCGCGGTGCCCGCGGCCAGCAGGCGGCGGCACAGGTGGCGGCCGAGGAAGCCAGCGCCTCCGGTGACGACCGCCCGTGCCCAGACGGGCCTGTTTTCCGGCACTTCGGGAGCCCCCTTTTTCCGACTTCGTCCGCGTCAGTCAATTGCAGAACGCAGCGCTACCCGGGGTCCGGTCAGTCAAACAGAGCTCCAAAAAACCTGCATATGGTGCTGCTGGACGCTTTCGCACTAAAGATCGACACTGGCCGCTTCACCTGCAGTCAATTACAGCCTGTAATTGATTCTGAAAATGTCTGACCGCCGTGGGCGACCAGGTTCGGTCACCGCCAGCAGCGCAGGCGGCGGCCGTCCAGCAGCGCCGCGGCCGCCTCGGTCAGGTCCGCGGCGACGGGGACACCGGCCGTCTCCTCCGGCCGGGTCACCGGGGTCGGCACCAGGATGGCGCGGGCGCCCGCCGCGTACGCGGCCGCCACGTCGGCGCCGATGTCACCCACCACCACGCAGTCGGCCACGTCGACCCCGAGCTCGGCCGCCGCCTTGCGGATCAGGAACGGCGCGGGCTTGCGGCAGCCGCAGCCGTCGGCCGGGTCGTGCGGGCAGATCGCCCACCCGCCGAACGGCCCCAGCCGCTCGTCCACCCGCCGGTTCACCGCCTCCAGCTGGGCGGCCGTGATCAGGCCGCGGCCCACCGCGGACTGGTTGGTGACCACGCCGAGGCGGATCCCGGCCGCCCGCAGCCGGGCCGTGACCGCGGCCGCGCCGGGCATCGGCTCGACCTGGTCGGGGTCGCCGTTGTAAGGCACGTCCCGGACCAGCGTGCCGTCCCGGTCGAACAGCACCGCCGCGGGCGGCAGCGGCCAGGCTGCCACCCGCCGGTGGCGCCACTGCCCCCGCAAATAGTGGCCGATGGCCAGCGGCGGGATGATCGCGCTGGTCACCGCCATCGTGCCGGTCTCGGCGGCCGTCCGCGGTCCCGGCCGGACCCGGGCAGCGGTGAACTCGGCCCAGCTGGCCAGCCAGGCCGCCCCGGTCAGCACGGCCGCCCGGCGGTACCTGGTCCGGGCCGGGCCGGAGGTGAGTACGCTCAGTGCTCCACTCACCGCCGTCGAAGCCAGCAGTCCGGTGGTCGCCGCGTGCCCACGGCGGCGCCCGGGAGCGGCCTGCGCCCGCTCGTACCAGTCACGTCCGTGCAGGCGGCTCATGAGCACGTCGTCGGCGTTGCCGGCCTGCGCCTTGACGCTGGCCCAGCGGGACGCCGGGCGGACCGGGTGGGTGGTCCGCCGGGTGCCCGGGCGCAGCGACCAGCCCAGGTCCAGCAGGCGCAACGCCAGGTCGGCGTCCTCCCGGAACGCCCGCGGGAACCGTTCGTCGAACCCGCCCGCGGCCAGCAGCGCGCGGCGCCGGTAGGCCAGGTCGGCGGTGATCCAGCGGGCGGTGGCCAGGCCGGCCGTCCCGCGTTCCCAGTCGGTCGGCCGCCGGTCCGGCGGCAACGGCACGTCGATCACGCCCTGCACCCCGGCCACGTCGGCCGGCTGCCGGGCCAGGTCGGCCGCCAGGTCCGCCCGCCACCGGGGCCCGACCCGTACGTCGTCGTCCAGGAACGCCACCCAGTCGGCCGCCTGGGCCGCCCGCCAGCCCGCGTTCCGGGCCGCCGCCGGCCCGCGGCCCTCCAGCGTCACCACCTCGGTCCGCCCGGCCAGCGGTTCGGGCACGGTCACCGGCAGCGGATCGGGAGTGGCCCGGCGGTCGTCGGCCAGCACCACCTGATCCGGTAGCGGACCGTCGGCCGCCGCCAGCGCGTCCAGGCATACCTGCAGGCAGGGCCGCCCGATCGTCGGGATCACCACTACGTAACTGGTCACGAAGGTGGCTGGCTACCCCGCGGCGGCTTGGACAAACGCTGTTTGACCACGGCTGGTCTGGCAAGCAGTGCAGCTCATGCTGACCGGACAGGTGACGGTGGTGGTGGCCACCCGCAATCGGCGGCCCGGCCTGTGCCGCACGCTGGTGCAGCTGACCGGGCTGCCGGAGCAGCCGCCGATCGTGGTGGTCGACAACGGCTCGGCCGACGGCACCGCCGACGCCGTCCGCACCGGGTTCCCGCAGGTGGAGCTGATCAGGCAGGAGCGCAACCTGGGTGCCTACGGGCGTAACCTCGGCGTCCGCCGGGCCCGGACCCCGTACGTGGCCCTGAGCGACGACGATTCCTGGTGGGAGCCGGGTGCGCTCACCCAGGCCGTGAAGGTGCTGGACGCCTACCCGGAGGTCGGCCTGGTCGCCGGGGCCACCATGGTCGGCGAGCAGGACGACCCCGACCCGCTCAACGCCGTGCTGGCCGCCAGCCCGCTGTCCCGCGACGGGCTGCCCGGCCCCCGCCTGCTCGGCTTCCTCGGCTGTGCCGCCGTCGTCCGCCGGGACGCCTTCCTGGCCGTTGGCGGCTACTCGCGGCTGCTGCGGATCGGCGGCGAGGAGGAACTGCTGGCCTACGACCTGGCCGCGCGGGGCTGGCCGATCTGCTACCAGCCGGAGATCGTCGTCCACCACTGGCCGTCGGCGGCCCGCGACCCACGTCGCCGCCGCGTCCAGGAGCTGCGCAATCACGCACTGATCAGCTGGCTGCGGCGCCCGCTGGCGCACGCCCTGGCCGATACCGGCCAGCTGGCCGCGACCGCCGGGCGGGGCCGGGACCCGCTGGCCGCCCGGGCGCTGGCCGAGACGCTGATCACGCTGCCCCGCGCGCTGCCGCGGCGGCGCCCCCTGCCCGACTCGGTCGAAGCCGACATCCAGCTGCTGGAGCACGCCGATGGGAACTGACCCGCGCGTCACCGTCGCCATCATCACCCGCAACCGCCGGGCCGAGCTGGCCCGCACGCTGGACCAGCTGGCCGCGCTGCCTGAGCACCCGGCCGTCATCGTGGTCGACAACGGCTCGGCCGACGGCACCGCCGCCGCGGTGCGCTGGCGGCACCCGGACGTCCAGCTGATCGCCGCCCGCGCCAACCTCGGGGCGGTCGGCCGCAACCTCGCCCTGCGCCGGGTCACCACCCCCTACGTGGCGTTCTGCGATGACGACACCTGGTGGGACCCGGGTTCGCTGACGCTGGCGGCCGACGCTCTCGACGCGCACCCGGACGTCGCCACGGTCACCGCCCGGATCGTGGTCGAGCCGGACGGGACCGACGACCCGATCACCCCCGAGCTGGCCGATTCCCCGCTGCCGGGCCGTCCCGGCCTGCCCGGGCCGGTGCTGCTCAGCATCATGGCGGGCGCCTCGGTGCTGCGCGCCGACGCGTTCCGCGCCGTCGGTGGCTTCTCGCCCCGGCTGTTCCTCGGCGGTGAGGAGGAGCTGCTCTGCGCCGACCTGACGAGCCGCGGCTGGTGGCTGTGCTACCTGCCCGCCGCGACCGTGCACCACCAGGCGTCGGCGCTCCGCGATCCGGCCCACCGGCGACTGCTCGGCATCCGCAACACGCTCTGGTTCACCTGGCTGCGCCGCCCGGCCGGGCCGGCCCTGCGGCGCACCGCCGAACTGGCCGCCACGGTGCCCCGCGACCGTACCTCGGCGGCCGCGTTCGCCGCCGCCGCCCGCGGGCTGCCCTGGGTGCTGCGCGAGCGGCGGCCGGTCCCGCCCCGGGTCGAATCCTCGATCCAGCGGCTGGACGCGCCGCGCCGAAGCTCGGCCGCCCGCCGGTACGTCGGCTGACCAGCCGCCGGAGGCGACCGTCCCGAGCCGGCCCCGCCCGGTTTGACCTGCGGTCGCCGGGTAGCGGAGCGACTCGACGCCGCGGACCGCGGCTCCAGCCGGGTGGGAGGCATCCCCGTGTCCGACTCCAGACCGTTCGCCGTGATCACCAGAGCGTCCAGCGGCATCGGCCGTGCGCTGGCGCACCAGTTCGCGGCCCACGGCTTCGACCTGCTCATCACCGCCGAAGACGGTGAGCTCGACCGCGCGGCGGGCGAGCTGGCCCGGCACGGGCCGGCCGTCCAGGAGGTGGTGGCCGACCTGGCCACCGAAGACGGGGCGGAACGGGTGGTGGCGGCGATCACCGCCACCGGGCGGCCGGTCGACGCGCTCGCGCTGAACGCCGGGATCGGCAACGGCGGCGCCTTCACCGAGATCCCGCTGGCCGATGAGCAGCGGCTGCTGGCGGTCAACATCGGGTCCACCGTCCACCTGGCCAAGCGGGTGCTGCCGGGCATGGTGCAGCGGGGCGCGGGCCGGGTGCTGTTCACCTCGTCGGTCGCCAGCCAGATGCCCGGCCCGTACTACGCCACCTACGCCGCGTCCAAGGCGTTCATCCAGTCGTTCGCGCACGCGCTGCGGCACGAGCTGGACGGGACCGGCGTCACCGTCACCGCGCTGCTGCCCGGCCCGACCGACACCGAGTTCTTCGACCGGGCCGGGATGGAAGGCACGGCCGTCGACTCGTCGGCCAAGGACGACCCGGCCGACGTGGCCAGGGACGGCTTCGAGGCGCTGATGGCCGGCCAGAGCCAGGTGGTGGCCGGTTCGGTGAAGAACAAGATCCAGGTGGCGGGAGCCAAGATCATGCCCGACCGGGCCCGGGCCGCGGTCCACGCCAAGATGACCAAGCCGGAGGACGACTGACCATGCGCGCACTCACCTGGCAGGGCACCGAGCACGTCGAGGTGACCGACGTGCCGGACCCGAAGATCGAAGAGCCGACCGATGCCGTCATCCGGGTCACTTCGACCGCGATCTGCGGCAGCGACCTGCACCTGTACGGCGTGCTCGGGCCGTTCCTCAAGCCCGGCGACGTGCTCGGTCACGAAGCCATGGGCGTCGTCGAGGAGGTGGGCGCCGACGTCACCGGGCTACGGCCCGGCGACCGGGTGGTCGTCCCGTTCAATATTTCCTGCGGGCACTGCTGGATGTGCCAGCGCGGCCTGTTCGCCCAGTGCGAGACGACCCAGGTCCGGTCGCAGGGCAAGGGCGCCGCCCTGTTCGGCTACACCGAGCTGTACGGCTCGGTCCCCGGCGGCCAGGCCCAGTACCTGCGGGTCCCGCAGGCTCAGTTCGGGCCGATCAAGATTCCCGGTGACGCCCCCGACGAGCAGTACCTCTACCTGTCCGACATCCTGCCGACCGCCTGGCAGGCGGTGGCCTACGCGGACGTGCCCGACGGGGGCACCCTGGCCGTGCTCGGCCTCGGCCCGGTCGGCCAGCTGGCGGCCCGGATCGCCCGTCACCTGGGCGTACCCCGGGTGATCGGGGTCGATCCGGTGCTGGAACGGCGCACCGCGGTCCGGCCGTTCGGGGTCGAGACCCTCGATCCCGGCGACCTCGACGACACCTCGGCCACGCTGATCGACCTGGTCGACGGCCGCGGCCCGGACGCGGTCATCGACGCGGTCGGCATGGAGGCGCACGGCCACGACGAGCCGCGCAGCACCCGGCTGACCGAGCTGGCCCAGAAGGCGACCGGGCTGCTGCCCGACGCGGCCGCCAGCAAGCTGACCGACAAGGCGGCCCTCGACCGCCTGGACGCCCTGCACACCGCGGTCAAGGCGGTCCGGCGAGGCGGCACGGTGTCGATCAGCGGCGTGTACGGCGGCGAGGTCGACCCGATGCCGATGATGGAGATGTTCGACCGCGGCGCCCAGCTGCGGATGGGGCAGGCCCACGTCCGGCGCTGGGTCGACGACCTGATGCCGATCGTCAGCGACGAGAGCGACCCGCTCGGCCTGCGCACGTTCGCCACCCACCACCTGCCGCTGGAGGAGGCGCCGCACGGCTACGAGATCTTCCGCGACAAGGCCGACGGATGCCTCAAGGTCGTGCTGCTGCCCGGCTCGTGACCGTTCTGCTGACCGGCTGGTTCAGCTTCGGCGACGGTGAGGTCACGGCCGGCGACCTGCTGGCCCTGGCCGCCGTCGAGCGGGCCCTCGACCAGGCCGCGATCGACCACCAGGCGGCCTGGAGCCCGGGCTTCCGGCCGGGCGCGCTGCGGCTCGAGGACGCCGTGCCCGGCGACTACACCCACCTGGTGTTCGTGTGCGGGCCGCTGCACGGCCCGCTGATCGCGGACCTGCACACCCGGTTCGCCGGGCTGCGGCGGATCGCGGTCGGGGTCACCGTCATCGATCCCGGCGCCCCCGCCTGCACCGGTTTCGACCGGGTGCTCGCCCGCGACGGCGGCCTGGGCCCGCCGGTCCGTGATCTGTCGGCGGCGGTGCCGTGGCCCGGGCCCGTCCCGGAGCGGGCCGTGGTGGCCGGCCCGGTCGCGGTGACCGGGGTCATCTTGACCGGCGGCCAGGGCGAGTACGGCGGCCGCCGCCGCCACGAGAGCGTGACCGCCGCGCTCACCGGCTGGCTGGCCGGGCTGGACTGCGCCCCGGTCACGATGGAGACCCGGCTCGACATCTGGAATTGGGGACTGTGCTCCACCGCGGCCGCCTTCGAGTGCCTGCTCAGCCGGATGGACGTGGTCGTCACTACCCGCCTGCACGGGCTGGCGCTGGCGCTCCGGGCCGGGATCCCGGCCCTGGCCGTCGACCCGGTCGACGGCGGCGGCAAGGTCACCGCCCAGGCGTCGGCCTGGGACTGGCCCGCGGTGCTGCCCGCCGAGCAGGCGGCCGACCACGACCGGCTGGACGCGCTGTGGCGGTGGTGCCGGTCGCCGGCCGGCCGGGCGGCCGCCGTCGCAAAAAGTGACGGCGGCCCCGGCAGCGAGCGGACCGGCGAGATGCTGGCCGGGCTCGTGGCCGACCTGCGGCTCAGCCGGTAGGGCCGGTGCCGTAGGCGACCACGTTGTCGTAGTAGTGGTGGGTGGCGTAGTCGAACGGGCCGCCGCAGGTGATCAGGACCAGCCGGGCGCTCGCCCCGGTCCAGCCGAACAGCCCGGACGGCAGCTGGCCCTTGCGGTAGGTGCGCACCCCGTCGATCGTCCAGCGCTCGGAGCCGCCCGCGGTCCGTACCACCACCTGGGCGCCGGGCCGCAGGTCACGCACCTGGTACAGGGCACCGGGCCCGGCTCCTTCCATATCGACGTGACCGTCGATGACCAGTTCGGCGGTGGACGGCATCCACCAGCCGACGTGCGCCTCGTCGTCCGGCACGGCCAGCGTCCCGCCGCTGGCCGTCACCGGCTCGGCCGGGGCCGAGACCTGCAGGCTGGGAATGGAAACCGACCGCGCGCCGGCCGGCAGCACCGCCGGCATCGCCGGCGCCGGCCGGGTGGCCGGGGCGGACGACGGAGCCGGGGCGGATGGCCCGTGGGTGACCCGGGCGGGCGGCGCCGCCGCCCAGGCCGGGGCGGGCCCGGCCCCGGGCAGCCGCGGCTGGGAGACCACCAGGCCCCCGGCCGCCACCCCCACCAGCGTCAGCCCGCCCGTGACCGGCAGGACCCACCAGCGGCGGCCGGGTCGATCGGGCCGCCGCCGGCGGATCAGTCGGCGAATCACTGGCGGTCAGCGGGTACCGACGCGACGGCGCAGGCCCCACGCCCCGGTTCCGGCCAGCAGCAGCAGGCCCGCCGCACCGGCCGCGAACCACGGCGCGTCGTCGGCCGGCCGGGTCGCGGCCAGGCCGCCGGTGCCGGCGCTGACGCTGGACACCGACCCGCCCAGGGCCTGGTAGTCGCTCTCGGCCATCTGCAGGTGCTTCTCGGCGACCGGCAGGTAGGTCTGGGCGTTGTCCTTGACCGCGCTGTCCGACCCGTTGGCGATCTCGGCCTGGGTCGCGCTGATGCTGAGCTCGTGCCCCTTGATCTGGATCGAGTCGTAGGTGGCGTCGAACTGGCTGGTGGCCACCGACTTGAGCTGGGCGGCCTGCGCCTGCTGGGTGGCGCTGGGCGCGGTCGGCAGCGTGATGCCGGCCTGCGAGGCGACCGACTTCAGCGAGGCCAGCGCCTTGGTGTGGTCGCTGATGGTGACCTGCGCCATCATCTTGGTGTCGGAGTGCTGGGCCCGCTGCTGGGCGAGCTGGCCGATCGCGATCTCGGCCAGGTCGGTCTGGGCCGTCGCCTGCGCCCAGCTGGTGTCCTGGGCGCTGGCCGCCGATGCCGACGCCGGCGAGACGGTGGCCGCCCCGGCGGGCGCCGCTCCCATCAGCAGTCCTGCTCCTAGGGTCAGGCCGGCCGCGGACGTCGCCACGGCCGCCTTGGTCCGGGTCAGTGAAGTCATGTTTCGTCTACCTTCCAAGGAAAGCCGGCTGGTACCGGCGGTGGGACGTGTCCTGCTGTCCGTGGCCGCCAGACTTAAACAGGCATTCCAAAAAGGCTTGGGCATCCTGCCGAACTGCGTCGTCATCCGGGCTTCCCGGCGGTGCCGCCCCGCCGGCCATCCGCGCCGCTGCAAACTGCCGCTCAGAGCTGGCGCCGGATACCGGGCTCGCTTTCGGTCCGCTCGATCTGGCGCTCCAGGTCGCCTTCGAGTGAGCTGCGGGCCCGGCCGCGGCGGCCGAGTGGCAGCACCGTGCGCTGGGCGCCGTCTTCGAGCAGCAGGGCCAGCCCGCCGTACAGCGAGAACGCCAGCAGCGGGAGCCCGATCCAGCCGGACGCCTGCTCCAGCCCGGGGCCCCCGGCCGCCAGCTCGTACAGGCCGGTCAGCACGAACCGGCCGGCGCCGCCCAGCAGCAGCACCCCGAACAGCGGCTTTGACCGGAGCGCGCCGACCGACAGGATCAGCATCATCGCCGCCAGCGTGAGCAGGAAGACCCCGAGCGCGGCGCTGGTGGCGCCGGGCGCTCCCCGCACGATCGTCAGCGCGGTCGTGGCCCAGGCCGCCCCCAGCATCGACAGGGCCGACGCGGCGCCGCTGTCGCGGGCCAGGAACGCGAACACCCCGGCCAGGACCTCCAGCGGCACCACGAAGGCCAGCACCATCACCATCAGCGCGCTGCCCTGGCTGACCGGCACCCACTTCAGTTCGAGGGCGGTCAGCAGGATCGATCCGGTGCCGAACGCGAAGAACCCGAGCGGCAGGCTGCTGGCCAGCGGGCGTAGCACGATCCTGGTCATCGCCTCCGGCGTGGGCCGGTTATCGGTGCGTTCGCCGGTCACAGGCCGTGCTCCTCGACTGTCCCCACGGTCAGCCCGCGGTGGCGGCACTCCGCCAGCAGGCCCGGTAGGGCCGACCGGGCCGCGCGTGCGCTGCCGGGCCGGGCCTGGCGGTCGGAGTCGTGCAGCAGGACGGTGCCCCCGCCGTCCAGCGTGCGCAGCAGCGAGGTGAGTACGGACGCCGCCGTGGCGCCTCGGTCCCACTCGTGGCCGGAGGACGTCCACAGCAGCGGCCGGAGCCCCAGCCGCCGGGCCGCGTTCTGCGCACCGCTGGTCAAGATCCCGTACGGTGGCCGGAACCAGCCGGGTACCTGACCGGTGATCGCGGCCACCGTGTCGCGGGCCCGGGCCAGGTCGCCGTAGACGACCCCGGGACGGTCGACGGCCATCACCCGGTGCACCCATCCGTGCACCGCGATCTGGTGTCCGGCCGCCGACACCTCACGGGCCAGCCCCGGCGCCACCAGTGCCATCGAACCGAGCATGAAGAACGTCGCGTGCAGGTCCCACTCCGCGAGCACGCTGAGGATGGCCGGGGTGCCGGCCGGATCGGGCCCGTCGTCAAAGGTGAGCGCCACGTGTCCCGGATCGCCGTGACCGGCCAGGCGCGGGGACAGCCTGCGCCGGAGGGACGCGGCGGCCGGGACCCGAAATCCCTGATGGATGGCCGCGTCCGCCGTCACCACCGCGGAGCTGGCCACCAGCGGCCGCCACCACCCGGTCACCGGTTCAGCTCCAGCCGCAGCGGACCGGCCGGGCGGAGGGTGATGCCGGCCCGGGGCCGCATGGTGCCGCCGACGAAACGCAGGTCGGCGCCCGCCAGCACGTCCAGCACCGTGCCCAGCACCAGTTGCGCGAACGACCGCCCCAGGCAGGTACGCTCACCGGCCGCGAACGGGATGAAGCTCCAGGCGGCGGCGCCGTCACTGAACCGCCCGGGCCGGAACGCCAGCGGATCGGCCCACAGCCGCGGATCGCGGTGGGTGAGGTAGGGGCTGTACAGCACCAGGGTTCCGCGCCGGATGCGGAGCCCCTCGAACTCGGCGTCGGCCGTACAGCGCCGGCTGCCGACCCAGCCCGCCGGATACAGCCGCAGCACCTCGTTGATCACGGCCGCGCGGGGCTCGGTGGCCAGCAGTTCCGGTTGCTGGGCGACATGCCCGAGCAGCCAGGCCAAAGTGTGCGCGGTGGTGTCGTAGCCGGCGCTGACCGCGATCCGCAGTTCTTCCGGCCCGTTGGGCAGGTCACGGAAGGCGGCCGTCAGCGTTCCGGCCGGGGCCTGGTCGATGCAGTCCCGCACGGCCGCGTTCATCCGGTGGAACAGCACCGGCCGTCGCAGGAACGGGACCGGCAGCGCCCGGTCCAGGGGGTCGAGGAAGTCGGCCAGCAGCCCCGGCCCGACCTGGCCGCCGAGCAGCGTGACCGCGAGGATCTCCCGCATCAGGGCGGCCGACCAGGCCACCGCGTCGAACGGTCCCGACGGCAGGCAGCGGGTCACCACGTCGGCGATCTGGCTGGTCAGAGCCCGGATGTTGCCGTGGGCGAAGGCCGGATTGAGCTGCTGGCGGCGTCGCCGGTGCTCGGGCGGGTCCAGCTGGACGACGCCGCCGTTCAGGTAGGGGGACAGGTCGCTCATGCTGCCCTTGCTGCGGAACGTCTTGATGTCGCTGAGCACGAACCGGTTCCAGGCGGGCGAGTAGCCGAGCACGGCCGGCCGCCACAGCCGCAGCCCGAACACCGGTCCCAGCCGGGCGCCTTCTTCGATCAGGTCGAGCGGGTCACAGCCCCAGCGGCTGACGTGGCCGACGCCCCAGGCGGTCCGCGGTCTCGGCAGCGTCACGGGTAGGACCGGCCCTTCCAGCGCTGGTTCCCGCGCAGGGCGCGGGCCACGATCGGCGCCGCCGCCAGCGGTGACAGCGGCGTCAGCAACGCCTGCCCGACCGCCCGCCGTTCGGTCTTGATCTCGACCAGGGCCCGTTCGGTCACGCCCAGCACCAGCGGGACCAGCCACCCTCGCCGCCGCCAGACCAGGACCCAGGGCAGCGTGTAGGCCACCAGATGCCAGCCTGCCCCGAGCACCAGGCGGGTCCGCCCGCCGGCCACCGGCCGCAAACCGCGCGCCAGCCCGGCCACCACCTGCCCGTAGCCGTCGTACATCCGGGTCGCCGCCAGCCCGCCGCCGAGCGCGAGCCCCAGCTTGAGCCCGGCCCGGCGCGTCCGCCGGGCGATCGCCACGTCCTCGACGATCTCGCCGCGGACGGCCGCGAAACCGCCGAGCCGGTCGTAGGCCGGCCGGGTGAACGCCAGCAGCGCTCCGCTGGCCGTCGCGGCCGCCGGGACGTCGGCCGCCAGCAGCCCGAACGGCAGGAAGCAGAGCAGCACGTCGTCGATCAGCGGGGTGATGAGATGCTCGCCCAGCGAGCCGGTGACCTGCCGGCAGAACACCGAGAAGACGTCGGCCCGCTGAGCCTGCATCTCCGCCACCACGGTCTCGACCGCCCCGTCGGCCAGCAGCACGTCGGCGTCGCAGAACACCAGCCGCGACCCGGCCGCCCGGGCCGCCAGCTGATGGCAGGCCCAGCTCTTGCCGACCCACCCGGGCGGGGCGGGGGCGCCGTCCTCGACCCGCGCGTGCGGGTGTCCCGCCACCAGTGACGTGGCCAGCGCCCTGGTGCCGTCGGTGGATTCGTCGTCGAGCAGGATGACCTCGTCCACCCGCTGGGCCAGCAGCCCGGGCACCGACCCGGCCAGCCGGCCCGCCTCGTTCCGCATCGGTACCAGCAGCGAAACCGCCGGCCGCCCGCCGTCGGCCACTGGCCGATGACGCCCGCGGCCCAGCACCGGAAACCGCAGCACGTTGACGGCCAGCACCCCGAGCTTCAGCGCCAGAAAGGCCATCACCGCGCCCCGCAACCTCTTCATGGCTGGGAACTGCCGCGCGGAGCTGACTTCAAACCGTGGTTCGGGCCACTGGACCGGGGTAGGCGCGCGCCATGGTTGCCAAGTCGATCGGTATCGGGGCCGCCACCGGAGCGCTGGCCGCGGCCGGGGTCATGTTCGGCCGCAAGCTCGTCACCCAGGCCAAGGTCGGCCAGGGCCACCCGCTCAAGCACCGGGTGCTCGACCTGGCGTCCGGTGCCATCCAGCCGAAGCATCCGGTGGACGCGATGAGCACCTATCTCAACGGCTTCCATATGTACGCCGACGACATGGGCCGCCAGGTGGAGGCGTCCCATTTCTGCATCCACCTGCGCCACGACCTGCACCAGTGTGTGATCTTCGACCGCAACGCGGCCGACGCGCGGCTGATCGGGATCGAGTACATCGTCAGCGAGGAACGGTTCCGCGCTCTGCCCGACGAGGAGAAGCGGCTCTGGCACAGCCACCACTACGAGGTGAAGTCGGGCGTGCTGGTCGCGCCCGGTATCCCTGAGCTGGCCGAGCACGCCTACTTCGAGGACCTGGTCACGACCTACGGGAAGACGTTCCACAGCTGGCAGTACGAC